>NZ_OZ034688.1:0-600000 GCF_964026685.1 Candidatus Providencia siddallii
TTATACTCAATTATATAACTAATAATTAACAATATATAATTAACTATATAATTATGATATTTATCATTAAGATTTACTTATCCACAAAAAAAATACAAATAATAAAAATAATATAAATAAATATTAATTAATATTATTAATATATATAATAAAAACATAAATTTAATTTTTAAAGGTTAGATATGTTTCATTATCAATACTTCGATGTCATAGTAGTAGGCGGCGGGCATGCTGGGATAGAAGCATCAGCAGCTGCAGCAAGAATTGGATGTAAAACTTTATTATTAACTAATAATATAGATACAATAGGACATATGCCTTGTAATCCAGCAATTGGTGGTATTGGTAAAGGACATTTAGTTAAAGAAATTGACGCTCTTGGTGGATTAATGGGGATAGCAGCAGATAAATCCGGAATACAATTTAGAACATTAAATTCAAGTAAAGGTTATGCTGTTAGATCAACTCGTGTGCAAATAGATCGTTTTATATATAAACAATCTATTAGAGAACTATTAGCAAAACAATCTAATTTAACAATTTTTCAACAAATTGTTGATGATTTAATTATTAAAAATGATTCTATAGTAGGAGTAAAAACTAAAATTGGAATAAAATTTAAATGTAAATCAATTATCCTAACTGTAGGAACATATCTTAATGGTTTAATTTATATTGGTTTGAAAACTTATAAAGGGGCTAGAATAAATGATGTATTATTAAATTCTTTATCACGTAATTTAAAAAAATTACCTTTACGTGTTAATAGATTTAAAACAGGTACGCCACCAAGAATTGATATAAAAACTATTGATTTTCATAAATTAACAAAACAATTTGGTGATAACCCTATACCTTTTTTTTCGTTTTTAAATTTTAAAAATAAACACTTACAACAATTACCATGTTTTATTACAAATACAAATGAAAAAACACATGAAATAATTATAAAAAATATTAAATATAGTCCAGTGTATACTGGTATCATCGAAGGAATAGGACCTCGTTATTGTCCATCAATTGAAGATAAAATAATACGATTTTCTAATAAAAAATCTCATCAAATTTTTTTAGAACCTGAAGGTTTAATAAACAATGAAATTTATCCAAATGGGATTTCAACAAGTTTACCTTTAAATATACAATTTCAAATTGTTCAATCTATAAAAGGTATGGAAAATGCAAAAATTACTCGTCCTGGATATGCAGTAGAATATGATTTTTTTAATCCATGTGATTTAAAACAAACTCTTGAAAATAAATTTATAAAAGGTCTTTTTTTAGCTGGACAAATTAATGGTACAACTGGTTATGAAGAAGCAGGAGCTCAGGGTTTATTAGCAGGGATTAATTCTGCTCAATATGTAAAAAATTTAAAAAGTTGGTTTCCAACTAGAGATCAAGCATATATAGGAGTTTTAGTAGATGATCTTTGTACGATTGGAACTAAAGAACCATATCGTATGTTTACTTCTCGTGCTGAATATAGGTTAATGTTAAGAGAAGATAATGCTGATATACGTTTATCAGAAAAAGCATATCAACTTGGATTAATTGATGATTTACGTTGGAAACGTTTTAATCGTAAAATTGAATTGATTGAAAAAGAATGTAAACGTCTAAAAAATACTATTATACCTAAAAATATAGACGATTTAAATAAAATTAATAAAATTTTAAATATAAAATTATCTAAAAAAACAAATGCAAAAGATTTACTGCGACGTCCTGAAATAAATTATCAACTTTTAACAACTTTAAAATGTTTTGAATCAAAAATTAAAAATTTTCAAATAGCTCAACAAATTGAGATTCAAATAAAATATGAAGGTTATATTCTTCGACAAAAAATTGAAATTGAAAAAAATAAAAATAATGAAAATATATTTTTACCTATTAATATTGATTATAAAATAATTAAAGGTTTATCAAATGAAGTAGTTACAAAATTAAATGATCATAAACCAATATCAATAGGTCAAGCTTCGCGTATACCTGGTATTACTGCAGCAGCAATTTCAATTTTATTAATATGGTTAAAAAAAAATAAAATATTTTATTTAAATCAATAAATTAATTTTTAATTAATTTAAAAAATAACATAAATACTTTATATAACTTGTATTATTTTTTTAAAAAAATATTTTTAAAAAAACATATTTTTATAAGAGATATGTTAATTATATTAGTATATTATTTTTTTTAAAAATTAATATTTATTCTATAAATATTAATTTTTTAATAATTTAAATAATTATAAATATATATTTGTTATTTATAAAATTTTATATAATTATTTAATTAATCACATAGTTTTAATTTATTTGCTAATATACAAAATGTAAATCTTAAATATTAGTATTTTTTTATATAATATTTTATATAAAATAAATTAAAAATATTTATATAATTAAATATAAATTAACAAAATTATTAACAAAAATATTTAATTTTATATAAATTTTATATATTATATTAACTTTTAGTTAAATTTAAAAATATAAAAAATTTTAAATTATTTATTTTTTAAAATATTTTTTTAAAAAAAATAAATAATCAATTTTTAATAATTTAACATTAATTTAAAACTATAATAATTTAGTTCATTTTAAAAAATATGATTTCACAAAAAAAAAGCGTTGTTATTTTAGCCGCAGGTATCGGTATAAGAATGCGTTCAAAAATACCAAAAGTATTTCATTTTTTAGCTGGAAAACCAATCATTCAATATGTTATTGAAACTGCTAAATCTATAGTTACATCAAAAATTTATTTAGTACATGGACTTAATGGAGATTTTTTTAAGAAAAAATTAAAAAATGAAACTTTAAATTGGATTTTACAAAAAAAACAACTTGGAACAGGGCATGCTATGCAACAAGTTGCTCAAAATTTTCAAGATGATGAAGATATAATCATATTATATGGTGATGTTCCTTTAATTACAAAAGAAATTTTAGAGCGTTTGATTAAAATAAAACCTAATGGTGGTATAGGTTTATTAACTGTTATATTAGATAATCCTACTGGTTATGGTAGAATTATTAGAAAAAACAATAATGTTATTAGTATAATAGAACAATCAGACATAACAGAAGAATATTGTAATATAAAAGAAGTTAATACAGGAATCATGGTTGCTAATGGAAAAGATTTAAAACGTTGGTTAAAAAAAATAAACAACAATAATTTTCAAAAAGAATATTATCTTACTGATATAATAAATATATCTTATAGAGAAGGTAATAAAATAATGACTATTCATCCTAATAATATTAGTGAAACTTACGGAGTAAATAGCAAATTAGATCTTACTATATTAGAACGTATTTATCAAAAAGAACAAGCTGAAAAATTATTATTAAATGGGGTTATGTTAATTGATCCTAATCGAGTAGAAATCCGTGGTAAATTAACACATGGAATAGATGTTACTATTGATATTAATGTTATTATAGAAGGTAATGTTATTTTAGGAAATAATGTTTATATTCAACTCGGGTGCATTTTAAAAAATTGTATTATTGGTGATAATACAATAATAAAACCATATACAATAATAGATTCTTCTGAATTATCTGAAGAATGTGTTGTAGGTCCTTTTGCACAGTTACGTCCTGGTACTAAATTAGCTGCTAAATCATATATTGGGAATTTTGTTGAAATAAAAAATTCTTCACTTGGTTTATCTTCAAAAATAGGACATTTAAGTTATATAGGAGATGCACAAATTGGTAACAATGTAAATATAGGAGCAGGTACAATAACTTGTAATTTTGATGGGGTGAATAAACATAAAACTATAATAGGTGATAATGTATTTATTGGATCAGATAGTCAATTAATTGCTCCAATTTCAATTTCAAAAGGAGCAACAATTGGTGCTGGTACAACTGTTGTTTGTGATGTAAATAATCCAGAATTAATTTTAAGTAGAACAAAACAAATACATATAAAAAATTGGAGACGTCCAATTAAAAAAAAATAATTTTATATAAAAATATTTAGTAATTGATAAATTGTAATCTATGTTTTTTATAAAACTTTAAAAATTAATTTAAAAATATTGATGTTATTTTGGAAAATTTAAATTATGTGTGGAATTATTGGTGCAGTTGCACAACGTGATATTGCAGAAATCTTAATAGAAGGACTTAGACGTTTAGAATATCGTGGTTATGATTCGTCTGGTATGGCAGTTATTGATAATAATGGTTCTTTAAAAAGATTACGTGAAGTAGGAAAAGTTCAAATACTTGCAGAAAAAGTAAAAGAAAAATATATTCCAGGTGGGACTGGAATAGCTCATACAAGATGGGCTACACATGGCGTTCCATGTAAACGCAATGCACATCCTCATATATCAGATCATATAGCAATAGTACATAATGGTATAATTGAAAATTATTTAGAAATAAAATCTGAACTTAAACAATTAGGATATATTTTCAATTCTGACACGGATACAGAAGTTATTGCTCATCTTACTAATTATGAATTTAAAAAATGTAATAATTTAATTATCGTTATTCAACGTGTAATTAATAAATTACGCGGTGTTTATAGTGCAGTTATTATGAGTAGTAAATTTTCAGAATTGTTAATTGCTGTTTGTTCTGGTAATTCATTAGTTATTGGTTTAGGTGTTGGTGAAAATTTTTTATCATCAGATCAATTAGCATTATTACCTGTAACAAGACGTTTTATATATCTTAAAGATGGAGATATTGCAAAAGTTACTCGTCGTTCTGTACAAATTTTTGATAAAAATGGAGAAATTGTAACACGAAAATATATAGAATCAAATATTAATTTTGATATTTTTAACAAAGGTATTTATAGACATTATATGCAAAAAGAAATATATGAACAACCTATAGCTATAAAGAAAGCTTTTGAAGGACGTTTTAATAAAGATGGTTTAATTGATTTTACAGAAGATTTAGGTATAAAAGCAATACAAATTTTATATCAAGTTGAACATATACAAATTGTAGCATGTGGCACTTCTTATAATGCAGGAATGATAGCAAGTTATTGGTTTGAATCATTCTCTAATATTCCTTGTAATGTAGAAATTGCTTCTGAATATCGTTATCGTAAACATGCATATCGTAAAAATAGTTTGATAATTACTATTTCCCAATCTGGTGAAACCGCAGATACATTAGCTGCTTTACGTTTGTCTAATACATTAAAATATTTAACTTCTTTAACAATATGTAATGTTTCAGAATCTTCTTTAGTTCGTGAATCTAGATTTTCGTTAATAACAAAAGCTGGTATTGAAATTGGTGTTGCATCTACAAAAGCATTTACTACACAATTAACTGTATTATTAATGTTAGTTGCTTATATTGGACGTTTAAAAGGAAATAAAATATGTATTGAAAAACGTATAATTAATGCACTTTATAGATTACCATCTTATATTGATTGGATGTTATTACAAGATAAAGTAATTGAAAAATTAGCAGAAGATTTTTTAGATAAAGAACATTCTTTGTTTTTAGGTAGAGGAGTTCAATTTCCTGTTGCTATTGAAGGAGCTTTAAAATTAAAAGAAGTTTCATATATTCACGCAGAAGCATATGCTGCTGGAGAATTAAAACATGGTCCATTAGCTTTAATAAATTCTAATATACCAATAATAGTTATTGCTCCTAGTAATAAATTATTAGAAAAACTAAAATCTAATATAGAAGAAGTTAAGGCTCGAGGGGGGTTATTATATATTTTTACTGATAAAAATTCAGGCTTTGTTTCAAGTGAAAATATGAAAGTTATTTATTTACCATATATTGAAGAGTGTATATCACCTATTTTTTATATAATTCCATTACAATTATTATCATATCATGTTGCTTTATTAAAAGGAACAGATGTTGATCAACCTAGAAATCTTGCAAAATCTGTAACAGTTGAATAATATTTATTTTTAATAAAATATTTATTAAAAAATATTTTATTTTTAATTTTTATATACAGGATATTTTTTACACAATACTGCTACTTTTTCCTTTATATCATTAATAATTTTTTTATTATTAGGATTATCTAATATATCACATATGAATTTAGTTAATTCTGTCGTTTCTTTTTCTTTAAAGCCACGACGAGTAATTGCTGGAGTACCTATACGTATACCTGAAGTAATATATGGATTTTTTTGATCATTTGGTATACAATTTTTATTAACTATAATGTTTGCTTTACATAATAAATTTCCAGCTTCTTTACCAGTAATTTTTTTATTTATTAAATTTATTAAAAATAAATGATTTTCAGTTTTATTTGAAATAATTTTATAAGAATGTTGTTGAAAAATTTTTACCATATTTTTTGCATTATTAATAACTTGTATTTGATAACTTTTAAATTTTGGTTCAATTGCTTCTCTAAAAGAAATCGCTTTAGCTGCAATAACATGTAATAAAGGTCCGCCTTGTATTCCTGGAAAAACTGCTGAATCGATTTTTTTATATATTTCTTTATCTTGTCCTTTTGCTAAAATCATACCTCCACGTGGTCCACATAAGGTTTTATGTGTTGTTGTTGTTACAATATGTGCATATTGAATAGGATTTGGATATAAACCAGTAACAACTAAACCAGCTACATGAGCTATATCTGCTAATAAAAAAGCATTTACATTATCTGCAATTTCACGCATTTTTTTCCAATTAATTATACATGAATACGAAGAAAAACCACTAACAATCATTTTAGGTTTATATTTTTTTGTTTTATAAAAAATATCATTATAATCTATCTCATTATTTTCATTTAAACCATACGAAATTATATTATATAATTTACCAGAAAAATTCATTGGTGAACCATGTGTTAAATGTCCTCCACATGTTAAATTCATTCCTAATATTGTATCACCTGGTTTTAATAATGCCAAATAAACTGCAGCATTAGCTTGTGATCCTGAATGAGGTTGAACATTTGCATAATCTGCATTAAATAATTTTTTGGCTCTATCTATAGCAAGTTGTTCAATTAAATCAACATATTCACATCCATTGTAATAACGATTATTTGGATAGCCTTCAGCATATTTGTTTGTTAATTTAGATCCTTGAGCTTTCATGACTTCTAAGCTTGCATAGTTTTCAGATGCAATTAATTCAATACATTCTTCTTGACGTTGTTCTTCATTTTTTATGATATTCCATAATTCTAAATCGTAATTTAAATTTTTATCTTTGTTATATAGCATCTATTATTCCTTAATTTAAAATAAATAATATAATTATATATAATATTAATAATTTAAAATTATAAATAAACGAAAATTATTAACTAAAAATTAGTTTTTTAAAAAAATTGTTTTTAAAAAGATAATTATTTTTATATTTTTTATATTATTTTGTTCTTAAAACCTGAAGTAATTGGGTATCTTCTATCTTTACCAAAATTTCGTACGGTAATTTTAGGACCTATTGGTGATTGACGTCGTTTATATTCATTATTATCAATTAAATCTATAATTTTATAAACTATTTTTTTGTTAAAACCAAGTTTTATTAATTCATTTTTAGATAAGTTGTTTTCTATATATTCTTTTAATATTTTATCTAAAACACTATATGGTGGTAATGTGTCTTGATCTAATTGTCTAGGAGCTAATTCTGCTGATGGTGCTCTATTAATTATGTTTTTTGGTATAATTGTAGATATTGTGTTACGATATTTAGCTAATTTAAAAACTAATGTTTTTGATATATCTTTTAATATATTAAAACCACCTGCTAAATCACCGTATAAAGTAGAATAACCGACAGCAGATTCACTTTTGTTGCTTGTAGTTAATACTAATTTATTATATTTGTTTGATATAGCCATTAATATAATTGCGCGACAACGTGCTTGTATATTTTCTTCTACAACAGTATATTTTATATCTTTAATTATTGGTTTTATTAATTTTATAAATTCATCAAATATTGAATTTATATTTATAATATTAATTTTAATTCCTAATAATTTAGCTTGTATTTTTGCATTTAAAATGCTAATTTTTCTAGTATAACGAAAAGGCATCATTATAGCTTGTACTCGTTCTTTTCCAATTGCATCTACGGCAATTGTAACTGTTAAACTCGAATCTATTCCACCTGATAAACCTAAAATTGCTCCGTTAAAATTATTTTTATTAATATAATCATAAGTTGACATAACTAAAGCTTTGTAAGTTTGTTCAATGTATGATGTTTTTTTATTTTTTTTATTTTTATTTATTAATGTTAAATTTTTAAAATAAACTGTGGCTATTTGTTCTTTAAATTCATTTAACTGATAAATTTGTTTTCCTTTATTTGCTAATATTATTGAGTTACCATCAAATATTAATTCATCTTGTGCTCCAACTTGATTGAGATATATAATTGGAATATTAAATTTTTTACAATGATAAAATAATAAATTATTACGAATTTTTTGTTTATGTATTTCAAAAGGAGATGCATTGATTGTTAATAACATCTCTGCTCCAGCATTTTTTATTGAATTAATAATTTTATTATTCCAAATATCTTCACAAATTAATAATCCTAAACGATAATTTTTAAATTTAACTATACAATTTTTATGTACTGATGTAAAATAACGCAATTCGTCAAAAACACCATAATTTGGTAATGACTGTTTAAAATATCTAGAAATTAATTTTTCCTTGTAAAAAAATGACAATGCATTAAAAATTTTATTTTTTTCATACCATGGATGACCTAAAATAATTGCAGTATGTTTACTAGCTTTCTGTATTCGTTTTAATTGAATTAAGCAGTCTTTTTTAAAGTCTGAACGAAATATTAGATCTTCTGGGGGGTATCCAGTTAATGATAACTCTGAAAATATAATAATATCTGAATATTTATCATATTTTTTTACAATTTTTAAAATACGTTCAGAATTTCCTTTGATATCGCCAACTAATAAATTTAATTGTGCTATTGATATACTTAATGTTCGATTCATATTTTTATGTTATTAAAATATAAAATATAATTTTATATTTTATATTTATTTAATAATATATTGTTTATTTTTTATAAAAAATTTTTTAATTTGTAGTTAATTAACAATATAAGATTAATTTATTTGTTTTCTAGCATTATGAAAAATACGCATTCATGGACTATGTTCACCCCAATTTTTTGGATGCCAAGAATTATTTATAGTACGAAAAACTCGTTCTGGATGTGGCATCATAATTGTTGATCGTCCGTCTATTGATGTTACTGATGTAATTCCATTAACTGATCCGTTTGGGTTAGCTGGGTATTGTTCAGTGATTTTACCATAATTATTTACAAAACGCATTGTAACAAGATTATGAAATTCTAGTTGTTGTAATTGTTCTATAGAATGTATATCTACTCTTCCTTCAGCATGTGAAACAACAATCGGTATACGTGATCCTTCCATATCTTTTAAAAAAATAGATGGGCTTTTTTGGATTTCTACTAAACTAAATCTTGCTTCAAAACGTTCTGATTTATTTCGTGTAAAATATGGCCAGTAATTAGTACCAGGAATAAGCTCTCGTAAATTAGACATCATTTGACATCCATTACAAACTCCTAAAGATAATGTATCTGATTTATTAAAATAAGATGAAAATTTATCACGTACTTTATTATTTAATAAAATTGTTTTTGCCCATCCATTACCTGCACCTAATGTATCTCCATAAGAAAAACCACCACAAGCTACAAGAACTTTAAAATCATCGAGCAATATATTATCATTTAATAGATCAGTCATATGTACATCGACAGCATCAAAACCTGCATTGTAAAATGCTGCTGCCATTTCAGTATGAGAATTAATACCTTGTTCTCGTAATATTGCTACTTTTGGACGAATTTTTGATAAAATAAAAGGAGCTGCAATGTTTTCTTCTATATTAAATAATAAATGAACGTTTAATCCTGGATCATGTTTATCTTGTTTTGATTTATATTCTTGATCTGCACATATACAGTTATCTCGTATACGTTGTATTTGCCATGTTGTTTCACCCCACCATTTTCTTAATATGGTACGAGAATTTTTATAAATTATTTTATTATTTTTGTTTATTATTATTTCATCATTATATGTTGCAGTACCTAAATAATGAGTGTAATTACTTAGTCCTGCGTTAAATATGCATTTTTCAACATATTTTTTATCTTCATTGCGAATTTGTATTACAACACCAAGTTCTTCATTAAATAAAACTGATAATATATCGTCATTTAATGAATTTATATTTATATTGACTCCACAATGACCTGCAAATGCCATTTC
This sequence comes from Candidatus Providencia siddallii, assembly GCF_964026685.1. Lineage (NCBI taxonomy): Bacteria > Pseudomonadati > Pseudomonadota > Gammaproteobacteria > Enterobacterales > Morganellaceae > Providencia > Candidatus Providencia siddallii. The sequence continues at coordinate 10,306 of NZ_OZ034688.1, forward strand.
TATTAATGTAACAAATAATCCTCCATCTGAACGATCATGATATGCTAGTATTTTTTGTTTAAAAATTAATTTTTGTATTACTTTAAAAAAATTAATTAATAAATTAACATCACGTATATCTGCTGATCTATCTCCAAGTTGTCTGTAAACTTGAGCTAATGCAGTTCCACCTAAAGCATTATTATTTTTTCCTAAATCAATTAAAAGTAATATATTATTGTAATTTTTTGTTAATTCAGGTGTAACAGTTAATCGTACATCTTCTACACGACCAAATGCGCTAATTACAACAGATAATGGTGATGTCATTATGTTTTTTTTATTATTTTTTTTCCAACATGTTTTCATTGACAGTGAATCTTTTCCTACTATAATTGCAAGATTTAATTTAGAACATAATGTAGTAATAGATTTTACAGCTTCATATAACCCAGCATCTTCTCCTTTGTGATTTGTTGCAACCATCCAATTTGCTGATAGTTTAATATGTTTTAAATCTTTCACATATGAACAGGATAAATTAGTTAATGCTTCTCCTACTGCCATGTTTGCAGATGAGCTAAAATTTATTAATGAAATAGGAGCTTTTTCGCCAATTGATATTGATTCACCATAATAATCATTAAAACTAGTAGTTGTTACAGCACAGTTTGAAATTGGTATTTGCCATGGTCCTACCATTTGATCACGAGAAACCATTCCTGTTATACTTCTATCACCTATTGTTATCAAAAATGTTTTTTCAGCTACAGCTGGAAATCTTAAAATTCGTTTGATTGCATCTTCTAAATTTATAATTGTTTTGTTTAATTTTTGAAGATTTTTATTAAATGTTTTTACATTTTTAAGTGTTTTTGGTGTATTATTTAAAAAAGTTTTTACAGGTAAGTTAATTGGTTTGTTTTTAAAATATGAATCATTTAAAATAAAATTAGGTTGTTTTATTATTTTTCCTATTATTGAAAATGGTGTTCGTTCACGTAAACATATAGATTCAAATAAAGTAAGTTGTTTTTGTTTAATTGCTAAAATATATCGTTCTTGTGATTCATTACACCATAATTCTAATGGAGTCATTTGTGGTTCATCATTAGGAATTTTTCGTAATTCAAAATAACCACCATATCCAGATTCATTAACTAATTCAAAGATTGCATTAGATAAACCACCTGCTCCAACATCATGAATAAATAAAATTGGATTATTTTCGTTTAATTGCCAGCATTTATTTATAACTTCTTGGCATCTTCTTTCCATTTCAGCATTTTCTCTTTGTACAGATTTAAAATCTAAATCTTTATTTAATTCACTTGATATAGATGAAGATGCTGTTCCTCCTCCTACTCCTATATTCATTGATGATCCGCCAATCACGATTATTTTTGTACCTATAGGTATTTTTTCTTTTTTTATATGTTTATGACAAATATTTCCTATACCGCCAGCTAACATTATTGGTTTATGATAACCTTTTAATTCTTTTTTATTATAAATATTGACGTTTTCTTCATATGTACGAAAATATCCTAATAAGGTAGGACGTCCAAATTCATTATTAAATGTTGCACTTCCTAGAGAACCATTTATTAAAATGTCAAGTGCACTAGCAATATGTTTTGGTTTACCAAAAAATTCTTCTCAAGGTTGTTTAAAATCTGGAATATGTAAATTAGATACTGAAAAACCAACAAAACCTACTTTTGGTTTTGCTCCACGACCAGTTGATCCTTCATCACGAATTTCACCGCCTGAACCTGTTGCAGCTCCTTGCCAAGGAGCAATTGCTGTTGGGTGATTATGAGTTTCTACTTTTATTACAGTATGTGTATTTATTTTATGATAACAATAACTTTTATTTTGTTTTGGAAAAAAACGATCAACTAAGTAACCTTTTATTATTGCTGCATTATCTTTGTATGCAGATAATACATGATCAGGAGTATTTTTAAATGTATTTTTAATCATATCAAACAATGATTTTGTTTGTTTTTTTTTATTAATAATCCAATTTGCATTGAAAATTTTATGACGACAGTGTTCTGAATTTATTTGAGCAAAAGAATATAATTCAACATCTGTTGGGTTTCGTTGTAGTTTTAAAAAAACGTTTAATAAATATGTTATTTCATCTTCTGAATATCCTAATCTTATTTTTTTATTAATATTTTCTAATTCAACACGGCCATTATTAATAACATTTATTGTTTTCATTGGTAGTGGTTTATGTTTTTTGAACATTAATTTTATTTCTTCAAAAGAAGTAAAAATATTTTCTGTCATTTTGTTATGTAAAATTATTTTTATATAATTTAATTCTGAAGATGATAATGATGTTGCTTTTATATAATATGCTATACCACGTTCAATACGGTTAATTTTTAAAAGATTGCAATTATAAGCAATATTTGTTGCTTTTGATGACCATGATGAAATAGTTCCTAATCTAGGAACAACTATTATTAGTTTTTCAATTATTTTTTGTTTTTTTAAGTTAAAATCATATTTTAATAATTCATTTAATTTGTTTTTTTCATTAGAGGTTAATGGTGATAATAAATCAATAAAATAGATATATTTTGTATAGATATTTTTTATATGAATATTTTTTTTTATAAAAATAGATAATAAATTATTAATACGAAAATCTGATAAAGCTTTTGGTCCATATAAAATTTGCATAATGATTTTCTCTTTTTATGTTTTTAATTAAATTTTAAAAACATTAATAAAAAAATTTTAATTTTTATTGTCACTATTAATTTTTATTTAAAATATTTATATTTTACAAAATATAAATATAATTAAAAAATAAATTTTTTAAAAAAAATATATTTTTATAAAATAAAAAATATACTTTTTATTTTTTTTGTAATTTTATTGTTAAAATTTTTTTATTATGTTATTTTATGTTTTTAATATTTTTTTTTCTTAATGTTTTAAAAAAAGTTTTTAATATTAAAGTACAATCTTTTTCTAAAACCCCACTTACAATATTTATATTACAATTTTCTATATTAATATATTTTTTAAATTTAATTAATGAATTATAAAAATTTGTTTTATTGTTTTTTGTACCATATACTAATCTGTTAATACGACTATGAATAATTGCGCTCATGCACATTATACAAGGTTCTAATGTAACATAAAGAGTAGTATTTGTTAAACGATAATTTTTTAAAATTTTACCTGCTTGTTGTAAAACAAGCATTTCTGCGTGTGCTATAGGGTTATGATCGATAATAGATCTATTTAATCCTGTTGAAATTAATTGATTATTTTTTATTAAAATTGCACCTACAGGTATTTCACCTAAATTTTTTGCTTTTAAAGCAAGTTTTATTGCTTTTTTCATTCAATATTTATCAATTTTTATTTGTGTCATTTTATTTAATATATATTAAAAATAATTCATTTTTTTTATATTTAATTTTCAATTTAAATAATATTTAAATAAAATAGTTTATAAAGTAAATATAAAAAATATATTTATATTATATTTATTTGTTTTTAATTATTTTTAATATATTTTATATTTTTATATATTAAATAATATTGATATTATTTAATATATGTGAAATATTTAGTTTTATCAATTTAATTAGTTTTTATATTATTTTTTTAGATTTTGATTTTTATACAAAAATATTATTTCTTAGTTAAGATGTTTTTATATATATTGTGGTTGAATATATTATAAATTTATTTTTTTGATAAAAATAAATATATAAAAATTTTTTAAGTTATATGTAATTTTTAAAAAAAATACATATAATATAAATATTAGTTATTTTGTTTTAAAAATAAATATTTTTTTAATATATAAATTTTTATTAAAAAATATTATAAATTTTAAATTTATTTATAATTAAACATGTAATTTTTTGTTTTTATTATATTAATAATATAATTATTAATATTTATAATAAATAAAAAATTTTAATTTTTTTATTAAAAGTATTAAATGATATATATAGGAGATTAAATTAAATTGTATGGCATGAATTATAGATCCTTCAATTTTAGTTGGATTTGTTACTCTTATTATTTTAGAAATTGTTCTTGGTATTGATAATATTGTTTTTATTACTATTCTATCTGATAGATTACCGTATAAAATACGAGAAAAAGCTCGTATTGCAGGTCTTATTCCTGCTTTGATAATGAGGATTATTTTATTATTTAGTTTATCATGGTTAATTACACTTACTAAACCTATTTTTATTTTATTTGGTCATAAATTTAGCGCTAGAGATTTAATTATTTTAATTGGTGGGGTTTTTTTGTTATTGAAAGCTATAATTGAACTTAATGATAGATTAGAAGGAAAAGATTTTTATAATAATACACAAAAAAAAACATCAAATTTTTGGGCTGTTGTAATACAAATTATTATTATTGATGCAGTTTTTTCAATAGATTCTTTGATTACTGCTGTTGGAATAGTTGATCATGTTGGTATTATGATTGCTTCTTTAATTATTTCTATGTTATTAATGATATGGGCAAGTAAATTTTTATCAGATTTTGTTAATAATCATCAAATTATTATTGTTTTATGTCTTAGTTTTTTACTTATGATAGGTTTTACATTAGTTGCTGAAGGTTTAGGTTATAAAATCCCGAAAGGATATTTATATGTTGCAATTGGTTTTTCTATAATGACTGAAACTTTAAATCAATTTATACAATTTAGTCGACGTAAGATACTTATGAATTCTAGATACTTAAAAAAGTGTACTTCTGAGATGGTATTACGTATTTTAAGTACTAAATATGAAAATTATGAATTAAATGATTATATATTTGATTTAATTAACGATCAATCAATTTTTAAGTTTCAAGAAAAGTTAATGATATCACGTATATTAGGATTAACTCATCGTAATGTAGGTAGTGTAATGACATCTCGATATAATATTGATTATTTAGATATTAATAAATCAACTAGTGAACTTTTGAAATTTATTGATAAAAAACCATATTCACGTTTAATTGTTATTGATAAAACTATAAATAATGAACCAATTGGTATTATTCATATGTTATGTTTAATTAAACAACAATTAAGCGGAAAAAGTTTAAATTTACGTTCTTTAATTACTAAACCATTAATTTTTTCTGAAGGGATATCGCTTTTAAAAGCTATTGAACAATTTAGAAATACACAAACACATTTTGCTTTTGTAGTGGATGAATTTGGTTTAGTTGAAGGTATTGTTACTTTAACTGATGTTATAAAAACAATTGCTGGAAATTTATTTGTATGTAATAAAAAAGAAGATTTTTGTTATGATATTCAAAAAATAAAAAATAATATTTAAATAGTAAATGGTGTTATGATATTAAAGGATCTTGTTTTTATTTATACTAATTGAATTAGATTAAAAATGTTAGTATGAAATAATTGTTGGATTATTAATGAAGTATTTTTAAATAGTTTTTAAAATTAAAGAATAAATTAAATATAATTATTTTATTTAATGAGGTTTTTTTTGATTTTAAAAAAATAAATTTTATTTTAAAATTTTATTTTGATTTTTATATTTAGCATTTTTTCTTTTGTTATATGGGCGAATAGCATATCCAGATAATATTTCAAAACTTAGAGCACCAATAATCATTCCTGGACGCAATGCTAAAGTAAGTTTACCTGAATTATAAAATTCTAAAACAATATGTCCATTTCAACCTGGATCTATGCGATGTGATGTAACGTGTACCATTAAACCTAATCTAGCTAATGATGATCTTCCATCTAACCATCCAACTAAATTATTAGGAATAGTTACTGATTCTAATGTAATAGCTAAAGCTAATTCATTTGGTTGTAAAAAAAAAAAAATTATTTTTATCTATATTGATTTCATCACTCATAATTGTATTCAGTAATTCATTGATTTTATCTTCAGTATTACTTAAATCAACAAAAGATGATTTATATCCTAAAAAAATTCTAAATTTATTTCCTAAACAAACATCAACAGTTACCCCATTTATTCGTTCAATAGGTGGTTTAGGATTAAATATTAATTTATTTTTATTCATTAATTTAATTATATCATTATCACATAAACGCATATTAATTCCTATTTACATTATAAATACTATTTATAATAATATATAAAATTATGTTTACAAGTTAATAAAAAAATAAGCATATCACTATATATTTAATATTTAATTTTTGTCAATATAATTAATAATTAAATTATTTTTTAATATAAGTAATTTTATTATTAATAATATTGATATTTTAAAAAAAATAATTTTATTTTTTATTTTTTAAAAAAATATTGCATATAATAAATGTTATAATTAATAAAATAATATATAAATTACATACAAAATTTTATTAAATAAAGTTTTCTTTTTAATAAAATTCTGTATATAATTTATATATTGTCTGATTAATTATAACGTTTTAAGTTAGTTTTAAAATGTTTTGCTAAATAAAATGTGCGAAATACCTGATAAATTATTAGTAACATGTGCTTTTCCATATGCTAACGGTCCAATACATCTTGGTCATATGCTCGAACATATTCAAGCAGATATTTGGGTTCGTTATCAACGAATGCGTAATAAAATTGTTTATTTTATATGCGCTGATGATGCTCATGGAACACCAATTATGATAAATGCTAGAAAATTAAATTGTAATCCTGAAGAAATAATAATAACTATTAATAATGAACATCAAAACGATTTTTCTAATTTTTTTATTAGTTATGATAATTATTATTCAACTCACAGCGAAGAAAATAAATTTTTTTTAGAATTAATTTATAATAAATTAAAAAAAAAAGGATTTATTAAAAAGCGTATAATTTCTCAATTTTTTGATTTAGAAAAAAATATTTTTTTACCAGATCGTTTTATAAAAGGAACTTGTCCAAAGTGTAAATCTAAGGATCAATATGGAGATAATTGTGAAGTTTGCGGTATAACTTATAATCCTACTGAACTTATTAATTTACGTTCTGTTATTTCTAATTCAATTCCTATTATTCGAAATTCAGAACATTTTTTCTTTGATTTACCTTTTTTTAGTAATATATTGTTATTATGAATTAATTCTGGTGTTATTCAAAAACAAGTAGTTAATAAAATAAAAGAATGGTTTGATTCTGGTTTGAAAGAATGGGATATTACACGTGATGCTCCATATTTTGGTTTTAAAATTCCTGATACCATTGATAAATTTTTTTATGTTTGGTTTGATGCATCAATAGGTTACATGTCTACATTTAAAAATTTATGTGATAAAAAGAATATAAATTTTGATGAATTTTGAAATAAAAATTCAAAGTTAGGAATTTATCATTTTATTGGTAAAGATATTGTATATTTTCATAGTTTATTTTTACCATCAATATTAGATGGAAGTGATTATCGCAAACCAACAAAATTATTTGTTCATGGTTATCTTACTATTAATGGTAAAAAAATGTCTAAATCACGTGGTACGTTTATTACTGCTAGTTTTTATTTAAAATATTTTGATCCTGATTGTTTACGTTATTATTTTGCAACAAAACTTTCTTCAAATATTGAAGATATTGATCTTAATTTCAATGAATTTATTTATCGTATAAATAGTGATATAGTAAACAAAGTCGTTAATCTTGCTTCTCGAACTGCTAATTTTATTTCAAAATATTTTAATGGTTTTTTATCTTCTAATTTAATTGATCCAGTTTTATATCAAGATTTTATTAATAAAGAAAAAATTATTGGTGAATATTATAGCAGTCGAAATTATAGTAAAGTAATTCGTGAAATAATAAATTTAACTGATATTTCTAATAATTATATTGATAAAAAATCTCCTTGGAAAATTTTAAAAGAAAAAGGAGAAGTTCAAGAATTACAAGATGTTTGTACAATGGGTATAAATTTTTTTCGTGTATTATCTACTTATTTAAAACCTGTTTTACCGGGTTTAAATAAACGTATTGAATTATTTTTAAATATAGAATTATTATGGGATGAAATTAATTTTCCATTATTAAATCATAAAATTAATAAATTTAAACCATTATTTAATAGAATTAATATTTTTCAAATAAATAAAATATTTAATACATCAAAAAATATATAAATATTTTTTGATTTTTAAAAAAATATTATGTTATTAATTTTTAATTTTTAAATTAATTATATTTTATATATTAAATATAATTAATTTATAATTTTTTTATAAAAAATAAAAAAATGTTTTTATTATATATAATATATTAAAGTTTGATTTTATTTTTTTTATATATATTAATTAATTTTATCAAAAAATTACAAATAAAATAAATATTATAGAATAATATTAAATAATTTTATTATTAAATAATTAAATTATTTAATAAAATAAATTTTAATATGTAATATATTTATATATAATTATTTTTTTATATATTATGTAAATTATTATATTTATTAATAAATATATTTTTAATTTATTCTTAATAATATATTATTATTTATTTTTAGTTATTATATATTAATGTTAACATATTAATTTTTCATGAATTAATTTATATTTAATAATTATTTTAATAATTATTTTATTTTTATAGTATATATGTTATTAATAAAATTTATTTTTTTAAATAAATAAAATTTTATTTTATTTTTTTTTTTTTTTTTTTTTTTTTTTTTTTTTTTTTTTTTTGGAGAAACAGCATGAAAATTGTTGATTCTATTAATAAGATTAATTTTATATTTATCTTTTTATGTTTATTTTTTTATGGATGTTCAACTGAATATTATTTTGATAATTCATTTTTTAATGCAAATGAAAAAAAAAATGAGATTAAAAAAAACGTTTTTAAAAAAAATAATATAGATTTATTATTAAATATAAATATGCCTTTTTTAAATCAGAATTCGTCTAAAAGTATACAATATTCATCAATAATATTTTTAAATAATAAAAAAGTAAAATTTACTCGTGATTATAAAAAAATTAATAAAGGTAGTTATGAAAAAAAATTTTACAAAGTAAAACATGGAGATACATTATTTTATATTTCTTATATAACTGGTACTGATTTTTATGATTTAGCTTATAAAAATAATATTTTAGCACCTTATAGAATAAATGTAGGTCAAATAATAAATGTTGATTGTTCACAAAAAAATAATAATAAATCGGTTGAAAAATTAATAAAATTAAATAAAAAAGATATTGAATCAAATTCATCAAATTTATTTATAGATACTAAGAATAATAATATTATTAATGATAATACAATAAATAATAAAAAATCACTTTTACAAGTTCAAACAGAAAAAACTAATAAAATTATAAAAGAAAATTCAAATGATATAGCTAATTCAAGTAATTTATTTATTAAATGGCAATGGCCTACTGATGGTAAGATTATTGAAAAATTTTCTAATACATCTGGTGGAAATAGAGGGATAGATATTTCTGGAATACGTGGACAACCAGTTTTAGCATCTGCTTCAGGAAAAATTGTTTATGCTGGAAATGGATTACGTGGATATGGAGAACTTATAATTATAAAACATAATAGTGAATATTTAAGTGCATATGCTCATAATGAAAAATTATTGATATCAGATCAACAAGATGTTATAAAAGGACAAAAAATAGCTATGATGGGAAGCACTGATACTAATTCTGTTAGATTGCATTTTGAAATTCGTTATAAAGGAAAACCAGTAAATCCATTAAACTATTTGCCTAATAAATAAATTTTTGTATAAATAAATATTTAATTTGATTAAAAAAATTTACGATATTTTGAATAATTTTAGTTAAAATATTTAAATTTAATATTTTTATTAATATTTATATTTATTATAATTTCGTATTATTAATTTTATTAATATAATTAATTATTTTATATATATCTAATAATATATAAAAATATTTGTTTATAATTTTTTATTAAATAACTTATATTTATTTAAATATAATATGATATATGTTTTTTATGATTTATTTGATAATGTAACATATATTAATTAATTATACATTTTTATAACATTTTAATTATTTAAAAAAAATTATTTTTTATAACTATAAAAAATAATTTAAAATTAAAGAAGAACATTTTATGTTTGATATTTTTTCTTTTCCCTTAAAAGGAATATCATTAATAGAAGCATCAGCTGGTACTGGTAAAACTTATACTATAGGAATTTTTTATTTACGTCTTTTATTGGGTTTATGTATAAAAAACGTAATATCAAAACCATTTAGCGTTAAAGAAATTTTAGTTGTTACATTCACTGAAGCTGCTACAAATGAGTTACGTAAACGTATTCGTCAACGAATACGTGAAATGTATTTAGTTTGTTTAAGAAATGGTATTGGTTTTGAATCTAAACAAGAATATATGATTTTATTTAATGAATTACGTAATACAAAAAATATAAATTTGGCTATAAATTTATTATCAATAGCAGAATATTCAATAAATGAAGCTTCTATATATACTATACATAGTTTTTGTAAACGAGTTTTAACAACTAATGCTTTTGAATTTGGTCTTTTATTTAAAAATTCTATAATTAAAAATGAATCAATAATTCAAAAACAGGCTGTTGAAGATTTTTGGCGTTGTAATTTTTATAAATTAAATTATTCGATAACAAAAGTTATATTTTCCAATTGGAAAAATCCTGATGATTTATTTCGTGAAATACATCCTTTTTTAAAAAATAATTTTAAAATAATTTTGAATTTGTATAAAAATAAAGAAACTTTAATAGAAAGACATAATCGTTTAATTTCTATTATTAAAAATATAAAAAAAATATGGATTTTAAATGTTTGTGATTTTGAAAAAGTTTTTATTAATTCAAATATAAATAAAAGAATATATAGTTCTAGGTTTTTACCTTTTTGGTTAAAAAAAATAACTAAATGGGCTAAAGAAAAAACTGAAGATTATTTTTTAGATAAAGATCTTATACGTTTTTCTCAAAACGAATTAGATAAAAAATCAAAAAGTAATTATGGACCTAAACATATAGTTTTTGAACAAATAGAAAAATTATTTCTTGAGTTGTTTACTATTAAAGATATAGTAATACCTATGGCAATAAAACAAGTAAAAAAAAATATTGATTATGAAAAATATAATAGATCTGAAATAGGTTTTGATGATTTAATATCTGTTTTATATAAAATTTTAAATGTTAATAATAATAAAATATTAGCAAAATTAATTAATAAAAATTTCCCAGTAGCTATGATTGATGAATTTCAAGATACTGATTTACAACAATATTATATTTTTCAAAAAATATATAAGGGATTTAACGATACAATATTAATTTTTATTGGTGATCCAAAGCAATCTATATATTCATTTAGAGGCGCAAATATTTTTACATATTTTAAAGTCAAAAAACAAGTAGGTAATTGTTATACGTTAGATACTAATTATAGATCATCAAAAGATATGGTTAAAGCTGTTAATTATATCTTTTTTCGTTGTGATACACCATTTATTTTTGAACAAATTCAATTTAAACCTATAAATTTTTCACAAAATAATATATATAAAAAATTAATACATAATGGAAAAGAAGTTAAAGCACTTACTTTTTGGTATCTTGATGTAAAATCTGTTTCAGTTGCTGAATATGAACAAGCTGTTATAAAAAAATGTACATCACAAATTGTTGAATATTTAATTGGTGGTTTTAAAGGGACAAGTTATTTTTTTGATAATAAAGAAAAAAAAACTTTTATTTCCGGATCAGATATAACAGTGTTAGTTAGAACTCAACGTGAAGCATTATTAATATATAATGCATTAAGTGAACTCAATGTTTGTTCAATATTTAAATCAAATCAAGAAAGTGTTTTTTCAACTAAAGAAGCAAAAGAATTATTAATATTATTAAAAGCGATAATAAATCCAGAAAAGCATAATATATTGCGTAATGCATTAGCAACTAGTATTTTAAATTTAAATTTTGAAGATATTGAAAAATTTAATAATAATAAAGATTTTTTAATAAAAATAGTTAATGAATTTTATAATTATGCAATTATTTGGGATAAATATGGTTTTATGTATATGTTTAATTCATTAATGATAAAAAGAAATATTGTACAAAATTTTTTATTTGATGTTTATGATAATAGACGATTAACTAATATAATGTATATTATTGAATTATTACAAGAAGAATCATTTCATTTTGAAAATAAACATTCACTTATACGATGGTTAACTAGACAAATTTATGATCAAAATAAACGATTAAATACAGAACAAATTTGTGTTGAAGATGATAAAAATTTAGTTAAAATTAATACTATTCATAATTCTAAAGGATTAGAATATAAAATAGTTTTAATCCCGTTTGCTAGTAATTTTTTATTTAGATCAAATGGATTCTATTATGATCGTAAAGATTTTACTGTAAAGTTAGATTTATATAAAAGCGAAAAAACTAATATTTTAGCTGATGAAGAACGTTTATCAGAAGATTTACGTTTATTATATGTAGCATTAACTCGTTCAATTTATCATTGTAGTATAGGTATTGCTCCATTAATTAAAAATAACAAAAAAAATAATAAAAATACAGATTTGCATTTATCTGCTTTAGGTTATTTAATACAAAAAAAACAAGTTGGTAATTTTGAGTTTTTAAAAAATTCATTATTAAATATTAAAAATAAAAATATAGATATTAGTTTTATTGATTTATTTGAACCTAAAAAAAAATTAATTATAAAAAATGATAAAAATAATTTTTCAAAAAAAATATTTAATTATAATTATTATGATAATTGAAAAGTTATAAGTTATTCAGATTTAAATAAAAATAATTTTAAAAAAAAATATGGTTTTATATCAAAAATTGATTTTATTGATTCAAGATTAAAAAAAAATATAAATTCTAAATTAAACATTAATTTTTTACAAAATTTTAAAACAATAAAAATACCTTATAATTTTCCAAAAGGAATTATATCTGGAATTTTTTTACATAAAATAATGGAAAAAATTAATTTTTCTAAAAAGATATCATTAAAATGGTTAATTGAAGAATTAAATTATTTTGGTTTTGATGATGAATTAGTTTTTGAATTACAAAAGTGGTTGTATATTATTACTAATGTTTCATTAAATAATAATGGTTTATCATTGTCTGTTTTAAATAAAAAAGATTATATAAAAGAATTGCGATTTTATTTATCTATTAAAAATAAAATAGAATCAAAAGATATAGATAAAATTACTCATAAATATGATGAGATTTCTAAGTGTTGTTGTAAATTAAATTTTGAAAAGATACATGGAATGTTAAAAGGTTTTATAGATTTAGTATTTTTTTGAAAAGGTAAATTTTATTTATTGGATTATAAAACTAATTATATAGGTGGAAATTCTTCTTTTTATTCATCTATATATATAAAAAAAACAATAGTTAATCATCGATATGATTTACAATATCAGTTATATTCTCTTGTATTGCATCGTTATTTAAAACAAAAATTAATTAATTATAATTATAATGTTCATTTTGGTGGTATTTATTATTTATTTTTAAGAGGTATTGATAATATTAATTCTAAAAACGGACTTTTTTTTTATTATCCTTCTTTTGATTTTATTAATGAATTGGAAAATTTATTTTAAAAAAATATTTTATATAATTTATTATTTAATATAAAAAATATTTATATTTTTTTATATAGTAAATATTTAATTGATTTTGATTGTATTTTTTTATAAAATATTTTATATATAATAATAAAGCTATTTTATATAAGAAATTAATTTTATTTTAAAGTATAATGTAATATTGCATATACGTTTTTTATTTTAATAATAATTAAGTATATTTTAAAATTTTTTTATAAATTTTGATATTTTAAATTGATAATTATGACAAATTTATATTGGCGAATTATTGGAAAAGGGAAACAAAATATTATTTTATTACATGGATGGGGGTTAAATTCACAAGTTTGGAATACAATTATTCCAAAAATATCATCTAGGTTTCGTATTTATCTTATTGATTTACCAGGTTATGGTGTAAATTATAATTTTTCTCCTATGAATGTATCATCTATAGCAAATATTATTTGGGAAAATGCTCCAAAAGATTCTATTTGGCTTGGTTGGTCATTTGGAGGCTTAGTTGCTAGTCGTATTGCAATTGATCATTATAAACATATTAAAGGATTGATAACAGTTGCTTCTTCGCCTTATTTTATTTCTGATAAAAATGGATGGCCTGGAATTTCTAAAGAAGTAATTTCAAATTTTGAAAATCAATTAATAATGAATTATAAACATACAATTGAACATTTTTTAATGTTGCAAACATTTGGAACATTAAATTCTCAAAAAGATATTTATATATTAAAAAATGCAATTATTGAACAACCCATACCAACTGTAGAAAATTTAAGTGCTGGTATAAAATCTTTACGTACTGAAGATTTAAGAAAAGAGTTAAAAAATATATCTGTTCCTTTTTTGAGAATTTATGGGTATTTAGATAGTTTAGTTCCACGAAAAGTATCTATATTATTAGATAATATGTATCCAAAATCATCATCTATAATTATGCGTGATAGTGCGCATGCACCATTTATTTCTCATCCTGATGAATTTAGTAAATATATTTGTAATTTTTAATTAAAATTAATTATTTAGTATTGTGTAATTTAAAATATATTATATTTTTTTTGATTATAATTAAAATAAAAATTTTTACTTAAAAATTTTAACAAAAAATAAAAAAATGTTAAATAAATTAATGTTTTTGTTTTATTTAAAAATTAAATTTTAATTAATTATGATAAAATCAATATGTACAAATTTATTTTTGAATGGATGATATTGAATATCTTGAATTTTTACTTTTATTTTTTTTTTATCTAATATTAAATTTAATATTGAGTAGAAATCTTTATTATTTTTTTTATTTATTATTTCATTTTGCATGATTATAATATGAATAGGTTTTATATTATTTCCATAAATAATTGCTGGAGTTTTATTATTTTTTCGTAGTTTTTTACTGCTACTTTTGCCACAGTTATGTCGTGTAATTGCATTTATAGTTATCATTTTTTATTTTCTCTAATAAATATAATTTTATTTATAATAAATAGTATAGTTTTTTGTGAAAAATTAATTTATAAAGTAAAATTATCTTAAGTATAACAAAAAAATTATATATAGCAATAGATATAATCTAATGATGATTAAAATATAAAATTATTGTTATTTTAATATAAAAATATAATTTTCTAAAATATTAGATATATTAAAAAATTAAATTTTTTTGAAATTTAATAAATTAAAATTATATTTTATAATTTATTATTATATAGCGTGAAACCCAATATCGTTTCTATAATAACTATTTTCCCATTTGATTTTTTTAATTATTTCATAAGCTTTTTCTTTTGCTTGTATTATATCATATCCTAAAGCAGTAACACATAATACACGACCACCAGATGTAACAATTTTATTATTATTTATTTTTGTGCCAGAATGAAATATTTTAAAATCACTTGTTTCTTTTATAGGTAAATTATGAATTATATCTCCTTTTTTATAATATTCAGGATATCCAATAGAAGATATTACTACACTTAAGGAAAATCTTTTATCCCATAATAACGGATTATTTATAAGATCAGAGTTTATGCAGGAAAGACATAGTTCTACTAAATCAGATTTTAATCTCATAATTATTGTTTGCGTTTCTGGATCTCCAAGTCTACAATTAAATTCAATAACTTTAGGATTTCCTAATTTATCTATTATTAATCCTGCGTATAAAAACCCTTTGTAATTGTTGTTTTCTTCTTTTAATCCTTTTATTGTTGGATTAATTATTTGATCCATTATTCGTTTATATATTGTATCATTAACAATTGTTACAGGAGAATAAGCACCCATTCCTCCTGTATTTAGACCTGTATCATTGTTTCCAATACGTTTATGATCTTGACATGTTACAATCGGTATCATATTTTTACCATCGATTATTACAGTAAAACTAATCTCTTCACCATAAAGAAATTCTTCAATTACAATTTTGCATCCTGCATTGCCAAATAAATTACCGTTAAGCATATTTTTTACGGTATTTTTAGCAAAATTTAAATTATTAGCTATGATTACACCTTTACCTGAAGCTAAACCATCTGCTTTTATTACAATTGGAATTTTAATTTGATCTAAATAATTTAAAGCTGGTTTTAATTCTTTAAAAACTTTATAATTTGCAGTTGGAATTTTATATTTTTTTAGAAAATTTTTTGCAAAGCTTTTTGATCCTTCAATTTGTGCTGCTTTTTTAGTTGGTCCTAAAATAGTCATATTAGCTTCTTTAAATATATCAACTATTCCAATAACAAGTGGGTATTCTGGTCCTACAATAGTTAAGTCAATATGTTTTTTTTTAGCAAATTTTAATAATCCATTAATATCTGTTTCTAAAATATTTACATTTTCTATTAATGGTTCTAATGCTGTTCCAGCATTGCCAGGTGCAACATAAATTTTTTTTATTAATGGAGATTTTGATATTTTCCATGCAATAGCATGTTCTCGTCCGCCTTTTCCTATAATTAATATATTCATTTATATTCCTTTTAAGCAACTAATGTTTTAAGTGACGTATTTTAGTAAATATCATTGCAATATTATATTTATTAGCAATATTGATTGTATCAATATCACGAATTGATCCTCCAGGTTGGATGATACAAGTTACACCTATATCTGCTGCTATTTTGATACTATCACAAAATGGTAAAAAAGCATCAGATGCCATTGTACATCCATTTGTTTTTAAATTTGAGTCTATTGCTTTTAAATTAGCGATCTTAGCTGAATACACACGACTCATTTGACCTGCTCCAATACCTATAGTCATATTATTTTTTGCATATACAATTGCATTAGATTTTACAAATTTAGCAACTTTCCAAGATAAATTTGCATCATTTAATTCATTTTCTGTTGGATATCTTTTAGTAACTATAAAAAAATTTTCATTTTTTATAATATCAATATCGCTATTTTGAACTAATAATCCACCATTTACGCTTTTAAAATCAAAATTACTAATTGGTTTATTTAAATTTCCACAAGTTAATAATCGTATATTTTGTTTTTTTATAAGAATTTGTGATATATCATTATCGATATATGGAGCAATAATTACTTCAACAAATTGATTATTAATAATTGTTTCTAAAGTTATTTTATCTAATTTACGGTTAAATGCTATTATTCCACCGAATGCTGAAATTGGATCACATTTGAATGCATTAATATAACTTTTTTTTATATTATTTGAAATTGACACACCACAAGGATTTGAATGTTTTACTATAACACAGGCTGGTTTATCAAATGTTCTTACACATTCAATTGCTGTATTTGCATCTAATATGTTATTATACGAAAGTGTTTTTCCATGAATTTGTTTAAAAGTAGATATAGAATTTTCTTTTTGTTTTTTTTTTGTATAAAATGATGCTTTTTGATGATAGTTTTCACCATATCGTAAATCTTGTTTTTTTATAAAATTTAAGTTTAATGTATGAGGAAAATTTATTATTGATTTTTTATTTTTTGTATTGTTGTGATTATTAAAAAATTTTCCTAAATAATTTGCTATTGAACTATCGTATTCTGCGCTATATTCAAAAGCTTTGATAGCTAGATTAAAACGTGTTGATAAACTTAATGAATTTTTGTTTATATCCATTTCTTTTATAATTGATTCATAGTCTTGTTTGTCAGTTACAATTGTTATATCTCTATAATTTTTAGCGGCAGCTCGAATCATTGTGTTTCCACCAATATCGATATTTGTAAATGCATCTTCAATAGTACAATTTTGTTTTTTTATAATTTTTTTAAATGGATACAAATTTACAATAACAATATCTATTGTTGGTATATTATATAATTTCATTATATCGTCATCGACTCCACGACGGCCTAAAATTCCACCATGTAATTTTAAGTGTAATGTTTTTATTCTGCCATCCATTATTTCAGGAAAATTTGTATATTCTGAAATTTTTATTACTTTAATATTTGATTGAATTAATAAATCAGCTGTTTTATTTGTAGATATTAAATCTACTCCTCGTTTAGAAAGTTCTTTTGCGAAATTAACAATTTCTTTTTTATCAGAAACACTTAATATAGCTCTACGAATAGGACGAAATAATTGCATATTTATTTTTCTTTTATTAAATAAAATTTAATTTGTTATTTATGTAAAAAAAATAAAATATTTTTTATTTTATTTTTTTTTTTTTTTTTTTTTAAAACACATTATAAAATATTTTTTTTAAAAAATATTTTATATAAAAATTTTAATTAAAATATTAATATAAAATAATTATTTTGTTTTTATATTATTTAAAAAAATATAAAAAAATATTTTTTTAATAATTTTAGTTTAAATTTATTTTTTTTGTTTAGTTTTTATTATTATTTAAATATAATATTAAATTGTTTTTTTTAATATATAAATATAAGTCTTAGATAAATAATACATTAAATATTAGATATTAATTTATTAATAAGCAATTTTTTAAAAAAAACAAAAAATATTTATTTTGATAAGTTTATCATAAAATTGATAATTAAAAGTAAATTTTATTAATATTTTATTATTTTTATATTTTTTATAATTTTATAGTTACTTTTTTATTTATTTTTTTATATTTAATTTTAATTAATTATAATATTTTTTTTATGTTTATTTTTAGAATTAATAAATTAACACTATTATTGCTATTAATAATAATTTGGTTGCAATATTCTTTGTTTTTAGGTAAAAATGGTATATATGATTATTTAAAAGTTAAAAATGAAATTAAAATTCAAAAAGAATTAATTTATATTTTTAAAGCTCGTAATAAACAGCTTTTTATAGAAAATAATGATTTATATAATGGCTTGGAAGCTATAGAAGAACGAGCTAGAAATGATTTAGGAATGAAAAAAAACGAAGAAATTTATTATCATATTATTAATAAAAAAGATAATTATAGTAAAAATATTAATGATTAATAAAAAAAAAAGTAGTAAAAAAATTGTAGCAATTGTTCCAGCCGCTGGAATTGGAATTCGTATGAATTCTGATTTACCAAAACAATATTTATTAGTTGCAGGTAAAACTATTATTGAACATACGATTTATACTTTATTATTAAATAAAAATATTAAATTTATTGTAGTAGTTTTAAATGTTAATGATAGAATATTTTGTAATCTTGATATAGTTAAAAATTCTAAAATTATAACAGTTATTGGAGGTAAAGAACGTTCTGATTCTATTTTAGCTGGGTTAAATTTTTTATTTAGTAATTTTTATGATTATTGGGTATTAATACATGATGCTGTTCGCCCATGTTTACATCAAGATGATTTAAATAAACTTTTTCGAATTACAGTAAATGGTAATTGTTGTGGTGGAATATTAGGTATCCCTGTACGTGATACAATTAAATGTAGTTTTAAAAATTATCAAAATATTAGATATACTATTGATCGCAAAAATCTTTGGTATTCATTAACACCTCAAATTTTTCCATTATCATTATTACGTTATTGTTTATTAAATCTTAAAAAAAAAATATTTACTGATGAATCTTCTGTTCTTGAATATTATGGATACAATCCTATTATTGTTATTGGTAGAACTGATAATTTAAAGGTAACCTATCCAGAAGATTTATTATTAGTTGAATTTTATTTATTAAAAATGAATATATGAAAATAGGACATGGTTTTGATGTACATAAGTTTTGTAAAAAACGACAATTAATTATTGGTGGGGTAAATATTTCTTATAAATACGGTTTATCATCTCATTCAGATGGAGATGTACTTTTGCATTCTCTTATAGATGCAATTTTAGGAGCATCTTCATTAGGAGATATTGGTAAGTGGTTTCCTGATACAAATCCTAATTATAAAAATATAAATAGCCGTTTATTATTAAAAAAAGTATTTTATAGTGTTTTAATAAATAAATTTAATATTGGTAATATTGATATAACTATTTTAGCTCAAGAACCAATACTTTTGCCTTATATTATGCAGATGCGTATTAATTTATCAACAGATCTTAAATGTAATTTAGATCTTATTAATATAAAATCTACAACAACTGATAAATTAGGGTTCATTGGTAGAAAAGAAGGTATCGCATGTTTTGCTGTTGTTTTTTTAATTAAAAAAGATGATAAATAGTAAAAAAATTTTTTATTTTATGCAAATTATTTTAAATATGTTTATTTTTTTTATCTTTTTTAATATTGTTTTAAAATTAAAATATTTACTATAATTTTATTATAATAATTAAAATATTTTTTATTTTATTTTATATATTTTATTTTAATAAATAATTGTTTTTTAATTTTTTTAATTTTTAATTAATTTATTATTTTTACTGTTGTAATTAGTTATAATTATATACATTTTATTAAATTAATAGTTATGAAAATTAATAATTAATTTTAATTATAAAAAATTGAAATTAATTAAATATATTTTTTTAAAATAATATTTTTAGAATAAATATATTAATTATTTTTAAATATTTTTTAAAAAAATAATAAAAAATATATTTTAAAAAAAATTACATTAATTTCTTTTTTTAAAAAAAATATATTTTAATATTTTAAATAATTTGAATAATTATTTTTTATTAAGTTTTAATATAAAATATAATTTTATTAAAAGATAATATTTAAATTAAATTTTTACGTTAAAACTATAATTATGTTATCTTATAAATTTAATTTGTATTATTTTTATATTATTTATATAATAATTATTTTTGGTATTTTATTTAAAAATATATATTTATAAACAAATATTTTAATTTTATAAATAAATTTATCTATTTTATTAATAAAACAAATTATGGATATATCTTTTTTATTAAAAAATTTAAATGAAAAACAACTTGAAGTTGTTTCTGCTCCAGATGATGTTAATTTATTAGTTCTTGCTGGAGCAGGAAGTGGTAAAACAAGTGTATTAGTTTATCGTATTATTTGGTTAATATCAGTTAAAAAAAAACCTCCTTTTTCTATATTAGCAGTAACATTTACTAATAAAGCAGCATTGGAAATGAAGCAACGTATTAATCAATTACTTATTATTAAAGAGGAAATTTGGATTGGTACGTTTCATAGTTTGGCATATCGTTTATTACGTAAACATTATATGTATGTAAATTTACCAAAAGATTTTCAAATATTAGATAATGATGATCAAATTTGTCTTATTCGTAGATTATTGAATGTTTTAAATTTAGATGAAAAAAAATGGTCTCCAAGTAATTGTTTAAAATATATTAATACTAAAAAGAATAATGGGATACGTCCTTATAATATTAAAATTTATGATGATAAAATAGAAGAAACATTTTTAAAAATATATCAAATATATCAAGATACTTGTGATAGATCTGGTTTAGTAGATTTTTCTGAATTATTATTAAGAGCTTATGAATTATGGTTGAATAAGCCTGATATATTACAGAATTATCGTAATAGATTTAAAAATGTTTTTATAGATGAATTTCAAGATACTAATACCATTCAATATATATGGTTTTCTAAACTTGTTGGCGACAAAGGAAATGTAATGATTGTTGGCGATGATGATCAATCAATTTATGGTTGGAGAGGAGCTGAAATAGAAAATATAAAACGTATTTTTAATGATTTTTCTAATTTAAAAATTATTCGTTTAGAACAAAATTATCGCTCTACAAATAATATTTTAAAAGCAGCAAATGCTTTAATATCCAATAATAGTATTCGTATGGGAAAAAATTTATGGACAAATTGTGATAATGGGGAACCTATTTTAATTTATTGTGCATTTAATGATTTAGATGAAGCTTTATATGTAGTAGAGCAAATAGAAAAAATATATAAAAATAATGGTATGTTAAAAAATTGTGCAATTTTATATCGTAGAAATATTCAATCTAGATTATTAGAAGAAGTTTTAATACAAAAAAGAATTCCATACAAAATATGTGGTGGAAAACGATTTTTTGAGCGAAAAGAAATTAAAGAAGTACTTTCTTATTTAAGATTAATTTTAAATAGTAATGATGATTCATCTTTTGAACGAATAATTAATATACCTCATAGGGATATTGGAAAAATGACATTAAGTATTATTCGTCAATTTTCATCTAAACAACAATTAACTTTATGGAAAACTTGTGAATATTTACTTTTTAAAAATATGTTTTCAAAAAGAGCAAATATTGCAATTAAACATTTTTTAGAATTAATAATGTTATTAAAAAATGAAATTCAAAATAATCCATTACATATTCAAGTATCTAAAGTAATTGAAATTTCAGGATTATTAGAAATGTACAAACAAGAAAAAAATGAAAAATCACAAAATCGTATTGATAATTTAAATGAACTTTTAAAATTAACTTTTAATTTTTCTGTTCAAGATGAATATCGAGATTTACATTTATTACAGGCATTTTTGTCTTATGTAGCATTAAATTCAAATGAAGAAAAAACAAATCTTGATCAAGATGCAGTACAATTAATGACATTACATTCTGCTAAAGGACTTGAATTTCCAATTGTTTTTATTATAGGAGCTGAAGAAGGTTTATTTCCAAGTCAAATGTCTATGTTAAAAAATAAACGTGTAGAAGAAGAAAGACGATTAGCTTATGTAGGAATTACTCGTGCTATGAAAAAACTTACAATTACATATGCAGAAACTCGTCGTTTATATGGTAAAAATATTTTTTTACGGCCATCTAGGTTTATTAAAGAATTACCTAAAGAATGTATTAAAAAAAGCATTTTTAGAGATAAAAAATTTTAAAATTATAAAAAATAATTTTATTATATATTATATTTATACGGAATAATATAAATTATAGTTTTTTATTATTTTTTATATTTTTATTATAAAATTGTTGATTTATAATTATTTTATATTTTTCTAAAAAAATATAAAATATTTTTTATAAAATATTGTTATTAAAAATGCAAATTATAATTAAAAAAGCTTGACATTAAGCTATATATATATATATTATTTAAGGGAAAAATGATTTATTAATGTTCTTTTACAATTTATCAAGAAATTTGTGTGGGCGCTTACAATTTTATTCAAAAAAATAGTATTTTGTTTTACTTCTTGAAGAATAATTAAGATATTTTAAAAATATTTATTTTTTAAGAAAAATGATTTTTAATCGAAGAGTTTGATCATGGCTCAGATTGAACGCTGGCGGCAAGCCTAACACATGCAAGTCGAGCGGTAACAGAATTTGCTGACGAGCGGCGGACGGGTGAGTAATGTATGGGGATCTGCCCAATAAAGGGGGATAACTATTGGAAACGATAGCTAATACCGCATAAACTCTAATGAGAAAAGCAGGGGAACTTAGGTCCTTGCGTTATTGGATGAACCCATATGGGATTAGCTAGTAGGTGTGGTAATGGCTCACCTAGGCTACGATCCCTAGCTGGTCTGAGAGGATGATCAGCCACACTGGAACTGAGACACGGTCCAGACTCCTACGGGAGGCAGCAGTGGGGAATATTGCACAATGGGCGAAAGCCTGATGCAGCTATGCCGCGTGTATGAAGAAGGCCTTAGGGTTGTAAAGTACTTTTAGTCGTGGAGAAAAACATCAATGCTAATATCATTGGTATTTGACATGATCGACAGAAAAAGCACCGGCTAACTCCGTGCCAGCAGCCGCGGTAATACGGAGGGTGCGAGCGTTAATCGGAATTACTGGGCGTAAAGAGCACGTAGGCGGTTAATCAAGTTAGATGTGAAAGCCCTAGGCTTAACTTAGGAATGGCATCTAAAACTAATTAGCTAGAGTTTTGTAGAGGGAGGTAGAATTCCATGTGTAGCGGTGAAATGCGTAGAGATATGGAGGAATACCAGTGGCGAAGGCGGCCTCCTGGACAAAAACTGACGCTAAGGTGCGAAAGCGTGGGGAGCAAACAGGATTAGATACCCTGGTAGTCCATGCTGTAAACGATGTCGATTTGAAAGTTGTTTCCTAGAGGAATGGCTTTCGGAGTTAACACGTTAAATCGACCGCCTGGGGAGTACGGCCGCAAGGTTAAAACTCAAATGAATTGACGGGGGCCCGCACAAGCGGTGGAGCATGTGGTTTAATTCGATGCAACGCGAAGAACCTTACCTACTCTTGACATCCAGAGTATTTTACAGAAATGTTTAAGTGCCTTCGGGAACTCTGAGACAGGTGCTGCATGGCTGTCGTCAGCTCGTGTTGTGAAATGTTGGGTTAAGTCCCGCAACGAGCGCAACCCTTATCCTTTGTTGCCAGCGATTTAAGTCGGGAACTCAAAGGAGACTGCCGGTGATAAACTGGAGGAAGGCGGGGACGACGTCAAGTCATCATGGCCCTTACGAGTAGGGCTACACACGTGCTACAATGGCATATACAAAAAGAAGCAAACTTGCAAAAGTAAGCGAAACTTATAAAGTATGTCGTAGTCCGGATTGGAGTCTGCAACTCGACTCCATAAAGTCGGAATCGCTAGTAATCGTAGATCAGAATGCTACGGTGAATACGTTCCCGGGCCTTGTACACACCGCCCGTCACACCATGGGAGTGGGTTGCAAAAGAAGTAAATAGCTTAACCTTTTTTTTGGAGGGCATTTACCACTTTGTGGTTCATGACTGGGGTGAAGTCGTAACAAGGTAACCGTAGGGGAACCTGCGGTTGGATCACCTCCTTACTATTGAATATTTTGTTAAGCGTTCACACAATTTTCTTGATATATCTAAAAGATGTTAATTTTTGTTTTTTTATGTTTACAACATTTTTTTTAAAATATTAAATATAAAAATATTTTTTTATAGATATGTTATTTTTATTTTAAATAAAATTTAAGTATAGAATATATGTTATGATTTTTTAAGTAATGTTTTGTTTTAAAATGTTTATTAAAATACTGACGTTTTATATATCATCAATTGTTTCTAATTATTTATTAAATATATTAAAATATTAATATTTTTTGTATTAAATATTTAATTTTATATTCGTTATTGAAAAACATTAAATTTTATTAATATTTAATATTATTATATTGTATATTTTTTAGAATTTTTTTTAAAAAAAATAAATTTTATATAATAATTTAATTTAATGTATAATTAAATTATTTTTTTTATTAATGATTTTATTTTTTAATAGTTAAAATTTTAGGAATAGTTGAATGAAAAATGTAGGTTTTATTGGATGGCGTGGTATGATAGGATCTGTTTTAATACAAAGGATGTTAGAGGAAGGTGATTTTAATACTATCAATTCTATATTTTTTTCAACATCACAATGTGGTCAAAAAGTTCCATTTAATAATAAATATAATAATATATTACAAGATGCTTTTAATATTGATCTATTAAAAGAATTAGATATTATTATTTCTTGTCAAGGTGCTGGTTACACTAGTAACATTTATTATAAACTTCGTAAGTGTGGTTGGGATGGATATTGGATAGATTCTTCGTCATTTTTGCGTATGAAAAATGATGCAATTATTATTTTGGACCCAATTAATTATAATAATATTAAAAATGGGTTAAATAATGGTATTAAAACATTTATAGGTGCTAATTGTGTAGTAAGTTTAATGCTAATGTCGTTAGGAGGATTATTCTTAAATAATTTAGTTGAATGGGTATCAGTATCAACATATCAAGCTGCTTCAGGTGCAGGTTCGAATTATATTCGTGAATTATTATTGCAAATGGGTATTTTGTATGATCAAGTATCTAAAGAGTTATTTAATAAGCCTTCTATTATTTTAGATATTGAAAAAAAAATAACTAATTTTATGCGTTGTGATAAAATGTTAACTGATGCTTTTAGTGTACCTTTAGCTTGTAGTTTTATTCCTTGAATTGATAAAGAAACAAAAAATGGACAAAGTTTTGAAGAATGGAAGTGTCAAGCAGAAATAAATAAAATATTATTAACCAATAATAATATTATTTATGTAGATGGAATATGTGTTCGTATTGCTTCATTACGTTGTCATGGTCAAGCTTTTACGTTAAAATTAAAAAAAAATTTATCTTTAAAAGAAATTGAACATATTATTATTTCTAATAATTCTTGGGTAAAATTAATACCTAATAATTATAAAAATACAATTTATGAATTAACCCCAACTGCTGTTACTGGTAAATTAACAGTTGCAATTGGACGGTTACGTAAATTAAATATAGGTTCTAAATATATATCAGCTTTTTCTGTTGGGGATCAGTTATTATGGGGCGGGGCTGAACCAATAAGGCGTATGTTAAAAATTTTATTATGATTTTAGTAAAATATATTTTTTTATTAATTTGTTCTAGAATAAAATTATTTTAAAAATATATATTTAATTTTGCTTAAATATTAGTTATAATATATTAATGTTATTATTTTTAGTATTGTTTAAAACATATTAAAAATCAATATGTTTTGCTTTTAATGCATTTTCTTCGATAAATGCACGACGAGGTTCAACTGAATCACCCATTAGTTTTGTAAATAACAAATCAGTTGAAATTGCATTTTTTATAGTAATACGTATCATATTACGTGTAAGAGGATTCATTGTTGTTTCCCAAAGTTGAATAGGATTCATTTCACCTAATCCTTTATAGCGTTGAATAGATAACCCACGACGTGATTCTAAGTTAAGCCAATCAACTGCTTCTTTTAAATTGTTTATATTTTTATAATTTTCTCCGCGTTTTATATAAGCGTTTTTTTTGATTATATTTGAGATTGAATTATTGAAATTTATTATATTTTTATATTCGTTAGAATTAAAAAAATTATAATTAAAATTGTAGCTATTATTAGTTCCATTGTGGTTTATTAAAATTGTAAATTCATATAATTTTGATTCATTATTTTTAGTAATAGTATATTTAAAATTATCATTAAATTTTTTATTGTTTTCTAATTTATTAATAAGTTGTTTTATCCATTTATTTATTTTTTTTATATTTCTAAAATCATTTTCTGTTGGTGATTTTTGGTAAAATAAATTATTTAAAAAATATTTTGGATATAAATATTCAAATTGTTGTGTTATTTGATTTATTGAATTAAATTCAATAATTAATTTTTTTAATTTTTCTTTATTTATTGCTGGTAATTTTGTATCTAAAAAAAGCTCTGCTCCATCAAGAGCTATAGAAAATAAAAACTCGTCTAATTCTTCGTTATTTTTAATATAATATTCTTTTTTTCCTTTTTTTATTCTATATAAAGGTGGTTGAGCTATATACAAATGTCCTCGTTCAATTATTTCAGGTAGTTGACGATAAAAAAAAGTTAAAAGTAATGTTCGTATATGAGAACCATCAACGTCAGCATCAGTCATTATTATTATGCTATGATAACGTAATTTATCTGGATTATATTTTTCATTTCCAATTCCACAATCAAGTGCTGTAATAAGTGTGGCTATCTCTTGAGAAGATAACATTTTATCGAAACGAGCTTTTTCAACATTTAGTATTTTACCTTTTAAAGGTAAAATAGCTTGATTTTTTCTATTACGACCTTGTTTTGCTGATCCTCCAGCAGAATCTCCTTCTACAAGATAAAGTTCAGATAAAGCTGGATTTCGTTCTTGACAATCCGCTAATTTTCCAGGTAAAGAAAATAAATCTAATACGCTTTTACGTGTAATTTCTCTTGATTTACGAGCTGCTTCACGAATGCGTGCTGCATTTATTATTTTATTAACTATTATTTTTGCATCATTGGGATTTTCTAGTAAATATTCATTAAAATGTTCATTCATTATTGTTTCAACAGCAGTTTTAACTTCCGTTGATATAATTTTTTCTTTGGTTTGAGACGAGAATTTAGGATTAAAAACTTTTACAGATATAATTGCAATTAAACCTTCTCTCATATCTTCTCCTGTTACATTGATTTTAGATTTTTTTTGATAACCTTCTTTATCCATATAATTATTTAAAGTACGAGTTATAGCAGTTCTAAAACCAGCAAGATGGGTTCCGCCATCACGTTGTGGGATATTGTTAGTATAACAATAAACATTTTCTTGAAAATCATTGTTCCATTGCATTGCAATTTCAACGTTAATTTTATTTTTTTCTTTTAATATATAAAATATTGAATTATGAATAGTAGTTTTATTACCACGTAAAAATTCAATAAAAGATTTTATTCCTCCTGTGTATCGGAAATGTTCTTTTTTATTACTACGTTGATCAAAAAGCTTAATAGAAAGTTTTGAATTAAGAAAAGATAATTCTCGTAAACGTTTTTCTAAAATATTGTAATCAAATTTTGTTATAATTTTAAATATATCCATGCTTGGCCAAAAACGTATAAATGTACCAGTTAAAATAGTTTTTCCAATTATTATTAATTTATCTTGTGGTATCCCATTTTTATAAATTTGTTTATGAATTTTACCGTTTCGATTAATTATTAATTCTAATTTTTTAGATAATGCATTAACAACAGATATTCCTACTCCATGTAACCCGCCTGAAATTTTGTATGAATTGTTATCAAATTTACCACCTGCATGTAAAATTGTCATGATAACTTCTGCAGCAGATACACCTTCTTCATGAATTTCTGTTGGAATTCCACGTCCGTCATCTTGAATTGAAATTGAATTATCAGAATAAATTGTTATAATTATATTTTTGCAGTAGCCAGCTAAAAATTCGTCTACAGCATTATCTATAACTTCAAAAACCATATGATGAAGACCTGTTCCATCATCTGTATTTCCAATATACATTCCTGGACGTGTACGTACTGCATCTAATCCTTTTAATATTTTTATACTTGAAGAATCATATATGTTAGACATTAAAATTCCTATTTTTTTAAGTTTAATGTATTTATTTTATTTTTAAATATATTATTTAATAAAATATATTTTTGTAATTAATAATACTTATTTTACATAATTTTTATATAAAATAATATTTTGTATTTTTTTTTAAAAATATCAATTTTTTATTATTTTTTATTTTATAAACGTATAGGCATTACAATATAAATTAAATTGTTATTTTCTGGATTTTTTATTAGTACACTGGAATATGCATCATTAAACAGAAATTGAATTTTTTTACTTTTTATTGTATTTAATATATCTAAAATATAATTTATATTAAGATGAATTTCTGTATCTACATCATTATATATAATATCAATAATTTCTTCTGCTATTTCTTGCTCTATGTTGTTTGAAGTTATTTTTAATTGATTTTTAGAAAAAAATAATTTAGTTACTAATAATTTTTTATTTGATAAAATAGCAGTACGTAAAAATGCTTGTTTTAATAATTCACAGGGTGCTTCTAAAGTTTTTTTATAATTTTTATATAAAATTTGTTTATAATTTGGAAAATTTCCATCAATTAGTTTTGATGTAAATATAATATTATTTAAAATTATACGAATGTTATTATTGCCAATTTGTAATTCTATTAAAGTTTCACTATTGTCTAATAATCGTAATAATTCAATTACCCCTTTTCTTGGTAAAATCATAAAATGATGTGGTAATAGTTCATTAATTTTAACAGAACAAATTGAAAGTCTATGTCCATCTGTTGAAACAGATCTTATGGTTTTTTCTTTTATTTCAAATAATATCCCATTGAGATAATAACGAATATCTTGTTGAGCCATAGAAAATTTAGTTGTTTCAATTAAATATTTTAATGTTGCTTGTGATATAAAAAAATTTATTTTAGTTTTCCAAATATTTATGTTTGGAAAATTAATGGATGGTAATGTTGATATTGAAAAATAACTTTTATTAGATTTTATAATTAATTTATTATCATAAAATTCTAATTTTAGAATAGAGTTATCTGGTAAATTACGGCATATATCGTAAAATTTACGAGCTGGGATTGTTATTGATTCAATTTTATATTTTTGATTTAAGTAAATGTTAGTAATTATTTCAATTTCTAAATCAGTTGCAGTAAATTGCAATACATAATCTTTTATATTTAATAATAAATTATTTAAAATCGGTAAAGATGGTTTATTACTTATAATATTGTTAATTTGATGCAATTCTTTTAATAATTTCTCGCGTTTTATAATTAATTTCACAATTTTATAATGATAGTATTTTGATTAAGTTAGAAAAATCTTCTTTTATATTATGATTTTTTTTTAATAATTCTTTAATTGTACGACAAGCATGTAAAACTGTAGTATGATCTCTTCCTCCAAATGATTGTCCTATTTCGTGCAAACTGTGATTTGTTAATTTTTTTGATAACGCCATAGCTATTTGACGAGGACGTGAGATATAACGAGATCGACGCTTAGATAATAAATCTGTAATTTTTATTTTATAATATTTTGATATTGTTTTTTGTATATTGTCAATAGTTATTAATTTTTTTTTTATTGTTAATAAATCACGTAATGTTTCTTTAACAAAATTAATTGTAATTTCATGTTTAGTAAGATTTGAATTAGCAATAACTAGATTAAGAGCTCCTTCTAATTCTCGAACGTTAGAACAAATTTGTTTTGCAATAAAACAAGCTACTTCATTAGAAATTGTTATTTTATTTTCATCGGCTTTTTTCATTAAAATAGCTATTCGTGTTTCTAAATCTGGTGGTTCTATTGCGATTGTTAAACCCCAACTTAAACGAGATTTTAATCTTTCTTCTATACCATTAATTTCTTTTGGATATCTATCAGAAGTTAAAATTATTTGTTGATTATGTTCAAATAATGTATTAAATGTATGAAAAAATTCTTCTTGAGAACGTTCTTTATTAGCAAAAAATTGAATATCATCTATAAGTAATGCATTTAAAGAACGATAATAATGTTTAAAATCTTCAATTACGTTGTTTTGTAATGCTTTAACCATATTTTGTACAAATTGTTCTGAATGTATATAAACAATACGAATATTTTTTTTATTTTGTATAATATTATTTGCTATAGCATGCAGTAAATGTGTTTTACCTAAACCAGTTTCACTGTATAAAAATAATGGATTATATTTTTTTCCTAAATTTTTTGCAATTTGTTTTGTTGCTGCAATTGCTAATTGATTTGATTTTCCTTCAATAAAATTATCAAAAATATGTTTTTTATTTATTTTAGGATAAAAATTAAATTTTAATTCATAAATATTTTTATTTTTTTCTATTGATTTTGATTTTGTAAAAATTTTATTTGTATTATTAATATTATTATTTTGTAAATTTTTTTGTATAATAACAATTGGTTTATTTCCTATTTTTAACTGAAGTTTTGGAACATTTGATCCATGAATATTATTTAATAATGTATTTATATTATTCATATATTTGTCTTTTACATATTTAAATACAAAACGATTTGGTGCATAAAGTATTAGTATATTATTATTTAGCTCAGCTTGTAATGGTCGTATCCACATACTGAATTCTGTAGTAGGTAATTCATGTTGTAATTGTTTAAGACATCGCTGCCAAAGCGAAAGTAACACGTTGAACTCCATAAATTATGTAAAATAATTTATTAAATGAATAGTTTTATGATCATATAGTAAAATTTTAATTAGATCTTTATTCTTTTATATAATTTTATAGATCTTAATTAATAAAAAATATTTTAAAATTAAAAAAAATTATTGATTAACTAAAATAGTTTATTGTGATTTTTATTATTATTTAATATTGATATCAAAATATTTTGAAGAAGGTTATTGTTTTTTTTATATCAGTAGTTATAATTGAAAAAAATATAAAAATAAAATATTTATTAATATAAAATAACATAAAAGTTAATATTTTAATAAAATAATAAATTATATAGAAGTAAATTTTAAATAATTTATTATAAAAATAATAATTTTAAAATAAAATGTTATTAAAATAATAAAAAATTTTGGATAAAGTTTTATGAAACGTACTTATCAACCATCTATAATAAAACGTAATCGTTCACATGGGTTTCGTGCACGTATGTCTAGTAAAAATGGTCGTTATATTTTATCTAGACGTCGTTCTAAAAAACGTACGCGTTTAACTGTTTCTTCTAGTTAAAGATAATTTAATATGAACAGTTTAATATTTTCTAAAAAAAATCGTTTATTAACTTATAAAAGTTTTAATAATGTTTTTAAGAAACATCAATTATCTAATTCAATAGAGGTAAAAATTTTTGGTTGTTTAAATGGGCTTGGATATCCTCGTATAGGTATAATTTTTGTAAAAAAAAAATTAAATACGCTCATGAACGAAATAGAATAAAACGAATAATTCGTGAGTATTTTCGTTTGCATCAGCATGAACTATATTCAATGGATTTTATTGTTTTAATAAAAAAAAATATAGTTAATTTTCATAAAGATAAAATAACACATTTATTAAATAAAATATGGCATTGTTACAATCATTTTGTATAAAAATTTTAATTATGTTATTGATTGCTTATCAAGCATTTATTAGTCCTTTATTAGGTAAAAATTGTAGATTTGATCCAACGTGTTCTAATTATGGAATTGAAGTATTATGTAGATTTGGTTTGTTTAAAGGTATCTTTTTAATGATAAAACGTATATTGAAATGTAATCCTTTGCATCCTGGAGGAAAAGATCCTGTTGTGTTTAAAAATATAGGTAATAGAGAATAAAATCAATGCATTTGAAAGGTAATTTTGTATTTATAGTTTTGTTGTTTATATTATTTTTATTTTGGCAAAATTTAGAAAATAAAAAAAATTTACAAAATTCTAAAAATGTTCAAAATGTAAAACAAATTGAAATTCCAAATTCTGGTTTTATTGATAATTTAGTAAAAAATGAAAAAATTACAGTAAAAACAGATGTTTTTAAGATGTTAATAAATATCTATGGTGATATTGATGAAGTAGATTTATTAGTTTATCCTAAGACTCTTTATTCTAAAATTCCATTTCGTTTATTAGAAACACAACGAGATTTTATTTATCAAGCACAAAGTGGTTTTGTCGGATATAATGGTCCGGATAATCCATTAAATAATAAAGGTGTTCGTCCTGTATATAAAATAGATAAAAAATTTTTTGAATTAAAAGAAAATCAAAATGTGTTAATTATTCCTATGATTTTTATTGATTCTAATAATATTATTTATAAAAAAACATATATTATAAAACGCGGAAAATATTCTATTGATATTAAGTATACAGTTCAAAACCCAACGCTTAATAATATTAGTGTTGCTATTTTTGGTCAACTAAAACAAAGTATTATTTTGCCTAAAGAACGAGATGTAAATAATAGTAATTTTGCTTTAAAAACGTATCGTGGCGCTGCATTTTCATCATATGAAAATAGTTATCAAAAATATAGTATTAGTGATATAGAAAATAAAAATTTAAATTTTAATACAAAAGGAGGTTGGATTGCTTTTTTGCAACAATATTTTGCAACAGCTTGGGTGCCACCAAATAATGAAAATAATACTTTTTATAGTATATATTTAGATAATAAATATATTATAGTTGGTTATAAAAGTGAATCAACAATAATTCCATCTAATAGTATTTTTGATTATTCATCAACGTTGTGGGTTGGTCCAGAAATTCAATCAGAAATGGCCAAAGTTGCGTCTCATTTAGATTTAACAGTAGATTATGGTTGGTTGTGGTTTATTTCTCAACCTATGTTTAAGTTGTTAAAAATAATTCAAAATTATGTAAGTAATTGGGGTATATCTATTATTATTATTACTTTTATAGTTAGAGGGGTTATGTATCCATTAACTAAAGCTCAATATATATCAATGGCAAAGATGAGATTATTACAACCGAAGATTATTGAGATACGTGAACGTTTCAGTAATGATAAACAACGTATAAGTCAAGAAATAATAGCTATGTATAAAATTGAAAAAGTAAACCCATTAGGAGGATGTTTACCTTTGATTATACAAATGCCAATTTTTCTTGCATTATATTATATGTTAATGGGTTCAGTTGAGTTGCGTCATGCATCTTTTTTTGGTTGGATTAATGATTTATCAGCACAAGATCCTTATTATATTTTACCTATGTTAATGGGTTTTACTATGTTTATTATTCAACGAATGTCTCCTGTAACCGTTACAGAACCAATGCAGAAAAAGATTGTAACGTATATGCCAATTATATTTATAATATTTTTTTTATGGTTTCCATCAGGACTTGTTTTATATTATATAATTAGTAATTTTGTTACAATTATTCAACAACAATTTATATATAGAAGTTTAGAAAAATCTGGATTACATGATTGTGGTAAAAAATAATTTAAATTTAAATAAAAAGCCATTAAAATATATTAATGATACTATTGTAGCACAAATAACACCAGTTAGTCGCGGAGGAGTTGGTATTATACGTGTATCTGGTTGTAAAGTTAAGACTGTTTCTAATAAAATTTTAAAAAAAATACCTAAACCACGTTATGCTGATTATATTCCATTTTTTGATGATAATGATATTGTAATAGATCATGGAATTGCAATTTATTTTCCTAGTCCTAATTCTTTTACTGGTGAAGATGTTTTAGAATTACATGGACATGGAGGCTTAATAGTTCTTAATTTAATTCTTAAAAGAATATTGGATATTAATGAAGTACGGATTGCTAATCCAGGAGAATTTTGTGAACGTGCGTTTTTAAATAAAAAAATTGATTTAATTCAAGCTGAAGCTATTTCTGATTTAATTGAAGCAAATTCAGAACAAGCTGTTCGTTCTGCAATAAAAAGTTTACAAGGAGTTTTTTCTAGTAATATTTATAAATTGGTAAATATGTTAAAAGAGTTACGCATATATATTGAGGGTTCAATTGATTTTTCAGAACAAGAAAATACTTATTTATTAAATAATGAAATAAAATATAAATTAAATAAAATTATTTTATTTTTAAAAAATATTTTATCACAAACAAAAAAAGGAATTTTATTACGTGAAGGGATAAATATAGTTATTGCTGGTTCACCAAATGCCGGTAAAAGTAGTTTGTTAAATACATTAGTTGGTAGTGATGTTGCTATTGTTACGGATATTGCTGGTACTACGAGAGATATATTATGTGAACATATTTATATTAATGGTATACAAATAAATATATTTGATAGTGCTGGATTATGTAATCCTAATAATGAAGTTGAACGTATAGGAGTTGAACGCGCATTAAATATAATAAAACGAGCAGATAGAATATTGTATGTTGTAGATTCTACTGTTACATCGAAAAATGAATTTCAGTTTTGTTCTGAATTTATTGATTGTTTGTCATATAAAATTCCTATTACTATAATTCGTAATAAGATAGATTTAACTGGTGAAGATGTTAAAATTGAAAATAAAGAGTATCCAACTATATATATGTCTGTTCGTGAATGTAATGGAATAAATATATTGTATGAACATCTTAAATCTATTGTAAGTTTTAATAATGATAATGAAGGTGTTTTTATTGCAAGAGAACGTCATTTACAAGCTCTTAAATCTGCATATATTTATTTATCTAATTGTTATGAGGAAATTATTACTAATAATTCATATGAATTAATTGCAGAAGAATTACGTTTAGCTCAAAATGAATTAAATAAGATTACTGGCAAATATACTTCTGATGATTTACTACATAGTATTTTTTCTAATTTTTGTATTGGAAAATAATTTTTGATTTTTTATATAAAACTTTTTAATAAAATTTAATTTTAATTTTTGAAATATATATTTAACTATATTGTATTATTTATTGTAAATAATACAATATAGTTAAATAATAAAATATTTATTTTTTTAAGAGATATGTATTTAATAAAAATATTTTAAACATATTTATTAATTTAATTAATAAATATGTTTAAAATATTTTTATTCCAGAATACATAAAATACAAAAATATAAAATTATATTTTATGGACAAATTGAAATTGAATTTATATCGTTAATTATCGCATTGTCTGTTGTAGTATCAAGTTCAAATACAATCCAACAATCTCTTGATTTAATAGGCATATTTGGGGATGCAAACGTTTTTGTTTGTCCATCATTTAAATTAATTGTAACATTTGCTTCTAAGTTATTAGAGCTTGTATACTCGTCACAGTTGTGAACAAAATATAAATATTTTCCTTTATTTAATTTTAATAGAGAAATTGTTTCTATTCCTGGGAAATGTTGTTTATCTATATCTAATATAGCATTTGATTCATTAGGTTGTTTTTGATCAAAAAATACTTCTACTCTATTTGTATTATTTTTAGTAGGAACATAAAGGTGTGCATCTAGATCATTTGGTTCTTTATTCCAATTTAAAATTATTCTTCCAGATATTTCATTAAGTGTTAATGACATCGGGAAAATATTTTCAATATTATTATTTACATAAATTTTTTTATTTAAATTTATAAAACCTTTTAAAGATAAATTAAATATATAATTATCAATTTCTAAAATAGTTTTAAATTCACCATTGTTATCAGAATAAATTGTATCTATTAGATTTGTTTCATTATTTTTATAAATATTTATTTTGACATTATTTAGTGGTTTATCATTTGTAGCATTTATAACATATCCTTTTATATTTACTAAATTAAATGAAACTTTTTTGTCCGCATTAACAATTATTTTTGATGTGTTTAATTTTGCTCCAACTGTAATATCACTTACAGGTATATTATTGTTTGTTAGTATTATTATAGATTCTCCGTTTTCATTTGTTTTAGATTTTACTTCTAAAAAAACATTTTTTTTATCTGCATATGGTATAATTGTAATATTTTTAATTGGTTTTTCGTTAATATCAACTACTTTTACTGTGTAAGAAAAACTAGATGTGTTTTTTAATATTTTTTTTGTATTTATATCATTTAATTTTACTGATTCTATTATTGATGTATTAATATCTTGGATGAATTTTGTTGATATATTTTTTTGAATATTTGAATCAGTTATCGTTAAAATAGATTCACCTGAGTTTGTATTTGTAAATAATATAAAAATTTGTCCATTATTATCTGTTGTTTGTATATTTTTTGTAATTTTTGCTTTATTTGATGCACTAATATTTAGTATTTTATTTTTTATTGGGTTTTTATGTTCATCTAATACTGTTGCTATAACAATGTTTTCATCAATTCCATTCGCTATTGCTTTATCTTTTTTTAATGTTAAATTTATTGTGTGATTTAAATTTTCTGTTTGTTTGAATGTTATTTTTTTATTAATAAAATTTTTATTTTCTATAATTGCTTTTAAAGTACCTTCTCCAGATATTTTACTTGTTATTAAAATTGATGCTTTACCATTTTTATCCGTTTTTGTAGTTATTTTTTGTTCGGTTTTATTACTTAAATTATTTAATGTTATTTTGGTATTATCCAAAAAATTTTCTATTAGAAAAGTTATATTTTTATTTGATAATGGTTCTTTTTTTTCGTTTTGAATATTAATTGTTGCTGTATATTCATCTTTATCGTTTGCTAATAAAATTTTATTAGGTGATATATTTAAATCACAAATAATATTTTGTGATTTTATCAAATTTATTAGCATAATTGCTGTGTTTGATTTATTGTTGTTATTGTCGATTCCAATTGCATATAAATAATATTGTTTTATTTTATTTTGTGTTGTTTTAAATGCATTTTTTGGTAAAATTAATTTTATACTATTTAATGATGTTTTTTGAATTTTACCACCTTCTGTTATTATTTTTGGAGCAGACCATAAAATATTTTTTAATCCATATTTGAAGTTATTGATTACAGCTGTTATTTGTATGTTTTCATCATTTTCTATTGTAATAGATTTAGGAAGCGATATATTTAAAAAATTTTGTTTTTTATATTGCATAATTATATTATAATTACGATCTATAAAATCGTATCTATTTCCGTATAGTTTTCGTGTTATGTTTATATTATTTGGAATTATTTGTTGTTTTAGTGGTAATAAAAAGTTATAAGTTAATTTTATTTCTATATGATTATCATTAAATTTTCCTTTAGATGTTTTTCCTTTAAAAGTTATAAATGGTAATGGGTTATAAATGATTCCAATTGTTGATCTGTTTTGTTTTGGAGTTTTTAATAAAAGTGTATTATCATTTATATAATTGTTTATGTATTTTTCATATTTAACAAACATGCCAAATTGCGTATAAAATGGTAAATAGTATTCTGTATTAAAATCAAAACCATTAGCAGGTCGTTCGTCATATTCTTTTAAATTATGTGAGTTAGATTTATGCCAATTTGTTAAACGAAAATAATTATTTGCTGAAAACTTTATGTAATCTAACCATAGTTCATATCCAATACTAAACCTAGAATTTTTTCCTGTAATATCATAATCATAAAAACTATTTATACCAAACATTAAATTTTTTAAGTATTGACGATAACCTAAACCAGTGTTTGTTATTTTTTTATTATTTATTTTTCTTAATCCTAATTGAGCAAATAAAAAATCATTTTGTTTATTTAAAAATGGTAATAATATATCTATATTTTTTGTTTTATTAATATTTATCTGTATTTTTGCTTTACAATATTTATTTAATAAATTTGTTATATATTCATTAATAAGATTTTCACTTAAATTATAAACATAATTTATTGAATTATTATATTTATTTTTATTGTTCAAAATATAACCAATTTGAGTGCTATGTTTAGCTATTTTAGTTTTAAGATCTATATTATTTTGATTAAAAACATTTGTTGTTTTATATAATGGAATATCTGGAATATTATGTTTATTAAGTGTATTTTGTGTTGGTTTTGATGATAAATAGGAATAATTTTCAGAATTTGTTTTTTGTGTGTTAATAATTATTTTGTTTATAGTATTTTTATTTATTATCGGTTCTGTTGCATAAATAAATTTTGAAAAAAATGATTGTATTAAAAATATATATATGATTAATTGTTTTATTCTTAAAAAAAATAAATACAATATATACATTGTTGTTTTCTTATAGTTAATCGTTTTATATATAATTTAATATAAAAAAAATATAAGTAAATATTTTTTTAAAAATTATTTGTTTTTTATTTCTAAAAAAATATTTTTTGTAAGAAATTATATTTTTTTAAGTTAATTAATATATAATTTTATATTATGATTTAATTAATATGTAATTATATTATTAATTTTTTAAAATTATAAAAAAATAAAAATAGTTTTTGAATTATATTAATTTTAAAATTAACATATATTATTTTATATTTTTTTTAAGTATAAAAGTATTATTTAAATATTAAAATATTTTTTAAAATTATTAAAAATATCAATATATATTGATAAGTTTAATAGAATATTTATAATGAATAGTTATATCTTTATAAAATAGAAGTATAGAATAATTTATTTGAAATATAATTTTTATAAAAAATATTAAAATTACAAATTGATTTTTAACTTAAAGTAATTGATATTTTTTTAATCTATATTTTACTAAATCATCAATAGTCATTACTGTCATTTTGTGTTTTTTTGCAAATTTTATAACATCATGTGTTCTA
Source organism: Candidatus Providencia siddallii (assembly GCF_964026685.1). NCBI lineage: Bacteria > Pseudomonadati > Pseudomonadota > Gammaproteobacteria > Enterobacterales > Morganellaceae > Providencia > Candidatus Providencia siddallii. The sequence continues at coordinate 49,906 of NZ_OZ034688.1, forward strand.
GCCATTGTACCGTCATTATTTGTTAGTTCGCATAAAACACCAGCTGGTTTAAAGCCAGCTATAGTAGCAAGATCAATTGATGCTTCAGTATGACCGCGACGATTTAATACACCATTTTTACAACCTAATAAAGGAAAAACGTGTCCTGGATGATTAATATCTGATGGGTTAGCATTATCTGCTATTGCAGTATGAATTGTTTTGACTCTGTCGGCAGCTGATACACCAGTTGTTATACCATTTGCTGCTTCGATGCTTACTGTGAATGCTGTTTGGTTTTTACTAGTATTATTTTTTACCATCATTGGAATATTTAATTGTTTTCGTCTATTTTCTGTTATACAAAGACATATAATCCCGCTGCTATAGTTGATAGCAAAAGCCATTTGTTTTATAGTAATTGTTTCTGCGGCAAAAATTATATCTCCTTCATTTTCACGATTTTCATCATCAATTACTAAAACACCCTTTTTTTTTTGTAAATCTATAATAGCGTTTTCAACTCGTTCTTTTGAATTTCCGAAATCAAAAAGTAAATCACATTCCATTTTATATCCTCTATTATTTGTAAAGTATTTTTTTAAAGAAATTTTTTAATATATATAAAATATTTTATTTTATTTTAAATAAAATTTATAATAATTATTATACTATAACTTTAATAATTATCTATAATAATAATTATTAAAGTTATAGTATAATTTTATATTAAAAAATATTTTTATATAAAAGTAATATTTTTTAAAAAATTAATATAATTTATTTTTAATTATTTTTTAATTTTATTATGTTGTTTATAGTATTTGTTGTAGAAAAACCATCTATAAATTTAAGTATTTTAACTTGTCCTCCTGCAGCTAACACTTCTTTGCTTCCTTCAATTTCTTTTATATTATAATCTCCACCTTTTACTAATATATCAGGTAGAATACTTATAATTAGACGTTTTGGTGTATCGTCATCAAATGATACAATCCAATCAATTGAATTTAATGCGTTTAGTATATTCATTCGTTGTTTAATTTTATTTATAGGACGATTTATTCCTTTTAAACGGCGAATTGATGAATCACTATTGACAGCAACAATTAATCTATCTCCTAATTTTCGTGCATTTTTAAGGTAAGATATATGACCTGTATGTAAAATATCAAAACATCCATTTGTCATAACTATGCGTTCTCCACGCATTTTTGCGTAAAAAACTACTTTTTTTAATTTTTTTTCACTTATAATCCCGAAATCATTTTTTGAATATTTATATATTGATTTTTTTAATTCAGTTAAAGATACAGTTGATGCTCCAAATTTTTTTACTACTATTCCTGCAGATATATTTGCTAATATACATGATTCATGTAATGAACAACCTGATGCAATAGAAGCTGCTAAAACTCCTATAACTGTATCACCCGCCCCAGTTACATCAAAAACTTTTTTTGCTTGAGTTTTTAAATGTAATGGCATTTTGTTTTTACAAATTAAACTCATTCCTTGTTCAGATCGTGTTATTAGTAATGCGGTTAATTTTAATTTTTGAATTAAATTTTTACCTTTTTTTTCTATTTCGTCATTATTTTTACATGGTCCAACTATTGATTCAAATTCATGTAAATTCGGTGTTAATAAAGTTGCATATTTATAACATTCAAAATTATTTTTTTTAGGATCAATTATTATAGGTATACCAGCTTCATTAGCTAAATTAATTGTTTTTTCAATTTTTGTTAATGTTCCTTTAGAATAATCAGAAATAACTATTGTATTAATATTTGGTAATATTTGTTTTATTCGTTTTATTATATTTTTTTGATTAATATTTTTAAAATCATTTTCAAAATCAAGGCGAATAAGTTGTTGATTTTGAGATAAAATTCGTATTTTTTTTATTGTTTTATGAATAGGGCTTGTTATAAAATCACATCGAACATTAGAATAATTTAAGATTTTTGTTAATATTTTTGAAGTATTATCTATTCCTGTTAATCCAATAAGATGAGAATATGCTCCTAATGATGCAATATTCATTGCAACATTAGCTGCACCTCCAGGTTTATCTTCAGATTTAGTTATTGAAGCAATTGGAACTGGTGCTTCTGGAGAAATTTTATTAACAGAACCGTGCCAGTAACGATCTAACATAATATCACCGATAACTAAGACACAAGCTTGTTTGTAATTAGGAATTTTTATTTTCATGAATTTTTCAATTTACTAATATCCTATTATTAAATAAATTTAATAATAAAAAAAATTTATGTTTTTAATTAAAGTTTTTATTGCATTTAGTTTTTTATTATTTATTTCGTTATATGTCAAAGTATTTTTACTTTAAAATCAAAAAAATGTAATGTAGTATTCTATAATTAATTAGTAAATATAAAAAATTTTTATTTTAATTTTATTAAGTTTAGTTACTTTATAAAAAAGTAATTATATAATGTTATAATATTATTTTTTTAAAAGTATTTATAAATGTATTTTTTTATAAAATTATAAATTTTATAAAAATTATTGATTATATATTTTTTATTTTTTTAAAAATATTAATTTTTTAATTTTTTTATGTAATTGTTTTAATATAATTTTATTATTTTAATATAAAAAAATATATTTATATTAAAATTAATATAATTTAACAATATTATAAAGTTATTAAATTTTTAATGTATTTATTTTTTTTATATTTAGTTAAATTAATTTTTTTATTTATATTTTACATATTTAATTTTTATAATGTTTTATATAAATTATATATTAAAAATTAATATATAATTTATATATTATATTATTAATATATTGTATAAAATATATGTTGTTTTTTATAAAAAATAATTTATTTTGTTTTTAAAATAAAATTATTTACTTGAATTTTATCTATTTTTATTTAAAATAAAATGAAATATTTGTTTTTTGTTAAAAATTGTATTTTTAAAAAAATAAAATAAATTATAATCAAAGGAATTATAAAATGTTTAACGCAAAAAAAATAGAACAAATAGCACGTAAGATATATTCTATATTATTACAAACTATTAATAATTTAAAAAAATTTTTTAATAAAAAAATAAAATATATTATGCAATCTAAAGTTACTAAATTTAATTTAGTTTCTAAAGAAGAATTTGAGATTCAAAAAAAAACGATAATAATTCTTAATGAAAAAATATTAAAAATAGAACAACGTATTAATAATATTGAAAAAAATTCTTTAAAAGAAAAAAATAATTTATCGCAATAATTTTATTTTTTTTGTTTAAAAAATTATTAATTTTATTAAATTATAGTTAATTTATATTAATAAAAAAAATAATTTTATTATTTATTATATAATAAAGTTATTAATTTAAAATATTAATAAGTGTTATATATATTTTATGAAAAATATTTTTTATATAAAAAAATAAATTAAAATATTTAAATAATTAAAATTGTTAATTATATTTTGTAATATAATATAAATGTTTTTTTATTTTTTAATTAAAGTTATCTTATATTTTTATTAAATTTTAAATATATTTGTATTATTATTTATTAAAAATATTATATGAAGATGATAAATATAAATATATTAAAATAATTTTATATAATTTTAATTAAGTTATTATATATATTTGTTTTTTCATAATATTATTTTTATAATAAAATATTTAATATATTTAATATAATTTATTTAATTTTTAATATGTCTTATATAAAATAATATTAAAAGAAATAGTTTTTTAAATAAATTAAAAATTAAATAAATATTTTTAATTTAGTTTTATTATCATTTAACAATAAAATATTATTTTTTGTAAAAACATAGTTTTTATTTTTTTAATATTTATTATATATAATATTTTATTATATAGGATAATTATTATGAGGATATATTTAGTTGGTGGAGCTGTTAGAGATCAATTGCTTGGTTTGCCTATTTCAGATAAAGATTTTGTTGTTGTTGGTTCCACTCCTAAAGAAATGATAAAAAATGGTTTTAAACAAGTTGGTAGTGATTTTCCTGTTTTTATACATCCAAAGACAAATGAGGAATATGCTTTAGCAAGAACTGAACGAAAAATTGCTTTAGGTTATAATGGATTTTTTTGTAATAATAATAAAAATATAACTATAGAAGATGATTTATTACGTCGTGATCTTACTATCAATGCAATAGCTCAAGATGAAAATGGTAAAATAGTTGATCCTTATCATGGATATGATGATATAAAAAAACGAATTTTACGTCATGTATCGCCTGCTTTTGTTGAAGATTCATTACGAGTATTACGTGTTGCTAGATTTGCAGCGCGTTTTTATCAAAAAGGATTTACTGTTGCACCAGAAACTATTGCATTAATGCAATCTAAAAGTGTTTTAAATGAATTATTATATTTAAAACCTGAAAGAATATGGTTAGAAACTGAAAAAGCATTAAAATCAGATTCTCCAGAAATTTATATAAAAATTTTACGTAAGTGTGGCGCACTTGCGATTATTTTTCCTGAAATTGAAAAATTATTTGATGTGTCAGGTTTTAAACAATGTAAACAAGAAATTGATATTGGTAATCATACTATGATGGTTATGAAAATTGTATCAAAATTAACAAGTAATATTAACGTTCGTTTTGCTGCTTTATGTCATGATTTTGGTGAAATATTAACATCAAAAAAAATATTATTAAGTCATTCTAATCATGTAGAAAATGGTATTCAAATAATTAATGGATTTTGTAAAAGGATAAAAGTACCTACAGATATATGTGATTTTGCTTGTCTTGCGGCAAGGTTTCACGATAAAATTCATATTATTAATAAACTTACAGCAATAGAAATAGTTAATATTTTTAATATAATGGATGCATGGCGTAAATCATGTAGAATTGAATATTTAAGTATAGTAAGTGAAGCAGATGCTAAAGGGAGAAATGGTTGTTTATATGAATTATACCCTCAAGGTGATTTTTTTCGTCAAGCTTTTGATATAGCTAAATCTATAAGTGTAAAATCAATTATAAAACAAGGTTTTAAAGATTTTAAAATACGTGAAGAATTAACTAAACAACGTATTAAAGGTATTTTTGATTGGAAAAAACATCAAAAATTATTTAATTAATATTTAAGAGAATTTTATAATAATATCTATTATATATTTTTATAATTTATAGTTTTTTAAAATTAACAATAATTGTTTATTTTTGTAATAAAGATTTTATTTTTTTTGTATATGAATTTATTTATTTTTATATATATTTTTTATATATTGAAATATATAAATTATTTTTTTTCATTTAACTTTAAAATTTCATTGTCTAATTTAGATATTTTGTTTTTTATTATTTTGTAACAATAATTTGATAATATACGTATATTTTTACTATTATATTTAGATGTATCTATTGGTTCTAATATTTCAATGATAACATAACCATTGTTCCAACGATTTAATTTTATTTTATTGTGTATTGTTGATAAACAAATTGGAATAATTGGTACTTTTGCTTTTATTGCAGTATAAAAAGCTCCTGATTTAAATGGAAGAAGACCTTTACCGCGACTACGTGTACCTTCTGGAAAAATCCAAACAGAAATGTTTTTCATTTTAATTTGTTTTACAATTTGTATAATTGTATTGTGTGCTTTTAAGTTGTTGTTCCTATTAATTAGAATATTTCCTGTTATCCAATATAAAAAACCAAAAAAAGGTATTAATAATAAACTTTTTTTTCCTACAGTAACAGTATTTGATTGTATAGCATTTGATATCGTAATCATATCAAAAATATTTTGATGATTACTAATATAAATTGCTTTATCAAAATTTTTTGATTTTAAAGAAATTCTTTTTATTATTTTTATACCAAAAATTTTTGATAATTTTCCAAAAATTCTTCCAAAAATCATAACATGTTTTGGATTTCTTGGGCTATATAAACAATAAATTATTCCAATAATATAAAGACATATAATAAAAATTATTGTAAAAATTATTCTGATCAGTGCTAACATTTTATTTTTTTTTATATTAATTTATTTTATGTAAAAATATTTTTTAAAGATTTTATATATTTTGTTTTTATATTATATTAATTTTTGTTTTTAAAAACAATTATATTTGTTTATATAAAATTAGTATTTTTAAAAAAAATATTAAAACTAAAAAAAATATAATTAATATTATTTTATATTATTTATAAAAATTTTTACAAAAATATGAATTTAATAATTGAAAAACTAATAAAAAAATAAATAATATTTTATATATTATTTATTTTTTTATTAGTTAATTATATTAAATTTATTTTAATTTTTATTGATATTATTTATTTTAATAAAAAACTAATATTTTTTTAATATTTTTATTTTTTTTTTAATTTTTTTTATTTAGAATAAGTTAATTTTATTTAAAAAATTTGGTTTTTAATTTTTATTAAAATTGATGAAATTTATTTTTTTATTTTTATAAAAAATATTCAATTAGTATAAATATTTTATAAATTTTAGTTTTGCGATATATTATTTTTTTATTATTTAGTATATTAGTTTAATAGTATTATTAATTATAAAATAATTTAATTATAAAAATAAATTTAATTTAAAATATTTTTATAATTAAATTATTTTATAAAAAAATTATATTTTTAAAAAATTTTTACATAATATTATATGTTTTAAATTAATTTTATTTATATTTTAAATTTTATAAATTTATTTAATTGTATAAAATTGTTTAATTAATTTTATTTTTTAGGAAAATAATTAATGAAAAAATATAAAGTTGAATTTATTGAACTTGCGTTAAAAAGAAAAGCTATAAAGTTCGGTGATTTTATTTTAAAATCAGGACGTAAAAGTCCATTTTTTTTTAATTTTGGATCATTTAATACTGGATATGATTTATCTCTTGTAGGACGTTATTATGCGGAAGCTTTAAAAGATAATGAAATAGATTGTGATGTTGTTTTAGGTATTGCTTATAAAGGGATTCCAATAGTTGTTTCAATGGTTATAGCGCTTTCTGAATATTATAATATTAATATGTCATATTCTTTTAATCGTAAAGAATTTAAAAAATATGGAGAAAAAGGTAGTTTAATTGGAAGTTCTTTAAAAGGTCGTGTTTTAATAGTAGATGATGTAATTACTTCTGGTGCATCTATTTATGAATCTATAAAATTTATTGAACAAAAAAAAGCTATAATAAGTGGTGTTTTATTATGTCTTGATCGTCAAGAAGTAGGAAAAAATAAAATGCTTGCAACAAAAGAAATAGAACGTAAATATTGTAATGTTTATTCAATAATAACTATTAATGATTTAATAAATTATTTATCAAATTTCAGTTGTATGAAAGATCATTTATTTTCTTTAAGAGTTTATCATGATCGTTATAAAGAAAATATAAAATAAAAGTAATTAAAAGTATTATATATTATTAATATTTTAAATATTAAAATCCAGAATGACCAAATCCATTTATTCCACGTTTTGTTTTTTTAAAATTATTTACAATATTAAATTGAATTTGAAATATTGGAATAAAAATTAATTGTGCAATTCTATTTCCAGGTTTTATATAGAATTTTTTGTTACTGTGGTTTAGGATTGATATCATAATTTCTCCTTGATAATCAGAATCTATTAATCCAATTGAGTTATTTAAAATTATTCCATGTTTATGTGCTAAGCCTGAACGAGGTAAAATTATTGCTGCAATTTGTTTATTAGCTATATAAATAGCTAATCCAGTCGATATTAATTTTGATTCGTTTGAATTTAATAGTACTGGTTTATTTATACAAGCACATAAGTCTAATCCTGCAGAACCTTTTGTTGAATATTTAGGTAACGGAAAAATGTTTCCTATTCGTTTATCAAGAATTTTTAAATCGATTTTTTTCATAACGATAAATTATTTCATCAAGTAATTTTTGGCTTAATTCAATTTTATTAGAACGTGGTAATTTAGTACAACCATTAGAATCCAATAAAAATAATGAATTAAAGTTATTATTAAATATTTTATTATAAATAGAAATTTTATTTGCGCAAATTAAATCAAGTTTTTTTTCTTGTAATTTTTGATATGCATTTTTTTTTATATTTTGTGTTTCTGCTGCAAAACCAACTACATAAGGACGATTTTGTTTTAAATTACTTACACTTGATATAATATCTGGATTTTTTATTAAAAAAATAGTTTTTTTGTTTTTTTCTTTTTTTATTTTATGTTTTGAAATTTTTTCTGGACGATAATCTGATATTGCAGCGGAACTTATAAAAATATTTTGTTCACTGATTGTTTTATGAACTTTTTTATACATATCTAAACAATTAACAACATTTATTCTAGTGACATTTTTTGGAGTTTTAAGATTAACTGGACCAGTAATTAATGTAACTTTTGCTCCGCGTTTACTTGCTGAATCTGCAATTGCAAATCCCATTTTACCAGAACTGTAATTACCAATAAAACGAATTGGATCTAGATTTTCATATGTTGGTCCTGATGTAATCATTATTTTTATATTTTTAAAATCTTTTTTAATATAAAAATGATTATTTAAAAAATTTATAATTTTTAATGGTGATATCATACAACCCATTCCTATATCACCACACGCTTGTTTTCCTATATCAGGTCCTAAAATTATAAATTCTCGTTGTTTTAATTTTTTTAAGTTATCTTGCGTTGCTTTTGCATAATACATTTGGTTATTCATTGTTGGTACAATGGCAATTGTTGCTTTTGATGCAAGGCAAATAGTTGTAAGTAAATTATTTGCTATACCAGCTCTTAGTTTAGCGATAGTGTTAGCAGTGGCAGGGGCTAAAATGATTATATCAGCCCATTTAGCTAGTTCTATATGATTTATTGTGTTTTTTGTTGATATATCAAATAATGTATTTAAAATGGTATTTCCAGATATTGTTTGTAGTGTTAGTTTAGTAATAAATTTTTTTGCTGATTTTGTCATTACAATACGTACAATTGCACCTTTATTACGTAATAATCTTATTAATTCTGGTATTTTGTAAGCTGAAATCCCACCACAAACACCAAGTATAATATGTTTGTTTAATAACGTATTTTTTTTTTCTTGATTCATTTTTTTATTTTTAATTATATTATAATTATGTTAATATATTATTATATTAACATTTATTTTAATATAAATTAGTAAGTTTTTATTGATTTTATATTTTTATTTTTTTAATAAGTTTAATTATTTCAAAATATTTTAAAATAATTTACTTTTTTATGAAAATAAATTATTTATTTAAAATAAAAAGATTATTTTTGGAGTTGAAATGTCACGAGTTTGTCAAGTTACTGGTAAAAAACCAATGAGTGGGAATAATCGTTCGCATGCTTTAAATGCAACTAAGCGTCGTTTTTTGCCAAATTTACATTATCATCGTTTTTGGGTTGATTCTAAAAAATGTTTTATTAAATTACGTATATCTTCTAAAGGTATAAAAATAATTGATAAAAAAGGTATAGATGCAGTTTTAAATAAACTTATATTATAGGAAAATAGATGTCTAAAAGTATCAGAGAAAAAATTAAATTAGTTTCTTCTAAAAACACTGGTCATTATTATACAACAACAAAAAATAAACGTAATATGCCAGAAAAATTACAATTAAAAAAATTTGATCCCGTTATTCGTAAATATGTACTTTATAGAGAAGAAAAAATTAAATAATTAATGTTATTTTTTAAAATTAAATTTTATATTTATTTTATTATTTTAAAATAAAAAAAGTAAATGATAGTATTTATGTATAAAATATCATGTAAAAATATAAATAATATTATTATTTATATTTAAAAAATGTAATTTTATATAAAAGTAAAAAAAATAAAGTTATTTTTAATATATTATTTTAATTTGTATATAAAATAAATTAATTAAAATCAATAATTTTTATAATAATTATTTTTATAAAAATTTTATAATGTTTATTATTAATTGATTATTTATCATACATATTTATTTATAAAATAAATATGTATTTTTAATTGTATAAAATTATTAGAAAAATAAAAAATATTAAATTAAATAATTTAAATTTTAGTTTTTTTTAAAATTGCTTCAAGAACAATTGAAGGTAAAAATGATGAAATATCACCGTTATATTTTATAATGTTTTTAATTAACGATGAAGAAATAAAAGATAGATTTTGTGATGATATTAAAAATAAAGTTTCTATTTTAGGTTCTAAATGTTTATTTATATTAGCAAGTTGTAATTCATATTCAAAATCAGATACAGAACGTATACCGCGTATTAAAATATTAGTTTTATGTTGTTTAGCAAAAGTTGTTATTAGTTGAGAATAACTAATAACTTCTATATTATCAAAATTTGAAGTTACTTGTTTTGCTAAAGAAACTCTTTCGTTAATTGAAAACATTGTTTTTTTATTTTTATTTTCTGCAATTGCTAAAATAATATGTTTAAAGATAAATGACGCTCTAGATATAATATCTAGATGTCCTAAAGTAATTGGATCAAAAGTTCCTGGAAATATTATTTTATTTTTCATTATTAAAGTTATTTGAAATAATTTTATATTAATAATTAATATTATTTATTTTTTTGTAATTATAAAATTATTTTTTGGTTAGATTTAATTTTATTTTTTTATATATTATTTTAAATCTTAAATTTTATAGTTTTATAAAAAGTGATTTTATGGATAAACTAAAATTAACATTATTGATGTTTTTATATCAAGTTATTTCTTATATTGTTCAACCTTTTATATTTTTAAAAATGATGCTTCGTAGTTTTAAATTTTCTGAATATCGTAAACGTTTAGATGAACGTTATGGTTTTTGTTATGGAAAAGTTGTTTCAAAAGGAATTTTAATACATTCTGTTTCTATTGGCGAAACAGTTGCTGCAGTACCTTTAATACGTTTATTACTTCGTTATTATCCGTTTTTACCAATTATTGTTAGTACTATAACACCGGCAGCTTCTAACTTAGTAGTTTCTGTATTTGGTAAAACTATATATCATGTTTATTTACCTTATGATTTGTTTTTTTCAATGCGTCGTTTTTTAAGATATTTAAATCCTAAGTTAGTAATCATTTTGGAAACAGAAATTTGGCCTAATATGATTAATCAATTATATAAAATGAATATTCCAGTGTTTATTGTTAATGCTCGTTTATCTGACAATTCTTTTATTAAATATAAAAAAATATATTTTTTTATAAAATATATATTATCTAATATAACAAAAGTTTTTGCTCAATCTTTAAATGATGGAGAACGTTTTATTGAATTAGGTTTAAATCGTGTTAAATTAAAAATAATAGAAAATATGAAATTTGATATATATATAAGTAATGATTTAATTGTTTCATCAATGTTGCTAAAGAAAAGAATAGGTATTTGTAGAGATATATGAATTGCTGGTAGTACTCATAAGGGAGAAGAAAAAATCATTTTAAAAACTTATAAAAATTTGTTAAAATTTTTTCCAAAATTATTATTGATTATTGTTCCAAGAGATTTTAATCGTTTTAATAAAATAAAAAAAATGATACAAAAAATGGGTTTTAATTTTATATTACGTAGTAGTAATAAATTACCAACTTCTAATGTACAAGTATTAATTGGTGATTTAATGAATGAGCTTGTATTGTTATATGGAATTTCTGATATTGTATTTATTGGTGGTAGTTTAGTAAAAATAGGTGGTCATAATCCTCTTGAGGCGGCAATATATCATCTTCCTATAATAATTGGTCCTTATATATTTAATTTTAAAAATATTTGTGAAAAATTAATAAAAGCTAATGGTTTAATTGTAGTAACAGATGTTAAATCTATGACATTGGCAATATTTAATTTATTAGTTAATAAAAAATTACGTTTATATTATGGAAATAATGCTGCGAAAGTTTTATATGAAAATCAAGGTGTATCTAATATTTTATTAAAAGAATTAAAACAGTATTTGATATAAAAATATTAAATAAAAAACTATATTTTATTTTTTAAAAAAAATAAATTTTTTATTTAATATTTTTATATTATTTATTAAATTTATTTTTATATTGTAATAAATATATTTTTTGTTTTTATATATATTTACTTTTTTATATTTAACAAATTTAAATAATATTAAATGATATTGATCATTATTAATAGTTATTATAAAATATTATTTAATTTTTTAAATACATCAATAGCTTTAATTGCGGACATTTTTTTGTTATAAGATTTTATAGAATATTGTTTTTCTCCGTAACCGCCAATTAATTTTGGATTAGTAGGACCAAAAATTGTGATGTTTGGTATATTCAATGCAGATGCTAAATGACTTAATCCTGTATCAACAGATACTATTGCTTTTGCATTAAAAATTTGTTGTCCTATTTCTATTAAAGTCATTTTTGGCAAAATATTTACAAAATTAAAATCTTTTGCTAATCTGAAAGCTCTTTGTTGTTCGTATGTATTTGACCAAGGTAATTTTATTTTTATATTTAATTTTTTTATATTAAAAATTAATTCTCTCCAATGATTTTCAGGCCAATGTTTATTTTTACGTGTTGTTGAATGTAAAAAAATAATATAAGGTTTTGATGTTTTGTTTGTTAATTTTGAAAAAAAATTAATGATATTAAAATCACCTTTAGTATTTTTATATTTATATTTTAAACTTTTTGCAAATAATTGTCTGATTCTTTCAACAGCATGTTGTTGTTTTTTTATGTAATGTTTTTGATTATAAAAAAAACTTGCAAGTTTTTCAGTTATACTATAAAAATCATATCCATGTTTTATGCCATTTGAAAAACGAGTAACAAAAAATACACTTTTTAATAACCCTTGCGCATCTATTATAGCGTCATAGTATGTTTTTTGTAATTTTTTATAGAAAATATTACGTTCAATTTTAACTTTTGTGGAAAAAAGATTTTTTCTCCATTGTCTTATTGGTGCTATAAAAATATTTTTAGTTGCATTATGTCATGTTGGGATTTGTGAATAATCTTTTTCTATTACCCAATCAAATTTAATGTTTGGAATAATTTTTTTTGCATCGGTTAAAGCTGGTAAACAATGTATAATATCACCCATAGATGATGTTTTTATTAATAAAACTTTCATATATTATTTTATTTTTTAATTATAGTTATCTTGTAAAAGTTAATTTTATAATATATTTATTAATTAAATTTTATTTAATAATATATTTATAATATTTTTTTTAAAATATATTATTTATTATTTGAGTTTTTTTAATTTTTTTTTTTTTTTTTTATTTTTTTATTTATTATAACATAATAATATTACTTTTAAAATATATAAAATAATATAAAATATATTTTTTATAAGAAATAAAAAATATTTTATTAAATTAATTAAATATATTTTTGGAAAAAAAATGTCAAAAAATTTTTATCAACAAATTAATAATTGTTTGAATGAATTAAAAATTAACAATTTATTAAAAAAAGAATCTATTATTATTACACCACAAAATGTTAATATTGAAATTGTTGGAGGTTATCGTGTTATAAATTTTTGTTCAAATAATTATTTAGGGTTAGCTAATGATCAAAATTTAATTTTAGAAGTAAAAAAAGGAATAGATGATTATGGTTTTGGTATAGCATCAGTACGTTTTATTTGTGGAACACAAAAAATTCATAAAATACTTGAAAAAAAAATTGCTAATTTTTTATGTATGGAAGATGCTATCTTATATTCTTCATGTTTTGATGCAAATTGTGGATTGTTTGAGCCATTATTTGGATTAGAAGATTCTATTATTTCAGATTCATTAAATCATGCATCAATTATTGATGGTATTCGCTTATGCAAAGCAAAAGTTTATATATTTAATAGTAATTCAATGGATGATTTAAAAAAAAGACTTAATGAAGCAAAGATATCTGGATCTAGAAATATTATAATAGCTGTTGATGGTGTTACATCAATGGATGGTATTATTGCAAAATTGCATGATATCTGTGAATTAGCAAATGAATATCAAGCATTGGTAATTGTTGATGATTCACATGGAGTAGGAATTCTTGGGGAAAATGGTAAAGGTTCTCATGAATATTGTAATGTTATTGGTAAAATTGATATTATTACTGGTACATTTGGAAAAGCACTTGGTGGTGTTTCAGGGGGATATATTGCTGCAAAAAAAAATGTAATTGAGTTATTACGTCAAAAATCACGTCCTTATTTATTTTCAAATTCTCTAGCTCCTTGTAATGTTGTTGCATTTATTAAAGCGGTTGATATGATGGTTGATTGTAATCATTTACGTGAAAAATTATGGAATAATGTTAAGTTATTTAGAGAAAAAATGGTTTCAATTGGTTTTAAAATATCTAATTCTAATCATGCTATTATACCTATAATGTTAAATGATGTTAAAATTTCTCAAAAATTTACATATGAGTTATTTAAAAAAGGTATTTATGTTATGAGTTTTTTTTATCCTGTGGTACCAAAAAATAAACCAAGGATTCGTGTGCAAATATCTGCTTCACATAGTGAAAATGATATTTTATATGCAGTTGAATCTTTTGCATCTATAGGTAAAAAACTTAATATCATAAAATAATAAGAAGGTTTTTATGAAAGCTATATCTAAATTAAAAGAAAAACCTGGTTTATGGTTAATTGATACTCCTGAACCTGAACTTGGTGATAGTGATGTTATGATTAAAATCCGTAAAACAGCAATATGTGGTACGGATATACATATATATAATTGGGATAATTGGGCTAAAAAAACAATTCCTGTCCCGATTATTATAGGTCATGAATATATGGGGGAAATTATTAAAATTGGACAATATGTAAAAAATTATAAAATAGGAGATAGAGTTTCTAGTGACGGACATATTGTGTGCTTAAATTGTAGAAATTGTAAAAGAGGTATTTTTCATCTTTGTAGAAAAACTATTAATGTTGGTATAAATAGACCTGGTTGTTTTGCAGAATATTTAGTTGTTCCTTCTTTTAACGTATTTAAAATTCCAGATTTTATTACAGATGATATTGCTGCTATTTTTGATCCTTTTGGTAATGCAGTTCATACTGCTCTTTCGTTTGATTTATCAGGTGAAGATGTATTAATTTCTGGTGCTGGTCCAATTGGAATTATGTCTGCTTTAGTTTGTCATCATGTTGGAGCTAGACATGTGGTTATTACAGATATTAATGATTATAGATTAGAATTAGCAAAGAAAAATGGTATTTTAAAAACAGTTAATGTTTTATATAAAAATATTTTTGATGTAATGGATGAATTAGGAATAAAAGAAGGTTTTGGTGTAGGACTTGAAGCTTCTGGATCAGATAAAGCTTTTCAAAATATGATTGATGTTATTAGTTATGGTGGAAAAATTTCATTACTTGGTATTTCTAAATCACCTAGTACAGTAGATTTAAATAAAATAATATCTAAAGGAGTTTTTATAAAAGGAATATATGGTAGAGAATTATTTGAAACTTGGTATAAAATGACTTCTTTAATTCAATCTGGTTTAAATTTATCTAAAATTATTACTCATGAATTTATTGTTGATGATTTTCAAAAAGGTATTGATATAATGAAAAATGGTTTATCAGGAAAAGTATTATTAAAATGGGATTAGTTTTTTATTATTTAAAATTTAATTTTTTTGTTTTTAGATAATATTTATAATTTTGTTTTTTTTTAAAAATTGTTAAAGTTTTTTATGTAATAAAATATGTTATTTTTAAAATGTTTATTTATAAAAAATTGTAATTTTTTATGGTTTTTATTATAAAACATAAAATGTTTTGTATAAAATATAAATAATTTTTATATTTAAAAAAAACGATAAAATATACTATATACTAAATAATTGTAGTTTTATATAAATTTTTATAAAAAATAATTTTTTTTATATTTTTATTTTATTTTTTTATTTTTTATGATAAAAATAATTTAAATTAAAAAAAATAAAAAGGTTTTTAATGAAGACTTATTCAATTACAATAATTGGTGCTGGTTCTTATGGAACTGCTTTAGCAGTTATGTTATCTAGTAATAAACATGAAGTTGTTTTGTGGGGGCATAAAATAAATCATATTAAGAAATTAAAACAAGATAGAATGAATAAAAAATTTTTACCTGATATCAGTTTTCCTGAAAAATTATTACTTGAAACAAATTTAGAAATTGCTGTTAATATGAATAAAAATATTTTGATTGTTGTTCCAAGTTATGTTTTTGGTGATGTTTTAAGACAAATAAAACCATTTTTAAAAAATGATTCTCGTATAATTTGGGCTACTAAGGGATTAGAAAAAAATACTGGACGTTTATTACAAGATGTAGCTCGTGAAATATTAGGAGAAAAAATTCATCTTGCAGTATTATCAGGTCCGACTTTTGCAATAGAATTAGCAAAAGGAATGCCTACAGCTATTGTTATAGCAGCAAGCAACGATAAATTTGCTGATGATTTACAAAAAATATTTCATTGTGATAAAAATTTTCGTGTTTATAAAAATAGAGATATGATTGGAGTTCAAGTAGGTGGTGTAGTTAAGAATATTATAGCTATAGGTGTAGGAATATCTGATGGTATGGGTTTTGGTTCTAATGCTCGTACTGCATTAATTACTCGTGGTTTAGCTGAAATGAGTCGACTTGGTATTGCATTAGGTGCAAATATATCATCATTTATGGGAATGTCAGGATTAGGTGATTTAGTGTTAACGTGTACTGATGATAAATCTCGTAATCGTAAATTTGGATTAATGCTTGGTTCTGGCTTTTCTGTTAAAGAAGCAGAAAATAAAATTGGAAAAATTATTGAAGGATATCATAATATAAGAGAAGTAAAAATATTAGCTAATTCTAAAAATGTTGAAATGCCAATTACTCAACAAATTTATGAAATTGTTTATTTTAATAAAAATTTATTAGAAGTTGTTCGTTCTTTACTTGAACGTTCAACAAAAGATGAATTTTTTGGATATTCTTAATTTTATATTAAGATATTTTTTTGAATAAAGTTTTTAAAAATTATAAACTTTTTGATAAAAATTTTTTATTAGTATGTATCGACATAATTATTCCAAAACTTGACATTAATACTATTAATGCTGACCCCCCATAACTCATTAATGGAAGTGGTATACCTACAATTGGTAATATCCCGCTTACCATACCAATGTTTACGAAACAATATATAAAAAATATTAATGTTAAACTACCAACTATAATTCGGCCAAAAGTATTTTGTGCATTATTTGCGATATATAAACATCTTATTACTAATAAAATATATAATGTTAATAATATTAATACCCCAATTAAACCTAATTCTTCTGCTAAAACAGCAAAAATAAAATCTGTATGTCTTTCTGGAAGAAATTCAAGTTGTGATTGCGTTCCTTGTAACCAACCTTTTCCAGTAAAACCACCTGATCCTATAGCAATTTTAGATTGAATTATATGATATCCAGCGCCTAATGGGTCAGAATCAGGATTTAACAGCATAATAATACGTGATCGTTGATAATCATGCATTAAAAAGTACCAAAGAAATGGAATAAATAATGATAATATTATTATCGAAATGATTATTAATTTTCAACTTATTCCTGCTAGAAATAAAACAAATATACCAGATAAAGCAATAAGAATTGCTGTTCCTAAATCTGGTTGTATTGCTACTAATAAAGTTGGTATGCTAATAATTATTAATGCTATTAATGTTTTTTTAGAAGATGGTGGATATGAATTTCTGTTTATAAAACGTGCAATCATTAAAGGTACAGCAATTTTAGCAATTTCTGAAGGTTGAAAACGAATAAATCCAAAATCTAACCAACGTTGAGCTCCTTTTGTTATTTCTCCAAAAATGTTAGCTAATATTAATAAAATAATACAAAAAATAAATAAGTGTATAGCTAATTTTTCGTATATACGAGGAGAAATTTGAGCCATTAAAAACATAATTATAATACCACTTATTATTTGTGTAATTTTTTTTTCTATTTTATATATATCTTGTCCACATGCGCTCCACATAACAAATATACTATATATAAGTAATGCAGTAATAATTAATAACATTGGTATATCAATATGAAAACGTTTTAATAATGATTTTTTTTTATTGTTGTTCGTAATATAGTTATATTTCATGTTTTTTATAAAAAAATATTAATAATTTTATATTATATTTATATATTTTTTTTTGACGAAGTATTTTTATTATTATTTATTAATATAAAATCAAATATTTGTCTAACAATATTCCCGATTGAAATATTTCCTACTCCGCCGTTTTCTAAAATAATAGAAATAGCTATTGATGGTTTATCATATGGAGCATATGCTATCATTAATTTATGATCTCTTAAATGTTCTGCTAATTTATTTGCATTATATGTATTATAACTAAAAATTTGTGCAGTACCAGATTTAGCTGCTACTTTATATGTAGTATTAATAAAGTTATGTTGTACTGTACCATTGTATGCATTTGCAACACCATACATTCCTTGTTTTACTAATTGCCAAAAACAAGAATGTATGGTGTTGTTTTGTTTTTTGTTTTCTTTGTAAAAAGTAATTGTATTTCCTAATTTTGTACTGTATAATAAATGTGGTGTTATTATTTTTCCATTATTAATTAGTATCATTAAAGCATTAGAAATTTGAATTGGTGTTGCTGTCCAATAACCTTGTCCAATACCAATTGGTATTGTATCTCCTTGGTACCAAGGTTTTTTATATTTTTTTTGTTTCCATTTTCGATTCGGCATAATCCCTGAACGTTCTTCAAGAATATCAATTCCTGTATTTTTACCGAAACCAAAACGTATCATCCATTTTGATAATTTATCAATACCTAAATCATATGCAATTTGATAAAAAAATGTATCTGAAGATTCAATAATTGATTTTATTATATTAAGTTTACCGTGCCCCCATCGTTTCCAATCACGGTATCGTTTTTCTGATCCAGGTAACTGCCACCATCCAGGATCAAAAATAATTGTATTTGGAGTAATTATTTTTTCAGTTAATGCTGCTATTGAAATAAAAGGTTTTACTGTTGATGCAGGAGGATAAATACCTTGAATTGTTCTATTAATTAGTGGTTTATTTGGATTTTTTAATAATGTTTGATAATCTTTATTTGAAATCCCGTTTACAAATTGATTAGAATCATAACTTGGATTTGATACTAATGCTAATATTTCACCATTTCTTGGATTTGTTACTATAACTGCTGCTCTGCTTGTTTTTAGAATTTTTTCAATGTAAATTTGTAATTTTAAATCTATAGTTAAATATATATCATGTCCAGCTTGAGGTGGTTGTTTATGAAGTTGACGTATTACACGTCCATGGCTATTTATTTCGACTTCTTCATATCCTGTTTTTCCATGTAAAATTTTTTCGTAATATCGTTCTATACCTATTTTACCTATATTATGATCTGCTGTATAATTTGATAAAAGTTTTTCTTTGTCAAGTTGTTCTAAATCTTTATTATTAATTTTTGATACATAACCAATTATGTGTGTGAGTGTTGGTCCATAAGGATATAATCTTCGTTGATAACTTTTTATTTCAACTCCTGGAAAACGATATTGATTTACTGAAAAACGTGCCACTTGAATTTCGTTTAATTGATTTTTTAAAATTATAGGTGTAAAACTATGAGACCGTTTGTGTTCTTTTTGAAAAATAAAAATTTCTTCATTTGTTAAATTGACAATATCACGTAGTTTATTAAATGTTTCTTTTAATGAAAAGATTTTTTCAGGAATTATTTCTAATTGATAATAAGTATTATTTAATGCTAATTGACGTCCCATTCTATCATAAATTATACCTCTGCTTGGTGAAATTGGTAAAAGTTTTATTCTGTTATCATTTGATCGAGTTTTGTAACCTTCATGTTTTATAATTTGTAAATTAAATAAATTAATAATTATAATTAATGTTAAAATAATAATAATTACGAATGAGATAAATGTTCTACGAATAAATAAAATAGATTCAGCTGTATGATCTCGAAAAAAATGATATTGTTTTTTCATGAAATAATTTTATATTTTTATTTTTAATTAATTTTTAATTTAACAAATTATATTAATATTAATTATAAATATCTATTTTATTATTTTTAATAAATTTTTTGATAAAGATTTTGTTGTTTTATATATTGTATAACTGTTTTTGGGGTTAAACTATCACATGATTTATTAAGAAAAATTTTTTGACGTATTTCTGTTGATGAAATATTTTCTAATGGTGTTTTTGCTAGAAAAATATATCCATTTGGAAAATATTTTAATCGTTTATTATCGTTTATTAAATTTTTAAATAACCAATTTTTTATTTTTAAATTATTTATTTTTTTGTAGCAATTTCGTGGGTAAACTAATAAATGACAATTATTTAAGATTTTATCCCATTTTTTCCATGTATTAATAGAAAACAATAAATCTTCGCCTATAATAAAAATTATTGGTTGTTTTATTCCAATTTTTTTTCTTAAATTTATTAATGTATCAATAGTATATGAAGTTATTTTTTTTTTTTCATATAAATTAATTTTAAATAACGGACGATTTTTTATAGCTAAATTAATCATTTCTATTCGTTGTTTATAATTAGCATATGGTTTTTTATGATTAGGAGTAATATTGTTAGGTAATAAATTTATTTTATTTAATCCTATTTGTTTAGCTAAATTCTCAAGAGGTCGTATATGTCCATAATGAATTGGGTCAAAAGTTCCTCCAAAAAATGTATGTAAAATATTTTTTATATTAGTTTTTAACATTTGTTTTTTTAAATTTTAAAAAAAATTGTATTTTTTTTTGATATTAACATAGATAATGATTGTAATTCAAACCATATTGATGAGTAAATATTTTGTTTTATATTTAGTTCTATTTTTGTTAATAATAAAAAAATATTTTGTAATTGATTAAATGTTAATTGTTGTAATGTTTTATTTAATAACCATCTATTGTTTTGATAAATTTTATCTTTGTTTAATGATATTTTAAAATTTTTATTTAATGTTTGATATTTTAAAGTTGTTAATAATATTAGTTCGCGTTGAATGTTTCGTAATAATATTAATGGGTTAATGTTTTCTTGTTTTAGTTTTTTTAAAATATGCCATGAACGATATAAATCACCTTTTAATACTGTATTAATTCAATGGTATGGTGTGAAATAGGCTGAATCTTTTACAATAGTTTTTATACGTGAATAAGTTATTTTTCCATCTGTAAATAACAAAGAAAGTAATTCTAAAGTTTGCATGAGTTCTAATAAGTTTCCTTCATAACAATAGCAAAGTAGTTGATTTGATTTGTCATCTAATGATAGTTTCATATTGTTTGTTTTTTTTGTAAGTCATGTTGATAAATCTTGATATTTAAGTGAAGAACAGTTAATTTGAATACCATTATTAATAATTAATTTAAACCAATCATTATTTTTTTTATTTTTATTAATATTATTAATTATTAAAATTAATAATAAATTTTTATGAAGTAAATTTATTATTTGTTTTATTTTTTCAGAAATATTAAGTGTTATGTTATCATCATAAAATATTAAAGTAATTGTTTGACGAACAGAAAAAATGCTATTTGTTTTACAAAATATAAAAATTTTTTCCCAATCAGTATTTTGTTCTATAAAAAATGTTAAATGTTCATTAAAACCATATTTTTTTGCTATTTTTTTGATTTTATTTAAACTTTCTTTAATAAAAAAATGTTCCGTACCATAAATTAAATAATATTTTTTAAAATTTTTTTGTAAGTAATATGTTAAATTTTCTGGTTTTATGTGATTCATTATTTTATATGTTTTATAATTTTAATTGCGTTTTATTTTTTATGTGAATAAATAAATAGTAAGTTATGTATTAAATTATGAATAGCTTCTTCTTGCATTTCTTGCATAATAGTATCTTTTTCAGTATCTTTTGCTAATGCTTTTAAATTGTTTTCGAAAAAAGTACGTTCAATTTTATTATTTAATTTATAAAATTTATTATTATTTATTATTAATTCTGTATTAATTGTAAATATTAATTGTTTTTCTGCTGCTTTTCCATCACAAAAAATAGATAAAGTTCTTGTATCTTCAAAAAAATTAATTATATTTAATATTGGTGTATTTCTGTTTGTTTTTGATAGATCAAAATTTTTTATTTTTAATTGTTCAATGAGTGTTTTTATAAAATAACTATATTGTTTATTTGAATTCAATTGCAGTTCTTTTTTTTCTGTTTCAGAAAAAATGTTTTTTTGGAAATGAAAACCACATCCTGTATTTATTAAAATAAATAAAAATAGAATTATATAATGCATTTGTTTTTAATAATTAATAAAAATCAATTAATAATAAAATTTAATAATTTATTAGGTATGTAAATAGTATTTATAATATTACCTTTTTTAATATATTTAGATATATTTGATTTTTTTTGTGCTTCATTAAAAATAAAATTTTCGTTTGAGTTATTTGGGACATTAATACATCCTCGTGTTTTTCCATTGATTTGAATAATAATTAGTTGAAAATTATTTTTTATAGCTTTTTTATCAACAGTTGGCCAATTAACAAAATCAATATTTTCTTTGTGTCCTAAAAAATTCCACATTTCAAAACAAACATGTGGAATAATTGGTGATAACATTAATACGATTGCTTCTAAAGATTCTTTAATTAATGCTAAATCTTCTTTTGTTTCTTGTGGTATATTACACAATTTATTTGTGAATTTCATTATAGCCGCGATTGCTGTATTAAATGTATGTCTTCGTTCAATATCATCAGTAACTTTTTCAATTGTTTTATGTAAAAAATAACGTATTTTTTTTTGTTCTGTTGTTAATGATTTTTTAATTAAAATACATGTTGTTTTTTTTTGAGTAAAGTTATAAACTAAACTCCATATTTTTTTAATAAAACGATTAGCTCCTTTAATATTAGATTCTTGCCATTCAATTGTTGATTCTGGCGGAGCTGCAAACATTAAAAATAAACGTAGAGTATCCGCTCCATATTTTTCAATGATTTTTTCTGGATCTATACCATTGTTTTTAGATTTAGACATTTTACACATACCTGCATAAATTAATTTATGACATTTGTTGTCTGTTGCATTAATAATATTATTTTTATTATCACGTTTTAATGAAATATTTTCATTTGACACCCAAATTCGTTGTCCATTATTTTTAATATAGTAAAATGTATCAGAAAGAACCATACCTTGGCATAATAAATTTTTTACTGGTTCATCTGAATTTATTAATTTTAAATCTCTCATTAATTTATGGAATAAACGAAAATACAATAAATGTAAAATTGCATGTTCAATCCCACCAATATACTGGTCTACAGGTAACCAATATGCAGCTGTTATTGGATCAATCATTCCATGGTTATATTTAGGACAAGTGTAACGTGCATAATACCAAGATGATTCTATAAAAGTATCGAATGTGTCTGTTTCTCGAAATGCAAATTTATTTTTTATGGATATATTTTTATATTTATTGTTATTTTTTAATTTGTTATTAATAGTATGTATTACAGGTAATTCTTCTTCTGGTATAGTAATAATGTTTCCATCTTTCATTGTTGCTATTGGAATAGGTGTACCCCAATAACGTTGTCGTGAAATACACCAATCATGTAATTTATAATTAATTTTATGTTTTCCTGCACCAATTGAAATTAGTTTTTTAAGAATACTTTTTGATGCTGTTTCAGGATTCAATCCTGTAAATTCTTCTGAATTAATTAAAATATTTTCTATAGAAATAACTTTTTTTATTGGAATGTTATATTCTTTTGCAAAATTTAAATATGTATTATTATGTGCAGGTATTGCTATATTTGCTTCATCATTTGATTCAACAGGAATAAAATTAATAATCCAAATTGGTAAAAAATTTTTTGTTAATGGATGAATAACATCCATATTTAAATAAAATCCTTTTATATTTGTTTCTTTTAATTTTTTATTTTTTATTTCATTACATTCTTTGATAAATTGAATAATTTTATGATTATTAATATCAATTTCTTTTATTATTGGATGATTAATTGTTATTGCTATAAATGTTGCACCCATAAAAGTACTTAGATTTGTTGTGTATATAGTTATTATTTTACTGGTATTTACTATATTGAAATCAATTTCTATTCCTTCTGTTCTACCAATCCAATTACGTTGCATATTTTTAACTTGTTTTGGCCAATTTTTAAGTTTATCAAGATCATTTAATAATTCTTCTGCATATGCGGTTATTTTAATAAACCATTGTGGAATTTTTTTTAGTTCTATGATGGAATCACAATTCCAACATCTACCATTAATAACTTGTTCATTAGCTAAAACGGTTAAGTCGTTTGGGCACCAATTTACTAATGATAATTTTTTATATACTAATTTTTTTTTGTACAATTTTATAAAAAACCATTGCTCCCAACGATAATATTCTGGTTTACAAGTAGTTATTTCTCGATCCCAATCATAACTAAATCCAAGTGTTTTTAATTGTTTTCTCATATAGCGAATATTATTATAAGTCCATTTTTCCGGTGTTGTATTATTTTTTATAGCTGCATTTTCTGCAGGTAACCCAAATGCATCCCAACCAATTGGTTGTAAAACATTTTTACCTAACATACGTTGATAACGAGATATAACATCTCCAATTGTATAATTTCGTATATGTCCCATATGTAATTTTCCAGATGGATAAGGAATCATTGATAAACAATAATATTTTTCTTTGTTTTTATCTTCAATTACTTTAAATGTTTTATTTTTTTTCCAATAATTTTGTATTTTTTTTTCTATATTTTTATGGCAGTATTGTTTTTTCATTTTAAAAAAATCCTTATACCATGTATTTAAAAAAATATTTTAATAAAAAATTTATGTTTTTTAGTAAAAAATTTTATGTATTTTAAATATTTTATTTAAATTAATTGTTTTTTAACAAAATATATTATTTTATTTTCAACAAAAAACTAATTAAGTAATGTATTTTATATTTTAATTTAATTAATTTTATTGAGTAATTTTATATCTTATGTAGTGAAATATTATATTTGAATATTTTTATTTATTATATAAAAAATATTTATTTATTACGATTTAAAATATATCCTACTATAATAAATATTATTGTAATAATTCATGTTGGAATATTTCCCCAAAAAACATATGGTGTAGTACCTATTGAAGGATAAATTTCACTTGTTAGTACAGTTGTTTTAAATTGTGGTATTATGTTTTGAATTGACCCATAAGAGTTTATTATAGCTGTAATTCCGTTATTTGTAGCATATATCAGTGGTCTACCTAATTCTAATGAACGCATTCTTGCCATTTGTAAATGTTGCCAAGGTCCTATCGTTTTTCCAAACCATACATCATTAGAAACAGTAAGTAAATATTTGCTTGATGTGTTAAAATTATCGTGAATTTGTGTTCCTAAAATAATTTCATAACAAATTGCAGCAGTAATATTGATATTATTTACTATTAATTGTTTTTGTTTGTAATTACCTTTAGAAAATTCTGGTATTTTAAAGTTTAAAAATTGCATAATGGGTTTTATTATTTTTTCTATAGGTAAAAATTCTCCAAATGGAACCAAATGATGTTTATCGTATCTATTTTTTGTTGGGTATTTATATTGTGTTTTATTACCTAATACAATAATACTATTTAATAATTTATTATTTGTATTTTTTTGATCAATATCTATTATTCCTGTTATTAAATTAGTATTAGATTTTTTTAAAATTTCATCTATAGTTTTTAACCAAAATTGATTTTCAAATTCTAATGATGGTATAGCAGATTCCGGCCAAATTATTATGTTGCTTTTTCCTATATATGGTTTCGAAAGATTTATGTATATGTTTTTGATTTTTTTTAAAAAATTAGGTTCCCAATTTAAAGATTGTTTTATATTACCCTGTACTAATGAAACAATTATTTTTTCATTATTTAATGTTTTTGTCCATTTTAAATTTCTTGTTAATGATAAAAAAAATAAAAAAAATATACTATAAAATAATATTAGAATATTTTTACGAATAATTGATAAAGTAATTAAACCGGTTATATTAAATAGTAAAAAAGTTAACATTTCAACACCAAATATTGGTGCTAATGATTTTATTGGACCATTTATTTGGGTATATCCGAATTGCAATCAAGGAAACCCAGTTAGTATAAAACTACGTAAAAATTCAACAGATTGCCATAATGCAGGTGAAAAAAAACATAATCTTCAAATATTTGTTTTTGGTGTAAAATACGTAAGTAATGCTCCAAAAATTCCTGGATATAATGAAAGATATATTATTAATAATATAATTATAAAGATATTAACAAATAAGTGCAAATCAGTAAATTTTGTTAAACTAACATAAATCCAATTAATTCCTGTTCCAAAAAAACCAATTCCCCATAAAAATCCTATAATAAAAGATTGTTTTATATTTTTTTCTATTGTTAATAAAAGAAGAAATAGAATTGAAAGAATCGCTGCTGGCCAAAAATCGAAAGGAGAATAACTTAGTACACCTATTGAACCAAACAGTAAACTTAAAAACATTTGTAAATATTTTTTTGTAAATAAAGATAAATTCATTGTATTTAATTTAGTTTTTAATTATGATTTTGTTTTATTTTTTATTATTTTTATATGCAGAAGAATAATTTTACAATTATCAATAATAACAATTTTAAATTGATAGTTATTTATTGTTATTGTTTTGTTATGTGTATGTAAACTATTAAAAGTTTGTATTATTAAATCGTTTGTATATCTACTTTTTTGTTATTAAAATTAGTTTTAAATGTTTTATTAAAAATTTTTATTTGAGTTATTGTATGTTTTGAATAAAAATAATTATTTAATTGATAAATATTCATGTTGTCTTGATTATTATATTTATTTTTGAATTTTCCTATAATTAGTTTTAAAATATTGTTAATAGTTATAAGTCTAGATATCAATCTAAATTCATTTATTACAATAGTCATATGATAACGTTAAAAAAATTTTTTAATAGTTTATCTATTTTTATTTTTATGAATAATGGTTGTTTTTTTGTAATATTTTATTAAAATTAAAGTTTTTTATGATATTACGTATAAAATAAAGCAAGTTTTTTGTTATCTTAAATAACTTTAAGATTGTTTTTATCTTTTATTGATAACTGAAAAGTGAAAATCAATTGATTTTATAATTATATTTAGATATTTATCTAAATTTTGATTATATTTTAATATAATATTTTGAAAACGTTGAGTTATAATATCTCGAATACGTTTATTTGCAATATTAACAATACTTTTTAACATATCATGTGTTTTTTAAATTAATTAAATTATTTTGTTTAAATTTATTAATTAATATAATTAAATTTTCATATTTTTTTAGGTTTATTATAAAACAAATATTTTAGTAGTTTAAAAAAATACTTTTTAATATTAAAATTACTACTATTCGATAAGTTAATATCAATCATTACGTTTTTGTTTTTTAATTTTTATTAATAAAAATTAAATTTTATGCAAATTTAATTTTATTATTTATAATAAATATATTAATTCATAAAACTAAAATATATAAAGTATTTTTTTATTAATATTTATTTGAATATCCTAATTCTTTTAAAAATTTTTTTTCTAAATATTCCATTTTTTTAGTTTCATTTATTTTTATGTGATTAAAACCTAATAAATGTAAGCAGCCATGAATAATAATATGAGCTCAATGTTCATTTAAATTTTTTTTTTGCTTAATTGCTTCTTGTATAATAAGTTGTTTACAAATTATTATATCGCCTAATATGTGAGATTTTATTTTAAGTAGTGGTTCAAAAGAAAAAGAAAGTACATTAGTTGCTTTGTTTTTACCGCAAAATTTAAAATTTAGATAACGCGATTCGTTTTTATCTACTATACGAATGTTGATTTCACATTTTTTTTTAAATTTAGATAAAACAGTTTTTAATAAAAATTTAAAAAAATTTTTTGAAGGTAATTTATTTTTTGTTTTACATATTATTTGTATATTAAGATTTATTTTATTCATTTTTAAATCGTTATGTAAATAATTTATTTTTTAATTTATGTTAAAATTTCTCCACGTAAAGAATTTGGTAGTATATTTATAATTTTTACATTTATAAAATTACCAACCATATCTATTGAACCTTTAAAATTTACAATGCGATTATTTTCTGTTCTTCCGAAAAAATCATTTGTATTTTTACGAGAAACTCCTTCAACTAAGATTTTTTGTATTGAATTTAGCATATTTTTACTGTATTTCATTGTTTGTTGATTAATAAGTTTTTGTATTAAATATAGTCGTTGTTTTTTTTCATTTTGAGTTATATTATCTTTTAATTTTGATGCTGGTGTACCAGGGCGTTTTGAATAAATAAAACTATAGCTTGCATCAAAGTTTATATCAGAAATGATATCTATTGTTTTTTTAAAATCATCATAATCTTCTCCTGGAAAACCAATAATGAAATCTGAACTTATTGAAATATTTGGTCTAATTTTACGTAATTTGTTAATTATATTTTTGTATTCAAAAACAGTATACCCTCGTTTCATTTTTTTTAAAATTTTATCAGATCCACTTTGTATTGGTAAGTGTAAATGATTAACTATTTTGTGTGTATAATTATAAACTTCAATGATATCCTCAGTAAATTCAATTGGATGGTTTGTTGTGAAACGAATTCTGTCAATTTCATTTATTTTTGATATAAGTCGTAATAATTTTGAAAATGAACAATTATCACCATTTATTGTTTTACTATGATATGCATTTACATTTTGTCCTAATAGATTAATTTCACGAACTCCTTGTTTTGTAAGTTGTGCTATTTCAAATAGTATATCTTTATAAGGTCTACTAACTTCTTTACCTCGTGTATATGGAACAATACAATATGAGCAATATTTATTGCATCCTTCTATAATTGTTACAAATGCTGTTGGTCCTTTTGCATGTGGTTTTGGAAAATTATTAAATTTTTCATTTTTGGTGAAACTAATATCAATTATCAAACTTCGTTTTTTATTTATTTCATTTATCATATTTGGTAATCTGTGCAAAGTTTGTGGTCCAAAAATAATATCAACATATTTAGCGCGTTGATATATAATTTTTCCTTCTTGTGAAGCAACGCAACCACCGACACAAATAATAATATTTGGATTTATTTTTTTTATTTTTTTCCAACGTCCTAATTGATGAAAAACTTTTTCTTGTGATTTTTCACGAATTGAACAAGTATTTAATAATAAAATATCAGCTTCTTCTGCATTTTCAGTTTTTTCAAATCCATGACTATTTTTTAATAAAGAAAAAATTTTAGATGAATCATACTGATTCATTTGGCAACCAAATGTTTTAATGTATAATTTTTTGTTTGTTAACATTTTATTTATCCAAAATTTTTATAAAAACATATTTTATTTTAAATTAATTATTTAAAAATTAATAATTTTATTTTTTTAAAAAAAATTTAAAATTTTTTTAATTTTTATTTTTAATATGTTTTATGTAATATTTAAATAATGTTAGTTTTTTGATAAAATGATTTATTTATAAAAAATAAGTAATAATTTATTTTTTTGTAAGAAATTATAATAAAGTTATATTACAAGTAAAATATTTTAAATATATCAAATGTATTTAAAATTTAGTTATAACTTTAGTTTTTTTTGATTTTAGGTTTTTTAAAATATATTACTGGGGTACCAGGATTTGAACCTGGGATGCCAGGATCAAAACCTGGTGCCTTACCGCTTGGCTATACCCCATTAGAATAAATTATTAATTTTATTAAACATGCGGGAGGCGAGATTTGAACTCGCACACTCTAGGCGCCAGAATCTAAATCTGATGCGTCTGCCTATTCCGCCACTCCCGCAAATAGTGGCTATGACGGGATTTGAACCTGTGACCCCAACGTTATGAGTGTTGTGCTCTAACCATCTGAGCTACATAGCCATTATTTATAAGCTAAAAATATGTTTTTTATTATGATAATAATATTTTATTCAGTCAACATGTTTTTATAGTTTTATAAAATAAAAATTAATTTTTATCTATAAATTTTATTAAAAAATTATAAAAATTTTCTAATAAATAAAATTAATTTTTATATTAAATATTTGTTTTTCAAAGAATGAAAAATTTCATATATAATGTACACTAAGATTTATATAACGGTTATTACGTAATATATATTTTTTTAAAAAAATATAATTAAATTATTAAAATAAATTTGTAAAATTATATTTTTGAAGATTAAAAAATATATGTATGATATTTATATTTTTAAAAGTAACTGTAAAATAATTTATTATTAAAAATTATTAAAAATTTTATGTTAAGGTTTACTAAAAAATGAATGATTTAAATATTCAAAAAAGAAATTTTATTTATCAAATTATAGAAAATGATTTAAATAATAAAAAAAATATTTTTGTACGTACTAGATTCCCACCTGAACCAAATGGACATTTACATCTTGGTCATGTGAAATCAATTTGTTTAAATTTTGGTGTAGCAAAATATTATAATGGTGAATGTAATTTGCGTTTTGATGATACCAATCCTGCAAAAGAAAAAATAGAATATATAAAATCAATTAAAAAAGATATTAAATGGCTTGGTTTTAAATGAAAAGGAAAAATTAAATATTCATCTGATTATTTCGATATATTATATAAATATGCTGTTGAATTAATTAAAAAAAAATTAGCATATGTTGACGAATTAGATTTCAAACAAATTATTGAATATCGTGGAACATTAAAACATTCTGGGAAAAATAGTCCATATCGTGATCGATCTGTGGAAGAAAATTTAATTTTGTTTGAAAAAATGAGATTTGGCGAAATAAAAGAAGGTAAGGCATGTTTGCGTGCAAAAATTGATATGTCATCTTCATGTATTATTATGCGAGATCCGGTTTTATATAGAATAAAATTTATTAAACATCATAAATTAGGAGATAAATGGTGTATTTATCCAATGTATGATTTTTCGCATTGCATTTCTGATGCTCTAGAAGGTATTAGTCATTCATTATGTACTTTAGAATTTCAAGATAATCGTCGTTTGTATGATTGAATATTAGATAATATAAAGATAAATTCTCGTCCTCGTCAATATGAATTTTCACGTTTAAATATTGAATATTCAGTATTATCAAAACGTAAATTAAATGAGTTAGTAAATAATAAATATGTTACTGGTTGGGATGATCCTCGTTTATTAACTATTTCTGGGTTACGACGTCGTGGTTATACACCATCATCGCTTCGTGATTTTTGCGATAGAATTGGCATTACAAGGCAAGATAGTAATGTAAAAATGGAAATGTTAGAATTTTGTATTCGTCGTGATTTAAATAAAAATGCTTCTCGTGTAATGGCTGTGATTGATCCAGTTCGTGTAATTATTAAAAATATGAATGATAAAGTAGAAATGTTAATTGCTAAGAAATATCCAAATAAAATTAATTCTGATATTCGTAGGATTCCATTTAGTAATGAAATATATATTGATCGTTCAGATTTTCGTGAAAATTCTAATAGTAAATATAATCGATTAGTTTTAGGTAAAGAAGTTCGTCTACGAAATGCTTATGTTATTAAAGCAGAAAAAGTAGAAAAAGATATAAACGGTAAAATAATTACGATTTATTGTAGTTATGATCCAAGTACTTTAAATAAAAATCCTAGTGATGGTAGAAAAATAAAGGGTGTTATTCATTGGGTAAGCGTATCTCATTCTTTACCAGCTGAGATTCGTTTATATGATCGTTTATTTAATATTCCAAACCCAGGATTTAAAAATGATTATTTGTCGCATATAAATAATAATTCTTTAATTATACGTAAAGGTTTTGTTGAATTCAGTTTACATAATGCAAAATCTGAAGATGTTTTTCAATTTGAACGTGAAGGATATTTTTGTGTAGATAATAGTTTAAGTAGTAAAAATAATTTAGTTTTTAATAAAGTTATAGGTTTACGTGATATTACGTTAAAAAAAATAAACAAGTGATAATTAAAAATATGGTATTATTAAACAGTAAAAATTTTACTATATTATAAAATAATTAATTGAATAATTTTTATTGAATTTATTATATATTGCTATTTTTGTATTTAAGAATATTAAATATAAGAAAATTTATTTTTTTTAAGTTATTTTGTTAATATTATATAAAGTTTGTTTTATAAAACTAATATTCAAAAGTAGTAATTATGTTTTGAATTTTTAATATTTTATCTTTATATTATTTTATTTTTGTAAAAATTTATATATTAAAAATGTAATTTTATTTTTTTATTTAAAAAATAGTATTTTTATATTTAAAATTATTTAGTTATTGTTAAAAACAAACTGTTATTTAAAATAATTTAAATAAGTTGTTTATATAATTTGATGATTATTATGTTAAATATTAATGTAATTTAAAGATTAAAATGATTAATTTTTAAACTTTGTAATATTTTATTTATTTTTTTGTTAAAAATTATTTTAAGAAAATTAAAAAACAGTTAATATATTTTTTTATTATTTTCACAAAAAAACATTTTAATGAATTATTTAAAATAAAATTATGAATAACTTTTTATTAGAAAAAATTATTAATGATGAACTTAATATTAACGATTTTAAAGATCATTGTCCAAATGGACTTCAAGTCGAAGGATGTTCTGATGTGAATAAAATAATTACAGGAGTAAGTGCCTGTAAAAATTTACTTGAAGTTTCAGTAAAAAAAAAAGCAGATGCTATAATAGTTCATCATGGATATTTTTGAAAAAATGAACATCTAGTTATAAAAGGAATAAAAAAAAATAGATTAAAAATATTATTAAATAATAATATTAATCTTTATGCTTATCATCTTCCTTTAGATGCTCATAAAAAGATGGGTAATAATACTCAATTGGCATATGTTTTAGGTATAAAAATAAAAGGGCAAATTAATCAATTTGTTCAGTTTGGTATTTTAAGAAATCCATTAACTCCATCTGAATTAACTGTAATATTAGAATCACGTCTTGGTAGAAAAATATTACATTGTGGAAATGATGTAAAAAAAGAAATATACAAAATAGCATGGTGTTCAGGCAGTGGTCATAGTTTTATATTGGAAGCAGCTGAATTTGGTGTGGATGCTTTTATAACTGGTGAAATTTCAGAACAATCTTTTCATATAGCAAAAGAAATGATGATACATATGTATATTGCAGGGCATCATGCAACAGAAAGGTATGGTTTAAAAGAATTGACAAAATGGTTAATAAATAATTATGGTTTAGACGTTAATTTTGTTGATATATATAATATAGCTTAATATATATTAATATTTCGGGTAAAATTAAATATTTTTTTATTTTTAAAAATTTATTTTTTTATAATTGTTTTTTAATTATTTTAAAAAAATTATATTTATTTTATAAAATTCATTTTTTAAATTTATAAAAATTATTTTTTTATTTTTTATAAAAAAGTTAATTATGTTGTTTTAAAATATTATAAAATATGGTTTGTTTTTTAATAAAAAATTAAAAAAAATGTAATTATTAAATTTAATATAACTAATTATTATACAATTTTATTGTAGTTTTTTTTAAATTTTTATATGTTTTATAAAAAAATTATTTATAAAAATGCATTTTAGAATTTTTAATGTTTAAAATATAATATTAAAAAAATAATTTTGTATAATTGTTATTTTTTTAATATTTATAAAATTTATTTTAAAATTTTTTAATATTATTTTCTCTATATTAAAAAATTGTTATTAATATATTTTATTTAAAAGTGTATTGGTATTATTTAATTTTATAAATATCTATTTAAATTATTAATTTAAATTATATTTTATAAATTTATCTTAAACAATAAATGCATGTAATATGTTTATTAGTTAAATAAATTTTATGCTATTGTTTAGTAAAGCTAAAATAAATATATAATTTTTAAAATTATAATTTTAACTATTTATAATTTACAATTATATATATTTTATATTTAATATATTAATATTTTTTAATAGTTTTATTTAATAATTTTGTAAATTAAGTATAAAACAACGTTATATAAACAATGTTTAATAAATGTTTTTATTAATAAATTTATATAATGTTAGATTAAAATTTTAAATTAAAATTTTAAATTTTTATAAAAACGTTTTTGTGATTTTTAAAAAATAAAAAAAAATATATTTTTTTATTAGTTATTATATAAGAAATAAATAATAATTTTTGTTTTTTTAATTATTTATTTTTGTTTTATTTTGAAATATTTTATGTGTATGAGTTTTGTAAAAATAAAAAACTACATAGATGATTTATTTTTTTTTTAATTTTTATATAAAAATTAAAATTTAGTTATTAAAAAATTTAATTAAATAAATTATATTTTTTTATTTTATAGGAATAAATATGCGAAAAATGAAAACATGGATAGAATCGAGTTTTTTATCAGCTGAAAATAAATCTTATATAGAATATTTATATGAAAAATATTTAATTGATAATAATTCTGTAAGTGATGATTGGAAAAAATTTTTTCAAGATTATTTCAATTTAAAGTTTAATGTTGATAAAGAATTTAATTTAGAAACAAATACTGACATTAAAAATGAATTAAAAATTTTTTCAAACTATTTAAACAAACAAAATAGTGTATTACAGTTAATTGATGCATTTCGTTTTCGTGGACATGAAAACGCTAATATTGATCCATTAAGATTATGGGAACGAGGAAATGTTCAAGAATTAAATCTTGAATATTATGGTTTTAAAAAAGATGATTTTAATAAAACATTTTATAATGATTTATTAGTAATAAATAAAGATACGTTAAAGCTTAATGAAATTCATGAGAATTTAAAAAGAATTTATTGCGGTTCGATTGGTATTGAATATATGCATATTAAAACTGACGAAAAAAAATGGATTCAAAAACGTATTGAATCTATTAATATTTCGGAATATTTTTCAGATAACGAAAAACGTCTTTTTTTATCAGAATTAATTGCTGCTGAAGGTCTTGAACGTTATTTAAATTCAAGATTTCCTGGATCAAAAAGATTTTCTATTGAAGGTTGTGATGTATTGATCCCATTATTAAAAGATTTAATTTTATATTCAAATAAAAAAAATGTAAATGAAATTGTTTTAGGAATGGCACATCGTGGTCGTTTAAATGTTTTAGTTAATATTTTTGGTAAAAAACCTATTGATTTATTTAATGAATTTGAAGGTAAATATGAAACCGATTCGTTTCCAGGTGATGTAAAATATCATCAAGGTTTTTCTTGTAATTTACAAATAGATAATTCACATATGCATTTATCTTTGCTTTTTAACCCATCTCATCTTGAAATGATAAATCCAGTACTTATTGGCTCAGTTAGAGCACGTCGTGACAGATTAGAAAATGAATGTAAAAATTTCGTTTTACCTATTGTTATACATGGTGATTCAGCTATAACAGGACAAGGTATTGTTCAAGAAACTTTAAATATGTCACAGGTTCCTGGTTATGAAGTTGGAGGTACAATAAGAATTGTAATTAATAATCAAATTGGATTCACTATTTCTAATAGAGAAGAAACGCGTTCATCTGAATATTGTACTGATATCATAAAGATGATAAGATCACCTATTTTTCATGTTAATGCAGATGATTTAGAAGCAGTTATTTTTATTTCTAGATTAGCATTTGATTTTCGTAATAAATTTAAACGGGATGTAATAATTGATCTTGTTTGTTATAGAAGACATGGTCATAATGAAGCTGATGAACCAAATGCAACACAACCTATTATGTATAAAAAAATTAGAAAACACCCAACTATTCGCGAGATATACTCAGAATATTTAATAAAAAAATCTATTTTTACTAAAAATGATATTTTTAATCTTATCAAATTATATCGTGATAAATTAGATTTAGGTGATTGTGTTGTAAAAGAACATAGAAAAATAAATTCTAAAAATTGTATATGGGCTCCATATTTAAATCAAAAATATATTTTTGATTATAGATCAAATTTTAATGAAAACAAATTATATGAGATTGCAATAAAAATTAATACACTTCCTAAATGGATTGATGTTCAATCTAGAGTAAAAAAAATATATGAAGATCGTTTAGAAATGGCAGAAGGAAAAAAATTTTTTGATTGGGGTGCTGCTGAAACATTGGCATATGCTACGTTAGTATATGAAAAAATTAATATTCGTATATCTGGAGAAGATGTTGGTCGTGGTACATTTTTTCATCGTCATGTTGTTATACATAATCAGAAAGATGGTTCAATATATATCCCATTAGAACATGTTGTAAATAATCAAGGTATATTTAGTATATGGGATTCAGTTTTAAGTGAAAATGCTATATTAGCTTTTGAGTATGGATATGCAATAACTGAACCACGTTCATTAATTATTTGGGAAGCTCAATTTGGAGATTTTGCTAATGGAGCACAGGTGGTTATTGATCAATTTATTAGTTCTGGTGAACAAAAATGGGGGCGTATGTGTGGTTTAGTAATGTTACTACCTCATGGTTATGAAGGTCAAGGACCTGAGCATTCATCCGCTCGTTTAGAACGTTATTTACAATTATGTTCTTGCCAAAACATGCAAGTTTGTATACCATCTACTCCATCTCAAGTTTATCATATGCTTCGTCGTCAAGCATTAAATTATATACGTAAGCCATTAATTGTTATATCACCAAAATCTTTATTACGTCATCCATTAGCTGTATCTAGTATAAATGAATTTGTTGATGGAACTTTTAAAACAATTATTGGTGAATTAGATGATATCAATTTAAAATATGTAAAACGTTTAATTATGTGCTCAGGAAAAGTTTATTATGATTTATTAGAGCAACGTCGTAAAAATAAACAAAAAAATGTTTTTATAATTCGTATAGAGCAATTATATCCATTTCCGTATGAAGATTTTCAAAAAATATTAATACAATTTATTAATATAAAAGATTTTGTTTGGTGTCAAGAAGAACCTATGAACCAGGGTGCATGGTTTTTTCTACAAAATATTTTTTATAAAATCATCCCGACAGGAATTATTTTGAATTATGTCGGTCGTGATTATTCTTCATCTACAGCTGCTGGGTGCATATCAGTTCATAAAAGAGAACAACAAAATTTAATTGATAAAGCACTTAATATTAAATAATTAAAGAGGTACAAAGTGAATAATATAGAAATTCTTGTACCAGATCTTCCTGAATCTGTTGCAGATGCTACTGTAATTACATGGCATAAAAAACAAGGTGATTTTGTTTATCGTGATGAAATTTTGGTTGAAATTGAAACAGATAAAGTTATATTAGAAATTCCTGCATCTATAGATGGTATATTAAAAATTGATGTAAAAGAAGGAACAATAGTTTTATCAAAACAACATTTAGGTAGTATTAAACCAACTGATCAAAAAAATAATTTTAAAGATAAAAAAAATGATGTATCTATAGATACAGAAGTTAAAACTGATAAATTTTCTAGTCCAACAGTTCGTCGTATGATTGCAGAGCACGATTTAAATTTACACAAAGAAGATATTAAAGGAACAGGAGTTGGTGGTAGATTAACGCGTAAAGATATTAATAAAATTTTAATTAGTAAAACTATTGAAAATAAAGATAATGATAATAACATTTCATTAAATGAGTCAAATAATCGTGTTGAAAAACGTGTTTCTATGACGAGATTACGTAAACGTATAGCTGAACGTTTATTAGAATCTAAAAAAACAACAGCTATGTTGACAACATTTAATGAAGTTAATATGTCTCCGATTAAAGAATTACGTAAAAAGTATGGTGAAATTTTTGAAGAACGTTATGGTATACGTTTAGGTTTTATGTCTTTTTATGTAAAAGCTGTAGTTGAAGCGTTAAAACGTTATCCGGAAATAAATGCTTCAATTGATGGAGATGATATAGTTTATTATAATTATTTTGATATTAGTATTGCTGTTTCAACGCCACGTGGATTAGTAACTCCTGTTTTACGTGACGCTGATAAAATTAGCATGGCAAATCTTGAAAAAGAAATTAAAAAATTGGCATTAAAAGGACGCGATAGTAAATTAACTATAGAAGAGATGACAGGTGGTAGCTTTACTATAACTAATGGTGGTATATTTGGATCTTTGATGTCTACTCCGATTATTAATTTACCACAAAGTTCAATTTTAGGAATGCATGCCATAAAAGATCGTCCAATGGTTGTAAATGGTAAAATAGAAATACTTCCTATGATGTATTTAGCATTATCTTATGATCATTGTTTGATAGATGGTCGTGAATCAGTAGGATTTTTAAATGTTATAAAAAATATGTTAGAAGATCCAGCTCGTATGTTATTAGAAATATAATATAAGATATTAAAAAAATAAGTTTTTAATTTTTAATTTGACAATATAAAAAATAATAAAAAATATTTATGTTTTTTTTATAATTATGGACATAAAAAAATGAATTTACATGAGTATCAATCAAAACAGTTACTATTACGTTATGGAATCCCAACACCAATAGGTTATGTTTGTTCATCAATTAATGAAATTGTAGATGTAGCTAAAAAAAAATGTAAAGCTCCATGGGTATTAAAATGTCAAGTTCATGCCGGAGGAAGAGGTAAATCTGGTGGTGTAAAAGTTACAAGTAATATAGATGAAGTTAAAATGTTTGCTAAAAAATGGTTTGGTAAGTATTTAATAACATATCAAACAAGCGAAAAAGGACAATTAGTTAACAAAATTTTAGTTGAATCATCTACAAATATAAAAAAAGAATTATATTTAGGAGCTATTATTGATCGTAGTAAAAATTGTATTGTTTTTATGGCGACAACTGAAGGTGGTATTGAAATTGAAAAAGTTGCAAAAAAAACACCAGAATTAATTTATAAGATTAATATTGATCCTTTAACTGGTCCAATGCATTTTCAAGGTAGACAATTGGCATTTAAATTAGGTTTAATTGATAAACAAGTTAATCAATTTTCTGAAATTTTTGTAAATTTAGCGAAATTGTTTTTAAAATATGATCTTACGTTAGCAGAAATTAACCCATTAGTTATAAATAATTTAGATAATTTGATTTGCTTAGATTGTAAATTAGATGTAGATAATAATGCCTTATATCGTCAAAATGAACTTAGTAATATATATGATGAATCACAAGGAGATTCTCGTGAAATATATGCATCTAAATATGGACTTAGTTATGTTGCTTTAGATGGTAATATTGGTTGCATGGTAAACGGTGCTGGTCTTGCAATGGGCACAATGGATATTATTAAATCATATGGTGGTTCTCCAGCAAATTTTTTAGATGTTGGCGGTGGAACCACAAAAGAACGTGTAACTGAGGCATTTAAAATTATTCTTTCTGATAAAAATGTAAAAGTTATTTTTGTTAATATATTTGGTGGTATAGTTCGTTGTGATTTAATTTCTATAGGTATAATTGATGCACTTAAAGAAAGTAATATAACAGTTCCAGTTGTTGTTCGTTTAGACGGAAATAATGCAAAATTAGGCTTAAAAAAAATTAAAGAAAGTGGTTTAAATATTATTGTAACTAATAATTTAATTGATGCTGCTAAAAAAGCAGTAGCAGCCTGTGGGGAATAAATATGTCTATTTTAATTAATAAGGACACTAAAGTTATTTGTCAAGGTTTTACAGGTAGCCAAGGCACATTTCATTCTAAGCAAGCTATAGCATATGGTACTAAAATGGTTGGTGGGGTTACACCAGGAAAAGGAGGTGCAATTCATTTAGGATTACCAGTTTTTAATACTGTTTATGAAGCTGTAAAAGAAACTGGTGCAACAGCTTCTGTTATTTATGTACCAGCACAGTTTTGTAAAGATTCTATTTTGGAAGCTATTGATTCAGGTATAAAATTAATTGTTA
Organism: Candidatus Providencia siddallii; assembly: GCF_964026685.1. Classification (NCBI taxonomy): domain Bacteria; kingdom Pseudomonadati; phylum Pseudomonadota; class Gammaproteobacteria; order Enterobacterales; family Morganellaceae; genus Providencia; species Candidatus Providencia siddallii. Next base: position 89,989 of record NZ_OZ034688.1, read on the forward strand.
CTATTACTGAAGGTATCCCAATATTAGATATGTTACTTATAAAATCAAAGTTAAATGAATCTGGCGTTTGTATGATAGGTCCTAATTGTCCTGGGATAATTACACCAAATGAATGTAAGATTGGTATACAACCAGGATATATTCATACTACTGGTAGTATTGGTGTAATTTCTAGATCAGGAACTTTAACTTATGAAGCTGTTAAGCAAATAACAGATGTTGGTTTAGGTCAATCTACTTGTGTTGGTATAGGTGGAGATCCTATTTTAGGATCTAGTTTTATTGATATTTTAAAATTGTTTCAAAATGATCAAAAAACTGAAGCAATAGTTATAATCGGTGAAATTGGTGGCAATTTAGAAGAAGAAGCTGCTTGTTATATCAAAAATTATATTACAAAACCAGTTATTGCTTATATTGCTGGAGTTACAGCTCCTAAAGAAAAGCGTATGGGGCATGCTGGAGCAATTATTTCTGGTGGAAAAGGTACTGCTGATGAAAAAATTTCAATTCTTAAATCTTCTAATGTAAAAGTAGTTTTTAATCTTACAGATATTGGTAAAACTGTTAAATTAGTTTTATCTGAAATTATATAATTTATTTAGTTATTATAAAATAATATTAATATAAATATAATTAAAGCGATATTAAATAAAATGTCGCTTTTTGATTATTAAGTTTAATTAAATATATTATTATGATATTTTTTGTAAAAAAATATAAAAATATATTAAAATTTTGTATTTTGTAATTTTAAAATATAAAATTTATGTTATTAGAATTTTTATAAAAAATATTGTTTTAGATCATTATTCATATAATTGTTGATTAAATTGTACTTTGTTATTTTGAAAATAAATAATTCAAATATTTTTTTATTTTTATTTTTTAAAAAAAATATTATTTTAGGAGTTTTTAATAGTGACTAATATAAATATTATAGATTTATTTTTAAAAGCTAGTTTTATTGTACAATTTGTAATGTTTGTTTTGATTGTTTTTTCTATAATATCATGGACAATAATTATTCAAAAAACTAGAACTTTTAACAATGTTTTCAGAGAAAATTTATTTTTTGAAAAAAAATTTTTTTCTAATTTTGACTTATCAAGTTTATATGAAAAAAGTAAAATACATATTAATAATTTAATTGGTTCTGAAAAAATTTTTTATTTTGGTTTTAAAGAATTCATTCGATTGTATAATGCAAATACTTATAGTTCTGATGCTGTTATGAAAGGAGTATCTCGTGTTATTCGTATTTCGATGAATCGTGAATTAGTATCAATTGAAATAAATATACCATTTTTAGGTACAATAGGTTCAATTAGTCCTTATATAGGATTATTTGGAACTGTATGTGGAATTATGAATACATTTATTGCATTTGGATCTATAAAACAAATAACATTACAGATGATTGCACCTGGTATTGCAGAAGCATTAATTGCAACTGCAATTGGTTTATTTGCAGCAATACCAGCTGTTATGGCTTTTAATAAATTTAATTTATGTATTAATAAATTAGAACAAAATTATGATAATTTTACTGAAGAATTTTTAGTTATTTTACATCGTCAAGTATTTTTTCTAAAATAAATAATAAATGAGAATAAAACTGATGATTAGTAATATTAGAAAAATTAAGTTAAAATCTGAAATTAATATTGTACCGATGCTTGATATTTTATTAGTATTATTATTAATTTTTGTAGTAACATCTCCTATATTAACACAAAGTTTAGAAGTAGATTTACCAGATAGTACAAATACAAAAGCAATAACAACAGATAATTTAATGGTTATTTTAGAAGTAATTGGAATTGATAATTATAATATACTTGTTAATGATGTTCGTATTGAATCTGTTCAACAAAATAAAATTATATCAATAATAAAAGAACAGATAGAAAAAAATTCTAAAATATTTTTTTTTATTGGTGGAGATAAAGAAGTACATTATAATGAAATTATAAAAATGTTAAATATCTTGCATAATTTAGGAATAAAATCTGTTGGTTTACTGACTAATCCTATTTTAGATTAAAATACATGAAAAATTTTTTTAAAAATAATTATGGAAATAAAGAAAAATATTTATTTAATTCGTTATTATTATCTTTTATTTTTCATTTTATTTTAATTTGTTTAATTGTTATAAATTATTTTTTTTCAGATTATAAAATTATTGATGGTAAAAATAGTAAAATTAATGCAATAATGATTGATTCTAATGATGTTATTAAAATATCAAAAAAAAATCAAGAATATCAGAATGTTTTACAAAAAAAAAATAATGTTTTTCAAAAAAAAGAGAATGAAAAAAATATTAATTTAAATGAAAAACAATTGTTTAAAACAGATTTTCAAGGTATTAAAAATAAACATGAATTTATAAAACAAAAAAAACAAGTATTAAAAAGTAATGAAGTTGTTAAATATAAACAAAAAATTAATAAAATAAAAAAAGTAAAAATAAAAATTGAAAAAGAAAAGTTTATAAAAAATGATTTATTAAAAAATAAAAAAGAGAAATTACAAAATAAACAAAAAATAAATTTAAAAAATAAAAAAAATAATAAAAATATTAAAACGTTTATAACAAGTGATAAAATAAAAGAAAAAAATAATAATAAAAATAATAATAAAAATAATAATAAAATTGATAACAATAAAAATAAATTAGATTCAGATTCAAAAATAATTGATAATTTATTGGACGATTTAACTTTATTATCAACGAATAAAAAAAATATACAAAAACTATCTAATATTAATGAATCAAAAATAAATATTTTAAATTCAGAAGTTAATAAATATGCAAGTGAAGTAAAAAATGCTATTCAAAGTAAATTTTATGATTCTGATAATTATAGAAATATGATTTGCGAACTTCAATTAAAATTAGCACCAAATGGTTTATTAGTTAGTATAATTCCTAAAAATACTTTATTTAATAATCAAGAATTATGTAATGCAGCAATAAAAGCTGCTAAGCTTGCTGTGATACCTAGACCACCTAGCATAGAAGTTTATAATACTTTCAATAAAATTGGTAGTGTTCTTATATTTAAACCTTAATTTTATATTTTTATATGATATAATATTGATACTAATTTAATAAAATTAATTTTGTATATTAAGATATAAGAATATGTTATAAGATGATATATACTAAAAGGAGATATAAATGGGATTTTTTTCTAAAACTCTTTTTGTATTTTTTGCTATATCTTCGATAATTTTCGCTGCTGAAGTTCGAATTGAAATTACAGATGGGGTTAATTCAGCGCAACCGATTGGAATCGTACCATTTAAATGTATTGGAATGGGATCTTCAATACAAAAAATTGATAAAATTATTAGTTCTGATTTACGTAATACTGGTAAATTTAATCCTATCGAATTAAATCGTATGCCTCAATTACCAAGTAATTCTACGGAAATAATTCCTAAAATGTGGCGTTTATTAGGTGCTAATGCTATAGTAGTTGGTCAAATTGAATTAGTATCAAATAATAATTTTATTATAAAATTTCAATTAGTTAATATTATAGATAATTTTGTAACTATTTTATCTCAAAATACTTTAAAAATAACAAAAGAAAAATTACGTTATGCAGGGCATAGTATAAGTGATGAAATTTTTGAAAAACTAACAGGTATTCGTGGTGCATTTAGAACTCGTATCGCTTATATTGTTGTTAATAATAGTAGATATTCACATGAATTACGAGTTTCTGATTACGATGGTTATAATAGTTTAATTATTCATCGTTCAAAAGCACCTTTGATGTCTCCAACTTGGTCTCCTGATGGTAAAAGCATAGCATATGTAACTTTTGAAAGCGGAAAATCAATGATTGTAATTAGAAATATACATACTGGATATGTTCGTAATATAGCTTCTTTCCCTAATCATAATGGTGCTCCTGCTTTTTCTTCAGATGGAACTAAATTAGCTTTTGCTTTATCTAAAACTGGAAGTTTAAATTTATATGTTATGGATTTATTAACCGGTAAAATACGACAAATAACTAATGATCGTAATAATAATACCGAACCGAAATGGATGCCAGATAATCAAAATTTGTTATATACTTCTGATAAATCAGGAAGACCACAAATTTATAAAATAAATATTAATAGTAGTGTGTTTGAACGTATTTCTTGGGAAGGAATGCAAAATCAAAATGCTGATATTAGTCCTGATGGAACTTTTATGGTTACGGTAAATTCTAATGGTATCAATCAACATATTGTGAAATATAATTTTGTAAAAAATAATATTGAATTTTTAACTAAAACTTTTTTGGATGAAACACCAAGTATTTCACCAAATGGTATTATGATAATTTATGCTTCTTCTCAAGAAAAAAATAAATTATATTTAGTTTCAGTTAATGGACGTTATAAAACTAATATTCCGATAAATGGTATGCGAGTAAAATTTCCTGCATGGTCTTCATATTTGTAATATATAGTAATGTGGTAATAAATACTTAAGGAATAAATAATGCATTTAAAAAAAATACTTAAAAGTTTGGTAATTGTATTGCCAATAATAATGTTTTCATCTTGTACTTCTAATAAAAATGATGAACAAGATAATATTGAACCTTCAACTAATCAGGTTGATAATGTTTTACCATCAAAAGATTCATTACATCAACAAGGAGAACAATTACAACAAAATAATATTATTTATTTTAGTTTTGATAAATATAATATATCTCAAGAATATATGAATGTATTAGATAATTATATTATGTTTTTACGTGATAATTCTTCTAATGTTATTATTGAAGGTCATGCAGATGAACGTGGTACACCAGAATATAATATTGCATTAGGTGAAAAACGTGCTAATGCAGTAAAATTATATTTACAGAGTAAAGGTATTTCTAATAAACAAATTTCTATTGTTTCTTATGGTGAAGAAAAACCAGCTTCATTAGGATCAACAGAAGATGATTACGCAAAAAATCGTCGAGCTGTAATTGTATCTCAATAGATAATGTTTATCATGAATAATAATTTCAGATGTTTTTTAATTGCTCTGTTGTTATTGGCTAATATAGCGACCAATGAGGTCGCTATTGGAAAAGCTCAAATTTATAATATATCATCTACTTCAATTTTAGAACGTATTTCTAAAATTGAAGAAATGATTGATTATCAAAGTAAACTTTTGTTTCAAATTCAACAACAATTAATTGATAATCAAAATGATATTGATATATTGCGTGGACAAATTCAAGAAAATGAATATAAATTAAATAAATTTATTGCAAATAAAGAAAATTATCGTATTCAACAAGAACAACTTAAAAAATCTGAATTAACTGATTTTACAGAACAATCAAATAATAAATTATTAAATTCAAAATCATCTTTAAATTTATCAAAAACATCAGAAAAAGAACATTATAATTTTGTTGTTGAATTAGCTATAAATAGTAGATCAGAAAAAGAAATAAATAAATCTATAGATGAATTACAAAATTTTATTAAAATTTATCCTAAATCTAAATATCAAGCTAATGTTAATTATTGGTTAGGACAATTGAATTATGTCAAAAATAAAAAAGATGATGCTGCATTTTATTTTGCTATTGTAGTTAAAAATTTTCCTAACTCTAAAAAAAGTAGTGAATCTTTATATAAAATTGGTTTAATCATGCAAGAAAAAGGTTTTAAAGATAAAGCAAAAATTATTTATCAACATGTATTAAAACAATATCCTAATAGCGTAGGAGCATTATTAGCTAAAAAAAAACTTAATATGTTTTAATTGTATTTTATATAAAATATAATATTAAAAATATTATATTTTAAAAATATTAATACATATTTATATATGTAATATGCATGTTGTATTTTACATAAAATATTTTTTATATAAAATGTTTTATTTAAATATTTAGTATAGGTTATATTTTTTTGTGGTTTATTATTTAATAACTTAATTAACATTTTTTAATATTTAATATTTTAGCAAAAAATTTTAGTTTTTATTTTAATATTTTTTATATAAAGATGGGAGTTATAATGAGTAAAGATTTTAATATTAATCAATTAATTTATTCATTTAAATCGAAAAATATATTAAGTCAAGATAAAAAAGATTTTTATTTTAAGCGGATAAAATCATTGTTGGATCAAAAAAATGCTGTTATAGTTGCTCATTATTATACAAACCCAGAAGTCCAGTATATAGCAGAAAAAACAGGTGGATGTGTTGCTGATTCTTTAGAAATGGCTCGTTTTGGCGCTTCCCATCCAGCGGTTACATTAGTAGTTGTTGGTGTTAAATTTATGGGTGAAACAGCAAAGATTTTAAATCCTGAAAAGAATGTATTAATGCCTACATTGAATGCAGAATGTTCGTTAGATATTAGTTGTCCTGAAAAAGAATTTTCAAAATTTTGCGATGAAAATTCAGATAGAACTGTTGTTGTATATGCGAATACTTCTGTAGCTATAAAAGCTCGTGCTGATTGGGTTGCAACGTCTAGTATTGCAGTTGAATTAGTTAATCATTTGAATAAGTTAGGAAAAAAAATTATTTGGGCACCTGATCGTCATTTAGGTTATTTTATTCAACAGAGGACTAAAGCTGATATTTTATGTTGGAATGGGACATGTATTGTTCATGATGAATTTAAAAGTAAATCTTTAAAAAAAATGAAATCTATGTATCCAGAAGCAGCTATATTAGTTCATCCTGAATCTCCTAAAGATATCATTGAACTTGCTGATGTAGTTGGTTCTACTTCTCAATTAATTAAAGCTGCTAAAACATTAGAAAATTCAATAATTATTGTTGCTACTGATAAAAGAATATTTTATAAAATGCAAAAAGATATACCAGAAAAGTTATTTTATATAGCTCCTACATCAAGTGATAATGCAACATGTAAGATATGTGCTTATTGTCCTTGGATGGGGATGAATACATTACAAGGTATTATTGATGCTCTTAAAAATAATACAATAGATCATCAGATTAAAATAAATGAATCTTTAAGAAAAAAAGCATTAATACCATTAAAGAGAATGTTAAATTTTGCAAAAAGTTTAAAAATAAATTAATTTTATATTTTTATTTATTATTTTAAATAATAGTTTTTTATTGGTTTTATGTTTTTATTAAATTCATAAATAATTGGTATTCCTGTTGGAATGTTTAAATTGATAATTTCTTTATCATTTATGTTGTCTAAATATTTTATTAATCCTCTTAACGAATTTCCATGTGCGATAATAATTATTTTTTTACCTTTTATAATATTTGGTTTTATATTTTTTTCCCAATATGGAATAATACGTTCAATAGTATTTTCTAAACTTTCAGTTACAGGTATTTCTTCAGGTAATAAATCAGCATAACGTATATCATTACCAGGATAATTTTGATTATTTTTATTTAATTTTGGAGGTTTTATAGAAAAACTACGACGCCATAATTTTACTTGTTTTTCGCCATATTTAGATATAATTTTTGTTTTGTTTAAACCTTGTAGAGAACCGTAATGACGTTCATTTAATCTCCAACTTTTTTCTATTGGTAACCATTGTTGATTTATTTGATCAAGAATATACCATAGAGTATGTATAGCACGTTTTAATACAGATGTATATGCTAAGTCAAAAGTAAAACCTTTTTTTTTTAATAATTTACCTGCTGTTTTAGCTTCTTCTCGTCCTTTATTGGATAATTCTATATCAATCCATCCTGTAAAACGGTTTTTTTTGTTCCATAAACTTTCACCATGTCTTATTAAAACAACTTTAGTTATAGTCATAAATATTCTTAAAAATAATCTATAGTGTTAAATAGTATATTATTATATATAATAATATAATTTATTATATAAAATAATATTTATATAATTAAAAAAATATTTTAAGTAATTTGTTTTTTATATTATATTATAAAAGTTATAAATTTATTTTTTATAATTAATTACTTAAAATTATTGTTTTTTAATTAAAATATTTTATTAAAAAAATTATTTTTTTATAAAAATACAATTAAATTGAATTTAAAATTATTTTTATTGTTTTAGTTATTTTAGTTAATTGTTTTTTAGTGATTATATAAGGAGGCATTATATAAATAAGTTTTCCAAAAGGACGAATCCAAACTCCATGTTTTACAAAAAGCTTTTGTAAATTAGAAATATTTATTGGTTTTTTCATTTCTATAACACCAATAGCACCTAAAATACGAATATTATAAATATTATTATTATTAATTAAAGGTAAAAGTTCAGTATTTAATTGTTTTTCAATATTAAAAATATTATTTTCCCAATTATTATTCAATAATAGTTTTATATTAGATTCTGCAATTGCGCAAGCTAATGGATTTCCCATAAAAGTTGGCCCATGCATGAAACAATTTGCTTTACCATTACTAATTGTTTCAGCGATATATCTAGTACTAATTGTTGCTGAAAGTGTCATATAACCACCAGTTAATGCTTTTCCTAAACATATTATATCTGGAGATATATTTGCATGATTACAAGCAAATAATTTTCCTGTACGTCCAAAACCTGTTGCTATTTCATCTGCGATTAATAATACATTATATTTATTACATAGATCACGTATACCTTTTAAATATTCAGTATGGTAAAAATACATACCACCTGCCCCTTGAACAATTGGTTCTAAAATAATAGCAGCTATTTTATCATGTTTTATTTCTAGTTGTTGTTTTATATTATTTAAATCATTATTATCTCATTTATCATGAAATTTACATTTAGGAGCTTTAATAAAAATATGTTTTGGTAAGAAGTTTTTATATAAAATATGCATTGATTTTTGTGGATCGCAAACTGACATAGCACCGAATGTATCACCATGATAACTATTTTGTAACGCTAAAAAATATTTGCGTTTTTCACCTTTAGCATGCCAATATTGTAACGCCATTTTAAGTGCTATTTCTATAGCAACTGATCCTGAATCAGCAAGAAAAATACATTCTAAAGAATTTGGTATAATTTTTATTAATTGTTTGCATAGATTTATAGCTGGTTGATGTGTTATACCACCAAACATTACATGTGACATTTTTCTAAGTTGTTTAATTGCGGCATTATTTAAAACTGGATGATTGTAACCGTGAATTGCTGACCACCATGAAGACATTGCATCTATTAATTTTTTTCCATTATACATAATAAGTTCAGATCCTTTAGCTTTTATTATTGGATATACTGGATCTGGATTTATCATTGATGTATAAGGGTGCCATATATGTTTTGAATCGAAATTAATATCTGTAAAATTTAATTTATTTTTCACTTTTTACTTCCATTTATATTAATGTATTAATTTTATTATTTAATATAAGTTGACATGATAATGACAATATTTAAACTAGCAATAACTTTTTAACTGGAGAGTTTTTATGAAACAATTAAAGCAGTGGACAATAGAAGAAACCAATAAACTTTTTTTAATGCCTTTTTTTAACTTATTGTTTAAAGCTCAGAGTATTCATCGTAAACATTTTGATCCGCAACAAATACAAATAAGTGCACTTGTATCAATAAAAACAGGTTTATGTCCAGAAGATTGTAAATATTGTGCACAAAGTGCTCGTTATAAAACTGATTTAAAATCAGAAAAATTAATGAAAATAAAAGAAGTTATTGATTATGCAAAAAAAGCTAAACAATCAGGAGCGACTCGTTTTTGTATGGGTGCAGCATGGCGTAATCCAAAAGAATCTGATATGCCTTATCTTGAAGATGTTATAAAAAAAGTAAAAAAATTAGGAATGGAAACTTGTATGACGCTTGGTATGATTAATTTTGAACAAGCAAAAAAATTAGCAAAAGCAGGTCTTGATTATTATAATCATAATCTTGATACTTCTAAAGAATATTATAATAATATTGTTACAACTCGTACTTATCAAGATAGATTAAATACACTAGAAAATGTACGAAATGTTGGAATAAAACTTTGTTCTGGTGGGATAATAGGGCTTGGCGAAAAAATAAATGATCGTGCGTCGCTTTTGGTTCAATTAGCAAATCTTCCTAAACCGCCTGAAAGTATACCAATTAATATGCTGATAAAAGTAAAAGGTACACCAGCATCAAATAATGAAGAAGTTGATTATTTTGATTTTATTCGTACTATTGCTGTAGCTCGTATATTAATGCCAACGTCTTATGTTCGTCTTTCAGCTGGGCGTAAATATATGAATGAACAAACTCAAGCATTATGTTTTATGGCAGGTGCTAATTCAATATTTTATGGATGTAAATTATTAACTGCTAATAATAATAATGAAAATGAAGATTTAATTTTGTTTAAAAAATTAAATATTAATTGTAAACGAATAGAATTTGATAAAAAAGATGATGATAAAAAAATAAATCAAGTTTTAAAAAATATAGATGAAACACAATTTTATAACGCGGCAAATTAAATGAATTGGGAAAATTTTTTAAAAACTAACATTCAAAAACGTAAATTAACTTCTATTTGGCGTGAACGTTTTTGTATTGATAAGTCAAATAGTAGAACTGTTAGTTTTCAAGGGAAAACTTATTTAAATTTTTCATCTAATGATTATTTAGGTATTAGTCATAATAAAAATGTTATTGATACGTGGAAATCTAGTGTTAATAAATATGGTATTGGTAGTTGTAGTTCTGGACATGTTATAGGTTATACTGCAGCTCATCGTAATCTTGAATATGAGTTAGCTGAATGGCTAGGTTATTCTAATTCATTATTATTTATTTCAGGTTTTGCAGCAAACCAATCTGTTATTACATCTTTAATGAATAAAAATGATCGTATTTTTTTAGATAAATTAAGTCATGCTTCTATAGTTGAAGCATGTATATTTTCAAATTCTAAATTTCGACGTTTTCAGCATAATAATCCTTTTTCATTAAAACATATGATTCAAAATTCTAGTTTAGGAAAAACATTAGTAGTTACAGAAGGTGTTTTTAGCATGGACGGTGATATTGCTCCTATAGATCAATTATATAATATTACTAATGAATATAGAGCATGGTTGATGATAGATGATGCTCATGGTATTGGTGTTATTGGAAAAGATGGGCGTGGTAGTTCTGATATTTTTAATATAAAACCGGAGATTTTAATTGTTACTTTTGGAAAAGCATTTGGATTAAGCGGAGCCGCTGTATTATGTAATAAAGATACAGCAAATTTTTTAATTCAATATGCTCGTCATTTAATATATAGTACTTCTATGCCTCCAGCGCAAGCTGAAACTCTTTCTGAAATTATAAGACAAATTAAAAATTCAGATTTTGCTAGAGCAAAACTTAGTTATAATATTAAATATTTTCGTAATAATTTTAATTTAAAAAATATAAAATTATCTAAATCTGTTACTGCTATTCAACCATTGATTATTGGTAATAATGATCAATGTTTGCAATTATCAAAGTTTTTACGTGATAAAAAAAGCATTTGGGTTCAATCTATTAGACCACCAACAGTTCCTTTGAATAGTTCAAGAATTAGAATTACGTTAAGTGCATTACATCAAAAAAAAGATATTGATGCATTGTTGGAGGCATTAAATGACTTTGTTTTTGTGTCATAAAAAACAAAAAATTGCAGCTGCATTTAGTAAAGCTGCTTCTAAATATGATTTAATAGCTAATTATCAACAATATATAGGTGATATATTGCTATATAAATTAGAATTTGAACTTAAAAAAACAAAAAAAAATGGAATTATTAATGTTTTAGACGCTGGATGTGGAACTGGATTTTTTAGTAAAATTATGAAAAAACGTGGTTTAAATGTAACAGCTTTAGATTTATCATCTGGTATGCTAGAAATAGCAAAAAATAAAAATGCTGCTTGTAGTTATTTGTGTGCTGATATTGAATCAATTCCAATTGAAAATAATACTTTTGATATAGTTTTTTCAAATTTAGCTATTCAATGGTGTCAAGATTTTACTAAAGCATTAATTGAATTTTATAGAGTTACTAAAATAGGTGGCATTATATTGTTCACTACTTTAGCTGAAAACACATTAATTGAATTATCTAAAGCTTGGAGAAAAATAGATAATTTTCAACATGTTAATAATTTTCTTAGTTATACTGAAATTGTTAAAAATTGTGAAATATATCGCAATAAACTTTTTATTCAAAAGGATACTTTGTATTTTTATGATCTTAATACTTTATTATATTCATTGAAAGGTGTTGGAGCTACTTATTTAATATCTAATAGAAAAAGTAAATTAATAACAAGAAAAAGTTTTAAAAGATTATCGGATGTTTATCCTAAAAAAAAACATAAATTTCCTTTAACTTATTATACTGTTTTTGGAACATTATATTGTGATTAAAACATATTTTATAACTGGTACGGATACTGGAGTAGGTAAAACAGTAGTTAGTTGTGGTTTATTACAAGCTGCATCTAAACTTGGATATAAAGTGACTGGTTATAAACCAGTAGCTTCTGGAAGTAAAATAACGTTATGTGGTTTACGTAATAATGATGCACTTGCATTACAAAAAAATAGTTTTTTAAATTTAGAATATGATCGTGTTAATCCTATTGTATTTAAAGAATATACATCACCGCATATCATCAGTAAAAAAACAGGAAAAACAATTAATTTTTCTTTAATGACTAAAGGATTAAAAGAATTACAATTACAATCTAATTGGATAATAATTGAAGGAGCTGGTGGTTGGTTTACCCCATTATCTATGAATAAAACTTATGCTGATTGGGTTTTGGATAATAAACTTCCTGTTATTTTAGTGGTTGGTATAAAATTAGGATGTATTAATCATGCATTACTTACTGTTAATGCAATTTTAAAATCTGGTTTAAATTTAGCAGGATGGATAGCAAATGAAGTTAAACCTAAATGGATTTATAAAAAAGAATATCTTTTGACGCTTAATAAAATGATAGAATTTCCTTGTTTAGGAGTAATTCCTTATTTAGGAAAAAAAGTAATTGAAGTTTTTATAGGTAAGTATTTAAATTTAAAATTATTGGATTAAATAAAATAGTTAACTATTTTATAGTTTTTATAAAAAATGTATTTAAAACATATTAATATTTACTAAAATAAAATTTTTTATTATTTTTAGTTATAGATAATTATTATGATATATTTTTTATCTTTTTTACAGATATAAATAAAAATAATTTTATATTTTTAATAAATATTTTTTTAGAAAAATTAGTTTTTTAAAATATTTATATTTTTAATGATAAATATTAATTAATTATATTTTATTATGAAAAGATGTTTTGTATTTTTTATGTTTTAGATTAATGATATTTAATATATTTTTATTTATCTAATAAAATTTTGTTTTAAATAAAAATATTAAATAAAGTTGTATTTTTTATATATTAATGTATGATATAAAATATTAAATTTTTCATAAAAATAAGTAAAAATATATTTTTAAATATATATAGTTAATTATTTTTTATAATATTTAAAATTATATAAAAGTATAATTGTAAAATAAAATGATAAATAAAATTATTAATATTAATAGTATAAATTTTTATAAAAAATTATAAGAATTGTTTTAATTGTAGTATATTACTACAAGTTATTTTTAAAAGGGTAATCATTATGAATCAATTTGATCAGCGTAATTATTCTATAATACAAAGAACTAATACAAGCGTTCAAGCATTTATGTCGCAGGTGTATGGTTGGATGGTAGTTGGTTTATTGTTAACTGCTTTTGTAGCAATGTATGCTTTAAATACTAATATTTTTTTTACCATTGCAACAAATAATTTTTTATTTTTTGGTATGTTGATAGCTGAATTTAGTTTAGTAATGTGTTTGTCGCTATTTTTACCAAAATTAAGCGCTGCGTTAGCAACTGGAATGTTCATGTTGTATTCTTTGTTAACTGGGTTAACAATTTCAATTACTCTTGCAATGTATACTGGTGAATCTATTACTAGCACGTTTGTAATTACATCTATTATGTTTGCTTCTTTAAGTTTTTATGGATATGTTACTAAACGTAGTTTAACAGGTATAGGTAATTTTTTATTTATGGCACTTATAGGTATTACTGTAGCATCTATTGTTAATATTTGGTTGCAAAGTGCAGGTATATCTTGGATAATAAGTTTTATTGGTGTATTTTTATTTTCGGCGTTAACTGCGTATGATACACAAAAATTAAAAAATATTGGATTGCAGGTTGATGAAAATAATACAGAAACAATGCGTAAATATTCTATTGTTGGTGCATTATCTTTGTATTTAGATTTTATTAATCTTTTTTTAATGTTATTACGTATTGCTGATGACCGCAGATAATTATTTTATAATTTTATAGTGAGTTATATAAAAATTTTGCCGTTGTTATAAAATTTCTAGCAACGGCAGTTTTAATTAACATATTATATTATTAATATAATATGTTAATTAAAAAATTATAATAGATTTGTTAAGAATTTTTTTGTTGATTATATATTTTTATATAAAAATTAATTTTTAAATATTTTTATATTTTTGAGTATTATTTAGTAATTTTATATAAAATGGTTTTAAATTTAATTATTTAACTAAAATTATGTTTTTTTATATATTATAAATATGTTAAAATTTAAGAAAATAAGAATATATTTAATATTAAAATATATTTATATTAAAAATAAAAAAGATCTTGACTATTTATAAAAAAAGTATCATTATCGAAATAATGATATATATTTAAAAAGCTGATAAAAATGTATTTTAATATTTATATTATTGAAAAGTTATTGCTTGCATTTGATGTATTTTTTTAATAATTCAGCGAAATTTAAATTTTTTTATATTTAAAAAAAACAATTGTAATATAATTTAAAGTAATTTGTTTTTATTTTAAAATATGTGTAATATTTTAGCTATTAATTGTTTTGTTTTTAGTATAAAAGTGAAAGAAAAAGCATAGTTTTATATTTGTCCCCTTCGTCTAGAGGACAAGGACACTGCCCTTTCACGGCGGCAACAGGGGTTCAAATCCCCTAGGGGACGCCAATTTAATTAATGAATTAATATAAGTAAAATGTTTTATGTTCTTTAACAATATAAAAATTAACAATTTATAGTTATTAATATTTGTAAATTGTTTGAATCTCTCAAGTCAAAAAAATAAAAAGATGTATTGTTTTAATAAAAACAATTAGACATTTTTGGGTTGTAAGGTTAAGTAATTAAGCGTATATGGTGGATGCCTAGGCAATCAGAGGCGATGAAGGACGTGCTAATCTGCGAAAAGCGTCGGCAAGGTGATATGAACCGTTATTACCCGGCGATATCCGAATGGGGAAACCCAGTATATCAGTATACTATTATTTGATGAATTCATAGTTAAATAAAGCTAACCAAGGGAACTGAAACATCTAAGTACCTTGAGGAAAAGAAATCAATTGAGATTCCCTTAGTAGTGGCGAGCGAACAGGGAACAGCCCAGAATATAAAATCATTTTAACATTAAAAAAACGGTCTGGAAAGTCCGGCAATAATAGGTGATAGCCCAGTATTTGAAAATGTTAAATTGTGTTATTCAAAGAGTAGAACGGGACACGTGTTATCCTGTTTGAAGATAGGGGGACCATCCTCTAAGGCTAAATACTCCTGATTGACCGATAGTGAACTAGTACCGTGAGGGAAAGGCGAAAAGAACCCCGGCGAAGGGGAGTGAAATAGAACCTGAAACTGTATACGTACAAGCAGTAGGAGCATGTAAAAGTGTGACTGCGTACCTTTTGTATAATGGGTCAGCGACTTATATTTTGTAGCAAGGTTAACTGTTTAAGGTAGCCGTAGGGAAACCGAGTCTTAACTGGGCGTTTAGTTGCAGGATATAGACCCGAAACCCGGTGATCTAGCCATGAGCAGGTTGAAAATTAAGTAACATTAATTGGAGGACCGAACCGACTAATGTTGAAAAATTAGCGGATGACTTGTGGTTGGGGGTGAAAGGCCAATCAAACCGGGAGATAGCTGGTTCTCCCCGAAAGCTATTTAGGTAGCGCCTCGTTGATTCATTTTCGGGGGTAGAGCACTGTTTCGGTTAAGGGGTCATCCAGACCTACTAACCCGATGCAAACTACGAATACCGAAAAATGTTATCACGGGAGACACACGGCGAGTGCTAACGTTCGTCGTGAAGAGGGAAACAACCCAGATCGCCAGCTAAGGTCCCGAAGTCATAGTTAAGTGGGAAACGAAGTGGGATGTCTTAGACAGCCAGGATGTTGGCTTAGAAGCAGCCATCATTTAAAGAAAGCGTAATAGCTCACTGGTCAAGTCAACCTGCGCGGAAAATGTAACGGGGCTAAACTATGCACCGAAGCTGCGACAGTAGATATATTATAAGTAGGATTGATATTTAGTTCTATAATATAGAATTATATTTATTGGGTAGGGGAGCGTTCTGTAAGTCTGTAAAGGTGTTTTGTGAAAAATGCTGGAGATATCAGAAGTGCGAATGCTGACATAAGTAACGATAATACGAGTGAAAAACTCGTACGCCGAAAGACTAAGGTTTCCTGTCCAACGTTAATCGGGGCAGGGTGAGTCGACCCCTAAGGTGAGGCTGAAAAGCGTAATCGATGGATTACAGGTTAATATTCCTGTACTGGTGATAATTGCGATTGGGGGGACGAAGAAGGCTAGGCTAGCCAAGCGACGGTTGTCTTGGTTTAAGGATGTAGGTGAGTAAGTTAGGTAAATCCGATTTACTATTTACACTGAGGTCTTATGACTAGTTATTAATACTAACAAAGTAGTTAATGCCATGCTTACAAGAAAAACCTCTAAGCTTAAATTATCATTAATCGTACTATAAACCGACACAGGTGGTCAGGTAGAGAATACTAAGGCGCTTGAGAGAACTCGGGTGAAGGAACTAGGCAAAATGGTGCCGTAACTTTGGGAGAAGGCACGCTAACATTAAGTGAAATAGTATACCTATGAAGCTGAAGTTAGTCGCAGATACCAGCTAGCTGCAACTGTTTATTAAAAACACAGCACTGTGCAAACACGAAAGTGGACGTATACGGTGTGACGCCTGCCCGGTGCTGGAAGGTTAATTGATGGAGTCATCCGTAAGGAAAAGCTCTTGATTGAAGCCCCAGTAAACGGCGGCCGTAACTATAACGGTCCTAAGGTAGCGAAATTCCTTGTCGGGTAAGTTCCGACCTGCACGAATGGCGTAATGATGGCTAGACTGTCTCCACCCGAGACTCAGTGAAATTGAAATTGCTGTGAAGATGCAGTGTACCCGCGACAAGACGGAAAGACCCCGTGAACCTTTACTATAGCTTGGCACTGAATATTGAATTTTGATGTGTAGGATAGGTGGGAGACTTAGAAGTGTATACGCTAGTTTACATGGAGTCGTCCTTGAAATACCACCCTTTAGTATTTAATATTCTAATGTAATCCCATTATCTGGGATACAGACAGTGTCTGGTGGGTAGTTTGACTGGGGCGGTCTCCTCCTAAAGAGTAACGGAGGAGTACAAAGGTTGGCTAAGCATGGTTGGATATCATGCAGTTAGTGCAAAGGCATAAGCCAGCTTGACTGTGAGAGTGACGGCTCGAGCAGATACGAAAGTAGGTCTTAGTGATCCGGTGGTTCTGTATGGAATGGCCATCGCTCAACGGATAAAAGGTACTCCGGGGATAACAGGCTAATACCGCCCAAGAGTTCATATCGACGGCGGTGTTTGGCACCTCGATGTCGGCTCATCACATCCTGGGGCTGCAGTAGGTCCCAAGGGTACGGCTGTTCGCCGTTTAAAGTGGTACGCGAGCTGGGTTTAGAACGTCGTGAGACAGTTCGGTCCCTATCTGTCGTGGGCGTTGGAAGATTGAAAGGAGCTGCTTCTAGTACGAGAGGACCGAAGTGGACGCACCGCTGGTGTTCGGGTTGTCATGCCAATGGCATTGCCCGGTAGCTACGTGCGGAAAAGATAACCGCTGAAAGCATCTAAGCGGGAAACTTGCCTTAAGATGAGTCTTCCCTGATCCCTTGTGGATCCTGAAGGATCGTTTTAGACTAAGACGTTGATAGGCTGGGTGTGTAAGCATAGTGATATGTTAAGCTAACCAGTACTAATAATCCGTGAGGCTTAACCTTACAACACCAAAAATGTTTAAAATAATTTTAAATTAAAACTATAAATTAAGTTATCTGGCGGTTATAGCGCGGTGGTACCACCTGAATCCATACCGAACTCAGAAGTGAAACGCCGAGGCACCGATGGTAGTATAAGGTCTTCTTATGTGAGAGTAGGGAACTGCCAGATCTTATAAATAAAATTTATTATATTTTTATATTGTAAATTGTAATATATAATATAATTATTTTATAGTTTAAAATTATAAGTTATTTTTTTATGAGAGTTGTATTTGTATTTTTTTATCAATTTATGTAAAAATAATTAAGATTTATATAATATTTATTTTAAAAAGTACTTAAAGCACTTACTTTTATAAGGTAGGTGTTTTGTTTTTTAAAATTAGATAGTTATATAATTTATGGTTTTTTAATATTAAAAAAAAATAAAAATATTTTAAATAATATATAAGTTTATTGATGTAAATCCTTTAGGTATTATTTTTGTCAAATAAAAATCTTATTATACGTAAACTTGGGGTTATACCTTATCAAGTAATTTTAAGTTCAATGCATAAATTTATTAAATGTAGAACTATATATACTTGTGATGAATTATGGTTTTTAGAACATCATTGTGTGTTTACTCAAGGTAAGTCTAGTAAACCAGAACATATTTTAAAAAATGAAAATATTCCAATTGTTCAAAGTGATCGAGGTGGTAAAACAACATACCATGGACCTGGTCAACAAATTATATATGTTATGTTAGATATAAAACGCCTTGGAATTAATATAAAAGAATTGATGAATATTCTTGAAAATGTCATTATAGAAACATTAAAATATTTTAGTATTGAATCTCATTTAATTTCTAATGCACCAGGGGTTTATATTAATGGTGAAAAAATCTGTTCAGTAGGTTTACGTGTTAGACATGGTTATACTTTTCATGGAATAGCATTGAATATAAATATGGATTTAAATCCTTTTAATTACATTATTCCTTGTGGTTTTAATAAATTAAAAATGACACAGCTTAGTTTATTTAAACCGAAAATATTATTAAGTGATGTATATCCCATATTAATTAAATATTTTTATAAAAAATTAAGTTTTTATTTTTGTTATGATAAAAAAATATTATTAAATTTTATTTTTTAAAATTGAGAATTTTATGAATAAATTATTTCAGATAATAAATCAAAATCATAAATCTAATAAAAATAATAAATATAAGATTAAAGATAAAAACATAGAACAAAAAGAAATATTATGTAAGCCTTATTGGCTGAAAATTAAATTACCTTTAGATTATTCATATATTAAAAATATTAAATTAATAATGAAAAAAAATGGTATTAATTCTGTATGTGAAAAAGCTTTATGTCCTAATATTTCAGAATGTTTTAATAATAATACAGCATCTTTTATGATTTTAGGAACGATTTGTACACGTCGTTGTCAATTTTGTAATGTAAATCATGGTCGTCCTAATTTACCTGATATTAATGAACCTGAAAATTTATCGAAAACTATAAAAGAAATGAAATTAAAATATGTTGTTATCACTTCAGTGAATCGTGATGATTTATATGATGGTGGTGCTCAACATTTTGCTAATTGTATAAAATTAATAAGAAAAGAAAATTTATCAATAAAAATTGAAATTTTAGTTCCAGATTTTAAAAAATGTGGGGAATTAGCGTTAAATATATTAACTATGAATCCTCCAGATATTTTTAATCATAATATTGAAACTGTTCCAAGAATTTATCGTTATGTTCGCTCAGGTGCTAATTATAATTGGTCTTTAAATTTATTAAAAAATTTTAAAACATTAAATCCTAATATTATAACAAAGTCTGGGATTATTGTTGGATTAGGTGAAACAAATGAAGAAATTTTTAATGTTATGAATGATTTATATAATAATGGTGTTAGTATGTTAACTGTTGGACAATATTTACAACCAAGTCGTTATCATCTGCCTGTTCTTCGTTATTTAAATATTAATGAATTTAATGAAATCAAAAAAAAGGCTATTGATATTGGTTTTTCATATGTAGCATGTGGTCCTTTTGTAAGATCTTCTTATCATGCTGAACTTCAAGCAAAAGGTAAAGAAATTTAAAATTAATTTTTAAATTTTCTTGAAAAATTATTAAATTAATATTGTTAATTTTTTAGTTTTTTAATATTTATAGAATTTTAATTCTAATGTATTCTAAATTAAAAATTTCATTAAAAAAAAATGTATTTGTTGCAGCAATTGATCGTATTAAATGGTTATTTAAAACATTTGAACAAATTAATTTATCATTTTCAGGAGGTAAAGATTCGACTGTTTTATTTCATTTAATTGCTTCGATTGCTAAAAAATATAATAAAAAATTTAATGTTATGTTTATAGATTGGGAAGTGCAGTATTCAGCTACTATAGAACATATCAAAAAGATGAAAATTTTATATAAAGATTGTGTTAAACAATTTTATTGGATTGCTTTACCAATAAGTGCTGAAAGTGGTATTTCTCAATATGAAACTATGTGGACAGCTTGGGATCCTAATAAAAAATGGATTCGACAACCGCCAAAATGTGCTATTACAGATCATAATTTCTTTCCTTTTTATCATCAAAAAATAATTTTTGAAGATTTTACATCTGCTTTTAATCAATGGATTACTAAAAATTATTCTAGTTCAGTTATATTATTAGGCATTCGTGCTGATGAATCGTTAAATCGTTTTTTTGCTATTAGTAATAATAGGAAATTACGTTATGCCGATAATGTTCCATGAACAACTGCTTCTCCAGAAGGATTTTATTATATGGCTTATCCTATTTATGATTGGCATGTAAAAGATATTTGAACATATATTTCACGAAATAAACTTCAATATAATTCTATTTATGATTTAATGCAGCAAGCTGGCGTTAGTTTAAATAAAATGCGTATATGTGAACCATTTGGACCAGAACAACGTAAAGGATTATGGTTGTATCATGTTCTTGAACCAGATACATGGAATTTAGCTTGCGAAAGAGTTAGTGGTGCTGATTCTGGTATGTTATATACAAATCCAAGAAATAAAATGGAATTTTTTGGTTCTAAAAAAATCAGTAAACCAGAACATCATACTTGAAAAACTTATGCTAATTTTTTATTATGTAGTTTACCAGAAAAAACTGCAGAACATTATAAAAATAAAATATCTATTTATTTACGTTGGTATTTTAAACATGGATATCCTAATGATATACCTGATGAACAGTATAATGATACTAATAGTAAAGAAATACCTTCTTGGCGTAGAATTTGTAAAACTATTTTACGTAATGATTTTTGGTGTCGTTCTTTGTCTTTTAGTCCGACAAAATCAAGTTGTTATGAACGTTATTTTAAATTTATACAAAAAAAACGAAAAGATTGGAAAATTATTTAATTTTTAAAAAAAATAAATATATTTATAATTATATAGTATTTTGTATTTTTTATTTTGTAATTATGTGATATATAAAAGTGAAGATAAATGATGAATTTCAACATGTGGTATACAAATATTTTTTGTATTTATTAGTTTTTTTTTGTTTGAATTTATCCAGCATGCTTGCATACCACTATTAATAGCTCCTTTTATATCAGTGATTAAATTATCACCAACATGAAGAATAAATTTAGGTTCTATTCCTAGTTGTTTTGTAGCTAATAGATACATATCTTTTGATGGTTTTAAACGGCCATTAATACCAGCTTTTAATACGAATTGAAAATATTTATCTAATCCGAAAATTTTTGGATCTGCATTTCCATTAGTAATAGCAACTAAAGGAAATTTTTTTACTAATTTTTCTAGAATTATATATGTTGATTCTGGTATATTAATTTGATTACGCCAAAATGTAAATTTAGACATAATTTCGTTAGTTCCTTTTATGGTTTTTTCATGATTATAACCATATTTATAAAACATCATTTCAGTCGATAATCTTCTAAGTTCAGTAATATCATGAGATATTTCAGGTATTTGTTTTTTTATTATTTTGCGAAATTTGTGTAAATCATTATTATTGATATTATTAAAACGAGTATCATATTTACGAATAAAAAGTAAAAGTTTTTCTTCTGTTTTATATATCACAGAATGATTTTCATATAACGTATCATCAAGATCAAATGTTATTGCTTTAATTGGGGTTAATATACGATAAAAATACATTAATTTTCCATTTTTTTATTTTTAAATATATAATAATATAAAATTTATTTTCTACAATATTAAAAATAGTTTTGTAAAAAAATAAATATATGTATAAATTAATAATTAAAATTTATATTAATAAACAAAATTAAAATTATATATTTATAATACCGTTATAAACATGAACAGCTGGTCCTCTCATATATAAAGGACTACCATAACCATTTCAATTAATATTTAAAGTTCCTCCTGTTAAATCTACTTGTACATTATTTTTAAGTAATTTTTGATTAATCCCAACTGCTACTGCAGCGCAAGCTCCAGTCCCGCAAGCTAAAGTTTCTCCAACACCACGTTCATATACTCGTAAACGAATATGTGAAGAATTTATTATTTCCATAAAATCAACGTTTGTGTAATTTGGAAAACGTTCATGAATTTCTAATTTAGAAGCAATATTTTTTATTTCAATTGCATATAAATTTTTTACTTGTATGACACAATGAGGATTACCTATAGATACAACACCGCATATTATTGTACGATTTTTTATTTTAATAATGTATCTTTTTTCTTTTTTTTTAGCATAAAATGGAATTGTTTTAGGGTTAAAATTAGGCTCACCCATATTTACATTAATATCGTTATTATTATTTATTGTTATTAATATATTACCAGATTTCGTGCTTGCTTTTATTTTTTTTTTGTTAGTAAGTTTATTAAGATGTACAAAATATGCAAAACATCTTGCTCCGTTTCCGCATTGTGATGCTTCTGTTCCATTTGCATTAAAAATACGATAATGAAAATCAATATTAGGATCATAAGGTGGTTCGATTAATAATAATTGATCAAAACCAATTCCTGTATGTCTATTTGAAAGATTAGATATTATTTTAGGAGATAAATGTACGTTTTGTGTAATAGCATTTATGATCATAAAATCATTTCCTAATCCATGCATTTTAGAAAATTGCATTTTTACCTCATATGTTATTTAATAATTATAATTAATAAAAATATTATTTTTTTATAATTATATATTTATTAAATTATATTAATAATTTATTTTCGTAAACGTTAAAAATATTTTTTATAAAAGATTATGTTTATTAAATATGATTTTAATATTTTTATATATTATAAAAATATAATAATTTTATATAAAATATTAATTTTTATTAATTGTTTTATCTTTTTTATAAAAATAATCTTTTATTCCATAAAAAATAGATTTAGCTAATTGTTTTTGAAAAAATTTTTTTTTAAGTTTTTTTTCTTCATTTGTGTTGCTAATAAATGCTGTTTCAATTAAAATTGATGGTATTTCTGGTGATTTAAGAATTAAGAATCCTGCTTGATCTACTTTGTTTTTATGTAATTTATTAATTTTGCTTATGTATTTTAGTATTTCATTACCAAATTTTAAACTATCGTTAATTGTAGCAGTTTGAACAAGATCAATTATCGTATGATCTAAATAAATATCTCCACTTTTGTTTATATTAGAAATAAAATTAAAATTGTTTTGGGTTTTAGCTAAATAACTTGCTGTGTTGCTTGTTGCACCTTTTTTTGATAAAGCAAAAATTGAAGATCCTTTAGCTAATGGATTTATATAAGCATCTGCATGTATAGAAATTAATAAATCTGCATGTATTTTTTGCGCAATTTTTAATCTTTCATTTAGAGATATAAAAATATCTTTGTTTCGTGTCATATAAGATTTTATTTTAGGTTCTTTATAAATTAAAAAATTTAGATAACTAGCTATTTGTAATACTATATCTTTTTCATAAGTTTTATTTTTTCCGATTGCACCGGTATCTATCCCTCCATGACCTGGATCGATTACAACGATAAATGAATTTTTATTTGTTGTGTTATTTTTTAATATGTTAAAGTTTTGTTTTTTTAAGATTTTTTTATCATATTCATTAAATATTGTTTCTGATAAATTATTTTTTTTAAAATAAAAATCTAATACTAATCTATGATTAAATTTAGAAAAAGGTAAGATTTGAAAAAAGTGTATAGAAACTTTATTTTTTAATTCAAAAACAATACGAATTTTTTTTTTATTAAACTGTCCAATTCTAATTAATTGTATATGTTGATTATTATTTTGAATTTGAGTCGTAATTTGTTTTAAAATAGAATTTAACTTGATTTTTTCTAAATCAATAATAATGCGTTTAGGATTATCTAGAATAAATTGTTTATATTTTAATTTAATATCAGATTCAAATGTAATACGAGTATAATTTAATGTTTGATATGTACGTGTTGCAATGATATCATCGCTTTTAGCAAAATTGAATGGAATTATATTTAATATTATAATTATAATTGTTTTTTTTGAAATGTTGTACATTGAAAAAATATATTTTTTGAATTTCATTAATAATTCCATGTTTTTACATTAAATATTTTTTTAAAAATAAACTAATTAGTTTTATTAATTTTTTATAAAAAATATATTATTATTTAAATTTATTTTTAAAAATTTTATTTAAATAATCTTTAATATTTTAAAAAAAATTAAAAATATGTTTTTTATTTTTTTTGTTTTTTTTTTTTTTTTTTTTTTTTGCGATAAATAATCTTTTAAGTAAAAAAATATAAAGAATTATTTTTTTAGAATATTTATTAATTTTAATATAATAATAAATTATTTTTTATAAAATAATATTTTAAGTTGTTTTTTTATAAAATTTTATTAAAAAAATAATGTATTGTTGTTATAAAAATAAATATAAATTTAAATGTTTTAATAGAGTTATAAAATTATATAAAATAATATATGTATAAATGTTGTTTTATATAATTTTGTAATTTTTTAAAAGTATATTTTTATATAAATTTTATATTTTTATTATAAATTATTAATAAGATTTTTTATATTTTTAAGATATATATAAATAATGTTATTTTTTTATAATTTTATGATTTTTTTATTTTAATTTTTATAAAAATTATGTTTTTTTATTGGTAATTTTAAATAAAAATATAGTATGTTTTACTTAAAAATAGTTAATTTAAATAATAAAAAAAATTTTATAATTTTTATATAAAATTAAATTTATTTTTAATATTAAATAATTTTATAATCATTAATTATATTTATTTTAAAAAGTTATTTTTATAATATGTTTTTTTATTGGTAATAAATATTTTTTTGTATTTTTAATTAACGATTGAATTAATATATCATTAATATTTTTATGTATTCTTGATAAATAAAGATCTTTTATTTCACCGTATTTAATTTTATTCCCTTGAAGATTTTGAACAAGGATAGATTCTGCTTTTTGTAAAACATTTGGAGATGAAAAATCATATTGATTTGTTATTTTATTAAAACATGCTGATAACCAATTCCAACAACTGTTATTTAATAATAAAAGTGGAGAATTTTGTCCTTTTAAATATCCCATAATTAATAATTCTAAATAATTTAAATTTTTTTTCTTTTCTATAGAAGGAAATTTATAATAGTTATTATTGATATCTAAAATTGTAGTTTCTTTTTCTGATATTTTAAAATTAAAAAATAAATGTTCAATCCATAATCGAATAAAATTATTTGCATTTATATAATTTGGTTGATAACGTAATATTCCTGTTTTATAAATATTTTTTAATGAACCGTTAATATTAATATTTTTTATTTTACATTTAATATAATAATCAAATGGTTTTTCATTATGTTCTTTAATTTTTTTTATTAAATGTGATGTATTTTTAATAGATTCTTTTCATAAAATTTTATCAAAATTATTTATAGGTAATTTACCTTCTATTTTTAATTTGTCATAGATAGATTTTATATTTTTATTTTTTATTGAAAAATCTAAAATTTTTTTATACAAGTTATGTAATTGTAATTTATTAAAATAAAATGGTTCTGAATCAAATGATTCTTTTTCTTCAGAAAAATATACATTTAATTTTTTTTGAAAAAAAAATTTAATTGGATTATTGTAAAAATTTAATAGTTCTTCTATATTTATTTTTGTTATTATTTTATTTTTTTTAATTAAAAATGAGTTTTGTTTATTTTTTGATTTTGTTATTATTGTTTTTTTTAATGATTTATTTATATAATTTTGATTTTTTGTTTTATTGAAAAAATTTTCTTTTTTAAATTGTATATTATTGTGTTTTGTAATTAAATGTTTTTTTAAAATTTTATAACTATCGTCAACATTTAAATTTTCTGTTCCTATTATACGAAAATTTTGACAAATATAATTTAATAGCTCTTCAATTAAAATTGAAGGATTTCGGGGCTCATTATTAATTGATATTCCTATATAACTTAAGTAAAATATTTTTGTTGTAGAAATTAATGTTTCTAAAAAAAGATATTTATCTTCATAATCTGTTTTTTTATCTCCTAAAATTATTTTATTTTTTTTTAAATCAAAATTTTCTTGTGTTATATTTCTAGGAAAAACATTGTCGTTCATACCGAGTAAACAAATAATTTTAAAAGGAATAGATTTCATTTGGGTAAACGTACAGAAAGTAACTGATCCTGTAAAAAAATTATAATTTTCTTTTTTTTCATTTATACTAATTAATAATTCATCTCTAATTAAAAGTGATTTTATATGTTTTGTATGTCCAGAAGTAGTTGCTGTATTGATAATTTTATATAATTGATTTTTTAATAATGTTAAAATAATTTCTGTATTATCATTGATAATAAAAAAATCATTAATAAGTTCTTTATAAATATTTTTCCATTTTTTTAAAGAATATTTTTTTTTTAGTAATATTCTCCATTTTTTTAATGTTTCTATAAAAAAAAATAATTTGTTAATTAATTTTAATTTAGTATTGTTGTATTTATCATAAGAAAAAATATTATCTAAAGACTTAAAATCTTTATTAATAGAATATTTTGATAATATTTTTTTCAATCCAAATTCCCAAGTATTTTGATTTATGATTGGTAAATTTAAATCTTTGAAATTATTATTATCTAAACCAAATTTTATTTCATATTTATTAATCCAATTATTTAATATATCAAGTTCATTTTCATTAATATCAAATTTTTTAGAAATAGCAGAAATATCTAACAAATCAAATATTTGATCTTTGAAAAATCTAACTTTTGGTAAATTAAGTAAAGAGATAAATGCTTGTATAATTGGATTAGATTTTAAAGGTTTTTTATTTAAAATTGAAAATGGAATATAATTTTCAGATTTATCTTTGCTAAATATTGCGTAAATATAAGGTGTATAAACTTCTATGTTTGAAACTTTTACGAGAATGTCTTTTGGGGTTAATGTATTATCTTTTTCAAAAAATTCAAGTAGTTTTTCATATAGGTTTTCTATTTCTTTTTTTATATTATAACAAGAATTAAATGTTATTGTATTATCTAATAAATTTATAAGTCGCTTATTTTTACTAGTTTTATATTTTTCTATTGTTTTACCTAATTGAATGTTATTTTTTGAATCCAATATATCTTGTTTTATATTTTCTAATAAAGTTAATCTATTGGTATCGGTGAAAATAAAAAATTTTTTAGAATTTTTTATATTAGTAATAAGTTTTAAAAAATCATTTCCTAATTTTCCCCATGAAACTAATAATGGATTAATTTTTTTTTCTTTTTTATTTATGTTTATTGGTTTTTTTTGTTGTTTTGTTATATCTAAACATAATAAATATTTATTATATTTTAAAAAATGTTTGCAAGGATTTTTAAACATTAAATAAATATCTGTATATTTAGAAATAATATTTAAAATTTGTATATATATAGGAGGTAACGATGAAATTCCGTAAATAAAAATACGTTTTGGAAAAAAATTTTTTAAATAGTTTGGTGCAGATAAAAATTTTATAAAAATTTTATGTATTGTTAATAAATGTTGAGTTTTTTTTTCTAATGTTTTTCTATATACAAAAAGTTCTCGCCATAATTTTTTTTGCCATGATTGATTTTTATTGTTAATATTAATTAATTTATTTTTTTCCCATTGTGTTATTAATTTAGGTCTATAAATCATATAACTTTCAAATAAATTTGCTATTTTTTCTGATAATTGATGTAATTTTCTACCGTCTATATCATTTTTTATATAAAATTTTAATTCTTTTAATTTTTTATTATTTATAATTTTTGGTAAAATTGTTATTATTCTCCATTTTATTAAATTTTTTGTGTAATGATTATTTTTAGAAATGTCAGGTAAAATTTTATATATCATTTCCAAGATGAAATCTCTTGGTAATTTGTAGTGTATATTGCAAGTTATTCCAAAATATTTTGTTAATTCTATTTGTAACCATTGAGAAATTTCAAAATTTTCTACAATTATGATTTCCTCTTCAAAAGGATTTGAGAACTGTTTATTTTTTATAATATCAATAATTAAATTTTTTAAAGAAAATAGTTGATTAGAATGGTAAATTTTAAACATATTTTATGTAAGATTTTAAAAAAATGTATTTTTAATATATATTATATAGTAATATAGTTTTTATTAATTAATAGTTAATTATATGTTTTTATTATGTTTTGCATTAAGTATATTTTTTATGTATATTTTATATTAATTTTTTTAAATTAATTATAAAAAAACAATTAAAATATTTTTTTAAAAAATAATAATTTACAGTATTAATAAAATTAAATTTTATAAAATATTTATTAGTATAAAAATTATTAGTATGTTTTTGTTAATATATTATATAATTTAAAATTATTTGTTTTTAATTAATAATTATTTGTTTAGTAAAAATTTATGTTTTTTATTTTTTATTTATTAGTGAAATATTGTATATGTCAATTATAAGACAAGTTGTACTTGATACTGAAACTACAGGTATTAATAAATTTGGCATTCATTATGAAGGTCATAATATTATAGAAATTGGTGCTATTGAAATTATTAATCGTCGTTTAACAAATAATAATTTTCATGTTTATATAAAACCTAATCGTTTAGTTGATCCTGAAGCATTTAAGATTCATGGTATAAGCGATGATTTTTTACAAACAAAACCTTCTTTTGAAGAAATTGTTAATGATTTTATAGATTTTATATATGATGCAGAATTAATAATACATAATGCTTTTTTTGATATTGGTTTTATAAATTATGAGTTTTTTAAATTAAAAAAAAATATTCCAAATATATCAAATTTTTGTACTATAATTGATACATTAAGCATAGCTCGTAAAATGTTTCCTGGAAAAAGAAATAATTTAAATGCATTATGTGATCGGTATATGATAGATAATTCAAAACGTGTTTTACATGGAGCTTTGCTTGATGCTGAAATTTTATCAGATGTTTATTTAGCTATGACTGGGGGTCAAACATCATTTTCTTTTGAATCAAATAAAAAAACATTTTCTACAAAAAACGAACAAAAAACACAAATATTAAAAAATAATAAAAATAATTTTAAAATACTTTATGCATCTCCTGATGAACTTATTGAACATGAAAAAATTTTAGATATTATTGATAAAAAAAGTAATAAGTGTTGTTTTTGGAGAAAAAACGATAAATAAAATTTAATTTTTTTTATCGATAAAAAATATTTTAATTTAAAATTAATAAAAAATTTTTTAATATGATTTATTTATTTATAGTTTTTAAAAATTAAATTTTTTTATAAAATTTTAAAAAATAATTTTGTATAAATATTATTAAAAATATATTATAATACTTTTTATTAAATAATAGATGTTTTTGTTATTAATGATTTTGCAGTTTTTATTATATTTTTTGTTGTGATATTAAATGTTTTAAATAATTTATCAGCAGGAGCAGATTTTCCTAGAGTTTTCATTCCTATAATTGCTCCATTAAATCCTATATATTTAAACCAATAATCAGTTATACTAGCTTCAATAGCAATACGGTTTTTAATATTAGAAGGTAAGACGGATTCACGATATATTAAACTTTGTTTATCGAAAACATCTGTTGATGGCATAGAAACAACTCGTATTTTATATTTTTCTTTTGTAAGAAATTTAGCTGCTTTTATAGCTAATTCAACTTCTGATCCTGTGGCAATCATTATAATTTCAGGATGTCCTTTACAATCTTTGATAATATATGCTCCTTTTTTTATATTTTTTAATTGTTCATTAGTACGATTTTGTTGTTTTAAATTTTGGCGGGAAAATATTAATGCAGTTGGGCCATTTTTAGTAATAGCATATTTCCACGCAATAATTGATTCTACTTGATCACATGGTCTCCAAGTACTTAAATTTGGCGTTGTACGTAAAGAAGCAAGTTGTTCTATTGGCTGATGAGTCGGACCGTCTTCTCCTACTCCAATAGAATCGTGAGTATATATAAATATACAATGTGTTTTCATTAGTGCTGCCATTCGAATAGCATTACGTGCATATTCCATGAATACAAGAAAAGTTGCACCATAAGGAATAAAACCGCCATGTAAAGCAATACCATTCATAATTGCTGACATTCCAAATTCACGAACACCATAGTGAATATAATTTCCTGATGGATTTATATTTAAAGGATGAGAACCTGACCAAAAAGTTAAATTACTTGGTGTTAAATCAGCTGAACCTCCTATAAGTTCAGGTAAATTTTTTCCAAAAAATTCTAATATGTTTTGTGATGCTTTACGAGTTGATATATCAGATGGGTTTTGATGTAAAAATTTGATAATTTTTTTTATTTTTAAATTAAATTTTATTGGTAACTTACATTTTATTCTACGAATAAATTCTTTTGATAATTCTGGAAAATTATTTGAATATTCTTTAAAAATTTTATCCCATGCTTGTTTTTTTTGTTTTCCTATAATACGTGCATCCCATGCTTTATATATGTT
Source organism: Candidatus Providencia siddallii (assembly GCF_964026685.1). Taxonomy (NCBI): domain Bacteria; kingdom Pseudomonadati; phylum Pseudomonadota; class Gammaproteobacteria; order Enterobacterales; family Morganellaceae; genus Providencia; species Candidatus Providencia siddallii. The sequence continues at coordinate 121,201 of NZ_OZ034688.1, forward strand.
TTTTGGTATTTCAAATGGTTTATATTTCCATTTAAGAAATTTTCTAGTTGCATTAATTTCATCATAACCTAACGGTCCGCTATGGGCGAATTCTGATCCAGATTTTTTTGGTGAACCATATCCTATAATGGTATTACATATTAGTAAACTAGGTTTATTAATTTGTTTTTTTGCTTTTTTAATAGCAGTATTAATTTGTAATGAATTATGACCATTAATATTTTTGATTACGTACCATCCGTAAGATTTAAAACGTTCATATGTATTTTCATTAAAACATTTTTCTGTTTTTCCGTCTATAGAAATTCCATTATTATCATAAAAAACAATTAATTTATTTAGTTTTAATGTTCCTGCTAGTGAGCAAGATTCATGTGATATTCCTTCCATCATACAACCATCACCCATAAAAACATATGTATAATGATCAATAATATTATAGTTTTCACGATTAAATTGTGATGATAATGTACGTTCTGCTATAGCAAAACCTACTGCATTTGCAATTCCTTGTCCTAAAGGTCCTGTTGTTACTTCAATACCTGGAGTCAATCCATATTCAGGATGACCTGGGGTTTTAGAATGTAATTGTCTGAATTTTTTTAATTCTTTTATAGATAAATTATAACCAGTTAAATGTAGTAAACTATAAATAAGAGTTGAACAGTGTCCATTTGACAATATAAATCGATCTCGATTAATCCAATTTGGATCTATAGGATTGTGGTTCATATGATCACGCCAAAGTACTTCAGCTATGTCAGCCATTCCCATTGAAGCTCCAGGATGTCCTGATTTTGCATTTTGAATTGTATCTATACTTAAAAATCGTATTGCATTTGCAAGTGTTTTTCTGGTTACCATTAATAATTCTCCAAAATAAAAAATATTTAATATGTTTTATATAATGATAATATTATTTTTATATATATTGGTATATAAAATTATTTTTAATAAAATTATTAATTTATTGTTTATTTATTAAATCTAATTTAATTGATGTACTATTTTTATAGTATTAAAAATAATTATTTTTTTGTAATTTTTTGTATTATTTATTTTTTATAAATAATTATTTGAGTTATGATAATATTCTTTAATAAAAATAAAATATTTTAATTTTTATTATAATTAATATATATATCTTTTAAAATATTTGTTATTGTATTTTATATAAATATAATCATCATATATGTTATATTAAAATAAATATAAAAAATATTTTAAAATATAATTAATTATAATTATATTTAATAAAATTTTATTTAAAATGATAAAAAATGTAGAAATTTTTACAGATGGATCTTGTTTAGGAAATCCTGGACCTGGTGGATATGGTATTATTTTTCGTTATAAAAATTATGAAAAACAGTTAAGTGATGGTTTTTTTTTAACTACAAATAATCGTATGGAATTATTGGCGGTAATAATTGCACTTGAATTTTTAAAAGGAACATGTAATGTAATTTTAACTACAGATAGTCAATATGTTCGTAAAGGTATTACAGAATGGATACATGTTTGGAAAACTACATATTGGTTTAAAATTAATAAAAAACCTGTATTAAATGTAGATTTATGGAAAAGGCTTGATATAGTTGTTAAAATGCATAAAATCAAATGGTGTTGGGTAAAAGGACATTCTTTTTATTTGGAAAATGAGAAGTGTGATTATATTGCTCGTTTGGCTGCAATGTCTCCAACTAAGGAAGATAAAGGATATTTTTCAAAAAAATGAATCTTTTGTTATTTAAGTTTTTTTATATAAAATATAAATTTATGTTATTGTATTTTTTTATAATTAATTATAAATATAATTTATTAGAATAAATTAATTTTTAAGTTGTCAATTAATCTTGTTTTTCCTAACCAAACAGCTATTAAAATTATCGCTTTTTTACTATTATTATTTATTTTTTCAAGATTTAATGCATCACGAATAAATATACTATCAGGAATAAAACCTGAATCAAGTAAATCTTTTTTTATTTCACTTTTAATAGATTCTATTGTTTGTTTTGAGTGAATTAATTTTATTTTTGCTTTTTTTAGAATATTATATAATTGAGGTGCAATTTTAAGTTCTTTTTTAGATAAATTATTATTCCTAGAACTTAATGCTAATCCATTTTTTAATCTTACAGTTGGAATTGAAATTATTTTAATATCAAATGATAAATCACGAACTAATTTATGAACTAATTGTAATTGTTGATAATCTTTTTCTCCGAATAAAGCAATATTTGGTTTTATTAAATTAAATAATTTTGTTAAAACAGTTGAAACTCCTCTAAAGTGCAAATGTCTATTAATTCCTTCTGCGATTGAAGAAAATTTTGGTACTTCAACAAATGTTTGATATTTAAGTGAATTGTATTTTGAAAAAAGATTAGTTGGTGAAAAAACTAAATCAACGTTATTTTTTTTAAGTTTTAAATAATCATTTTTAAGTGTTCGTGGGTAATTTTTAAAATCATTTTTGCAATCAAATTGCATTGGATTAACATAAATACTTACAATTATGATATCAGCTATTTGTTTTGCTTTTTTTATTAACATTAAGTGTCCATTATGTAAATTTCCCATAGTTGGAATAAATCCAATTTGTTTTTTATTTTTTTTTAAAATATTAATTTTATTACGTAATGTATTTTCTGTTTTTACAAAAAACATATTTTACCTTTTATTTATTTTAAATAAATGAATGTTTTTGATCAGGGTATATACCGTTTTCAACTTCTTGTATATATAAACTTATTGCATCATTTAAATTACCTGTTTGTATTAAAAAATTTTTGGTAAATTTAGGAGGATTATTTGTTATACCTAATGCGTCTTGCATTACGATAAGTTGTCCATCGGTTTCACTTCCAGCTCCAATGCCAATTACAGGGATTGATAATTTTTTTGTAATTATTTTTGCTAAGTGACTTGGTACGCATTCAAGAACAAGTAATTTCATTCCTGCTTTTTCTAATTCAATTGAATCTTTTATTAATTTATCAGCAGTTTTTTGATCACGTCCTTGTATTTTATACCCACTTAATAAATTGATAGCTTGAGGTGTTAACCCAATGTGTCCACAAACAGGAACTGAGCGTTCTGTTAACATTCTTATTGTTTCACATAACCATGCATATCCTTCAATTTTTATTATATTTGCACCTGATTTTATTAATGTAGCTGCATTAGAATATGTTTTTTCGAGTGTAGAAAAGCTCATAAAAGGCATATCTGCAATAATAAAAGAGTTTGGAGCTCCTTTACGAACACAACGAGTATGATAAGCAATTTGGTTTATAGTAACAGATAAAGTATTTGATTTACCTTGTATAGTCATTCCCAATGAATCACCAACTAGCATTACATTAATACCTTGTTTTGAAAAAAGTTTAGAAAAGCTATAATCATAAGCTGTTATAGCTGCAAATTTATGATTATTTTTCTTAAAAGAAAAAAGATCAGATAAAAAAAATGATTTCATAATAATAACCTTTTAATATAAAATTACTTATAATTAAATGTTTTTAATTGATTTATTCCAAATTGTTAAATCGTTATTAGGAATATACATAAGTCTTTTTGATAATAATTCACCGTCAGGAAATTTTATAGTAGGGTTTATTTCATTAAGTGGATATAACATAAATTCTCGTGTTTTTAACCCGTAATGTGGTATTGTTAATCTATTGGTATTAATTATTTTATTATCTAGTAACATAATATCAATATCAATAGTTCTTGGGGCCCATTTATCATTTTTACGTATACGACCTAAATTGAATTCAATTTTTTGTATATAATCAAGTAATATTTCTGGTTCTAGATTACTTTCAAGTAATATAACCATATTTAAAAAATCTGATTGTTTTATTTTTCCTAATGGTTTAGTTTTATAAATAGATGATGTTTTTATTATGCTGCTACTAGGTAATAAATTTAATGCTGTAATAGCTTGTAAAGTTTGTTTTAATGGATCACCCAAATTACTACCAATAGAAATATAAATATTTTTCATTATATTTTAATATTTTTTGAATGTAATAATATTTTTATTAATATTACTTTTTTTTGATATTGTATTCTTATTGTTTTTTTTATTTTTTAAATTGAAATTATTTTTAAGAAATTGATTAATAATTTTTTCAATTATTTTTTTTTATTTTTGTTAAAATATATTGATATTGTATAAAAAAGTTGTTTAAATAATTCATATTATATAAGCATATTGTATATTATATAACAATTAGTTATTTGAAATAATTTTAATAATTTTTCAAATAATTTAGTTGATAAAATTTATTTCAAAAGATATTCTAAACGTGGAATAGGTTTAGTAATATTAATTTTAATTTTCATATTAAGTTTATATGTAAAATATATTGATAGTAACATCCTAATAAAATCTTTTTGATAACGTGTTTTAGGGTTTTTAATTAATTTTATTCCATCTTTTTTAAATTTTTTAATTCATTTACATATTTATACAAAATGAAATTGTTTATATTATAATACAAACTATTTATGGTGAAAATTCTTTTTGTTTTAATTTTCTTCAATAGAAGTAAAATATTATAATATAATAAATATATCATTTTATATTTGTAAGAATATGTTTTTATTTTTTTATTTGTTTTTTTAAATGATTATGAAATATTTCAACTTTAATAATTTTATGTTTTCCACATAATGTGGACAAAACAAAATTTTTCCAATGATATGATGATTTTTAAATAATTTATAAATTTTTTGTAGTTATATTTATAGCAGGATCAAAATCTTTAGTCTCCATTAAAATTAAATTGCGAATAATGATACAGCTAAATACATTTTATAATTTTTTTATTTAATTGATATAATATTTTGATGTATTATCAATAATATCATTGTGTGAAATATGGTAATCAGAATTTTGAATTATTGATATTAATTAATTTTATTTAAAAATTTTTTTTTGAATATTTTTTATTATATATATATTACATGTAATATATATAAAAAATATATATGTAATATTCTTATAAAATAATAATCATAAGAAATAAAATTTGTAATGGTTATTATTAACCAGCTATTTGTTTTTCGCGAATTTCAGCTAACGTTTTGCAATCAATACATAAATCAGCTGTTGGTCTAGCTTCTAATCGTCTTATACCAATTTCTATTTTACAAGATTCACAGTAACCGAAATTATGATCTTCAATTTTTTTTAATGTTTTTTTAATTTTTTTAATTAGTTTTCGTTCTCTATCTCTATTTCTTAATTCTAAATTAAATTCTTCTTCTTGAACTGCTCTATCAACTGGATCTGGAAAATTAGATGCTTCATCTTGCATATAAATAACAGTTTTATTTACTTCACTTATAAGTTTATTTTTCCATGATTCGAGAATATTTTTAAAATGTGTTAATTGAGACTCATTCATATATTTTTCACCAATTTTTTCATTATAAGGTTTTACTTTTTCAATTGATAAAAATTTTGTTGATAATTTTTTGTAATTTTGTTTCATATATTTTCCATTTTTAGTGTTAGATTTTTATAAAAAATAATATAATAAAATTTGTGTAATATAAAAATTTTATGAATGTTTTATATAATTTTAAAATGTTTTTATTTAATATAAAATTATTTTTTTGTTTAATTTTAAATATATATTGTATTGAAAATATTTATTTAAAATTTTATGTATTGTATTTATTTATAAAATTTAACAATAGTATTATATATGTTAATTAAAATAATTAAAATTATTTTTATAAAAAAATTAATATTTTTTATTAAATATTAATAGTTTTTTAAAAAAAGTTAAGAGTTATTTTAAATTTTAAAAAAAACAATACAGTATTATTTAATAATAAATATTATTTTATAGTTAATAATTATTGTTTTTAAATTGTATATATAAAATTGATTTAATTTAAAATTAAGTTTATGTGTATTATATTTATTAATTTTTTAATAAAAGTCATTTTAAAATTTAAATGTATAATTTTTATAATTTTTTTTTAAAAATTAATATTTTTATTATATATCAAAAATATTTTGTATTAAATTTATTTAATATGTTCGTAATTACTAAAGATGATTGTTGAGCTGAAAAATATAAAAAATCATTAAAATTTTTTTTTGATTTTTCATTTGCAATATCTGAAATAGATCTTATTATTATAAAAGGAATTTTAAATTTATAACAAACTTGTCCTATAGCTGCTGCTTCCATTTCAATAGCAATTGTTTTTGGAAAAAGTTTTTTAATTTTATTAAATATTATTTTATCATTTATAAATGAATCCCCTGTACATATTAAACCGGCAATTGAATTAAATTTTAATAAAGAAATAGAATCCATTGTAATTTTTATTAATTTTTTATTAGCTTTAAATGATGTAGGACATTGAGCCATTTGACCTATTTTATAACCAAATAATGTAATATCTACATCATGATATTTTACTTCTTTAGAAACTGCTATATCACCAATTTGAAGTTTGTTGTTTAAACTACATGCTGAACCAATATTAATAATTGCGTCGGGGTTATATTTTTTTATTACTAAAGTAGTAGCTATTGAAACTGCTACTTTTCCTATTCCTGATTTAATTAAAATTATGTTAATATCATTAATTTTACCCGTATAAAAAATATATCCAAAATATATTGATATATTGCATTTTTTTATTTGTGTTTTAAGAAAACTAATTTCTTGTTCCATAGCTCCTATAATGCCAATATTCTTTATTTTTTTTAAAAAAATTTTTTTTGTTTTTTTTTCTTTCATATTTTGTTGCAATTTTCATTTTTTATTAAATTAAAGTTTTTTATTATATTATAAAAATAATTATTAATATATTTATATAAAATATATTTTAGTTAAAAAATATAAAAATGATGTTTTTATATAATTATTAATTATTTTTAATCTATTATATTATATAAAAAATAAAAATATTTTATTAAGTTTATTTTAATAATTTAAGATATTTATATTTGTATATGTAAAAATATAAAATTGTATGTTTTTATATAGCTCTATAAATAATTATAGATAGGTATAATATTATGGTTGCAATAAGAAATATACATTTTACATTAATAGATAATTTTTCAATAGAAAATTGGATTGATTCTTTAGTGGTTGATAAACCACAATTAAAAAAAAAAATAATAAGTATATGGCGTTATTGTTATGATAAATTATCAGATCAAAAACTAAGATATATATTATTATTGCGTAGTATTGAAATAATAGAAATTTTATTAATATTAAATATGGATTTTGTTAGTTTTCAAACAGCGATGTTATTACAATTAGTAGTAGTAAAAAAAATAGAAAAACAGGAAATTATCGATATTTTTGGAATATCTGTATATAATTTAATGAAATGTGTACTTGATATAAATATATTTTATCAAGTTAATTTAATTAATTATAATAAAATTAATTTTGAAATTAATAAAACATTATCAATTGTAAAAGATACACGTTGTATAATTATAAAACTTGCTGAACGTATTGCTTGTTTGCGAGAAATAAAATATGCTATCGAATCCAAGAAAATTTCAATTGCAAAAGAATGTTTTTATTTTTATGCGCCTTTAGCAAATCGTTTAGGTATAGAACAATTAAAATGGGAATTAGAAGATCTTTGTTTTTGTTATTTATATAAAAAAGAATATAGAAAAATTTCTAAATTTATAAACGAACGTCGAATTGATCGTGAAAAATATATTAGTGATTTTATTGTGATAGTTAATAATTATATAACTGAAAGACATATTAAAGCTGAAATTTATGGAAGACCAAAACATATTTATAGTATATGGCGAAAAATGCAAAAAAAATCGTTAAGTTTTAATAAATTATTTGATTTACTTGCTATTCGCATTATTGTTAATTGTTTAAGAGATTGTTATCTAGTATTGGATATTATCCATTCACATTTTTATCATATATATGAACAATTTGATGATTATATTTTAACTCCAAAATCAAATGGTTATCAATCAATTCATACTGTTGTTTTTGGTCCAAAAGATAGAATTCTAGAAATTCAAATTCGTACTAAAAAAATGCATAAAAATGCTAAATTAGGAATTGCTGCTCATTGGAAATATAAAGAATAATTAATTAATTATAATATTTTATGCAGTTAATTATTTTAATAAAAAAATGTTTTCAATTTTTAAAAAATAACAAATAAAGCATTTTATATATTTAAATTAATTTAAAACAAATAAAATTTATTTGTTATTATATTCTATGTTTTATAACTAGAATTTATTACTGATAATAATTAACATAATAATATAAAAAGAATATAAAAATTATATGTATTTTAAAAAAATATTATAAAAAAAATAAAATTGATGTAATAAAAGTTTTTTGTAATAAATTTGTCTTTTATTTTTTTTAAATATTAAAATATTTTTTTATTAAGTTTAATTTAATTAGTTTTAAAAAAATATATTTTTCATAATTATTTATGTTTTTTTAATTTTTAAATCTAAATTTTAGGTTTGTTATGAAAACTAATTATATTTTTGTAACTGGAGGTGTTGTATCATCTTTAGGTAAAGGTATAGTCACTGCGTCTTTAGCTGCAATACTTGAATCACGTGGACTTAATGTTACTATAATGAAATTAGATCCATATATTAATGTAGATTCTGGAACAATAAGCCCAATTCAACACGGAGAAGTTTTTGTTACAGAAGATGGAGCTGAAACTGATTTGGATTTAGGACATTATGAACGTTTTATACATACGAAAATGACTCGTAACAATAATTTAACTACCGGGCGTGTTTATTCAGAAGTTTTACGTAAAGAAAGAAGTGGATATTATTTAGGATCTACAATTCAAGTAATTCCTCATATTACAAATGAAATAAAAGAACGAATTATTTATTGTGCTAAAAATCATGATATTATATTAGTTGAAATTGGTGGTACAGTTGGTGATATTGAATCTTTACCATTTCTTGAAGCAATTAGACAAATGGCATCAAATGTAGGTCGTGAACATGCATTGTATTTACATTTAACTTTAGTTCCATATATAACAGTTACTGGAGAAGTAAAAACTAAACCAACTCAACATTCTGTAAAAAATTTATTATCTATAGGAATTCAACCTGATATATTAATATGCCGTTCAGATCATATTATTTCTAAAAATGAATGTAAAAAAATTGCTTTATTTTGTAATCTTCCTGAGAAAGCTGTTATTCCTTTAATAGATGTTGATTCTATTTATAAGATCCCATTTTTATTAAAAAAACAAAATTTAGATGAATATATTTGTAATCGATTTAAACTTATTTGTAATCAAGCTGATTTATCAGATTGGGAAAAGGTTATTTATGAAGAAACATATACTATTGGTAAAGTAACAATTGGTGTAATTGGTAAATATATTGAATTACCAGATGCGTATAAATCTATAATTGAAGCTTTGAAACATGGTGGTTTTAAAAATCGTTTAAATGTAAACATAAAATTAATTGATTCAGAAAAAATTGAATTAAATGGTGTACATCTTTTAAATGATCTTGATGCAATATTAGTTCCTGGTGGTTTTGGTAAACGAGGTATAAAAGGTAAAATTTTAACAGTTAAATATGCACGTGAAAACAAAGTTCCATATTTAGGTATTTGCCTTGGGATGCAAGTTGCTTTAATTGAATTTGCTTTAAATGTTCTTAATATAAAAAATGCAAATTCAACTGAATTTGATGAGCAATGTGATTATCCAATAATTGCTTTAATTACTGAATGGTGTAGTAAAAGTGGTGATATTGAAAAACGTTCTAAAGATTGTGATTTTGGTGGTACTATGCGTGTAGGAAATCAGTTATGTCGGTTAATAAAAGATAGTTTAGTTTTTAATATGTATAAAAAAGAAATTATCATTGAACGTCATCGGCATAGATATGAAGTAAATAACACACTTATCAGTAATATTGAAAAATCAGGAATTAAAGTAGTAGGGCGTTCAATAGATAATAAATTAATTGAGGTTATTGAAAATTCTAATCATCCATGGTTTGTAGCTTGTCAGTTTCATCCTGAATTTACTTCAACGCCAAGAGATAGTCATCCATTATTTATTGGTTTTATTAAAGCAGCTAAAAAATATCACAGTAATTATATAAAATAAATAATATGGAAAATTTTTATATATTTTTTATTTGTTGTAAGGAAAATTAAATGTCTAAAATTATTAAAGTTATTGGTCGTGAAATTATTGATTCTCGTGGAAATCCTACAATAGAAGCTGAAGTACATTTAAAAAATGGTTTTATTGGTTTAGCAGCTGTTCCATCTGGAATTTCAATAGGTTCTAAAGAAGCATTGGAACTACGTAATGGAGATAAAATTCGTTTTTTAGGTAAAGGTGTTTTAAAGGCTGTTAAAATTGTTAATAATCAAATTGCTCATTCTATTTTTGGTAAAAACGCTGAGGATCAAAATTATATTGATAATATATTAATTGAATTAGATGGAACAGATAATAAATCTAATTTTGGCGCAAATGCAATTTTAGCTGTTTCTTTAGCTAATGCTAAAGCAGCTGCAGCTGCAAAAAATATGCCTTTATATGAACATATTTCTGATTTGAATGGTACTCATGGTAAATATTCAATGCCGTTACCAATGATAAATGTTATAAATGGTGGTAGACATGCAGATAATAATCTTGATATACAAGAATTTATGATTCAACCAGTTTGTGCTTCAAGCATAAAAGAAGCAATTCGTATTGGTTCTGAAATTTTTCAACATTTAGCTAATGTTTTAAAATCTAAATGTATGAATACATCTGTAGGAGATGAAGGAGGATATGCTCCGAATTTAAAATCTAATATTGATGCGTTTATAGTTATAAAGGAAGCAGTTGAGAATGCAGGTTATGTTTTAGGTAAAGATATAACTTTAGCTATCGATTGTGCTGCATCTGAGTTATATAATAAAAAAACTGGTAAATATGAATTAAAAAATGAATATAAAATATTTACTTCACATGAATTTACTCATTATTTAGAAAAATTAACAAAACAATATCCAATAATTTCTATTGAAGATGGTTTAAATGATTCTGATTGGGAAGGGTTTGAATATCAAACTAAAGTTCTTGGAAAAAAAATTCAATTAGTTGGTGATGATTTATTTGTGACCAATATAAATAATTTAAAAAAAGGTATTGAAAAAGGTGTTGCTAATTCTATTTTAATAAAATTTAATCAAATAGGTACATTAACTGAGACGTTATCTACTATAAAAATGGCAAAAAAAGCTAATTATTCTGTAGTTATTTCTCATCGTTCTGGTGAAACAGAAGATGTAACAATAGCTGATTTAGTTGTAGGAACCTCATCTGGTCAAATAAAAACTGGTTCTATGAGTAGATCTGACCGCGTTGCTAAGTATAATCAACTTATACGTATTGAAGAAGCTTTAGGTAAAAAAGCTCCATTTAATGGGTTAAAAGAAGTTAAAAATCAATCATAGATTTATTTTTTTATATATTTAAAGTGTATAATTATGTTTATTTAAAATAAAATTAAGATTAATTAAATTAATATGGTTAATATGTATATTTAATAAAAATTTGATATTTAATTTTTATTAAATATATATTTTTTTGATAAAAATACACACTGTAATAATTATTTAATTATTAAAAAAATATTTTATGTGTTATACAATATATATTATAAATCAAATTAGTTTTTATAAAAATATAAATATTATTTTTTATTTTGTTTAAATAAAAATTAGAGAAATAAATTTGTTTTATTTTAATAAAAATTATATTTAATTATTTAATTTTTATTAATTTTTTTAAAAAATATTTAATAAAATATTTTAATATTTTAATGTATTAACACAATTTACATTGTTTATATAGAAAATAATAAATAAAAAATATATTTATATTTTATTTATATAAAAAATATTTTTTTATTTTTATAATTTGTTTTTTATAAAATTTAATTTTATATTAAACATGTTTAATATAAAATTAATATATATATAAAATATCTATAAAATACAATAAAATATAAGAATCATTTATTGCAGTGAGATACTTAGTAGAATGGACGATTCTGAATCCTTAATATCATCAGTTAGTTTTTCTCGTATAAATAAGCGAAATTTAATTATTTTAGTATTAGATATTATATTTTTGATGTTATTTTTAAAGTTGTTACCTTTTGAAAAAAAGGTAAATGCAGGTATTTCTATAATGCTTTTTATTGGTGTACTTTGGTTAACAGAGGCTATTCATGTTACAATAACTGCTTTATGTATTCCAATTTTTGCTGTTAGTTTTGGATTAATGAATACAAGTGATGCATTAAAATCATTTGCAAATCCTATTATTTTTTTATTTTTTGGTGGTTTTACATTAGCTACTGCTTTACATATTCAAAAATTAGATAAATTAATAGCTAATCGTTTACTATTGGTTGCACGTGGACGATTATCTGTTGCTGTATTTTTATTATTTGGTATAACAGCAGTACTTTCAATGTGGATTAGTAATGTTGCTACTACTTCAATGATGCTTCCATTAGTACTTGGTATTTTATCAAATCTTGATGTTAGTAAAGAACGAAATACATTTATATTTGTTTTATTAGGTATTGCATATAGTGCAAGTATTGGTGGTTTAGGAACTATAGTTGGGAGTCCACCAAATGCTATTTCTGCTGCAGCAATAGGTTTAGATTTTTTATCATGGATGAAATATGGTGTTCCTATAATGGTAATTTTATTACCTATAATATTTTTTTTAATGTATATTATATTACGTCCAAATTTAAAATATCGTTTTGAGCAAAAATTAGAACGATTAAAATGGAATAACAAACGTATTATTGCAATGATAATTTTTTTGTTGGTTATAATATGTTGGAGTATTAGTAGTTTTATTAGTAATTTATTAGGTGGTATAAAAGATTTAGATACTATTATAGCAATTGTTTCAGTTGTTTTAATTACTGTTACAGGTGTTGCTAATTGGACACAAATTCAAAAAAACACAGAATGGGGTGTTTTAATGTTGTTTGGTGGAGGCTTAACATTAAACGCAGTTTTAATATCTTCTGGCGCAAATAAAATTATGGCTAATTGGATGCAAGTAACGTTTGGTAATAGTCATTGGTTTATAATTATTTTAGCAGTTACTTCTTTTATTATTATTTTAACAGAATTTACAAGTAATACAGCTAGTGCTGCTTTACTTGTACCAATTTTTTTTACTGTTGCTAAGTCATTGAATATGCCAGTTGTAACTTTAACAATGATTATTGGTATTGGAGCTTCTTGTGCTTTTATGCTTCCTGTTGCTACACCTCCAAATGCAATAGTTTTTGGTTCTGGTTATATAAAACAAATAGAAATGGTTCGTGTTGGTTTTATATTAAATATAGCATGTATTATTGTTATTTCTTTATTTGCTTGGGTTTTTTGGACATAAATCTATTATTTTTTTAAAAAAATATTATTTATATGTATCTTAATTATAATATTTTTAATGTAATTATTTTTATATGTTAAATATATAAAAATATTATGATTATTTATTATATTTTTTATAATATTTAATATTAATTTTTAACAAAAAATTTAATATGTAAAATTTATTGAATTTTTTGTATATTTTATAGTACATTAATTTTATTTTTAAAAAAAATTAAAAAATGTTATTTTTATTACTAATTATAAATAATATGATTATTATCATAATAAAGTAATAAGTTATCAGTAAATTAAGTTATTATTTTTAATTAAAATATTAATTTAATTAAAAATAATAAAAATACAAATATAAAATATTTATGAATTATCAAGTACTTGCATTAAAATGGCGTCCTAAAAATTTTAAAGAAATAGTAGGCCAAGAACATGTATCTAGTGCAATTATTAATGCATTTGAACAAATGCGTTTTCATAATGGCTATATTTTTTCTGGAATGAGAGGAGTAGGAAAAACAACTATTTCTAGAATTTTTGTTAAAGGTTTAAATTGTATAAATGGTATAACATCTAATCCATGTAGTAAGTGCATAAATTGTCTTGAAATAGATCAAGGAAGCTTTGCTGATTTTATAGAAGTTGATGCAGCATCTCGTACAAAAATAGAAGATATTCGTGAATTATTAGAAAATGTGCAATACACACCAATAAAAGGACGCTTTAAAATATATCTTATTGATGAAATTCATATGTTATCACGTCATAGTTTTAATGCATTATTAAAAACTCTTGAAGAACCACCTAAGCATGTTAAATTTTTGTTTGCAACTACTGAACCACAAAAAGTACCTTTGACTATTTTATCAAGATGTTTAAAATTTAATCTTAAATCGTTAAGTATTAAACAAATAAGTAATAAAATTAAATTAATTCTTAATAATGAAAATATTGAATATGATAAAAATGCAATTCAATTGATAGCATCATCAGCAGATGGAAGTATGAGAGATGCTTTAAGTTTTACTGATCAAGCTATTATTTTAGGACAAAAAAAAATTACATATAGCATTGTAACTGAAATGTTTGGCACAATAAATGATGATTATTCAATAATAATCATTGAAGCTTTATTCCGTTCTGATAGTTTTGTTATAATGGAACAAATTGAACAAGTTTATTCACGTGGATTTGATTTAGATAATTTGTTACTTAAAATATTATCTCAATTACATTATATTTCTATAATGAAATTATCATCTTTTGATGAAAATGATAATTTATCTACTGAATGGAGATTAAAACAAATAGCAAAAAATGTTTTATTAGAAGATTTACAATTATTTTATCAAATATTATTATTAGGAAGAAAAGAATTAATTTATGCTCCTGATGTAAAAATTGGTATTGAAATGATATTTTTACGTGCTTTAAATTTTTTTTCTAAAAAAAGTATTAAAAAAAATTAAAATGATTATTATTTAGTTTTTAATGTTTTTAAAAATAAAAAATATAAAATTAATAAATTATTAATATAGTTTTATAAAAAAAATTATTTTAAAATATTTTTTTGATATTTAGTATTATAAACAATATATTATAAGAGAGTATTATGTTTAATAAAGGTGGATTTAGTGATTTAATGAAACAAGCTAAACAAATGCAAGAAAAAATGCAAAAAGTTCATAAAGAAATTGCTAATTTAGAAGTAACAGGTGAATCTGGAGCTGGTTTGGTTAAGATTGTTATAAATGGATTACATAATTGTTATCGTGTAAAAATTGATCCTACTTTATTAGAAGATGATAAAGATATATTAGAAGATTTGATTGCTGCAGCATTTAATGATGCAGTTCGTCGTATTGAAAAAGCTCAAAAAGATAAAATGACAGATGTTTCGGATGGAATAAATTTACCACCTGGATTTAAAATAACATTTTAATTTATTATGTTAATATAAAATATTTATATAAGTTATTTAATAAAATATTAAAAATATTTTTGTCTGTTTTTTATCTAATTAGATATAAAAAAGGTGGTATTAATGAACGTTAATAAACAAGAAACTCTTAGTTTTCAGTCTGAAATAAAACAATTACTTAAATTAATGATACATTCTCTTTATTCAAATAAAGAAATTTTTTTACGTGAATTAATTTCAAATGCATCAGATGCTGCTGATAAATTACGTTTTCGTGCAATTTCCAAACCGGAATTATATGAGAATGATAGTGATTTACATGTACGTATTAGTATAGATAAAGATAATTGTACTTTAATTATCAGTGATAATGGTATAGGTATGACTCGTGATGAAATTATTGATAATTTAGGTACTATTGCTAAATCAGGTACTAAAACATTTTTAAAATCTTTAGAAAATGATTTAGTAAAAAATAATAAAATGATAGGTCAATTTGGTGTTGGATTTTATTCGTCATTTATTGTTGCTGATAATGTTACTGTTCGTAGTCGTTCTGTAGATGCTTCTATAGATCAAGGTGTTGTATGGAAATCTTCTGGGGAAGGAGAATATACTGTTGCTAATATTGAAAAATGTGACCGTGGAACTGAAATTATTTTGCATTTACGTGAATCTGAAAAAGATTTTTTAGAGGATTGGAAGTTGCGTTCAGTAATTAATAAATATTCTGATCATATTTCATTACCTGTTGAAATTATGATTAAAAATGAAAAAGATCATCAAATAACATGGGAAAAAATAAATCAAGCAAAAGCGTTATGGACTCGTAATAAAACTGAAATTTCAAATGAAGAATATATTGAATTTTATAAACATATATCTCACGATTATTCATCCCCATTAACTTGGACTCATAATCATGTTGAAGGCAAACAAGAATATACAATTTTATTATATATTCCTTCAAAAGCCCCGTTTGATTTGTGGAATCGTGATCAACAGCATGGTTTAAAATTATATGTTCAACGAGTTTTTATTATGGATGACGCAAAAGAATTTATACCAAATTATTTACGTTTTATTCGTGGGATATTAGATTCTAATGATTTACCTTTAAATATATCTCGAGAAATTTTACAAGACAATGTTTTATCTCGTAATTTAAAAAATGCAATAACAAAACGAATTTTACAAGTTTTAGAAAAAATGTCAAAAAATGATTTAGAAAAATATCAAAATTTTTGGCAACAATTTGGTGTAGTTTTTAAAGAAGGTCCTGCAGAAGATATCAATAATAATAAAATTATTTCTAAATTATTACGCTTTGCTTCTACATATACTAATAGTAGTTTACAAAATGTATCTTTAGATGATTATGTTAGTCGTATGATTGAGGGACAAAAAAATATTTTTTATATCACTGCTGATAGTTATGTTTCCGCAAAAAGCAGTCCTCATTTGGAATTGTTTTATAAAAAAGGTATTGAAGTTTTATTATTATCTGATCGTATAGATGAATGGATGATGAATTATTTGCAAGATTTTGAAGGAAAACGTTTTCAATCGATTAGTAAAACAGATGAGTTTTTAGATAAATTAGCAAATGATAATTTAAAAACAGAGCAAAAAATTTTAGAGAAAGAATTGGATTCTTTTATTGAACGTGCAAAAAAAATATTAGGTGATCGTGTTAAAAATGTTAAATTTACTAATCGTTTAACTGATACTCCTTCTGTTGTAACTACTGATGTTAATGAAATGACTACTCAAATGGCAAAACTTTTTATGTCTGTAGGTCAAACTGTTCCAGAAATTAAATATAATCTTGAAATAAATCCAGATCATCCTCTTGTTCAAAAAGCTTCAAAAGTTATTGATGAAAATATTTTTAGTGATTGGATAGATATTTTTTTTGGTCAAGCATTACTTGCGGAACGCGGTACATTAGATGATCCTAATTTGTTTATACGTAAATTAAATAAGTTATTATAAAATTTTTTAAATTTTGTTCTTTTTTATAAAAAATATTTTTTAATAGTATTTAGGAAGATTATTAATGCGTATTATTTTATTAGGCGCTCCTGGAACTGGTAAAGGAACTCAAGCTAGTTTTATTAGTAAAAAATATAATATACCTCATATTTCAACTGGAAATATACTTCGTTCTGTTATAAAATCTGGAAATAAATTGGGATTATATATTAATGATTTAATGAATAATGGTAAATTAATTAATGATGATTTAGTTATATCTTTGATTAAAAATAGAATAAAAGAAAATGATTGTTGTAATGGTTTTTTATTTGATGGTTTTCCTAGAACTATTTTTCAAGCTAATGCAATGAAAGAAGCATTTATAAAAATTGATTATATTTTTGAGTTAATTGTTTCAGATGAAATTATTATTAATCGTATTATTGGTCGTCGCACACATGTGTCATCTGGACGTATATATCATATAATTTTTAATCCACCAAAAAATGTAAATAAAGATGATATAACAGGTGAAGAATTAGTTGTTCGTGATGATGATCAAGAAAATATTATTCGTAAACGTCTAATTGAATATCATAAGTTAACTATACCTTTAATAGGTTATTTCCAAAATGAAGATAAAAAAGGTAATCTTAAATTTTTTAAAATAGATAGTTCTCGTGGTATTTTTGAAATTAATAATGAACTATTAAAAATATTAAATTGATTATTTATATATAAATGTATGTTTAATATAAATAATCAATGGATATTTTAAATAATTTAACATTGTTGATTTTATTAATTATTTTATAATTTGAATTTAAAATTATAATTTTTAATAATATTAATATATTAAATATTTTATAAAAAAATAAATTAAAATAATATTAATATTATTTTAAATAAAAATCATGCTTAAATAGATAAACTTTATAATTTTGTTTAAAAAACATTTTTTTGTTGTTTTCTTAAAAGAATTCATAAAAAAATATGTAATAATTTTAAATTTATCAATAAAATTTAAATATTATAAAAATGTTATTTAATTGTAATTATAAAAAATTTAAGAATTTTTTTATTAAATAAAATATAACAAAATATCTCCCGGCGCCTTTTTTTTGACGCCGGTTGAGCGAATTATTTATTAAACTCTGCGTTTAGTAGTTCAGATAAATTTGCTGATGCTTCGTCGGCACTAATTTGTAAATTTTCAGTAAAATTTTTATTTTTTTTGCGAATACGAGTTTTATGATATGAAAATCCTGTTCCAGCAGGAATAAGACGTCCAACTATAACATTTTCTTTTAAACCTCGTAATTCATCTATTTTACCAGATACAGCAGCTTCTGTTAATACTCGTGTGGTTTCTTGGAAGGATGCCGCAGAAATGAAAGATTCTGTTGCCAATGATGCTTTAGTAATTCCTAATAAATCACGATTAAATTTAGCTTCAATTTTTCCTTCTTGTATTAATTTTCGGTTTGAAATTCTAAGTCTAGAAAATTCGATTTGTTCACCTTTAAGAAAATCAGAATCACCTGGATCTGTAATAGTAACTTTTCTTAACATTTGACGAATAATTACTTCAATATGTTTATCGTTAATTTTAACACCTTGTAATCTATAAACTTCTTGAACTTCATTAGTTATATAATGAGTTACTGCATGAACTCCTCTTAAACGTAAAATATCATGTGGAGATTCCGGACCATCGGAAATTACATCACCACGTTCTACAATTTCACCTTCAAATACATTTAATTGTCTCCATTTATGAATCATTTCTTCATGTGGTTCAGAGTTATTTATTGGTGTTATAATTAAACGGCGTTTTCCTTTTGTTTCTTTACCAAATGAAATAACACCACTTATTTCAGCAAGTATAGCTGGTTCTTTTGGGCGACGAGCTTCAAATAAATCTGCAACTCGTGGTAACCCCCCTGTGATATCTTTGGTTCCAACAGATTCTTGTGGAATTCTAGCTAAAGTATCACCAATATTAACTATATCTCCATCATTTAATTGAATTATGGTATTACCTGGTAAAAAATAATGAGCTGGTATATCAGTATTAGGAATAACAACATCATCTCCATTAATATTTACAATATGTATTGCAGGACGTAAATCTTTACAACCACTTGTTCGTTCAGAAGTATCTATAATAACTATTGAAGATAAACCAGTTAAATCATCGGTTTGACGAATTATTGTTTGGTTTTCTAGCATATCAAAAAATCGTATAATACCAGATACTTCGCTAATAATTGGCATTGTATGTGGATCCCAATTAGCAATAATTTCTCCGTTTTTAACTGTAGATTCGTTGATTTTTGTTATTTGTGAACCATAAGGAATTTTATAACTTTCTTTTGTGCATCCAAATTTATCGATTATTCGTAATTCACTATTACGTGATGTAATAATTAATTTGTTTTCTCGATTGATTACAAATTTAGCATTAATTAATCTTAATGTGCCTGAATTACGTATTTGAATACTAGATTCTGCTGCGGCTCTAGATGCTGCGCCGCCAATATGAAATGTGCGCATTGTCAATTGTGTTCCTGGTTCACCTATCGATTGTGCTGCAATTACTCCTACAGATTCTCCTTTATTGATTATATGACCTCTAGCTAAATCTCTACCATAACAGTGAGCACATACACCAAAATCAGTTTCACAGCTTACAATTGAACGTACTTTTACACTATTAATTGAGTTTTCTTCTAATATATTACACCATTTTTCATTTAAAAGAGTATTTCGTTTTATTAAAATATTTTTTATTCCTTTTATCATAATATCTTCAACAATTACACGTCCAAGTACTCGTTCTCGTAGAGATTCTTTAACGTCACCACCTTCAATAATTGGAGTCATTAAAATACCTTCATGTGTTTCACAATCATATTCGGTAACAACTAAATCTTGAGCTACATCAACTAGACGACGAGTTAGATATCCAGAATTTGCTGTTTTTAATGCTGTGTCTGCAAGTCCTTTTCTAGCACCATGCGTAGAAATAAAATATTGTAAAACATTTAATCCTTCACGAAAATTAGCAGTAATTGGTGTTTCAATAATCGAACCATCCGGTTTAGCCATAAGTCCACGCATACCTGCTAATTGACGAATTTGTGCAGCAGACCCACGAGCTCCTGAATCAGCCATTATAAAAATATTATTAAAAGAAATCTGTTGTTCTTTTTTACCTTTATTATTAATAACTGTTTCACTAGATAAATTATTCATCATTACTTTAGCTACTCGTTCGTTTGTTGCTGTCCAAATATCAATAACTTTATTATAACGTTCACCAGCTGTAACAAGACCAGATTGAAATTGTTCTTGAATTTCTGCAATTTCTGTTTCTGCTTCTGTAATTATTTCAAGTTTTTTTTCAGGAATAACTATATCATCAATACCAACAGATACTCCAGAACGTGCTGCATATGTAAAACCAGTATACATTATTTGATCGGCAAAAATAACGGTTGATTTTAATCCTAGTATACGATAACAAGTATTTAGCATTTTTGATATGTTTTTTTTACCTAATGTTTGATTTATTAATGAGTATGGTAAACCTTTTGGTATTATCATCCATAAAATAGCGCGACCAATAGTAGTATTAATTAATTTTGTATTAATTGAAATATTACCTTCTATATCTTTTATTTCTTCAGTAATTTTCACTTTTACTTTTGCATGCAATGAAGCATTTCCAGAACGATAAGCTCGTTCTGCTTCTTTTGAATTTAATAATATCATACCTTCGCCTTTTGCATTTATACATTCACGAGTCATGTAATAAAGGCCTAAGACTACATCTTGTGATGGTACTATAATAGGTTCTCCACTTGCTGGAGAAAGAATATTGTTTGTAGACATCATTAGTGCTCGTGCTTCTAATTGAGCTTCTAATGTTAAAGGAACATGTACTGCCATTTGATCACCATCAAAATCAGCATTATATGCAGCACATACAAGAGGATGTAATTGTATAGCTTTTCCTTCAATTAAGATTGGCTCAAAAGCTTGTATTCCTAATCGATGAAGTGTTGGTGCTCTATTTAGCATAACAGGATGTTCTCTGATAACTTCATCTAATATATCCCATACTATTGCTTCTTCACGTTCTACTATTTTTTTTGCAGCTTTAATTGTTGTTGCTACACCACATTTTTCTAATTTACCATATATGAATGGTTTAAATAATTCAAGCGCCATTTTTTTAGGTAGACCACATTGGTGTAATTTAAGATATGGTCCTACTGTTATAACAGAACGACCAGAATAATCAACTCGTTTACCAAGTAAATTTTGACGAAAACGTCCTTGTTTACCTTTAATCATATCTGCTAAAGATTTTAAAGGTCTTTTATTTGATCCGGTAATTGCTCTACCTCTACGTCCATTGTCTAGTAATGCATCAACTGCTTCTTGTAACATACGCTTTTCATTTCGAACGATTATATCTGGAGCTGATAATTCTAAAAGTCGTTTAAGTCTGTTATTTCTATTAATTACTCTACGATAAAGATCATTTAAATCTGATGTTGCAAATCTCCCGCCATCTAAAGGAACCAAAGGACGAAGATCTGGTGGTAAAATTGGTAATACATTTAAAACCATCCATTCTGGTTTATTTCCTGACTGTATAAATGATTCTAGTAATTTAATACGTTTAGTTATTTTATTTCTTTTGGTTTCAGAATTAGTTTGATTTAATTCTTCACGTAGTATAATACATTCATTATTAAGGTCTATGTTTTTTAATAAATTTTGAATTGCTTCAGCACCCATTTTAGCGTTAAATTCATCACCAAATTCTTCTAAAGCATCCAAGTATTGTTCTTCTGTTAAAATTTGTCCACGTTCAAGATTTGTCATACCTGATTCGATTACAACATATGATTCAAAATATAAGACACGTTCTATATCTCGTAATGACATATTAAGCAATAAACCTATACGGGATGGTAGTGATTTTAAAAACCATATATGTGCGGTTGGTGATGCAAGTTCAATATGCCCCATTCTTTCACGACGTACTTTAGTTTGTGTTACTTCTACACCACATTTTTCACAGATTACACCTCTATGTTTTAAACGTTTATATTTACCACATAAACATTCATAATCTTTTATTGGTCCAAAAATTCGTGCACAAAAAAGACCGTCACGTTCAGGTTTAAATGTGCGATAGTTAATCGTTTCTGGTTTTTTAACTTCACCAAATGACCATGAACGGATTACATCAGGTGATGCTAAAGAAATTTTAATTGCATCAAACTCTTCTATTTTAGTTTGAGTTTTCAGGAATTTTATTAGATCTTTCACAAAATAGCTCCTGTCGGAGTTGTATTTAGATAAGTAGTAAAAATTAACTTACATAAAAGTTTGTTATAGGTATTTCAAAAATAAAAATTATATTTAATATAAAAATTATTTATCTTCTAATTCAATATTGATACCAAGTGAACGTATTTCTTTTAATAATACATTAAAAGATTCTGGCATACCTGGTTCCATTTGATGGTTTCCATCAACTATGTTTTTATACATTTTTGTTCTTCCGTTAACATCATCTGATTTTACTGTAAGCATTTCTTGAAGAGAATAAGAAGCCCCATATGCTTCTAATGCCCATACTTCCATTTCTCCAAAACGTTGTCCTCCAAACTGTGCTCGTCCACCAAGAGGTTGTTGAGTTACTAAGCTGTAAGAACCTGTTGATCTAGCGTGCATTTTATCATCAACTAAATGATTTAATTTTAACATATACATATAACCAACAGTAACTTTACGTTCGAATTTTTCTCCAGTGCGACCATCGAATAATGTAATTTGTCCTGAAGTTGGTAATCCGCCAAGTTCTAATAATTTTTTTATTTCTTTTTCTTTTGCACCATCAAATACTGGTGTTGCAATTGGTAATCCTTTTTTTAAATTATTAGCTAGTTGTAAAATTTCGTTATCAGAAAAACAATTTAAATTAATTTTTTGACGTAAGTCTTCACCTATATTATAAGCTTTTTGAATAAAATTACGTATTTTATGAATTTCATTTTGATTTTTAAGTAATGTATTAATTTTATTTCCTATACCTTTAGCTGCCATACCTAAATGTGTTTCTAAAATTTGTCCAATATTCATTCGAGATGGTACACCTAGTGGATTTAGTACTATGTCTACTGTATTTCCGTTTTTATCGTAAGGCATATCTTCAATTGGATTAATTTTTGATATAACACCTTTGTTTCCATGGCGGCCAGCCATTTTATCTCCTGGTTGGATTTGACGTTTTACAGCTAGATGAATTTTAACAATTTTTAATATCCCTGGAGCTAAATCATCACCTTGTGTTATTTTACGTCGTTTTATATCTAATTTTTTTTCGAATTTAGATTTTAAATCGTTATATTGTTCAGTAAGTTGTTTTAATTGATTTTGCTTTTTTTTATCGATTAAAGTTAAATTTAGCCATTGTTCTTTAGATAATTCGTTTAATTTTTTTGTTTCTATTTTAGCATTAATTAATAAATTATATACACGTGTAAATAGATCTATTTCAAAAATACGTAATTCTTCTGTTAGGTCTTTTTTGATATCTTGTAATTGAGATTCTTCAATTTCTAATGCTCGTTTATCTTTTTTTATTCCATCACGAGTAAAGATTTGTACATCAATAACTGTACCAGAAACACCGTTAGGAACTCTTAGAGATGAATCTTTTACATCTGATGCTTTTTCACCAAAAATAGCACGAAGTAGTTTTTCTTCAGGTGTTAATTGTGTTTCACCTTTTGGAGTTACTTTTCCTACTAAAATATCTCCACCTTTAACTTCAGCTCCTATATAAACAATTCCAGTTTCATCGAGTTTAGAAAGAGCGGCTTCTCCTACATTAGGAATATCTGCAGTTATTTCTTCTGATCCTAATTTTGTATCTCGTGATACACAAGAAAGTTCTTGAATATGGATTGTTGTAAAACGGTCTTCTTGAACAATACGTTCAGAAATTAAAATAGAGTCTTCAAAATTATAACCATTCCATGGCATAAATGCTACACACATATTTTGTCCAAGTGCTAATTCACCAAGATCAGTTGAAGGTCCATCAGCTAAAACATCATCACGTTTAATTTTTTCTCCTAATGATACACATGGTTTTTGATTAATACATGTATTTTGATTGGAACGAGTATATTTTGTTAAATTATATATATCAATTCCACTTTCTTCAGAATTTAACATTTCTATTTCGTTTACTTTTATAACTATACGAGAAGCGTCAATATATTGAACTATACCACCACGTTTTGCAATAACTGTTACACCAGAGTCTACTGCTACTGTACGTTCCATTCCTGTTCCAACTAAGGGTTTTTCTGATTTTAAAGTAGGGACAGCTTGACGTTGCATATTTGCTCCCATTAAAGCTCTATTAGCATCATTATGTTCAAGAAATGGAATAAGTGCAGCACCAACAGAAACAATTTGTTGAGTTGAAACATCCATATATTCAACTTGTTCTGGATTAAATAAACTTGATTCTCCTTTATGTCTACAAGTTATAAGTTCTTCTATAAAAGCACCATTATCTCTTAATTCAGTATTAGCTTGAGCTATAATAAAATTACCTTCTTCAATTGCAGATAAAAAGTGAATTTTATTTGTCACAATACCATTTTGTACTAATCTGTATGGTGTTTCTAAAAAACCATGTTTATTAGTCTGCGCATAAATAGATAAAGAATTAATCAAACCGATATTTGGACCTTCAGGTGTTTCTATTGGACATAAACGTCCATAATGAGTAGGATGTACATCACGTACTTCAAAACCTGCACGTTCACGAGTTAAACCACCTGGGCCTAATGCTGATATACGGCGTTTATGAGTAATTTCAGATAACGGATTATTTTGATCCATAAATTGAGATAATTGGCTAGAACAAAAAAATTCTTTTATTGCTGCAGATATAGGTTTTGCATTGATTATATCTTGTGGCATTAATATATTTAAATCACCTAGAGATAATCGTTCTTTTACTGATCGTTCAACACGAATTAAACCTATTCGAAATTGATTTTCAACCATCTCACCAACAGAACGGATTCTTCTATTTCCTAAATGATCAATATCGTCTATTTCTCCTTTTCCATTACGGTTATCTATTAGTTTTCGCATAACATCGATAATATCTTCTTTATTTAAAACACTTGAGCCTTCAATTTTTTTACGATTTAATGAGCGATTAAATTTCATTCTTCCTACAACTGATAAATCATAACGATCTTTAGAAAAAAATAAGTTATCAAATAAGTTTTCTGCTGCTTCACGTGTTGGAGGTTCTCCAGGGCGCATCATTCGATAAATTTCTACTAATGCATTTAATCGATCGTTAGTAGAATCAATTCGTAATGTTTCAGATATATATGGTCCATGATCTAATTCATTAATAAATAATGTTTCAATTATGTTATGACCAGATTGGTATAAATTTGTTAATATGTCAGATGAAAGTCTAGTGTTTGCTTGACATATTAATTTTCCTGTATTTTTATTGATATAATCTTTTGATATTGTTTTACCGATAATATATTCCATAGGAATTTCAATATTATCAATTTTTTCTTTTTCTAATAATTTAATATGCTGTGAAGTAATTCTTCGTCCTTTTTCAATATAAATTTTATTATTTTTTTTAATATCAAAAAAAATAGTTTCACCTCTTAGTTGTTTAGGAATAAGAGACATTATAATTTTATTATTATGCAAATGAAATATTGTTTTTTCAAAAAATAAATTTAATATTTCTTCTGTGTTATAGTTCATTGCACGTAAAATAATAGTTGCAGGTAATTTTCTACGACGATCTATACGAATAAATAAATTATCTTTTTGATCAAATTCAAAATCAAGCCAAGATCCACGATAAGGAATAATTCGTGCATTATATAAAACTTTACCAGATGAATGTGTTTTTCCTTTATCGCTATCAAAAAATACTCCTGGACTACGGTGTAATTGAGATACAATTACACGTTCTATCCCGTTTATTATAAAAGTTCCATTTTTAGTCATAAGTGGAATTTCGCCCATATACACTTCTTGTTCTTTTATATTTTTTACATTATTTTCTTGTGATTCGCGTTCGTAAGTGATAAGACGTAATTTAGCACGAAGTGGAACTGAGTACGTTATACCACGAATTTTACATTCTTTTACGTCAAATGAAGAAGTTCCTAAACGGTAATTTATATATTCTAATTCAGCATTTCCGCTATAACTTTTTATTGGAAATATAGAACGAAAAGCTGATTCTAATCCATTTTTACCATTTGGATCTTTTTCTATAAACTTTTGAAATGAATTAAGTTGTATAGAGAGTAGATAAGGTATATTTAAAACTTGTGGACGTTTACCAAAATCTTTACGAATACGTTTTTTTTCGGTATATGAATAAACCATAAGCTTCCTCAGATCGTTTATTTAGTTTTTAAAAGTTTATAATATTAGTAAATATTACGTTTATTTTAGATATAAAAATAATAATATTTTTTTAAAATATTATTATTTATTTTAAATTAGTTTTTACATTTGTTATTGATATAGCAATAATTATTTAAAATATAACAAATTAATTTATTTAAAAATTAAATAAAGTTTTGGAAGGCGATTAATATTAATATAGTAAAAATACTAATATTTATCACAGTATATTGATAAATTTAATTTAGTTTTTTTAATTTATTAAAATATTTTATTTGCTTAATATTTTTATATTTTTTACTAATATTCGTGAAATGTAATTTTATTTTTTTATTTTTATATATTTTATAAAATATATATTTTTTTTATAAAATTTTTTTATATAAATGATAATTAAAATTTAATGAAATATTTTTATTATCTATATTTTTTATAAAAAATAAAATTTTTAAACTTATTAAATTTTAAAAATGTTGTTTTATTAATTTTCTACAATTAACCCCATAGAATTAGCAGTTCCTTTAATTGATCGTATTATTGCATTGATATCAGATCCAGTCATATCTGGATATTTTATTTTAGCTATTGTTTGAATTTGTTCGTATGTTATTTTTCCAATTTTTTCTTTATTTGGTTTTCCTGAACCTGATTTTATACCAGCTATTTTTTTAAGTAAAAATGTTGTAGGTGGAGTTTTTGTTATAAAAGTAAATGTTTTATCAGTGAAAACTGTAATTATAACAGGTATTGGTATTCCTTTTTCAAGTGTGTTTGTTTTGCTGTTGAATGTTTTGCAAAAATCCATAATATTTATTCCTTGTTGTCCTAATGCTGGTCCAACAGGTGGACTTGGGTTTGCCATACCAGCTGCAACTTGTAGTTTTATATATGTTTGTATTTTTTTTGCCATAAATATATTCTCTATAATTTATTAAAATATAGTGATTGAATTTTAAATATCTTTGAATAAGTAATTATAAAAGCTTAAAACTATAATAAAATTAAAATTTTTTTGCAAGTTAGTTTTTATTAAAAATTAGGTTTTTTCTATTTGACTAAAATTTAATTCTACAGTAGTAGCTCGCCCAAAAATTGAAATAGACACTTTTAAACGACTTTTTTCATAATCTATTTCTTCAACAACACCATTAAAATCAACAAAAGGTCCTTCACTAACTCGAATAATTTCACCAGGTTCAAATAATATTTTTGGTCGAGGTTTATCTCCGGCTTTTTGTAATCTATTTGTAATTAAATCAACTTCTTTATCACTAATTGGTGCTGGTTTGTCAGATGTTCCTCCTATAAATCCCATAACACGTGGTACACTACGCACTAAATACCAAGAATTATCATTCATAATCATTTGTACTAAAACATAACCAGGAAAAAATTTACGTTCACTTTTACGTCGTTGACCACTACGAATTTCAACAACTTCTTCTGTTGGCACAAGTATTTCACCAAAGTAATTTTCCATATAATGAATTTTTATATATTCTTGTAAAGATTGAGCTACTCGACTTTCAAAACCAGAAAAAGTTTGAATGACATACCAACGTTTTTTATATGAATCTGACATTGATAAAAACCTCAATAAAATTATTGCAGAATTATCATAAAATATATTTTTATGTGTTTAAATTTTTGTGATAAAAATAATATTTTATTGTTTTTTATTATTATAATTTTATAGTTACTTTTTTTATTAAAAATAATTTTTAATAATTTAAAATTATATTTTTAGAATATATTGAAAAAATAGAATATATTATATAATATATAAATATTAGTTTTATTAAACATTAGTTATAATAGATGTTTTAGTTGTTTAAAAAAATAAAATAATTAGAATTATAAGAATTAATGTATAGTATTTGTATAAATATAAATTTTTTATTATTTATTTTTTAATTACAGTAAATTTAATTATTAATTAATAAATTAAAAGTTAATTTTTATAAAAAATTTTTACATTTTTATATAATATATAGTAATAATTTTATTTTAATTTGTTTTTTTTATTTATATTTAAGTATGTGAAGTTTTTTATAAAAATAATTAATATTAATAAATTTAAAAAACTGGTAAAGTGAACTACCAGTTTTTATAAGATTTATTTTATTTTATTTAAGTTCAACAGAAGCACCTGAATCCTCTAAAGATTTTTTAAGATTTTCAGCTTCTTTTTTATTTATTCCTTCTTTTATAGTAACTGGTGCAGATTCAACTATATCTTTGGCTTCTTTAAGGCCAAATCCAGTCGCACTACGAACTGCTTTTATAACTGCAACTTTATTGTTTCCAATAGATGTTAATATAACATTAAATTCAGTTTTTTCTTCAATGACTTCAGTAGTGTTTTGAATAGTATTCATAGGTAAAGAAGTTGAAACACCAAATTTTTTTTCCATCATATTAATTAATTCAGTAATATCTGTAATAGACATTTCTGAAAGTGTATCAAGTATCTGGTTTTTAGTAATAGACATAACAAAATTTTTCCTAAAATTCATACATATTAATAATATTAAAAGTTAATTATCGTATTTAGTTTTTTGTTTTTTGTAAAGCAACAATAGTACGAATTATTTTACCAAAAGCGGCTTCTTTAATTGTTAATATTAAAATTGTAATTGATTCTTCAAAAGTTGGAATAGATGCTAAAGTTTCGATATCTTCAGCTTTAATTATTTTTTTTTCAAATGCAGCAACTTTTATTTTAAATAATGGATCTATTTTTTCAAATTCTTTGCATACACGAGCAGCGGCATTAGGATGTTTATTAGAAAAAGCAATTAATGTTGGACCAGTAAAAAATTTATCTAAAATTTCATAATTAGTTTTTTTTATTGCTATACGAATTAACGTATTACGAACAACACGTATGTAAACATTAGTTTTACGTCCTATTTTACGGAGTTCAGTTAATTTAACTGAACTTATCCCTCTCGGGTCAGCAATGACAGCAGACATAGCTTTTTTAGCAATTTTATTAAGTTTATCAATAATGTTTTTTTTATCTTGAAGATTTAATGGCACTATATTACTCCTGGATTAGTATATAATATTATTGATTAATGTATTAGTGTGTAATATTGAATATTATAATTATATATTGATATTTTGTTTTTAAAATAAAAAAAAACAAAATATCAATATATAATTATTTTATATGTTGTTATGTAGAATACAATATTCTATGTTTTAATATTAATTTATTAATAATAATTTATTATTTTATTTTAACTAGATTTTATACAAAATAATATAAATGTAAAGTATTATTAAAAATAATGTTATGTATCAATTATTGATTATATTAATAAACTTGTTTGATTTATAATAAGGCTTGTAGTCATAGTACTAGATAAAGTTATTTTTTTAATAAAAATTCCTTTTGATGTGTTTGGTTTTTCTTTTTTTAAATTATTTAATAGTGTTTTTAAATTTTCTTTTAGATTATTTACGCTAAAATTAATTTTACCTATACTTGTATGTATAATTCCATTTTTATCATTTTTATAGCGAATTTGTCCTGATTTAGCATTTTTTACTGCATTAAAAATATTAGTAGTTACAGTTCCAAATTTAGGGTTAGGCATAAGACCGCGAGGTCCTAAAAATTGTCCTATTTTGCTAACTACATGTATTGCTTCAGGAGAAGCAATAACTACATCAAATTTTATTTTTTCGTTTTTGATTGTATCTATTATATCTTCCATCCCAATTAAATCTGCTCCTGCAATTTTAGCTTCTTCTGCATTTTTACCTTGTGCAAATACTGCAACATTAATTTTGCGTCCAGTGCCATGTGGTAATATTATTGTACCTCTAATATTTTGATTTGATTTTCGTGGGTCTATTCCTAAATTAATAGCTACATCTATACTTTCTATGAATTTTACTGTAGATATTTCTTTTAAAAGGCATATAGCTTCATCTATGTTGTATTGTTTAGTTTTATCAATTTTTTCATTTATGTTTTGCATTCGTTTAGTTAATTTGGTCATTTGTTTTTTAATTTTCACAATTTTTAATTATTTATAGGATTAAATGTTTTTTAATATATAAAATGATGATATATTATTATTGAAAACAATTAATGTATTTAGTAGTTTTATAGTTATATTTTATATAATTTTTGATAATTTTTTAAAAAAAATAAATAAAATTACATTGATTATTTAATAGTATATTATAGTTTTTTTATATGAAAATATTCATTTAAATATTTTATTTTTTTTTATAGAATATTTAAGTATATTTTTATTATATATAAATATAGTGTAAAGTAAATATAAATTTAATCTTAAATATTTGTTTGGATTTGTTTTAGATAATAATTAATATTTATTGTATTTATTATAAATATAATATGTTTAAAATAACTTTATATTTGTAATAAATGAAATAAATCTTACTAATATACTATCTAAACCCCAAAGGATTAGTGACATAATAGTTGTTACTATAGCGACAACTAAAGTAATTTGTAATGTTTCTTGTTTAGTTGGCCAAATTACCTTTTTTATTTCTATAAATGATTCTTTTGTAAATTCTAATATTTTTTTTCCTTTTTTTGTCCATAAAGCTATAATACCTGAAAGTAATATTAAACTTATAATTACAAAAAATCTTATTATTAAATTATATTTACGGAAATAATAGTTTCCAATAATTGCTATAATTAATAAAATAAAAACTATACCCCATTTAAATATTTCTATATTATTTTTATTTTTTTGATTTTCATTGTTTTGATACATAATTAATATCTTTTAAGAAGTTTTTTATTAATATTTTTTTAGAAAACAATATATTTTTTAAAAAAATTATAAAATTAAAAAATATTGGTATATTTTAGAATAAATTTATGATAAGTTTTTTTATTATAAAAATCTTATTGAAAATTAGTTAATTTTTCTTTCTTCAAAAATAGATTGTGCAATATTATTTGGTGTTTCATTATATTTTATAAATTCCATAGAAAACGAAGCTCTGCCTTGAGTTTGAGATCTTAGGTCTGTTGCATAACCAAACATTTCTGATAATGGTACTTGCGCATGAACAAGTTTACACATATGTAAATCACTCATTCCTTCAATTATACCTCTTCTTCTATTAAGATCTCCAATTACATCTCCAATATAATCTTCTGGGGTTTCTACTTCGACTTTCATAATAGGTTCTAGAAGAATAGGTTTAGCTTTTTTAAATCCATTTTTAAAAGCAATGGATGCTGCAATTTTAAAAGCTATTTCAGATGAATCAACTTCATGATAAGAACCAAAATGTAGACGAACGCCAATATTTACAACTGGGTAATTTGCTAATGGACCAGATTTTAATTGTTCTTGAATTCCTTTGTCAATAGCATTTATAAATTCACCAGGAATTACACCTCCTTTAATTTCATTTATAAATTCATAATCTATATTTTCCCCATTTTTATCTTTTTTGTTTAATGGGAAAATATCAATAACAACATGACCATATTGTCCTCGCCCACCAGTTTGTTTTGCATGTTTTCCTTCTATATTATTTACTTTAATGGTAATTGCTTCACGATAAGAAACTTGTGGTTTACCAACGTTTGCTTCAACTTTAAATTCTCTACGCATACGTTCAACTAGAATATCTAAATGTAATTCTCCCATTCCAGCGATTATTGTTTGGTTTGTTTCGTTATTACTTGAAACTTTAAATGATGGATCTTCTTGAGCTAGTCGTCTTAATGCAATACTCATTTTTTCTTGATCAGCTTTAGTTTTAGGTTCAATTGAAACAGAAATTACTGGTTCTGGAAAATCCATTTGTTCAAGAATAATTGGATGTTCAATTGAACATAGAGTATCTCCAGTAGTAACATCTTTTAATCCAATGGCAGCAGCTATATCTCCAGCACGAACTTCTTTTAATTCTTCTCTTTTATTAGCATGCATTTGAACAATACGTCCAAATCGTTCTTTTTTTGATTTAATTGGATTTAATATGGTATCTCCTGAATTAATTATACCTGAATATACTCTAAAAAATGTTAAATTACCTACAAAAGGATCTGTTGCTATTTTAAATGCTAAAGATGAGAAATGTTCATTATCGCTTGCTTGTCTATTAGTATTTGTGTTTTCTCCTTTACCATTATCGATAATTCCTTTAATTGCAGGTATGTCTGTAGGAGCAGGTAAGTATTCAATAATTGCATCTAGTACAGCTTGAACACCTTTATTTTTAAACGCAGAACCACAAGTTACTACTATAATTTCATTTGCAATAACTCGTTTTCGCAAAGCGTTTTTAATTTCATTTTCGGTTAGTTTTTCGCCATTTAAGTATTTTTCCATTAATTCTTCAGAATTTTCTGCAGCTGATTCAATAAGTTTATTATTCCATTCTTTTGCATCTTTTTTTAAACTTGTAGGTATATCTTCATATTTAAATGTAACTCCTTGGTCTTTATTATTCCATTTAATTGCTTTCATTTTTATTAAATCTACAACACCAGTAAATGTATTTTCTGATCCAATTGGAATTTGTAATGGTACAGGATTTGATCCTAAACGAGTTTTTAATTGTTCTATAACTCTTAAAAAATTTGCACCGATTCTATCCATTTTATTAACAAAGGCTATTCTAGGAACTTTGTATTTATTAGCTTGTCTCCATACTGTTTCGGATTGAGGTTGTACACCACCTACGGCGCAATAAACCATTACTACACCATCTAAAATACGCATTGATCGTTCAACTTCTATTGTAAAATCAACATGTCCTGGTGTATCAATAATATTTATACGATGTGGTTTAAATTGTTTTGCCATTCCAGACCAAAAAGTAGTAGTTGCAGCAGATGTTATTGTTATACCACGTTCTTGTTCTTGATCCATCCAATCCATCGTTGCAGAACCATCATGTGTTTCACCAATTTTATGGTTTACACCAGTATAAAATAAAATTCGTTCAGTTGTTGTTGTTTTACCTGCATCTATATGTGCACTAATTCCGATGTTACGATAATGTTCTATAGGTGTTTTTCGTGCCATTATTTCCTCTGTGTTATATATTTAATTGATTGTTAAAAAAATATACTATAAATAAAATTTTAAGAAAATTATAAAATTACGATGACGAATTTATTACCAGCGATAATGTGCGAATGCTTTATTAGCTTCTGCCATTTTATGAATTTCTTCACGTTTTTTTACAGCAGATCCTTTTTTTTCTGTAGCATCTGTTAATTCATTAGATAATCTAAGAGACATAGACTTATCATTACGTTTGCGAGCAGCATTAATTATCCAACGCATTGCTAATGTATTACGACGTGTTTGTCGAACTTCGACTGGAACTTGATAAGTTGAACCCCCAACTCTTCGTGCTTTTACTTCTACAGTTGGTCTTACATTATCTAATGCTATTTCAAATGCATCAAGTTCATTTTTATTAGAATGTTTAGATAATTTTTTTAGTGCTTTGTATACGATTGTTTCAGCAATAGATTTTTTTCCGTTAATCATTAAGATATTTATAAATTTAGCTAGTAATTCTGAACCAAATTTTGGATCCGGAAGAATTTTACGTTGATTAATTATACGACGACGTGACATAAAATATTTTACTCCGTAAAATATAGTTTTTTAATTATTTAGAATTATTTTAAAAATTATTTTTTAGGTTTTTTTGTGCCATATTTAGATCTTGATTGTTTACGATTTTTTACACCTGCACAATCTAATGCTCCTCGAATTGTATGATAACGAACACCTGGTAAGTCTTTTACACGACCGCCTCGAATTAATACTATTGAATGTTCTTGTAAATTATGTCCTTCTCCTCCAATATATGAAGATACTTCATATCCATTAGTTAAACGAACACGACATACTTTACGTAAAGCTGAATTTGGTTTTTTAGGTGTAGTTGTATATACACGAGTGCATACTCCACGTTTTTGTGGACAAGATCCTAATGCAGGGACGTCGCTTTTAATAATTTTAGAATTACGAGATTTACGTACTAATTGGTTAATAGTGGTCATTATGTAATAATATTCCTAATAAGTGTATATTTTTTAAAATTGTAATTTTTACAAAAAGATTCTAGATTTTATGTCTGATTATTTTATCTGTCAAGATATGTATAAAATTTTATATTAAAAAGCAAATTGTTGTTCATGTATTTCAGTTAATTTCACAAAATCTATATATGATATAAAAAAAATTTTTTTAGATATTTTTTTTTGTAATCCTCTAGCATTAACATCTTCATTTAATGCATATATTTTTGCACATGTTTTTTGTAATGCTAAAAAAAAATTTGTTTTTGAAATTCCTGCAATGACTCCATCTTGAAATAGCAATATTGAATCATCTTTATTTATTAAACGTAAGATACTTGAAAAATCACAGTAATACGGAGATCTTGATAATGTATATAACATGATAAATTAATATTAAATTTATATAAAAAAACTAAAATGTAATAATTATTTTGCAATATGAAATTTCATTTTTTATTTGTTTAGAATTTATAAAACGAGGTTTTATAATCCATTTTGAATTTTTAAAAAATCCTCTTTCTTGTAAAGAATCTGTACAAAGATATATATTTTGGATTTTATATAATTTAAATATTTTAAATGTAGTAATATAATCTCGTAGAAGTATATCATTAGGTTTTTGATTGTCTAAAATTTGATAAATACCATCAGAAATAAAAAAAATACTTATTTTTTTTGTTAGTTCAGATGTAGCTATTAATGCATCTTGTCCTTCTTTTCCAATAGAATTTCCATGTGGTGCTCTTGTAAAAACGAATGCGATTTTTTTCATATTTTTTTAAAATTGTATTGTTCTATCAGAATTTAAAATAGCTTCTGCAAAACTTATTAATCCTGTAATTGTAAAATTATCTGCTAAATTATAAATGTTTGATAAAAGTGATTGTTCTTTACTTATAACACCTCTTCGTAATGAAGCAGAACCACAAATTTGTATTTTACACCCTGATTTTTTTGCAATTTGTTGCCATGCTTCATTTAAATTTAACTCATTGGAATCCATGAAAATAAATTTGTTTCCGTTAAGAACCCCTTCTTGATAAAAAAATATAGTTTTTAATATATGTTTTTTATGAAGAAGAGCATTTGCAAAATGATAAGCGCTTAATGCTTTTTGTGTTCCGTAAGGAGGACCTGTAATAATTAAAGAATATGTAAGTTTATTTTTGGAATCAATCATTTATTTTTTATTTTACAAAAATATATTTTGTTGTTTTTTATGTATTTTAAAAAAAATAATAAAAATATAATATTAATTATCAAAATTATATTAATAAATAGATATTTAAAAATTTTAATAGTTTTAAGTTTATTGTTAATAGTAATAAATTAATATAATTAATCTATTAGTATATTAAAAGAAACGTATATGTCTTATTTAAATATTAAAAAAACTGTTTGTTTAATATTTAATAATTTTACAATATGTTATTTTATTTTTTTATATTAACACAGAATTGTCTAGTATAAAACTAAATTTTTAAAATATTTAATAATTTTAAAGATTTAGTTTTATACTAGACAATTTTAGATGATATATAAATATATTATTTTTAGATTAATTCTATAAATTTAAAAAAATTAAAAAAACTTGAGAATCTTTTGAAAGATATTATAATTAATATTAATGTCTGAGTATTTATAAAAAAATATTTAGGTTAAAATTTTTAATATATTTGTATTATTAAAGAAAATTGAAATCTATTTAAAAATATTAAAAACATATTATTAATTTTCATCTAAAGACATAATCAATTTTTTAGGATAAATTTGTTAAGTGTTTTACTTATATTAGTTATAATTTTTAATTTTTAGGGAAATTGTTATGTCAAAAAATATAATACAGGATATTTCTATAAAAAAAATTATAAAAAACCGTAATGAACAACGAGATGCTGCAAAAAAATTTATAAAAAAAATATTAGGGGTTTATTTTCCTAATTCGAAACGTATTTATTTAAAAGGAAGTACTGAAGATATTAAAGTTCCTATGCGTGAGATTCAACTTTCACAAACATTAGTGAATAAAAATAAAAAAAAATTACGTTTTGAGGATAATGAACCAATTTTTGTTTATGATACTTCTGGAGCTTATGGAGATGGTAATTTAGAAATTAATATATGTGATGGATTAAAAAAAATACGATTAAAATGGATTAATGATCGCGAAGATACTGTATCTTTTAAAAATTTAATTTCTAATTTTAATGAGAAATATTTTTTTGATGATTGTTCTAAAAGTTTAAATAATAGTGTTTACAAACAAATATTAAAAGCAAAAAATAATAAATGTGTAACTCAAATTCATTATGCACGAAAAGGTATAATTACACCAGAAATGGAATTTGTTGCTATTCGTGAAAATATGGGTCGCGATCGTATTCGTAATAAAAATTTATTAAAACAACATATAGGAAAAAGTTTTAACTCAAGTATACCTGAAAATATTACTCCTGAATTTGTACGTGAAGAAATAGCTTCTGGTCGTGCGATTATGCCATCTAATATAAATCATCCTGAATCAGAACCAATGATTATTGGATGTAATTTTTTAGTAAAAGTAAATGCTAATATTGGAAATTCATCTATTACTTCTTCTGTTGAAGAAGAAGTAGAAAAATTAATTTGGTCAATACATTGGGGTGCTGATACTGTTATGGATTTATCCACAGGGCGTTATATAAATGAAACTCGTGAGTTAATTTTACGTAATAGCCCTGTTCCAGTTGGAACTGTACCAATTTATCAAGCAATAGAAAAAGTTAATGGTATACCTGAAAAATTAACATGGAAAATATTTCGTGATGTACTTTTGGAACAAGCAGAACAAGGTGTTGATTATTTTACAATACATGCTGGTGTATTATTTAGATTTATTCAAATGACTAGTAAACGTCTTACAGGTATAGTATCTCGTGGTGGTTCTATTATGGCAAAATGGT
Organism: Candidatus Providencia siddallii; assembly: GCF_964026685.1. Taxonomy (NCBI): domain Bacteria; kingdom Pseudomonadati; phylum Pseudomonadota; class Gammaproteobacteria; order Enterobacterales; family Morganellaceae; genus Providencia; species Candidatus Providencia siddallii. Next base: position 159,097 of record NZ_OZ034688.1, read on the forward strand.
GTTTATATAATAAAAAAGAAAATTTTTTATATCAACATTTTGTTGAAATTTGTGAAATTTGTGCTGCTTATGATGTTTCTTTATCATTAGGAGATGGATTACGTCCTGGATCTGTTTATGATGCTAATGATGAAGCACAGTTTTCTGAATTAAAAATTTTAGGTGAATTAACTAAAATAGCATGGAAATATGATATTCAAGTAATGATTGAAGGACCAGGGCATGTACCGATGCATATGATACGTCGTAATATTGATGAAGAATTAAAGTATTGTTATAACGCTCCATTTTATACATTAGGTCCAGTGATAACAGATATTTCTCCTGGGTATGATCATTTTAGTTCAGGTATTGGAGCAGCAATGATTGGTTGGTTTGGTTGTTCGATGTTATGTTATGTTACACCTAAAGAACATTTAGGATTACCTAATAAAGATGATGTAAAACAAGGACTTATTGCATATAAGATTGCTGCACATGCTGCTGATTTAGCTAAAGGACATCCTGGAGCACAAATACGTGATAATGCTATTTCAAAAGCACGTTTTGAGTTTCGTTGGGAAGATCAATTTAATCTTGCTATTGATCCTGAAACAGCTAAAAAATATCATGATGAGACATTACCGCAGCAATCTAAAAAAAATGCTAATTTTTGTTCTATGTGTGGACCAAAATTTTGTTCAATGAAAATTTCTAAGGACATACGTAATTCTATAGATATACAAAAAACTGATCAATCAGATGTAAAAAATTAAATTTTTTGTATAAAATTTAATTTTTAGTTTTTTATTTTTATGATTAATTTTAACATAGTAAAATTCGTTATGAGTATATATAATATATATTATGAAGAAATTATATAATGGTAATTTATTACCTTTAACACCTTTTAAAAAAACTAAAAAAAAACTAGGTCTTTATCCTGTAGTTGATTCAGTCTTATGAATAAAACGTTTATTAAGAATAGGTGTTTCAGTTATTCAATTACGTATAAAAAATAAGAATAATGAAGAATTAAAAAATGATATAAAAAATGCTGTAGTTTTAGGAAAAAAATATAATGCATTTGTATTTATTAATGATTATTATGATTTGGCCATAAAATATGGTGCATACGGTGTTCATTTAGGTCAAGAAGATTTATTGGTTTCTGATTTGTTAACGATTCATAAAAATGGTTTGCGTTTAGGTATTTCAACTCATAATAAAAATGAGTTAATTATTGCAAAATATATATGTCCATCATATATATCTATAGGTCATATTTTTCCAACTAAAACTAAAAAGATGTTATCTTTTCCTCAAGGATTAAAAACATTAAAAACAATGGTTAAATCAACATCAAATTATTCTACTGTTGCTATAGGAGGAATTTCTGTAGAAAAAGTTTTGGATGTTTTATCTACTGGTGTTGGAGGTATTTCTTTAGTTAGTGCAATTACAAAAGTTAATAATTGGGATTATATTACTAAGACTTTATTAAAATTAATTGAAAATAAAAAATTATAAAAAAATATTTTATTATTTTATGTATTATAAAATATAATGTCATATATAAGGTTTTATCATGTTAACTGATCATGAGTTTATGCGTTATAGTCGTCAGGTTTTACTTGATGATATTGATGTTCAAGGTCAAGAAAAATTAAAAAATAGTAAAGTTTTAATTGTTGGTTTAGGTGGTTTAGGTTCACCGGTTTCTTTATATTTAGCAGGAGCAGGTGTAGGTAATTTATGAATTGCTGATTATGATAACTTACATTTATCTAATTTACAAAGACAAATATTATACGATACAAAAAATATTTCTAAATCAAAAGTTGAATTAGCTGCAAATAGGTTATATGAATTAAACCCTCTTATTAATATTAATATTTTACATCAAAAATTATTTTTTGAATCATTATTATCTATAGCTAAAAAAGTAGATTTAATTGTTGATTGTTCTGATAATATGATTACACGTCATGATATCAATTCCGTTTGTGTTATGACAAAAACTACTTTAGTAAGTGGTAGCGCTATAGGGTTTTCTGGTCAACTTATAATACTTGAGCCACCATTTAATTATGGATGTTATGCTTGTCTTTATCCTAATAAAGATGATATTGAATTAAATTGTCGTATGTCTGGTATTTTAGGACCTGTTGTTGGTATAATAGGGTCATTGCAAGCGTTAGAAACTATTAAATTGTTAATTGGTTTTCCATCTGTTTTAAGTGGAAAAATATTTTTGTTTGATGCTAAACAACAAAAATGGAATAAACTTCAATTATCTATTTCTTTTAAATGTCCAGTGTGCCAGGAAAAAAATGAACGTAATAATTAATGATCAACTAATGGAATTTGATAAGCATATTACAATTACTGATTTATTAATTTTATTAAATCAAAAAACTTTTGGAACAGCAATTGCAGTAAATAAAATAGTTATTCCTAAAAATCAATGGAATTGTTATTTTATAAATGATAAAGATAACATATTATTATTTCAAGTGATTTCTGGTGGTTAATTATAATGTTAAAAATTGATGGTATAATGTTTAAATCCCGTTTATTTATTGGAACTGGTAAATTTTCTAATTATAAAATAATGCAGGAAGCAATAAAATCTTCTGGAACTCAACTTGTTACAGTAGCTATAAAACGTATTAGTTTTGATAGTTATAAAAATGATAATATTTTAGATTTTTTACAAGAAATTAATGTTAAATTATTACCTAATACGTCTGGTGCAAAAAATGCTCAGGAAGCTATTATAGCTGCGTGTTTAGCACGTGAAGCATTAAATACTAATTGGGTAAAACTTGAAATACATCCAGATGCACGTTATTTATTACCAGATCCAATCGAAACTTTATTAGCTGCAGAAGAATTAGTAAAAAAAAATTTTGTTGTCCTTCCTTATTGTAATGCTGATCCTGTTTTATGTCGTCGTTTGGAAGAAGTTGGATGTGCCGCTGTAATGCCATTAGGTTCTCCAATTGGTACAAATAAAGGATTAATTACAAAAGAAATGTTGCGTATTATTATAAAACAAGCTGATATTCCTGTTATAATAGATGCAGGAATTGGTGTACCAAGTCATGCTGCGGAATCTATTGAGATTGGTGCTGATGCTGTATTAATAAATACTGCAATAGCAGTTTCTAAGCAACCGATTTTAATGGCAAAAGCGTTTAAGTTAGCAGTTCAAGCAGCAGAATTTGCTTTTAAAAGTGGAATTCCAAAAGAAAAAATTAAAGCTGAAGCATCTAGTCAATTAACTAGTTTTTTAGGAATAAAAAATAATGAATAAAAATTTTCGAGAATATTTTGAAAATTTTGACTGGGATAAAATCACATTAAAAATAAATAATAAAACAGTAAAAGATGTTGAATACGCTTTATTAAATGATGAATTAACATTAGATGATTTTATGGCATTATTATCTCCTTCAGCTTGTTTTTTTATTGAAGAAATAGCAAACAAAGCTCAACAATTAACTCGCAAGAGATTTGGTAATACTATTAATTTTTATTTACCATTATATTTATCAAATTTATGTAATAATGATTGCACTTATTGTGGTTTTTCTGCAAAAAATAATATTAAACGAAAAATTCTTAATGATATTGAAGTTATAAACGAATGTAATTTTATTCGTGATATTGGTTTTGATAGTATATTATTAGTTACTGGTGAACATAAAAATAAAGTTGGAATGAATTATTTTCGACATACAATACCTATTGTTAGAGAATTTTTTAGTACATTGATGATTGAAGTTCAACCATTAAGTATTAATGAATATATGGAGCTTAGAGTTATAGGTGTTGATGGTGTTATTATTTATCAAGAAACTTATAATTCTTTAATATATAAAAATAATCATATAAAAGGTAATAAAAAAGATTTTTTTTGGCGTATGAATACCCCTGAACGCATTGGAAATGCAGGGATTGATAAAATAGGGTTAGGGATTTTATTAGGACTTTCAAATAATTGGCGAACTGATTGTTATATATTAGCTGAACATTTATTTTTTCTGCAAAAATATTATTGAAAAACTCGTTATTCTATTTCTTTTCCGCGTTTGCGTCCTTGTATTGGGGGAATTAATCCTTTAATATTAATTTCTGAATTAGAATTGGTTCAATTAATATGTGCTTTTCGTTTATTGTTTCCTAGTGTAGAATTATCTTTGTCTACAAGAGAATCTCCTTTTTTTAGAGATAATGTTATTCCAATAGCAATTAATAATATAAGCGCAGGATCAAAAACGCAGCCTGGAGGTTATTCAAAATTAAGTGCAGAATTAGAACAATTTTTGCCTAATGATAATCGTACTGCGTTACAAATGATAAATGTATTAATTAAAAAAGGATTGCAACCAGTTTGGAAAGATTGGGATAAGTATTTTGGTCGTTAATTTTTATATAAGTATATTTTATATTTGAAATTATTAAATATATTAAAAAATTTAAGTTTTATTTTTATATTTATATATAAAATTATTTATATGTTTTTAAAAAAAATATGATTATTTTGTATATTTTGTTTTGTTTTTTAAAATATGCGTTATAAATATATTGAATTTTTATAGAATTATTTAATAATATTAAAAATATTTTTTAAGTTATTAATTTTTATTATTTTAATATTTTAATATTAAAGCAATAGCTTTTGATTTTTTTTGTAAAAAAGTATAATTTATATAAAAATATAATAAACGTTAAAAAATTTTTAATTAAAAATGTATTTTTTATTTATCATATAAATGTAATATTTTATTTAACATAATTAGTAATTTAATATGTATTTTAATATATATAAATGTATAAAAAATTTATATAAGATAGTATTTTAAAAAAATTCATTGTTTTTTAGAATAAAAATTATTATATGAGTAATATATAATAATTAATTATTATAATAATATTTTTATTTTATAATAAATTAACGTTATTTTATATTTTTTTATTTTAGGTTTTTAAAATAATACATACTAAAAAATAATAGTTTTAATAAAATTATATATTAATAATGATATTAAAACGTTTTGTATATTTTTTATGAAAAATATTTAAAGGTATTGTTTTTAAAAAAAATATATTTTAGTTTTTAATATTAAATATTAAAAAATATATTTAAATTAAATAAATTTTATTAATTAAAAATAATTAATTTTATTAATAACCAATTTTATTGATATATTAAAATATATAATAATTTAAAATTTAAAATATTTTAAAATTATTTAAAAATTTATAGTATTTTATTAAGGCTAAATATTTATAATTTAATATATTTTTATATAAATAATTAATTATTAAAAAAATTGTAATAAAATAGTATTTTTATAATTTTATATGTTATCAAATATTTTGAATAAATGTTATTTTTTAAATTTAAAAAAAATACTTATAATTTATTACAATTATATAAATTATATAAAAAAATTGATTAGATTATTAATTATTTACAAAAATAATATTTTAAATTATTTAAAATTAAAAATTAATATTTACAATAAAATTGTTTTATTTATGATATAAAATAATTAATTTAAGTTTTTTATTTAATAAAAATATATTTTTATTAGAAAATATTATGCTATATTAAAAAATTAATAAGATACTAAGAATTTATATTTTATATAAATATAAAATAAATTATATTTATTCATCTAGAAAACTACGTAATAATTCTGATCGACTTGGATGACGTAATTTACGTAGTGCTTTTGCTTCAATTTGACGAATTCGTTCACGTGTAACATCAAATTGTTTTCCAACTTCTTCAAGCGTATGATCAGTGTTCATATCAATACCAAAGCGCATTCTTAATACTTTTGCTTCGCGAGCTGTTAATCCTGATAATACTTCATTAGTAGCTGAACGCAAACTTTCTGATGTAGCAGAATCAACAGGTAATTCTAGTGTTGTATCTTCAATAAAATCACCTAAATGTGATTCATCATCATCACCAATTGGTGTTTCCATTGAAATTGGTTCTTTAGCAATTTTTAATACTTTTCGTATTTTGTCTTCTGACATTAGCATTCGCTCAGCTAGTTCTTCTGGTGAAGGTTCTCTTCCTGTTTCTTGAAGCATTTGACGAGAAATACGATTTAATTTATTTATTGTTTCAATCATGTGGACTGGTATACGAATAGTACGAGCTTGATCTGCAACAGATCTTGTGATGGCTTGTCTTATCCACCAAGTTGCATAAGTTGAAAATTTATATCCACGTCGATATTCAAATTTATCAACTGCTTTCATTAATCCAATGTTACCTTCTTGTATAAGATCTAAAAATTGTAATCCTCGATTTGTATATTTTTTTGCTATTGATATTACTAATCGTAAGTTTGCTTCAACCATTTCTTTTTTAGCACGTTTAGCTTTAGCTTCTCCAATGGACATTCTACGATTAATATCTTTAATGTGTTCAATTGGTAATTCGGTTTTTTCTTCTATTTTTCGTAAATTTTGTAAACAAAATAAAATTTCTTTTTCAACTTCTAATAATTTTTTAGACCATGGTTTATTCATTTTTTTTGCGGTTTTTAACCAAATTTCATTAGTTTCATTATTTGTAAATAATAAAATAAATTTTTTTTTCGGCATTTTGCAAAAATCAACACATAATTTCATTATAGTTCGTTCTTGAAAACGTATATGGTCCATCATCATGCGCATATTGTTAACTAAATAATCAAATTGTTTTGGTACTAATCTAAATTCTTTAAATATGTCAGATAGTTTTTCAATTGCATTTATTGTTTTTTTGTTTTGTCTTCCAAAAATTTTAATATATTTACGTGTTTTTTTATATTGTTCTCGAAGATTTAAGAATTTTGTATGAGCTATTTCAGGATCGATCATATTATCTTCATCAGATTCACAATTATTATTTTCTTCATTATCTTCGTTGTCTTCATCGTTTTTTTTATTTTTTTTATTTAATAGTTCTTGATTATTAAGGTGTATATTTTGTGTAATATGTTCATCATTATTTAAATTAATAAATCCTATAATTAAATCTGATAAACGGTTTTTTCCGGATTCAATTTGTTCATATTGTTCAAGTAAATATCTAATAGTTTTAGGGTATTCTGCTACTGAGCATTGAACTTGATTAATTCCTTCTTCGATACGTTTTGCTATATCAATTTCGCCTTCTCTAGTAAGTAGTTCAACTGTCCCCATTTCTCGCATATACATTCGTACTGGATCTGTTGTTTTTCCAATTTCATTTTCAAGTGTAGAAAGAACTTGTGCAGCTGCTTCAGCTATATCTTCATTAGAATCTGATGTATTTTCTGTTAAAATAAAATCATCTGCATCTGGTGCTTTTTCCATTACTTGAATACCCATATTGTTAATAATTTGTATTATATCTTCTATTTGATCAGAATCAATAATATCATCAGGAAGATGGTCATTAACTTCAGCATAAGTTAAATAACCTTGTTCTTTTCCTTTTGTCACTAGTAGCTTAAGTTGTGATTGTTGCTTATATTCCATTTTATTCATATTTTAAAATTTATGTAAATTTTTTATTAAATAGTTTAAAAGTATTGATAAAAGTGTTAATTTTACATGAAATTATTCAATAAAAAAGTATATTTTAAGTTTTTATATTAAAAGTTTTTTTATTTATTTTTGTTTGTAAAAGAATAAGTGAATAAACTTCTTTTCGTTCATCAAATGTAAGTTTTTGTGTTCGTTCTTTTGCCATTAAATATTCAAAACGTTTATTTAAAATATTTTTAAATAAATGATTTAATGTATCTATAAATAATTTTTTTGCTGTTTCTTCTGTGCATATATCGTTCCAAAATGCTAGTTTTTCAAGTAGTTTTAATAATTTATTATTTCTATATTTTTCTAATAATTGTCCTGTTGTTATTTCTGGAAGAGAATTGCAAAAATCAACTAATTGTTTAAATAATAAAAACCCAGGGATTTCTGTATATATTTTTTTTTTAAAAGATGGAACTAATTTTGAAAAAATTGGGTTTTGTAATAATAGTGTTATAAGTATTCGCATTGTTGTCAATTTGAATTTTGGTGTTTTATAATTGATTTTTATGTTGTTTTTTTTATTTGTTATAGCAATTACTTGTGTTATATCTGGTATTCCAATATAAAAACCTAATTTTTGTGTTATATAAAATCTCATAGTTTTATTAGGTATTTTTTTTATTAAATTAAGAGTAATATTAGCGAAATTTATTTTATCATCTTGTGTGATTAAATTAGTTTTTGATATAAGAGTATCAAATAAAAAATTAGAAAATGTTTTAGATGTTAAAATTCGTTTTTCAAAAGATTTTTTTCCTTCTTTTTGTATTAATGAATCTGGATCTTCACCACTAGGTAAAAAAATAAAATTTAATTTACGTTCCTCATTTAAAAATGTAAGTGAATTTTTTAAGGCTCTCCAAGCAGCTATTTTCCCAGCTTGATCTCCATCATAACAATATATTATTGTATTTGTAAAACGAAATAGAAGTTTGATTTGTTCATAAGTTGTTGATGTTCCTAAAGATGATACTGCATAATTAATATTGTATTTTGTTAGTGTAATTACATCCATATATCCTTCAACTATTAATATTTTTTCTAATTTATATTTTTTTTGTATTGCTTCATATAATCCAAAAAGATGATGTCTTTTATGAAAAATATTTGTTTCTGCTGAATTTAAATATTTTGGTGATGAATTATCTAATGTTCTTCCACCAAATGCAATTATTCTTCCATTATAATCTCGAATTGGAAATATAATTCGTTCTCTGAATCTATCGTATATTTTTCCATTATCGTTTAGTATAAACATCCCGGTTTCATTAAAACATTTATAATTTTTTATGTGTAAAATTAAAAAATTTAATAAATTATTTCAACCAAAAGGTGCGTATCCAATAGAAAAGTAATCAATAATTTCTTTTGTTAAACCTCGAATTTTTAAATAAATTTTAAGTTTTTTACTTGAAGTATTTTTTAAAGAATTTTGATAAAAATAATTAATTTTTTTCATAATGTAATATAGTTCTGTTCTTTTATGTAATATAGTTTTGTTTATTTTTTCTCCTTTTATATATTTTAAATTAATACCATGTAACGATGATAATTCTTCAATTGCTTCAACAAAATTAAGTTTGTTATAATTTATTAAAAAATCTATTGCATTTCCATGAACACCACAACCAAAACAATGATAAATTTGTTTTTTTTTATTTACAAAAAATGATGGGGTTTTTTCATTATGAAAAGGACAAAAAGCATTATAGTTCTTACCTTTTTTTTTTAATGGTATTTTTGAATTAATAAGATTTATTATATTTGTTTTCGTTAATAATTCATTTATGAATGAATGTGGAATTTGTCCAATCATAATTTTTTAAGATTTAATTTTAGTTATCATAATATTCTAATTATTATTTTTTTAAATGCATATTGTTTTATTATTTTAATTTTAAATGATTAATAAAGTCGTGTTCTTCTAGCATTTTCACGAGATAATTTTTTTATATGTCGTTCAATTGCTGAAGCTTTAGCACGTTTTCGTTCAGTTGTCGGCTTTTCATAAAATTCTCGTTTACGTATTTCAGCTAAAATTCCTGCTTTTTCACAAGAACGTTTAAAACGTCTTAATGCAATATCAAATGGTTCGTTTTCTCGTACTTTTATTACTGGCATGTTAACCTCTTAACAAAATTTTATTTATTTTTTTTATATTTAAAATTTTACTTTAAAAAACATTTGATTGTAAAGTTTTATATGTGAGTAAAAGATGTAATTATAATTTACAATTTTGAATTGTAAATTATAATTTTATTTATAATGTAAATAAATTTTTATAAAAATTTAAAATTAAGGATATTATAATGCGTGTTTTAGGTATTGAAACATCATGTGATGATACTGGTATTTCAATTTATGATGATAATATTGGAATTTTATCTAATCAGTTGCATAGTCAAATTAAAATTCATTCTTGTTATAATGGTGTTGTTCCTGAATTAGCATCTCGTGATCATATTTGTAAAATTGTACCTTTAATAAAAAAAACATTAAAAGAAGCTAATTTGAATATAACTGATATTGATGCTGTTGCATATACTGCTGGTCCAGGTCTTGTTGGTTCATTAATGGTTGGAGCAACAGTTGGTCGTTCTTTGGCATTTTCTCTTAATATACCATCTATTTCTGTGCATCATATTGAAGGTCATTTATTATCTTTTATGTTGGAAAAAAAGAAAGTTGATTTTCCGTTTCTTGGGTTAATTATATCTGGTGGACATACACAAATAATTAATGTTACTAAAATTGGTAAATATGAAGTACTTGGTGAATCACTTGATGATTCAGTTGGAGAAGTTTTTGATAAAATAGCTAAATTATTAGGATTAGGATATCCTGGTGGTAGATTATTATCGATTATGGCTGAACAAGGAATATCAGGTCGTTTTATTTTTCCTCGACCAATGACAAAAAAACCAGGGTTAGATTTTAGTTTTTCAGGTTTAAAAACTTTTGTTGCTAATACAATTTATAAAAGTTCTAATGATAAACAAACTTTATCTGATATTGCAAAAGGTTTTGAAGATGCTGTTATTGATACAATTATTATAAAGTGTAAACGAGCTATTAAACAATCTGGTATTAATCGTTTAGTTATATCAGGAGGCGTAAGTTCTAATAGTTCATTGCGAATAAAAATAAAAAATGTTATGAAACAAATTAATGTAGAAGTTTTTTATTCTAGTCCTGAATTTTGTACTGATAATGCTGCTATGATAGCACTTGTTGGTTCAATTAGAATAAAGAATGGTTTTATTGATGATTTAAGTATATTTGTTCGTCCTCGTTGGGGTTTGAATGAATTATTATGTATTTAATTTTTTAAAATTTAAATTTTTATAAGATAATTTAATATTTTATGCTACATATTTATTTTAAAAAATTTAAAATGTAATTTTTTTACATAAATTATATATAAAATATATTTTGATATTTTATCAATTAATAATGTTAATTTTAATGCATATTAAAATTAACATTATTAATTGATAATATTTTATAAAAAGTTTTTTATTATGATTAATTGTTTTAAATATGAATTATTTAATTAAATTAATATTTTTAAATATTAATATATTTGGTTGTTTAATATGAAATAAATATATTCTGCTATTAAGTTATTTTTTATTAGAAAATAATATAGTATTAATTATTTATTAATATGATAAAAAACAAATGTATAATTTTTTAAATATATGTTTATATAATATAAAAAATAATCTTTAGTTTTTAAAAAAATAATTTTATTTTTTCTTATTGAAAAGTTTTTAAAAAAATAATTTTATTTAATTTTGTTTATTAAAGTTAAATACTTGATAGTTTTAAAATAATGTTAAATTGTTAATTTAAAAGGTTGTTTTTTAATATTTAAATTTTAATCAAAAATAAAGTCTATTTTAGTTTAATATTAATAATAAATAATAATTTTGTTATCAAATATAATAATAGTAATATATTATGTTTGATTAAAGTTTATTTTTTTTAAATTTAGTTTTTATATCTAGTAATATATTTATTTTTAATAAAATTATTGATAGTTAAGAATTTTAGATTTCTTAATGTTGAAATGTTCAAATTTTTTAAATAAAAAATATTTTTTTATTTATTTAAAAAAATATTTTTTTAGAAAAATTTTGTTTAAGGAGAAAAAATGATTAAACTTGGGATAATCATGGATCCAATAGAATCTATAAAAATAAAAAAAGATACTAGTTTTGCTATGATGTTGGAAGCACAACATCGTGGTTATGAAATTCATTATATGGAAATAAATGATATTTATTTAAATAAAGGAGAAGCTAGAGCTTTAACTAAAATTATTTTCGTAGAAGATAATATTAAAAAATGGTTTAATTTTTATAGTGAACAAGATGTTGCTTTAAGTGATTTGAATGTTATCTTGATGCGTAAAGATCCTCCTTTTAATATTGAATTTATTTATGCGACTTATATTTTAGAGAGAGCAGAATATGCTGGTTCATTAGTTGTAAATAAACCAAGTAGTTTACGAGATTGCAATGAAAAATTATTTACATTATGGTTTTCTGAATTAATCCCAAATACATTAGTTACTCGTGATCCTAATAGATTAAAAGATTTTTATAAAAAAAATGGTGATATTATATTAAAAGTTCTTGATAAAATGGGTGGTATGTCTATTTTTCGTTTAAAGGAAAATGATTGCAATGTTGATGTAATTATAGAAACTATAACAAAATATGGTTCACGTTTTTGTATGGCGCAAAAATTTTTACATTCTATAAAAGAAGGTGATAAACGTGTGTTTATTGTAGATGGTAAACCAATACCTTATTGTTTAGCTCGTATACCAGCTAATGGAGAAACACGTTGTAATTTAGCCGCTGGTGGTTACGGTGAAGTACGATTATTAAATAAAAGTGATATAATGATTGCTAATATTGTTGCACCAAAATTAAAAGAAAAAGGTTTGTTTTTTGCAGGTCTTGATATAATTGGTGATAAATTAACTGAAATTAATATAACAAGCCCAACATGCGTTCGTGAAATCGAATCTGAATATAATGTTTTTATTATAAAAAAAATAATGAATTCTATTGAATATTATTTAAAAAATATTTAAGTTAATTTAAAATGAATTATAAAATATATTTGTATAGATAGCTTAAGTTTAATTTAATTTTTATTAATTAAATAAAACACATAGCTGGAGAAAAAACTTGAATTTACAAAATCATTTTCTTATAGCAATGCCATCATTGCTTGATCCTTATTTTGAGCAATCAGTTGTTTATATATGTAAACATAACGAAAAAGGTGCTATGGGGTTAATTATAAATAAATCGATTGAAAATTTTTCTGTTAGCAATATGTTAAAAAAACTTGAAATTAGAATTTCATATAATATTAATATTAGAAATTTAGAAAAGCCTGTTATTGCTGGCGGTCCAGTTGCTGAAGAACATGGTTTTATTTTACATACCCCAATTACTGGTTTTGCTTCTAGTTTACATTTAAATGATGAGATTATGGTAACTACATCAAAAGATATTTTAGAATTGTTAGGTACTGAACAACATCCAGTAAATTCTTTGGTTACATTGGGTTATTCAAGTTGGGAACCTGGTCAATTAGAAAAAGAAATTATGGAAAATTGTTGGTTAACTGTTGAAGCAGATACTCAATTAATTTTTGATACACCGATTAATGAACGTTGGAAAGCAGCTGCTAAGTTATTAGGAATTAATATTAGTACTATGTCAATACAATTTGGACATGCTTAATGCTTTTAAAAACTTTGTTAGCATTTGATTATGGAACTAAAAGTATTGGTGTTGCTGTAGGACAATCTATTACTAAAACTGGTAATGCATTGCCGTCATTAAAATTTAATAATAAATTACGATGTTGGGAAAAAATTGAATTTTTAATAAAAGAATGGCAACCTCAAACTATTATTGTTGGTATTCCATATAATATGGATGGAACAGAACAAAAGATGACAAATTTATCACGTAAATTTGCTAATAAAATTTATACTTTTTTTGGTGTAAAAGTTGATTTACATGATGAGAGACTTACTACAATAGAAGCAAAATCTATTTTATTTGAACAAAATGGATATCGAGCTTTAAATAAAGGTAGAATTGATTCTATTTCAGCGGTTTTAATACTTGAAAGTTGGTTTATTAAAAATAATTAATTAAATTAATGTATTGTATTATTAAAATGTTTTAAAGATAAGTTAATTTTATTAATTTTTAAAAAAATTAAATATAATTATGAATATTGAAAAAAATATTATTAATATAAAAAAAAAAATAAGTATTGCAGCATATGAATCTAATAGAAATCCGCAAGAAATAACTTTATTAGCTGTAAGTAAGTATAAATCTTGTGAAAATATTTCAGATGCTATTAAAGCAGGACAATATCAATTTGCGGAAAATTATGCTATTGAAGGTTTTAAAAAAATTCAATATTTTTCTTACAATGATAAAATAATTTGGCATTTTATAGGTTCACTGCAGACGAATAAAACAAAGATTATTGCGCAGTATTTTGATTGGTTTCATGCATTAGATAATGAAAAAATTGCTAAACGTTTAAATAGTCAAAGATCACATTATAAATCCAAATTAAATGTATTAATTCAGATTAATATAAGTAATGAAAACAGTAAATCTGGAGTTAAATTAAACAATTTAAATGATTTGGTTGAAAAAATAATTAATATGCCTAATCTACTTTTTAGAGGTTTTATGGTTATTCCTGCTTTTGAAAGTGATTATAATAAACAATATGATACTTTTTATAAAGTAAAATGTATATTTAATATATTTAAAAATAAATATTCGACAGTTGATACGCTTTCTATGGGGATGACTAATGATATAAAAGCTGCTATTCATTGTGGATCAACTATTGTTCGTATTGGAACAGGAATTTTTGGTGTTCGATAATAAAAAGGTGTATTGTGAAATATCGTAAAATTGCGTTTATTGGTTCAGGTAATATAGTAAATGCTATGGTTTCTGGAATAGTAAAATATGGTAAATATAAATCATCAATGATAACTATTTCTTCTCCTAATAATTGCAGACGTAATAAAATTGTAGAAAATTATAATGTTATTGGTATTAATGATAATAATATAGCCGTAAAAAATTCTGATGTAATAATATTAGCGGTAAAACCGCAAGTAATGGAATATGTTTGTAAATCATTAAGAAAAATAGTTGATTATAGAAAAAAACTTATATTAACTCTTGCTGCTGGTATTACTGTAAATCGATATAATGAATATTTTGATGATAAAATTAATTTAATTAGAATTATGCCAAGTATATTATCATTTATTGGTAAAGGTATTATTGGCATTTTTACACAAAATATAATTACTGAAGAAAATAAAATATTTATTGAAAAACTAATGAAAAGTATAGGGGATATTATTTGGTGTAAGGAAGAACATGAAATAAATAATATCACTGCAATTTCTGGTAGTTCACCTGCTTATATATTTTTATTTATGGAAGCAATACAACAGAAAGCAGAGGAGCTAGGATATAATAAAAAAATATCTCGTAAATTAATTTTTAATATATTTAATAGTTCATTAAAATTTGCTTCTTTTCAAAAAGATATTTGTTTTTCTGAATTACGTAAAAAAGTTATGTCAGAAGGCGGTGTTACAGAAAAAGCTTTAAATGAATTTTATAATGGATCTTTCAAACAAATAATTGGCAAAATAATGCAAAATGTTATTGATAAATCAAAAGAAATGGAAAACAAATTTTAAATTATTTTAATATATTCTTTAAAATTATTTTTTTAATAAAAAAATGATAAATTGTAAATATTAGTTTTTTTATAAAATAAATGAATGTTTTTTATTATTTTTGTTTTATTTTTTTTATTTTAAATAGTCTGTTTGGTAATAAAATTGCTATTTTATAGTAAAGTAAATTATTATTTTATTATTTATATAAAATGTAAAAAAAATAGTTTTTTATTAAAATTAAAATGTTTAAATAATATTAAAGTTTGAAAATTATTTTTTATTTACTATTAATATTTTATGTTAAAATAGATATTTTAAAACAATGACTATTTTATATAAAATCAGTTAAATTTATAATATATAATCAATATAGTAAGTAGTATATAATTTTATTAATAATAATAATTATTTTAAATTGTTCATAATATAATTTATTATTGTATTTTTTTAAACATTAAATCATAAATATTATGACCTAATTTTTCTCCTTTTATTTCAAATTTTGTTTTTGGTCTTGTTTTAGGTCGTGGAACATAATTTCCTGATTTAGATAAGTTAATAAAATAGTTAACTTTTTTCATAATTGAGATAACATGTTTAGCGTAAGGTTCTCAGTCTGTAGCCATATGAAATACTCCATTATTTATTAATTTAGCATAAATTTTTTCTATAAAAGATATTTGTACAATACGACGTTTGTTATGTTTAGTTTTGTGTCATGGATCAGGAAAAAATAATTGAATTATTGACAAACTATTATTAGGTATCATAAAATCTAATATATCAATTGCATCATATCTTATTATTTTTAAATTTTTTATATTTTTTTCTTTTATTAACATTAAACAAGTGGCTATTCCAGGTTTATAAACTTCAATTCCTAAAAAATTTTTTTTAGGGTTTTGAATTGCCATATCAATTAGAGATGTTCCAATTCCAAAGCCAATTTCCATTATTACTTCGTTAAAATTATTAAATATTTTTGATAAATCACATTGTTTTTTATTAAAATTAATTTCTATTTCTTCTCATATGTTATTTAAAATATATATTTGATTTTTTGTTAATTTTTTTTTTCTATTAATAAAACTACGAATTTTATTTTTAGTAATACATTCTTTTTTATAATTTAGTAAATTAATTTTGTTTGTCATATTTAATTTTATTTAATAGTTTTTATATAAAATGTATTGTATTTAATTATATATATGTAAAATATTTTAAATTTTAAAAAAAATATTGTATATTAATATTTTATTGTTTTAATAGAAATATTAATAATGTTAATTTTAATATTTGTTTTTTATAAAAATAAATAGTTAATTATATATAATTATCATTTTTTTATTATTTTAATATATTTTACAATGATAAGTTTTAAACTTATGTGTTATAGGTGTCATAAATTTATGAAAAAATAATAATTTTAGTTTTATTTAAAGTTTTTATTAATAATGTATTTTAATAAAATCAGATGTTATAAAAAATATAAATATTAATCTTTAATTAATAAAAAAATAGGTTTTTATCTAAAACAAATAATTTTTAAAATAATATTATTAAAATTATAGATTTTATGAAAAAAATATTTGTATTATTGTTAATGATGTTGTTTATTGTTTCTTGTGCTGATAATAAAAAAAATAATTTTAAGAATATATATATAAAAGATACTAATGGTTTTTCTATATTAATAGAACAATTAGCTAATGATATCGAAAATATTTGGGGTAGAAAAGAGGTATTAATAGCTGGACCAAAAGATTATGTTAAATATGATAACGAATTTCGCACACGTAGTCATATAAATTTTGAGATTGGTGTTATTACTATTGAAAGTATTTCATTAGTAAATCCTTTGGATTCTATTAAAAAAGCTATAATTGATATATTAATGATGAGAGATTATAAAAGCTCTTTTAATTTTTTTTCTAATAAATTAGATCTTTTTTATAATAAAAAACCATTTTTATTTGATCAAATAATTAATAATAGTGGTAAATATATTAATTCTAAATTAGATGTTATAAAATTTGCTGAATATATAATAAAAAATAAAATACGTCATAGAAAATCTGGTTTTAATACAATATGGTTTACTAAAATTAATATGGTTGTAAATCATTTAGATAAACGTATACATAATTATTTATATTATATAAAAAAATCTGCAGCTAAGTATGGTGTTGATGAATCTCTTATTTTGGCAATTATGCAAGTTGAATCAAGTTTTAATCCTTATGCTGTAAGTAGTTCTGATGCGTTAGGATTAATGCAAATAATGCCTACTTCTGCAGGTAAAGATGTTTTTCGTTTTCAAGGTAAAATAGGTATACCAAGTCGAAGTTATTTATTTGATCCTGAAAAAAATATAGATATAGGTGTGGCTTATTTGGCTATTTTACAAAAAAGTTATTTAGGTGATATTAGAGATCAAATCTCTAATCGTTATGCTGTTATTAGTGCTTATAATGGTGGTGTAAGTAGTGTTTTACGTTTGTTTCATAATAATAAAAAACAAGCTACTCAATATATTAATAAATTAAAACCTGGTGAAGTATATAAAATGTTGTCAACTAAACATCCTATACCTGAATCTCGTAGGTATCTTATAAAAGTAAATAATGCACAAAAGAAATATATATAACAATTTTAAATTAATATATGTTTTTTAGTTATTTTTAAATTTATTATTGACTAGTAAATTTAAATATGTTTAATATTAATAGTATTTTTTTGCCCGGATAGCTCAGTAGGTAGAGCAGGGGACTGAAAATCCCCGTGTCCTTGGTTCAATTCCGAGTCCGGGCATTTTAGTTTTGTCTAATTTTTATAATTGATGAAAGTTATTTTTTATTTTTATGAATTTATTTTTTTTATTAATATTTTAATTTTTATTTTTTTAATAAAAAATTTTATTTATTTTTAATAAAAAAATATTAATTTTTAAAAATTATTTTTTAAAATTAAATTAATTTTATTTTTATAAAAATTATATTTTTTTACATTGTTATATAATTAATTGGTTATGTATAATATTTAATTGTAATAATTTATATAAAGTTATTAATATTTTAATATTAATAACTTTATATTTTTATTTAAAATATAGTCAATTTATTTTAAATAATATTTTGCTATTATTTAAGTTTTAGTTAAATATATTAATTTAAATAATTGTTAAATTAATATATAAATGTTTTGTTAATTTTATTTTTTTTAATGTTTATATTTAAATAACGTTTATTAATTTATTATTTAATTATAATTATTAATATTAATGCATTATATATAAAAATAAAATTAGGATTAATTATATGAAAGTTTTAATTGATGAAAATATTTCGTGTATAGAACAATTATTTGGTAATTTTGACGAAGTAAAAAAATTTTATGGTCGTATTATTTCATCAAAAGATCTTATTAATGTTGATGCATTAATAATTCGATCTATTACTAAAGTGAATAAAATCTTGTTAAAAAATACATCAATTAAATTTATAGGTACAACAACATCTGGAATTGATCATATAGATATACAATTATTAAAGTCTATGAATATTTATTTTTCTTTTGCTCCTGGTTGTAATTCTATTGCTGTTGTAGAGTATGTTTTTTCATCAATATTAGTTCTTGCTGAACGTCAACATTTTAATTTATGTGATAAAATAGTCGGAATTGTTGGTGTTGGTAATATTGGTAAAATTTTATTAAAAAGATTAACATCTTTAGGTATAAAGTGTATTTTATGCGATCCGCCTCGTGCTGTAAATGAAAATTCGAAAAAATTTGTTTCATTATCTAATATAGTAAAACAAGCTGATATTATCACTTTACATGCACCATTAAATCTTTCAGATAAATATAATACATATCATTTGATGAATTTAGAACATTTAAGTAATTTACGTGATGGAGCAATATTAATTAATACCAGTCGTGGTGAACTTATAGATAATAAAGCTTTATTATCTTTATTGATAAAAGGCAAAAAAATAAGTGTGGTTTTAGATGTTTGGGAATATGAACCAAAAATTAATGTTGATTTATTAAATTTAATTAGTATAGGTACTTCACATATAGCTGGATATACTTTTGAAGGTAAAACAAGAGGAACTATTAAAATTTATGAAGATTATAACAATTTTTTTGATAGATCGTTTCGTCGGGTTTCTTTGTTGTCGTTAGCGCCAAAATGTGTTATTAATGAAATTACGGTTAATGGTAAATTAACACAAGAAATATTAAAACGATTAATTCATTTAGTTTATGATGTACGAAGTGATGATTCTAATTTACGTTTAGTGTCTGATATTAATAATGAATTTGATCAATTACGTAAAAATTATAAAGAAAGACGTGAATGGTCTTCATTAAAAGTAAAATGTAATTTTCAAAAAACGGCAATATTGCTTAATAAACTAGGTTTTAATGCTTGTTTTAAATAAAAATTTATAATTTTTATGAATTCATTTATGATTAAAACATTGTGTTAAATAACTATTGTTTATTTTTTATGTTTTTGATTATATAATATTGATGTTTTATTGTTTATATAATAGATAATAATTCAAATTTTATTTACTAAAAAATATTTTGATAAAATTATAAATATATAAATAAATGTCTAATAATATTAAAAAAATAGCGTTAGGAATTGAATATAACGGTAGTAATTATCATGGTTGGCAAATTCAACAGAACATTAAGAGTATTCAAAGTTATATTGAAAAAGCATTATCAAAATTTTCTAATGAGTCAATTGTTGTTTTTTGTGCAGGACGAACTGATGCAGGTGTTCATGCATTAGGACAAGTTATACATTTTGA
The DNA here is from genome assembly GCF_964026685.1 of Candidatus Providencia siddallii. Lineage (NCBI taxonomy): Bacteria > Pseudomonadati > Pseudomonadota > Gammaproteobacteria > Enterobacterales > Morganellaceae > Providencia > Candidatus Providencia siddallii. The sequence goes on from NZ_OZ034688.1 coordinate 179,269, forward strand.
AACTACAGTAATACGTAAAGAAATATCATGGGTTATTGGTGTAAATACTTATTTACCTAATGATATAAGTGTTCGCTGGTGTAAATTTGTAGATAAAGATTTTCATTCGCGTTACAATGCAATTGCTCGTAGATATTGTTATATAATTTTTAATGAACGGTCTAGACCTGCAATTTTATTTAATAAAGTAACACATTATTATTTTAAATTAAATGAAAAATTAATGCATGAAGCAGCTCAATATTTAATTGGTGAACAAGATTTTTCTTCTTTTAAATCTGTTAAATGTCAATCTAAAAGTTCTTATCGTAATATATTATATGCTAATGTTAATCGTTATGGTAGTTATATTATTATTGATATAAAAGCTAATGCGTTTTTTTATCATATGGTTAGAAATATTGTTGGTTGTTTATTAGAAATTGGTAGTTGTAATAAAAGTATAAATTGGATAAATAAATTAATTAAATTAAAGGATAGAAAAAAATGTGCATCTACAGCAAAACCTGAAGGTTTATATTTAGTTAATGTTGAATATCCAGAAAAATTTAAATTACCTAAAAATATAATTGAATCTGTATTTTTTTTAAAAAATTTTTTTATTTAAAATAAAAAATAATTTTATTATTTTAATGTTTTAAATATTATTGTTTAATTATTTATGTTGTTTTGTTTTTATAATTATTAATTTTTTTAAAAAAAATTTTATAAAAAAAATAAATTTTATATATTAATTTTAGTTAATTTGAATATATTAAATATATAAATAGGTGTTATTTATGAGCTGGATTAAAAAAATTTTAAAAAAAAACAATTCAACACAATCTAGTAAAATTAATATCCCAGAAGGTCTTTGGGTAAAATGTGAGCATTGTAAACAAGTATTATATAATGATGAATTAAAGCGTAATTTATCAGTATGTCCAAAATGTGATTATCATATGCATATTTATGCTCGATACAGATTAGAAAAGTTTCTTGATAAAAATTCGATGATAGAATTAGGAACTAAATTTGAACCAAAAGATATACTTAATTTTAAAGATTTAAAAAAATATAAAGATAGAATTTCTATAACACAAAAAAAAACTGGAGAAAAAGAAGCTATAGTTGTTATGAAAGGTAAATTAAAAAAAATGACTATTATTGTAGCAGCTTTTGAATTTTTTTTTATGGGTGGATCAATGGCTTCTGTGGTTGGTGCTAGATTTGTTTGTGCTATAAAACAAGCATTAAAAGATAATTGTCCTTTTGTATGTTTTTCAGCAAGCGGAGGAGCTCGCATGCAAGAAGCTTTGTTTTCTCTTATGCAAATGGCAAAAACAAGTGCTGCATTGGCAAAGTTACAAGATCATAATATTCCATATATTTCAGTATTAACTAATCCAACTATGGGTGGTGTATCTGCAAGTTTAGCAATGTTAGGGGATATAAATATCGCAGAACCAAAAGCTTTAATTGGATTTGCAGGACCACGTGTTATTGAACAAACTGTTCATGAAAAATTACCTCAGTATTTTCAACGTAGTGAATTTTTATTAAAAAGAGGAATGATTGATATGATTATTCATCGTCATAAAATGCGTGATCATTTATATGAAATATTATCAATATTAACTAATATAAATGTAAAAGTAGATGTATGTAAAAAAGTAATTTAAAATAATAGAAATCAATAACATAAAATATGAATGATTTATTTTTAAAAAATATAAAATATTCATTAAATGATTGGCTTATATACATTTCTAATTTACATGATAAATCTATAGATATGGGATTAGATCGTGTTAGAAAAGTTGCAAATATGGCATGTTTAACTAAAATTTGTCCTAATGTTATAACAGTTACTGGAACTAATGGTAAAGGTACTACTTGTCATATTTTAGAATCAATTTTTATATCTGCAGGTTTTAAAGTTGGTGTATATAGTTCACCTCATCTTATTCGATATACAGAACGTATTCGTATTCAAGGTTTAGAATGTTCTGAAAAAGATTTATGTAAAGCTTTTATAAATATTGAATTATATCGTAAAAATATTTCATTAACTTATTTTGAATATACCACATTAGTTGCATTATATTTGTTTAAAAAAACTTTGTTGGATATAGTTATTTTAGAAGTTGGTTTAGGTGGTCGTTTGGATGCTACTAATATTATTGATGCAGATATTTCTGTTATTACAAATATTGATATTGAGCATACTGATTTATTAGGATTTAATCGTGAACTTATTGGTTATGAAAAATCTGGAATTTTTAGAAAAAATAGTTATGGTGTAATTGGTGAATTAAATATACCTAATTCTGTTTTAAATTTTTCTAAAAAAATTGGTTCTAAGTTATTTTGTTATGGAAAAGATTGGTTTTATAAAAAAAATAATAATTCTTGGTCTTGGTTTTCTAATTTTTATAAAATATATAATTTACCATTACCAAATGTACCTTTAGTTAATGCAGCAACAGCTTTAAGTGTTATTCATTGTTTAATGAAAATTAATTTAAAATTTAAAAATAAAATAAAAGAAAATGTTATATGTAAAGGATTAAAAATTGCTAAATTACCTGGTAGGTTTCAAATTATTAATAAAAAACCATTAATTATTTTAGATGTTGCACATAATCCTCATGCTATAAAATATTTAATTGCTAAATTATCTGAATTGCCAAAAGTAAAAAATAGGAGAACATTAGCTGTTGTTGGAATATTGAGAGATAAAGATATAAAAAATATGATTAGATATTTATCTAAACAAGTTACTGATTGGTATATTGCAACATTAAGTGAATATAGAGGAACTAAAGCTTGTGAGATTAGTAAATATTTGTCTTATGCTAATGAATTTAATTCTGTAGAAAAAGCTTGGAAAAAAGCTTTTGATGATGCTGAAGAACAAGATTTAATTATAGTATGTGGTTCATTTTATACTGTATCACGTGTTATGATGATATTGAATAATTCAAAAATATAAATTCAATATAATAAATATTATTAAAAAAACAATTTTTAGAAAATATGTCATTAATAGATTACTTAATTATTATAATAATATTATTTTCTACGTTAATAAGTTTTACGCGTGGTTTTATTCGTGAATCATTATCAATTGTAACTTGCTATTGTGCTATTTTATTTTCAGTTATATTTTATTCTAGTATAACAAAATATATTACATTTTTTGAAAATTTGTTAATAAAAAATATTATTGCTATATTAATAATAATTATTGCTGTGATGATAACAGGTAAAATATTAAATAATATAGTTATTTTTTTTACTAAAAAAATAGGATTATCTAATATAGATAATATTTTAGGAATTTGTTTTGGATTATTTAAAGGGGTATTAATAGTATTATTATTATTATTTTTTTTTAAAATATTCCCTTTAAATGTACAAAAAACAATAAGAGAAAATTCAAAATTTATTCAATATTTTGATTTAATAAATATTTTGTTTTTTAATATTTAATTTTTAAATATTAGATAACGATTTTAATGGAAAATATAAATGTGTGGTATTGTTGGTATAACAGGATTTTCATCTGTAGTTCAATCAATATATGATTCATTAATAGTATTACAACATCGAGGTCAAGATTCAGCAGGTATTGCGACTATTGATGATAAAAATAATATTAGATTACGTAAAGCAAATGGTCTTGTTCAAGATGTATTTAAAACACGACATATGTTTAGATTACAAGGTAATATAGGAATCGGTCATGTTCGTTACCCAACATCTGGTAATTGAAGTGTTTCTGAAGCTCAACCTTTTTATGTTAATTCTCCTTTTGGGATCACACTTGTACATAATGGTAATATAATAAATACGTATGAATTAACTAAAAATTTATTTAAGATTGCACGACGTCATGTAAATACTAGTTCAGATTCTGAAATTTTATTAAATGTGTTAGCTTTTGAATTGGATAAGTTTAATCATTTTCCGTTAAAACCAGAAAATATTTTTAAAGCTGTTTCAGCTATGCATAAAAAATTACGTGGTGCATATTCATGTGTAGCGTTAATTATTGGTCATGGTATGTTAGCATTTCGAGATCCATATGGGATTCGTCCTTTGGTTTTAGGTAGACGTTATATCAGAGATAATATATATGAATATATGGTGGCATCTGAAAGTGTTGCGCTTGATTCTTTAGGTTTTGAACTTTTAAGAGATATATTACCAGGAGAAGCTGTTTATGTTACTGAAAATAAACAATTATTTACTTTTAAATGTGCGAAAAATACACAATTAACTCCATGTATTTTTGAGTATGTTTATTTTGCAAGACAAGATTCATTTATTAATAATGTTTCTGTATATAAGGCAAGATTACGTATGGGAAAAAAATTAGGTATAAAAATAGCTCATAAATGGAAAAATATAAAAATAGATGTTGTTATTCCAATACCTGAAACATCTTGTGACATTGCATTAGAAATAGCTCAGATTATAAAAAAACCTTATCGTCAAGGTTTTGTAAAAAATCGTTATGTTGGAAGAACGTTTATTATGTCTAGTAATCAAGCTAGACGTAAATCAGTACTTTGCAAACTTAATGCTAATTATATAGAATTTTATAATAAAAATGTTCTTTTAATAGATGATTCTATAGTACGAGGTACAACATCCGAGCAAATAGTTAAACTTGCACGTAAAGCTGGAGCTAGAAAAGTTTATTTTGCATCAGCTGCACCAGAAGTTAGATTTCCAAATGTATATGGTATTGATATGACAAATGTTAATGATTTAATAGCTAATGGTAGACAAGTTGATGAAATTTGTAAATTAATTGGTGCTGATGGTTTAATTTTTCAAGATTTAAACGATTTAATTGATGCTATTCGTGAAGAAAATCCTATGTTAACACATTTTGAATGTTCTGTATTTAATGGTTATTATGTTACAAAAGATGTTGATCAAAAGTATTTAAATAAACTTAAAAGTTCTCGTGAAACAAACTTAATAATTGATAAAAATGAAACAGAAAATCTTGAAATTTATTATGAACAATAATTTTTTTAAAAATATTAAAATTGATGTATTAATTTTAATATTTTTAAAAAATAAAATTTATATTAATTGCTATTATTTTATTTATTTTTTATAAAAAAAATATATTTTTTTAAAAATTATATTTTTATATGTTTTAATTATATATAAAATTGTTAATTATTAATAAAAACAGTTTTATTTTAAATAAAATACTAGAACTACAATTAATTTTTGTAGAAATATTATTATTTTTTTTAAAATTAAAAGTATTTTTAAAATTGTAAAAGTTTAAAAATTAATATTTTTATATAATTTTTCAAGGTGAGATGCTTGAATCACTGTTAATGCAACAGTGTATATTATATCATCTACTAAAGCACCACGAGATAAATCATTTACAGGTTTACGCATACCTTGTAACATTGGTCCGATTGAAATTAAATTTGCTGAACGTTGTACTGCTTTATATGTTGTATTCCCGGTATTTAAATCAGGAAATATAAAAACCGTTGCTTTACCAGCAACAGGTGAATTTGGTGCTTTTGATTTAGCTACATCAAGTATCGCAGCTGCATCGTATTGTAATGGGCCATCAATTATTATGTCTGGACGTTTTTTTTTAACTAAGTTAGTAGCTTTACGTACTTTATCTACATCTGTTCCTTTTCCTGAGTTACCTGTTGAATAAGAAATCATTGCAACACGAGGATCTATTCCGAAAGCTTTAGCTGAATCTGATGATTGAATAGCAATTTCAGATAATTGTTCTGCAGTTGGATCTGGGTTAATCGCACAATCTCCGTAAACATATACTTGTTCTGGTAATAACATGAAAAATATAGAAGAAACTAAGGATTTATCTGATGCGGTTTTAATTAATTGCAAAGATGGACGAATAGTATTAGCAGTTGTGTGAACAACTCCAGAAACGAGACCATCAACTTCTCCTTTTTCTAACATTAATGTACCAAGTACTACATTGTCTTCTATTTGTTTATTAGCAATTTGTTTTGTCATTCCTTTATTTTTACGTAGTTCAATTAATCGGTCTATATATTTTTTTCGAATTGTTATTGGATCAATAATTTCAATTTCGTCACTTAATTCAATATTTTGAGAATCCGCTATTTTTTTTATATTATCAGGATTACCTAATAATACGCAAGTTGCTATACCTCGTTTTGTACATATAGATGTTGCTTTTAAAATTCTTGGTTCATCTCCTTCAGGAAAAATAATACGTTTATGTAATTTTTTAGCTAACTCTGTCAATTGATAACGAAATGTTAGTGCGGATAGATTTTTATTATTTTGATCAATATTAGAAATTTCTGAATTTATTAATTTATTATTAATATAGGAAGATATATATTTTTTAATATTTTTAATTCGTTTATGATCGTCTATAGGTACTTCAATATTAAGATTTTGTAAATTTATTGATGTTTGCCATATATCATTATTTACTTTAAATATAGGTAGTTTACTTTTTATTATTTTGCTATATAAATTTTTAATAGATTTATTTATTTGAAAACCATCTGTTAATAAAATAGCGCTTATTACAAAACCATTTATTTCAGCTAGCAAAGCAGAAAATAAAATATCTAAACGATCTGAAGATGTTATTAATAAAGATTCGGATTTAAAATGTTTTTTTATATTAAAAGTATTGTTAGTGCAAAAAATAATTGATTTAATACGTCTAGTTTTGATTTCTCCTTTATTAATAATTTCAGCATTTAAGTATTTTGCTATATCTATTGATCTCATTGCTATTAAATTTAAATTTCATGGAATTGATGCAAGAATTGGTAAATTTATATTAAATAATTCTTTTGTATTAAATTTTTTTGTTTTATTATTTGTTGAATGGTTTAATATCTTATATATATCAGTACGTATTTGTCCTGATTTATCAATAGGAGCATTAATTTTGTTGATTATAACTCCAATTATTTTTTTATTTTTTTGTCCTCCAAATTCATTTTTAATTAATTTAAGACGTTCTTTAAATTGTATAATATTATTATTTTCTGGTGTAGTTACAAATATAATTTTAGCTCCTAATATTTTAGCTATTTCTTGGTTTAATGATTGTAAAAAAAAATAGTTTTGTGTAATTTTTAAGCCTTCGATAAATGTAACTTTAGATGTTTTAGTATTTTTATAATATAGTGATACTATTCTTTCCATTAAAAAATCTTTTTTTGAAGCTGTTAATAATGATTTAACATATTCTATACTTAAAGGTTTTGTTAGTATTTTTACATAAGAATATTTTTTTAAAAGTTCTGTGGTATAATCTTTATTTTTTAATATGTCTGGTTGATCTATAGGTTTAAAAAAATTTACTTCTCTGTTATCTTTTCTTATTAAGTGTATTAAACCTAAAGTAATACTTGTTAATCCAACATTATTTCCTATAGGAATCAGCATGATTGTATGTGACACAAGAGTCTCTTTATTTTAAATATATAAAATTTTGTTATGTTATGTATAGAATACTGTTAATAGTGAATATTTATTTAGTTAAACGAGCAGTATCTTTAGCAATTATTAATTCTTCATTAGTTGGAATAACTAATGCTGGTATACTGTCGTCTGTAGTAATTAAACATTTATTATTAAAACGTATATTAAGATTTCTTTTATGATCATATTTAAAACCAAGAATTGCTAATTTTTTTAATGTAATTTCGCGAAGTTGAATTGAATTTTCACCAATCCCACCAGTAAAAACTAATGCATCTAGACGATTATTCATTAAAGAAATATAAGAAGCAATATATTTTCCTAAACGATGACAAAAAATATTCATTGCACGATTAGCTTCTTTTTTTTTATTATAATTTTTTTCAACAAAACGATAATCATTGGTTATACCGGTTAAAGCTAATAATCCAGATTCTTTAGTTAATATTTTGTTTATTCTTTTTATGTTTATTTTTAGTTGATCATGTAAATAAAAAATAATTGCTGGATCAATATCTCCACTTCTAGTTCCCATAACTAATCCTTCTAATGGTGTTAACCCCATAGAAGTATCTACACTTTTTCCTTTTACAATTGCAGTTACAGAACAACCATTACCTAAATGGCAGGTAATAGCATTTAATTTATGTATTGGCTTATTTAATTTTTTAGCAGTTTCATTAGCAACATAATAATGACTTATTCCATGAGCTCCATATCTTCTAATTTTATATTTTGTATATAATTCATATGGTATTGCATATAAGAACGCTTCTTCTTTTATTGTTTGATGAAAAGCTGTATCGAAAACAGCAACATTTTTATTTATTAAATGTGGAAAAACTTTTTTTGATTCGTTTATACCAATAAGTTGTATAGGATTATGTAATGGTGCGAATGGAATTGCTTTTTTTATGCCTTGAATAACTTCATTAGTTATTATTACAGATGATGTGAATTTTTCACCGCCATGTACAATTCTATGTCCTATTGCTGTAATTTTTTTATATATATTATATTTTTTAGATAAAATTTTATTTGCAATAAAATTTAATATCTCATTAAATGAGGAATTAACTTCTAGAGAAGTTAATTTATTTATATTACTAGTTTTCCATTTAATATAATATTTATTTGAATTTATATATTCAGCTATACCATATATTTTTTTTTTATTATTATTTGGATTAATAACAGCAAATTTCAATGTTGAACTACCATAATTTAAAATCAGTATAAGCTGATTTTGCATGAAATAATCCTATTTTCAGTTAAATTATTTATATATTATATTATATAATATTATATATTTTATTATATAATACAACGTTTTATATTATTAGGTCAATTATTTATATTAAATAATTATACTAAATAATTTTTGTATTATCACGTATATTTAATGTTGTTTTTTAATAAAAAATTATTTGAAAAAGTATTTTTATAAAAGTATTTTATTAAATATTTGTTTAAAATATAATAAAATATTATTGTTTATATTAATGTTTTAAAAAAAATTAAAGTTTAATAGTTATTCAACTTTATATAAAAATTATTAAATTAATAAAATTAATATAATAAATTAACTTTTAATATTTATTGATTTAATTAATATTATTATTTACAACAAATATTTTATTGTTATTATATGTGTTATATTTTTATTTAATTAATTATATTTTTATATTTAATTTAAAAAATAAATATATTAAAAAACTTTTAAAAATGTTAATAATATTTTTTATTAAAAAATTTAATATTATTTTTTTTATATTTTTTGATATTAAAATATTTTATATTGATTTGAGATATATAAATTGTGTTATATTATTTTAAATGTGATCATTTAAAAAGTGTTTTTTAGTTTTTATATATAATTTATTACTTTATATAATTTTAAAAAATATTTTAGTATTCTATTAATATTCTTATAATAAAAACTAATTTAATTATATATTTTAGTTTTAAGTAATTTTTTTTATTTTTTTTATATTCAGTTTTAATATTTTGTATTTTTTTTATTTTTTAACTTTTTATTATTATTTATTTTGTAGTAAAAATTTTACTTATCTTGTTTATTATATTTTACAATTAAAATTGTATTTGATTTTTTTTATAAATAAAATAAATTAATTTTGAAAAAAATTATATTAAAAAATTTTTTTCAAAATTTATAATTAATAATTTTATAAAATATTTAAGATATAATTATTATTATATTTAATATTTAAAAGTTTTATATAAAAATAATTATAATTAATTTAAGTATTATTTTAATATTTTTAATATATAAGATGTTTTTATATAATATAATGTATAGTAAAAATACTAAATTAATGTAATTGTAAATATTAATTATTATAATATTATATTTTAAATATTATTAAATTTTTATGTAATTATTGTTTTATGATAGTTATTTACGTGTTGTTTTATATTAAATGTTTTATATTTTTATTATTTTTTATATATAATTTAATAAAATATACATGTAAAAAGTTTTTTTAATTTTTAATTAATTTATTGTTTTTAATGATTTTTAAAAAATATAAGTTTGATAAAATAATTTAATTTGGTTTTTTTAAAAAGTTATTAGTTAATTTTTGAAAATATTATTTAAAATTATAATTTTGATATTTTAATAAGTGAAAATAATATGATTTTATTAAATAAAAATTATGAATTACATTATATATTATCTTTATCAGTTTTTTTTATTGGAATTATTAGTTTTTGTGTTTTTTTGTTAATAATTGGATATTTATTTGGTGGTCGATCTAAAATGATAACAAAACACATTCCTTATGAATCTGGTATTGATTCAGTTGGCAGTGCACGTTTAAGGATGTCTGTTAAGTTTTATTTAATATCTATGTTTTTTGTTATTTTCGATGTTGAATCTATGTTTTTGTTTTTATGGTCAGTTAATATTTTAGAATTAGGTTGGATTGGTTTTATTGAATCTAGTGTTTTTATTCTAATATTATTACTTGGATTGTTTTATTTAATTCGTATTGGCGCATTGAATTGGACACCAATAAATTCACAAAGAAAAGTTAAGTATTCAAGTAATATTTTAAAAATTAGTAATCGGTGTTTTAAATAGAATTTAAGGTATAATATATGAAATATAATCTTACAAAGATAAATTTTAATACTATTAAAAAAAAATATTCATCAAATAAAACAGTTGATTATTCATTAATTAAAGAAGTAGAAAAATGTATATATATGGGGAAATTATCTAATATATTACATAATGTTGTTAATTGGGGTCGTAAAAATTCTTTATGGCCATATAATTTTGGTCTTTCATGTTGTTATGTAGAAATGGTTACTTCATTTACTTCTGTTCATGATATAGCTAGATTTGGATCGGAAGTACTTCGTGCTTCACCTCGCCAAGCTGATTTTATGGTAATAGCAGGAACATGTTTTATTAAAATGGCTCCTATTATTAAACGTCTTTATGATCAAATGTTAGAACCTAAGTGGGTTATTTCTATGGGATCATGCGCAAATTCTGGTGGAATGTATGATATTTATTCTGTTGTTCAAGGTGTAGATAAATTTATTCCTGTAGATATTTATATACCAGGTTGTCCACCACGTCCTGAAGCTTATATACAAGCTTTACTTTTATTACAAAAATCAATTGCTAAAGAACGAAGACCATTATCTTGGTTAATTGGTGACCAACATGTATATCGTGTAAAAATGCAGTCTGAAAAAGAAAAAAAACGTAATGAAAGAGTTAAAATGACTAAATTACGATCACAAGATGAAATTTAAAATTTTTAATATATATATTATATATAATATATATATTTTGATAATAAAATATTAATTACAAATAATGACTATAAAAAACAAAGATCAAAAAAAATATATTTTTGATAAAAAAATACAAAAAAAAGATCAGAAGTATTTTGATGAATTATTAATTTTAGAATTAAATAACGAATTTGGAAAAAATATTTTTTCATTTCAAACAACTTGTATTGGTATGATGGTTATTTGGATAACTCGCGAACAATTGTTAAAAGTAGTAAATTTTTTAAAGAAAATATCAAAACCATATATTATGTTATTTGATTTGCATGCAGTAGATGAACGTCAAAGGATTTATCGTCAAAACATTTCTGAGTCAGATTTTACTGTGTTTTATCATTTTATTTCTATTGATCGTAATCATGATCTTATGTTAAAAGTTGCATTAAAGGAAAAAGATTTAATTATTCCATCAATAGTTTCTATATTTCCAAATTCAAATTGGTATGAACGTGAAGTTTGGGATATGTTTGGTATAGTTTTTAAAGGTCATCCAAATCTTCGTCGTTTATTAATGTCAACGAATTGGAAAGGTCACCCGATGCGTAAAGATTACCCTGCTAGAGCTACTGAATTTAAATTATTTCATTTAACTAAACAAAAACAAGAATTTGAAATGGAATCTTTAATTTTTAAGCCAGAAGAATGAGGTATGTTACGTGGTAATAAAAATGAAGATTTTATGTTTTTAAATTTAGGTCCGAATCATCCAAGTTCTCATGGTGCATTTAGAATTATTTTACAATTGGATGGAGAAGAAATTATTGATTGTGTACCTGATATTGGTTACCACCATCGTGGCGCTGAAAAAATGGCTGAACGTCAATCATGGCATAGTTATATTCCATATACAGATCGCATTGAATATTTAGGTGGTTGTATAAATGAAATGCCTTATATTTTAGCTGTAGAAAAATTAGCTGGAATAGAAGTACCAGATCGCGTAAAAGTTATTCGTATTATGCTATCAGAATTATTTCGCATAAATAGCCATCTTTTATATATTAGTACTTACATACAGGATATAGGAGCTATGACTCCAGTTTTTTTTGCATTTACAGATAGACAAAAAGTATATGATGTTATTGAAGCTATTACTGGTTTTCGTATGCATCCAGCTTGGTTTCGCATTGGTGGTGTAGCTAATGATTTGCCACGTGGTTGGGATAAATTATTACGTAATTTATTAAAATGGTTACCAAAGAGACTAAAATTTTATATTTTTTCAGCATTAAAAAATTCTATTCTTAAAGGACGTTCAATTGGTGTTGCATCGTATAATAAGACAGAAGCTTTTGAATGGGGTGTAACTGGCGCTGGTTTACGTGCAACAGGAGTTGATTTTGATGTACGTAAATGGCGTCCATATTCTGGTTATGAAAATTTTGAGTTTGATATTCCAATTGCTAACAATGGTGATTGTTATGATAGACTTATGATTAAAGTTGAAGAAATATGGCAAAGTATTAGAATACTTGAACAATGTTTAAATAATATGCCAGAAGGTTTATATAAAGCAGAACATCCATTAACTACTCCTCCTTTAAAAGAAAAAGTTTTGCAAGACATAGATACGTTAATAAATCATTTTTTACAGGTATCTTGGGGGCCAATTATTCCTGTTAATGAATCTTTTCAAATGATTGAAGCAACAAAAGGAATTAATAGTTATTACCTTATAAGCGATGGTAATACTATGAGTTATAGAACTCGTATTCGAACTCCAAGTTATGCTCATTTACAGCAGATACCATCTGTTATAAAAGGAAGTCTTATTTCTGATTTAATTATTTATCTTGGTAGTATTGATTTTGTAATGTCGGATGTGGATCGTTAAATATGTGTGATAAAAATTGTAAAAAAAATAAATGTAATATGTTTAATAAATATAAGTTATTAATAAAAAATTTTAATTTAACATATGAAGAATATAAAAAAATTGAAAATGAAAAAAAATGTTATGAGAATCCACAATCAGCATTAATATCAGCATTGACACTTTTGCAAAAAAATCGTGGATGAATTGATGATAATACCATTTCAAGTGTTGCAAAAATTTTTGATGTTTCAATATCAGATGTAGAATGTTTAGCGACGTTTTATAGTCAAATTTTTCGTAAAGCAGTTGGAAAACATATTATTAGATATTGTGATAGCATTGTTTGTTTTATTACTGGATATAAAGATATAGAAAATGAAATAATAAGACAATTAAATATAAGACCTGGTCAAACAACATTTGATAATCGTTTTACACTTTTACCTGTATGTTGTTTAGGGAATTGTAATAAAGCTCCTACTATAATGATTGATGATAATGTTTATAATAATTTAAATTTTAAAGATATTAAAAAATTATTGGAAGATTATGATTAAATATAATCTAAATTTAATAAATTGTAACCCGGAAACACATCCTATTACATGGAGAAAACGTAAAGATAATCAACCTGTTATGTTAAATGAATATCTTAGTAAAAATGGATATAAAGGGATGAAACGTGCTTTAAAAAATATGACACCAGAAGAAGTAGTTAATATTATTAATGATTCTGGTCTTAGAGGTCGTGGTGGTGCAGGTTTTTATACTGGAGTTAAATGGAAGCTTATATCAAGAGGTAATTTAAATTTTCGTTATTTTTTATGTAATGCAGATGAAATGGAACCAGGTGTATATAAAGATCGTTTTTTATTAGAACAATTACCTCATTTATTAATAGAAGGAATTATTATTTCTGCTTATGCAATTAAAGCTTATCGTGGTTATATTTTTATTAGATATGAATATATTAATGCCGCGAAAACGTTACGTTTTGCTATTAATGAAGCAAAGATGAATGGTATACTTGGTAAAAATATTTTTGGTTCTGATTTTGATTTTGAGTTATTTTTACATACTGGTGCTGGACGTTATATATGTGGTGAAGAAACAGCATTAATTAATTCACTTGAAGGTAAAAGAGCTATACCTAGGTTTAAACCACCTTTTCCATCTGAGTTAGGTGTTTGGGGTAAACCAACGTGTGTTAATAATGTTGAAACTATTTGTAATGTTCCTGCTATTTTAGAACATGGAACTAAATGGTATATTAATTTAAGTTTAGGTAAAAGCAAGGATACTGGTACTAAGCTTATGGGTTTTTCTGGTAGAGTTAAAAAACCTGGTTTATGGGAATTACCATTTGGTGTATCAGCTCGTGAAATTTTAGAAGATTATGCTGGTGGTATGAACGATGGTTTAAGATTAAAATCTTGGCAACCAGGTGGAGCAAGTACAGGTTTTTTAACAAATAAACATCTTGATTTGCCAATGGATTTTGAAAATATTGCTAAATCTGGTAGTAGATTAGGTACAGCAATGTCTATTGCTATAGATAATAAAATTAGTATAGTTTCAATACTTTGTAATTTAGAAAAATTTTTTTCACGTGAGTCATGTGGTTGGTGTACACCATGTCGTGATGGATTACCATGGATTGTAAAAATTTTACAAGATTTAGAAAAACATAAAGGTAAATCTGGAGATATAGAAACTTTGGAAAAATTATGTTGGTTTTTAGGCCCAGGTAAAACTTTTTGTGCTCATGCACCAGGTGCTATTGAACCATTAAAAAGTGCTATAAAGTATTTTAGAGAAGAATTTGAATTTTGTATTTTACAATAAGGTATTTAATATTATAAAAGCTATAAAAATTTAGGTTATTTTTAAATTAATTGGTGAATTTTAATTATGGTTTTAATATATATAGATAATAAAGAATATAGAGTTAGTGAAAATGATAATTTATTACAAGCTTGTTTGTCATTAGGATTAGATATCCCATATTTTTGTTGGCATCCAGTTTTAGGAAGTTTTGGTTCTTGTAGACAGTGTGCTGTTAAACAATATAAAAATATTGATGATATTAGTGGTAATATAGTAATGTCTTGTATGACACCAGTGATTGAAGGTATTCGTATATCTATTAGTGATGAAGAAACAAAAAATTTTCGTAAATGTATTATTGAATGTTTAATGACTAATCATCCACATGATTGTCCAATTTGCGAAGAAGCTGGTAATTGTCATTTACAAGATATGACTGTGATGACAGGACATTATATTCGTAAATATCGTTTTAGTAAACGTACGCATATCAATCAAGATTTAGGTCCATTTATAAAACATGAAATGAATCGGTGTATTTCTTGTTATCGTTGTATTAATTATTATAAAAATTATGCAGATGGAGTAGATTTAGGTGTTTTTGGTTCTCATAATAATATTTATTTTGGTCGTGCAAAAGAGGGTTCATTAGAAAGTGAATTTTCAGGTAATTTAGTTGAAATATGTCCAACTGGAGTTTTTACAGATAAAACATATTCTGAATTTTATAATCGTAAATGGGATATGCAATTTGCACCAAGTATTTGTCATCATTGTAGTATTGGTTGTAATATTATTCTAGGAGAGCGTTACGGTAAAATTGGCAGAGTAGAAAATCGTTATAATGGTTCTATAAATCATTATTTTCTTTGTGATCGAGGTAGATTTGGTTATGGTTATACAAATCGTGAAGATCGTCCTAATCAAATTTTGTTACGACAAAATGGAATTGAATATATTATTTCTTCTACAAAAGCAATTCAAAATTGCATTGAGATTATTAATAATGCAAAAAGAGTAATTGGTATAGGTTCTTCACGTGCAAGTATTGAAAGTAATTATGTGCTTCGTAAATTAGTTGGTTCTGAGAATTTTTTTTCAGATTTTTCAGATGGGGAACATAGTAGATTACAATTAATATTAAATATTTTAAAAAATGGAGGTATTTATACACCAACACTTCGTGAGATAGAAAAATATGATATGATATTAGTTTTAGGAGAGGATTTAACTCAAACTAGTCCTAGAATGGCTTTATCTATACGTCAAGCTATTAAAAATAAAACCATAAAACAAAATATATTTAATTGGCAAACTGAAGCAATTAAAAATATTTATCAAAATAATAAAAATATATTGATTATTACTAATACAGACGAAACATCTTTAAAAGATATCGCTACTTTTAATTATTACGCACCAGCAGATGATCAAGCTCGTTTTGCTTTTGCTATAGCAAATATAATAAATAATGAGTTACCAAATGTTAGCGATTTATCAGAAGATTTAAAAAGAAATGTAAAAAATATAGCACAACTTTTTGTTAAATCTAGAAATCCATTAATTATTAGCGGTACTCATAGCGCTAGTGAATCATTGATAAAATCGGCTGCAAATATTGCTTTTTCTTTAAGGTTAAAAGGGATTAATGTTGGATTATCTTATTTAGTTTCTAATGCGAATAGTATTGGTTTAGCTATGATGAATGCTAAATCTATTGATAATGCATTTTTTTCTATTGAATCAAATGAAGTTGATGTTGCAATAGTTATTGAAAACGATCTTTATTATAATAATAGTATTAATGTTGTTGATAATGCTATTCAAAAATTAAATAAATTGATTGTATTAGATCACCAAAAAACTATTTTTATGGATAAAGCAACTTTAGCTTTTCCATCGGCAAGTTTTGTAGAAAGTAATGGTACTTTAATAAATCAAGAAGGTCGTGCTCAACGTTTTTTTAAAGTATTTGAACCAGATTTTTATAATAAAAAAATTGTTATAAAGGAAACATGAAAATGGTTATCACTATTTCAAAATAAATTAGATAAAAAAAATTTACAAGATATTACTTTTGATAATGTAGTAACTGATTGTGTTTTAAATATGCCTCAATTTAAAAAAATTATTGATGTATCTCCAAAGTCGTCATTTAATATTCACGGTCAAAAATTAGCTAGAGAACCTCATAGATATAGTGGACGTACAGCAATATTAGCAAATAAATCTGTTCATGAACCATCTCAACCTAAAGATCTGGATTCTCCTTTTGTGTTCTCAATGGAAGGTAATAATAATATGATATCAAAACGTCAACAAATTGCATTTGCATGGTCACCAGGTTGAAATTCACCTCAATCTTGGAATAAATTTCAAGAAAAAATTTTTGGTCATTTATTGTTTGGAGATCCAGGTGTACGTTTATTTGATTCTATAAAAAGAAATATAAGTTTTTTTACTGAAATTCCAGACAGATATAAACCAAAAAAATCACAATGGCTTATTGTGCCATATTATCATTTATTTGGTTCTGATGAAATATCGCAACGTTCTGAAAAAATTAAAAATTGTATACCAAAACCTTATATTGTTTTAAATAAAAAAGATGCTATAAAATATAATTTATGTAATAGTTCTAAATTTAAATTTATATATAATAAACAAACATTTATTTTAAATGTATGTTTAAGTAAATATTTATCTAATGGGCAAATTGGATTACCTTTAGGTATGCATGGTCTTCCAACTTCAATGGCTGGAAATTTTGTTGAAAATTTATATTGGAAAATATAATGGTTTTATTATCTAATAATTTGGAAGAAATATTATATTCTATATTAAAACCAATAATAATTTTATTATCTATTATGTTATGTAGTTCGTATATGAGTTTTATAGAACGTCGTATTTTGGGATTATTTCAAAATCGTTATGGACCAAATCGTGTTGGAATATTTGGTTTTGGACAAATTATAGCTGATATGTTAAAAATGATTTTTAAAGAGGATT
This sequence comes from Candidatus Providencia siddallii, assembly GCF_964026685.1. Lineage (NCBI taxonomy): Bacteria > Pseudomonadati > Pseudomonadota > Gammaproteobacteria > Enterobacterales > Morganellaceae > Providencia > Candidatus Providencia siddallii. Next base: position 197,237 of record NZ_OZ034688.1, read on the forward strand.
GGATTCCAAATTTTGCAGATAAAAAAATTTTTGTTTTAGCACCAACTATTGCATTTTGTTCTTTATACTTTTCATTTGCAATAATACCGATTACATCGACATTTTATGTTGTTGATTTAAATATTGGAATTTTATTTTTTTTTATGATGTCAGGTATAGGAGTATATTCGATTTTATTTGCAGGTTGGGCAAGTAATAATAAATATTCATTATTAGGTTCAATTCGTGCTTCTGCTCAAATTATTAGTTATGAAATATTTTTAGGAATATCATTAATGGGTGTAATTGCACAAGCTGGTTCATTTAATTTAATTGATATTGTAAATTCTCAGAAAATAATATGGAATGTTATACCACAATTTTTAGGTTTTATAACATTTATGATAGCTTCTTTATCTGTTTGCCATAGACATCCATTTGATCAACCTGAATCAGAACAAGAAATAGCTGATGGTTATCATATAGAATATTCAGGTATGAAATTTACTTTGTTTTTTATTGGAGAATATGTTGGAATTATTACAGTATCTGCATTGATAGTTACACTTTTTTTTGGTGGATGGAACGGTCCATTTTTTTCGCCATTTTTATGGTTTGGATTTAAAACTTGTTTTTTTATTATTATGTTTATTCTTATTCGTGCTTCATTACCTCGTCCTCGTTATGATCAAGTAATGTCTTTTGGTTGGAAAATTTGTTTGCCATTAACGTTATTTAATTTATTATGTACTGCAATATTTATTTTATATGATGTTAAATAGGATTTTAACATGACATTAAAAGATTTATTAATAGGTTTTGCAACTCAAATAAGAAGTATTTATATGGTTGCTTTGCATATATTTGATAAACGTGAAACCAAGATGTATCCAGAAGAATCTGTATATTTATCACCACGTTATCGTGGTCGTATTGTTTTAACTCGTGCTCCTAATGGAGAAGAACGATGTGTAGCATGTAATTTATGTTCAGTTGTTTGTCCTGTGAGTTGTATATCTTTACAAAAATCTATTAGTAAAGATGGAAGATGGTATTCTAAATTTTTTAGAATTAATTTTTCACGTTGTATTTTTTGTGGTTTATGTGAAGAAGCTTGTCCAACAAGAGCAATTCAATTAATACCAGATTTTGAAATGGCTGAATGGAAACGTAAAGATTTAGTTTATGAAAAAAATGATTTATTAATTTCAGGTACAGGTAAATATCATGATTATGATTTTTATCAAAAATCAGGTGTATCTATTACTGGTAAGTGTAAAGGAGAAGCTGATAATGAAGAAAAACCAATTGATGTTAAAGAATTATTACCATAAGGAATAATTTTATGAAATATTCATTTTACATTTCTGGTTTTATTTCAATTTTTGTTACTTTTATGATCATAATAAATACTAACCCGATTTATGCTTTGTTGTATTTATTAATATCTTTATTATCTTTATCTGTAGTATTTTTTTCGCTTGGAGCTTATTTTGCAGGTGTAATGGAAACCATTATATATGCAGGTGCTATTGTAGTATTATTTATTTTTGTTGTTATGATGTTAAATCTTGGAAAATCAATAAAAAAACAAAAAAATATTTATGTAAAATCAAAAAATTGGATTATTTTCACTATAATATCTATTATATTATTAATTATTTTAATTTATGGAATAAATAGTTTTCCTTTTGAAGAAAGGAATATTTGCAATATTATTACAATAAAAGAAATAGGAATGAGTTTATTTGGACCATATATATTAATTATTGAATTTATATCATTTTTATTATTAGCTGGTTTGATTGTTGCTTTTCATATCGGTTCTAATTATAAAAAAAATGATATTAATATAAAAAAATAAAAAATTAGAGGATAATTATGGTACCTATTCAACATGGATTAATTTTATCATCAATTTTATTTGTAATTGGATTAAATTGTTTAGTTATTCGTCGTAATTTTCTTTTTATGTTATTAGGTCTTGAAATTATTATAAATTCAATTGCATTAGCATTTGTTGTTGTTGGTAATTTTTGGCAACAATCTGATGGTCAAATTATGTATATATTAATAGTTTCATTAGGTGCTGCTGAATCAAGTGTAGGATTAGCTTTATTATTACGATTTTATCGTCGTTATCAAAGTTTAAATGTTGATAATCTTAGCGAGATGCATGAATGAGTTTATTATATTTAACTATTTTAATTCCTTTTTTAAGTGCAATTTTATTAGCATTGTTTTGTGGAAAAGTATCAAAAAATACTTCTTCGGTTATTGGTGTTGGATCGATTTTAATAACATTTATTATTTCATTAATTATAAGTTATGAATTTTTGAAACATTTATCATTAATAAAAGGGTATATATTTGAACAAACTTTATGGAATTGGGTTTTATTAGATAATTTTAATATATCTTTTACATTAATGTTAGATGGGCTTTCTTTAACAATGCTATGTTTGATAACTGGTGTTGGATTTTTTATTCATCTTTATGCCTCTTGGTATATGTTTGATAAAGAAGGTTATTCACGTTTTTTTGTTTATACTAATTTATTTATATCATGTATGATAATTTTAGTTTTAGGTAATAACATGATGCTAATGTATTTAGGTTGGGAAGGAGTTGGATTATGTAGTTATTTATTAATTAATTTTTATTATACTAATCCAGATAATGGAAGAGCAGCAATGAAAGCTTTTCTTATAACAAAAACTGGAGATATTTTTTTAGCAATTGCTATATTTGCTTTATGGAATAGCTTTGGTACTTTAAATTTTAATGAAATAACAGTTACTGCTAATAAGTTTATTAATAATTTAGATTTAATATCATTTATTACTATAATGATATTGATTGGAGCTATTTCTAAGTCAGCTCAGTTTCCATTGCATACATGGCTTATTGATGCGATGGTTGGTCCAACCCCAGTTTCTGCATTGATACATGCTGCAACTATGATTACAGCAGGTGTTTATTTAATAGCAAGAACTCATGTTTTATTTTTATTGGTACCAAATATACTTTATTTTATTAGTTTAATTGGGGCTATAACATTAATTATTGGTAGTTTTTTAGCAATTTTTCAAAGTAATATAAAACGTATTCTTGCTTATTCTACTATGAGTCAAGTGGGTTATATGTTTTTAGCACTTGGGATACAAGCATGGGAACCAGCTATATTTCATTTAATGATTCATTCATTTTTTAAATCTTTATTATTTTTATCTGTAGGTTCTATAATTATTATATTTAATAATGAACAAAATATATTTAATATTAGTGGATTACGTAAAAAATATTTACATTTGTATGTGTTTATGTTAGTTGGAATAAGTTCGTTAGCATCTATTCCGTTATTTACTTCAGGTTTTTATAGTAAAGAAAAAATTTTATATAGTTTACAACTTAATGAAAAAACCATGTTGTTATATATAAGTATAATAGGTGTATTTTTAACTACAATTTATAGTTTTCGTATGTTTTTTCTTATTTTTTATGGAGAAGAAATAAAAAAAATAAAAGAAGTTAATTTTTTAAAAAAATTTTCTTATTCGTTGCCATTAGTTGTTTTAGCTATTCTTTCTATGTTTATTGGTGCATTAATTCATCAACCATTAGAAGGTGTTTTTCCAGTAATACATTTTAAAAATAATTTTAATAAAATATTATTAGAAATAATTAGTAGTTGTTTTGTTTTTATAGGATTATTAGTTACAATATTTTTATATTTAAATAAAAATTCAATTATTTATAAAATAAATAAAACATCGACTTTTTGTTTTTTGTTAAAATTTTTTAATGTAGATTTATTTTATGATACTTTTTTTGTAAAACCATTTAAAAAAATTACATATATTTTAAAAAATGATCCTATTAATTTATTTTTAGATTTATTTGGTTATTTTTTGTATTTTTGTGGGAAAATGCTTTCCATTAGTGAAAATGGGCAGATTCGTTGGTATATAACTTCAGTAGTATTAGGTGCGATATTGATTTTTACTTTTTTATTTTTAATTTAAAAAGGTATATATTAAATGATATTGGTAAATTTATTATTAATTTGTTTTTTTGGAGGGTTATTAAGTTGGCAAGTTGGAATATTTAATCGTAATATATCACGTTGGGTTTCAATTATTTCAACTATATTGTTATTTATTTTTTCAATTCATTTGTTATATAAAAATAATTTTATTTTATTTAATTTAAATAAAACTCAAAAATGGAAAGAAATTTTTTTTCTAAATTGGATTCCTTCTTTAGGAATAAATATTCATTTTGCTGTTGATGGATTGTCAATATTAATGATTATTTTAACTTCTATTGCTTCTATTTTTGCTGTATTGAGTTCATGGAATGAAAATAAAAAAAATCAAGGATTTTATTATTTTAATTTAATGTGGATAACTACAGGTATAATTGGTGTTTTTATATCAGTTGATTTATTTTTATTCTTTTTTTTCTGGGAAATGATGTTAATACCAATGTATTTTATTATTATAAATTTTAAAAATAAAGATTTAAAAGATAAAAAAAATATTAATGTAGCAATGAAGTTTTTTATTTATACACAAATGAGCGGTTTTATAATGTTATTATCTATAGTTGGACTTGTATTAGCTCATTTTAAAACAAGTGGTATATTAACATTTAATTATAATGATTTACTTAATACTAAAATGTCTAGTACATTAAGTTTTATTTTAATGTTAGGGTTTTTTATTGCTTTTGCGGTAAAAATGCCATTAATTCCTTTTCATGGATGGATGCCAGATATTCAGGAATATTCTCCAAAATCAGGTTCTTTTGATATATTAGGTATTATGTTAAAAACAGGTGCTTATGGTATGTTTCGTTTTATTTTACCATTATTTCCAAAATCATCTGATTTATTTGCTCCGATCGTAATGGTGATTGGGACGATTAGTATTTTTTATGGTGCAATATTAGCATTTAGACAAAATAATATTAAACGTTTAATAGCATATGGTAATTTATCTCATATGGGTTTTATAGTTATAGCGATTTTTTCTAATTCTATTTTAGCATATCAAGGAGCAGTTATTCAAATGATAGCTAATAGTTTATCAGGAATAGGATTAATTATAATTAGTGGTTTGCTTTATGATCGAATTAAAACTAGTGATATTCAAATGATGGGTGGGCTGTGAAAACATATTAAATGGTTACCTGTACTAACATTATTTTTTTCTGTTGCAAATTTTGGAATACCAGGAACAGCGAATTTTATCGGTGAATTTATGATTTTGTTTGGTAATTTTAAACAATTTACTTTTTTAACATGTATTATTGCTTTTGGAATTATTTTTACTTCTATTTATTCATTATGTATGATGCAACAAATATATTATGGTGTTTCAAAATTAAAAATTGAAGTTAAAAAATTATCAATTCGTGAATTTAGTATGCTTTTAATTTTAGCAATTTTAATATTTATAATTGGTTTTTATGTACAACCAATTATAGATATATCAATTAGTTCATTAAAAACATTATATAATCTACATTCTTTTTTGTTGAATTAGGATTATAATTAGATATGAAAATAATATTTCAAAAATTAATTGCAATGTCACCTATATTAATTATTGGTTTTACAATAGTAATATTAATGTTATCAATTTCATTAAAACGTAATAATTTGATTAATTTTATTATAACATTGTTTGGTTTTGTAACATCTTTATTATCAATTTTTTTATTAGGAATTAATAATTATTTAGTTAATATAAGTTTACTTGTTAAAATTGATAAATTTGCGTTATTTTGTAGTTCGTTAATTATTATTTCTGCTATTGCTTCTAGTATTTTTGGTTATTATTGGTTAAAAAATCTTGGTGATAATTATTATAAGGATGAATTTTATTTATTAATTACCATTATTGTTTTAGGTGGTGTTTTATTATCTATATCAGATCATATGATTTCAATGTTTGTTGGAATTGAATTAATTACATTACCATTATTTGGTTTAATATCTTATGATTATAAAACTAATTATTCTTTGGAAGCTGGAATAAAATATATATTATTATCGGTATCATTTTCGTTTTTACTATTTGGTATTGCATTTTTATATGCAGAATCAGGTGATTTAAGTTTTGTATCTATTGCAAATTTTTTTTCTGATAAACAAATTCATAAACCATTAGTAATAATTGGTTTAGGTATGTTGATAGTTGGATTTTGTTTTAAATTATCATTATTTCCTTTTCATTTATGGACACCTGATATTTATCAAGGATCTCCTATAGCTGTTTCGTCGTTTTTATCAACAGGAAATAAAATAGCTGTTTTTTCTGTTTTATTTCGTATTTTTGCAAAAACATCTATCAGTGATACTGAGAATATTGATATTTTATTTTCAATTATTGCAGTTACATCTATTATATTTGGTAATTTATTAGCTTTAATACAAAAAAATATAAAACGTTTATTAGGTTATTCATCAGTTACTAATATTGGATATTTACTTGTTGCTTTAATTTTAAGTCGTAATGACTTAATTATTTCAAAATATTTTATTATAATTTATTTAATAAGCTATGTATTTTCAAATTTAGGAATTTTTGGTGTTATTAATACAATTTCAAATTCTTTTAAAACAAAAAATTTTGATAACATGAGAGAATTTCGTGGATTATTTTATAATAATCCTATTTTAGCAGTGATTATGAATATAATGATATTTTCTTTAGCTGGTGTTCCTATGACATTAGGTTTTATTGCTAAATTTTATTTAATTATATCTGTTATGTATTCAAAAATTTTTTATTTAATAAGTATTATAGTTATAGGTAACATTATTGGTATATATTATTATTTACGTTTTGTAGCTAGTTTTTATGTTTATGAAAAAAAAGATATAAAAATGAATTTAAATTTTAAAAAAGAATTATTAAGTATTTTTTTTATAACAGTATGTACGTTTATTATTATTATATTCGGTATATGGCCTCAATTTATAATTGATATTGCTTCAATGATAATAAACAATTAAAAAAATAAAAAAATGATATAAAATATTTTTTTGTTTTTTTAATTGTTTATGATTATTATATATATTTTTTAATAAAGTTATGTTTTATTTAAAAAAATTAGTAAAATATAAAAAAATAATATTATGATAGATAAATACAATAAATATTTTTTTTTAAAGTTAATAGATGAAATAATATTATATATATCAATGTTAAAATTAAAAAAAAATGAATTTATTTCTATAGAAAAATATTTTAATAAAAACCTTTTTTTTCTTGGATTAAAATGGTTGTCAAATCAAATTTTTTATCCACAATTTTATTGGTATAATAGAAATGGAAAAGAGGAAAATAGTGCTATAGGTATGTTAAAATCATTTAATTCTATTAATGATGCCGAATTTTTTTTATTGCAACATTTAAAATATCCAAATTTACGGATTTGGGGTTTAAATGGTTGGAATTCAATTGGCAATGATATATCAAATAAAGTTAAACAAAAATCAACATTTTATTTTCTTCCGCGTTTAGAAATTTTTCGTTTTAATTTAAATATTACGTTTATTTTGAATATAAATGGTAAAAATGATATTTTAAATACTATTAATTTTTTACAGAAATTAAGATTTTTATCTAATTCAAAATTTGAATTATCAATAAATGTTATTAGTAAAAAATATAATCCAAATTATCAAGAATGGTTTAATTTATTAACAAAAGCAATAAAAGAAATAAAAACAGGTAAAATAAAAAAAATTGTTTTAGCTCGAGAAGTAAAAATAAATTTATCTAGTACAGTTTCGGTTGTTAAAATTTTGTTTTTTAATAAGAAAAAAAATTATAATTGTTATCATTTTATGATTGCATTTAATAAAAATTTAGGTTTTATATCATCTACTCCAGAACGTCTTTACTTACGAAAAGGAAAAAAATTATTTTCTGAAGCATTAGCAGGTACAATTGATAATGATATCAATAAAAATATTTCAAAAAAACAATCGTATTTTTTAATGAAAAATGAAAAAAGTCAACTTGAAAATTTGATTGTTGCTAATGATATATGTAAACAATTGCAAAATATAGTATCTAGTTTGTATGTTTCTAAACCTACAATTATTAAACTTTGTAAAATTCAGCATTTATGTAGGTCAATTAATGCTACGTTAATAAAGTCTTTAGATAGCATTTGTTTATTACGATTACAACCAACTGCAGCAGTTTGTGGTTTTCCTAGAAAAAATTCTCGTGTTTTTTTATTAAGAAATGAACCTTTTGATCGTAATTGGTATGCAGGAACCGGTGGATTTATCAGTTTAAATAAAAGTGAATTTGCCGTTTCTTTGCGTTGTGCCCAAATAAAAAAAACACAAATATTTTTATATTCAGGAGCTGGAATATTGGATAATTCAGATCCTAATGAAGAATGAAAAGAAATTGAAAAAAAAATTTTTACATTAAAATCATTATTTGAATAATAAATAATGATTTTTTTAAAAGTAAATGTTTTATTATTAAAAATTATTTTTTAAAAAATATTGAGTGTATAAATGTCTAGTTATTCTTTTAATATTAGTTGGGCTGAAGTAATAATAGAATCACTTGTTCGTCATGAAATGAAATATATTTGCATAGCTCCAGGATCACGTTCTACGCCTTTAATTATAGCAGCTGCAAAAAATAAAAAATTGATATGTTATACTCATTTTGATGAAAGAGGTTTTGGATTTTTTGCTTTAGGTATTGCTAAAGCAAAAAAAAAACCAGTTGGTATTATTGTAACATCTGGTACTGCAGTTGCTAATTTGTATCCTTCATTGATTGAAGCAAGTATGACTGGAGAAAAAATTATTTTTATTACTGCTGATAGACCTCCTGAATTAATTGGTTGTGGAGCAAATCAATCAATTAAACAAAGTAATATATTTTCATCTTATCCAATGCAAACACTAATGTTACCAAGACCAACAGAAGAAATATCTGCTAAATGGTTAGTTTCATCTATTGATGATTGTATGAATAGATTAAATTATGGAGTTTTTCATATTAATTGTCCGTTTGCTGAACCTTTATATGGTGAAATAAAAGAACATGATAGTTGAAAAAAATCATTAAATAATTGGTGGGATTCGAAATGTTTATGGTTAAAAGAATCATATATAAACAAAATGTATTTTGTTGAAGATTGGTATTTTTGGAGACAAAAAAAAGGTATTTTGGTTATAGGAAAAATTGATGTAAAAGATAGCAAATATATTATTTATTGGGGAAAAAAATTAGGTTGGCCTATAATTGGTGATGTTTTATCGCAAATAGGACAACCTTATCCTTGTGCTGATTTATGGTTAAATCACCCGTTAATACAAAATATGTTTAATGAAGTAGAGTTAGTGATTCAATTTGGTTCTAATTTAACAGGAAAATATTTGTTGAATTGGTTATCAAATTGTAATCCAAAAGAATATTGGATTGTAGATTTAATGCCTCAACGATTAAATTTTGCAAATCATAGAGGTCGTAAATTTACTTGTTCTATAAAAAGTTGGTTAGATAACAATAAAGCATGTTTTAATTACTTTTGGTGTGAAAAATTATTTAAAATTGTACAAAATACTAAAAAATATGTACATAATCAATTAAATGAAAAATTATCTGAAGCTGCTATTGCGTATCAGTTACCTAAATTATTGCCACAATCAGGTCAATTATTTATTGGTAATAGTTTAATTCTTCGTTTAATTAATGCTTTTGCTCAATTACCAATTTCTTATCCTGTATATAGTAATAGCGGTGTAAAAGGTATTGATGGTCTTATATCAACTATGGCTGGTATTCAAATGGCAACAAAAAAACCAACATTAGGTATTATAGGTGATTTATCTGCTTTATATGATCTTAACAGTCTTATTTTATTGCGTAAACCTTTTGCTCCAATTGTTTTGATTATTATTAATAATAATGGTGGACAAATTTTTTCTATGTTACCAACACCAAAAGATTTTAAAAAAAAATTTTTTTGTATTCCACAGAATATTAATTTTAAATATGCAGCTAAAATGTTTAATTTAGAATATTATATACCAAATACTTGGTTAGAATTAAAATCAAAAATAGATCATTTTTGGTTTAATAAATCTCATACTTTGTTAGTAGAATTGATAGTTAATGATGATGAAGGGGTTAGAGTATTAAAACAATTAATGAAAGAAGTAGTTTTACTATAAAATATTTATTTATTATATATTTAATTAATTTTTTTTATTTTTATAAAATTGTTTATTTATAATAATCAATAAAAATATTTTTAATATTAGTTATTAATTGATATAAAAGCATATATTTTATATAAAAAATATTTAATTTTTTAAATATATTTTAAATATAAAGTTTTAAAGTTTTGTTTTTAATATATAAATAATGTATTTTGGAAAAAAAATGAATTTAAAAAATAAAAAAAGAGAATTAAATTTAATAAAATGGAAAGATTGTTCAAAAGGATATAATGATATAATTTATTATAAATCTGAAGATAATATTGCAAAAATTGTTATTAATCGCCCCCATGTATGTAATGCTTTTCGTCCTGAAACTGTAAAAGAAATGATTAATGCTTTATATGATGCTCGTTATGATGAAAAAATTGGTGTAATTATTTTAACAGGAAAAGGTAAAAAAGCATTTTGTTCAGGTGGTGATCAAAAAATTCGTGGAAATAATGGTGGTTATCTTGATAGTAACGGTATGTCACATTTAAATATATTAGATTTTCAACGTCAAATAAGAACATGTCCTAAACCTATTATAGCTATGGTTTCAGGATATGCTATTGGAGGTGGTAATATTTTACATATTATGTGTGATCTAACAATTGCTGCTGATAATGCTGTTTTTGGCCAAACTGGTCCGAAAGTAGGATCTTTTGATGGTGGATGGGGAGCTTCTTATATGGCTAGAATTGTTGGACAAAAAAAAGCTCGAGAAATTTGGTTTTTATGTCGTCAATATAATGCTAAAGAAGCTTTAGAAATGGGATTAGTTAACATTGTAGTTCCGTATATTCAATTAGAAAAAGAAACAATACATTGGTGTCGTAAAATTTTAGAAAATAGTCCAATTGCATTGCGTTGTTTGAAATCAGCATTAAATGCAGATTGTGATGGTCAATCAGGTTTGCAAGAATTATCTGGGAATGCAACTATGTTATTTTATATGACTAAAGAAAGTCAAGAAGGTCGTAATGCTTTTAATGAAAAACGAAAACCTGTGTTTTCTAAATATAAGAGAAATCCATAATGCATGCTAAAATTTACTTATTTAAATTATTTATTGTGAAAAATAGTATTTTTAATAAAATGAAGATTCGTAATGGTTTATTAATTTGTTTAAAAGATAAACAAAATGAAGGTTGAAGGTGAAATTTCTCCTTTGTTTGGATTTAGTAGAGAAACATTAGATCAAGTTATAGATGAAAGTATTATTAAATTAACTGAATGGTTAAAAACAGGATTAATTAATGATAGTTGCTTTCCATCTGTAGCTTTTGGTTGTAGTTGTGCATTAGCTGAATTAAATGGAGAACTACCTAAACAAACAAATTATTCAAAAGCATTATTATATACTTTTGATGACTTAAAAAAATTAATTTTAAATGTTAATAAAATAAAAAACAAAAAGATTGTTAAAATTAAAATTAATAATAATAAAATACTTAAAACTAGTAATCTTATAAATTTATTGTTTGAGACGATACCAAAATTGAACTTACGAATTGATGCTAATCGAAGTTTGACTTTTAATGAAGCTAATACATTTATTAATAATATAAATGTTCAGTATAGAGGATATATTGATTTTATTGAGGAACCATGTAAAACATATGAAGAGTCTATACAATTTGCAAAAAATACAGGAATTAATATTGCTTTAGATGAAAGTATACGTGAAGTTAATTTTAAATTAAAATCTGATTTTGGTGTTACTACAATTATAATAAAACCGACATTAATAGGTAGTTTATCATACTGTCGTGATTTAATTAAAAAAATACATCTTTTAGGATTAAATGCTGTGATTAGTTCATCATTTGAAAGTAGTTTTGGATTAACACAATTATCAAGAATTGCTTATTGGTTAACACCTAATACAATACCAGGATTGGATACAATTATGTATAATGATTCGCAATTAATCAGAGTATGGCCAGGATGTTTTTTACCTGTAAAACAATTAAATGATTTAAAAATTATATGAAAAAGTTAAATATTTTAAACGATTGGCCTTGGATACATTGGAGTAATATTCAACCATATTCAATAGCAATAAAAACAGAATCAAAAAATTATACATGGCTTTCTTTAAAAAAAAAATTAATAAAATTGGAGCTTATTTATCGAGTCAAGGTTTAAAAAAAAATCAAATAGTAATGTTACGCGGTAAAAATTGTATTGATATTTTGTTATGTCAATTAGCAATTATATCTATTGGGTCAATTGTTTTGCTATTGAATCCATATTTATCGAAATTTTTACTTGATGAATTGCTTGTTCATTTAAATATTGATTTTATTATTGATTTTAATTTAGATAAATCATATTTATTTAATTATTCTAAATTAGAATATTTTAATTATAACAAATATAAAATAAAAAATAATTTTAAATTATTGAAATATTCTGAATTACTTAAAAAACCTGCTACATTAATTTTAACATCTGGTTCTAATGGATTACCAAAAGCTGTTGTACATAATATTTTTGCTCATATGAATAGTGCAAATAGTGTACTTGACGTTATTAATTATGAAAAATATGATTGTTGGTTATTATCATTACCATTATTTCATATATCAGGACAAGGAATAGTATGGAGATGGTTATTGCGTGGTGGTTTAATAGCGTTCAAGGAAAAAAAATTGTCAGATTCATTACATGGTGTTACTCATGTTTCTTTGGTTCCTACTCAACTTTTTCGTTTATTTAATAAAGATAGACGTATTTTATTAAATTTAAAAGAAATATTATTAGGTGGAAGTATGATTCCAATATCATTAACAACAAAAATTGCAAATTTGGGTATTACTTGTTGGTGTAGTTATGGTATGACAGAAATGGCTTCTACTGTTTGTATTAAAGTTACGAATAATAAAAATGGTGTTGGTCTTCCGTTAAAAGGAAAAAAAATTCGTATAATTAATAATGAAATACAAATAAAATCAAATACTAAAGCTTTAGGTTATTGGTTTGATGGTGATATTGTACCATTGAATTGTATTAATGGATGGTTTAAAACTAATGATAGAGGAGCTTATATTAATGGAGAATATCATGTTTTCGGTCGTTTAGATAATTTATTTTTTAGTGGTGGTGAATTTATTCAACCTGAATATATAGAAAAAATAATTAATTCTCATAAAAATGTAATACAGAGTTTTATAATTCCTATTAAAGATAAAGAATTTGGATATAAACCAGTTGCTGTATTAGAATTAAGAGAAAAAACATCAATTTCAATTATTGAAAAATGGTTAAAAGATAAAGTAGCTCCTTATCAATATCCAATTTATTTTTGTCGTTTATTACCTGAATTTAAAGTATGTATTAATAAGATTTCTAGAAAATATATAAAAAAATGGTTTTTATCAAAAAATATATTTAAATAATTAATAATTATTTAAATATATATTGTTTTAATGATTTTTTGTTTGAGAATTTATAAAATTCATATTTTTATATTTAACAAAATAACTTTTTTTTATAATTTTATATCCTATCCAAATTATTAAAAATATAAAGATACTAATATAATTTGTTATCAATTTTAACCAATTAATTTTATTTTCTAAAAATATTTGATAACTTTGACTAAATATAATTATAAAACATAATATAAATGCAAATATAGGACCTATTGGAAAAAATTTTGAATGATATGGTAAATCGTTAATATTTTTTCCATGAAAAATATATCCTTTACGAAATCTATAATGACTAATTGCAATACCTAGCCAAGCAATAAATCCTGTCATACCAGAAGTATTTAATAACCATATATAAATTGTTTTATTATTAAACATTGAACTTAAAAAACAAATAGATGCAATAAATGTTGTAGCTAATAAAGAATTAAGTGGAATACCGTTTTTAGAAAGATTACTAAAAATTTTATGAGCTTTTTTATCTATGGATAAAGCATATAATATACGACTAGAAGCATACATACCAGAATTACCAGCAGATAAAATTGCAATTAAAATAATTATATTTATTATTGATGCGGCATATAATAAACCAGAATTTTTAAATACTAAAGTAAAAGGACTTATACTTATATTTTTAATATTATTGTTTAATAAATTTAAATCATTATAAGGGATAATAAGACTAATAATTAAAATAGTGAGAATATAAAATAATAAAATACGCCAAAAAACTTTTTTTATTGCATTTGGAATATTTTTACTTGGATTTTCAGATTCTCCTGCTGTTATTCCAATAAGTTCAGTTCCTTGAAAAGAAAAACTTACAATCATTAAAACATTAATAATTGAAAAAAATCCATTAGTAAATTGCACATTGTTAATTTGTAATTTATTAAATTCTTGATTTATTATAATGTTTAAAATTATTGTAAAACCAACGATAATAAAAATTATTATTGTTGTGATTTTAATCAATGAAAACCAGTACTCTATTTCACCAAAATATTTTACAGATAGAAAATTAATTAAAAAAATTATTGTTAAAAAAATAATACTCCAAACCCAACATGGACTTTTTGGAAACCAAAAACTCATTATTAATTGTGCAGAAACTAAATCAACTGCAATAGTAACAGCTCAGTTATACCAATAATTTCAACTTAAAGCAAATCCAAAACCTTCATCTACATATTTAGAACCATATGTTGCAAATGATCCAGATACAGGCATATATGCAGCTAATTCGCCTAAACTTGTCATCAAGAAATAAACCATTAATCCAACAATAGAATAAGAAAATAGTGTACCGTATGGCCCAGCTTGTGTTAATATCGCTCCTGATGCAACAAATAGTCCAGTTCCTATTGATCCACCAATAGCAATCATAGTAATATGTCGTTGTTTTAAATTACGACGTAATTTAATATTATTTTTTTGTAAATCATTAATTATTTTTTTTGACATTTATTATCTACTATTTTTAATAGTTTATATATTAAAAAATAATTTAAATTATATACTTGTTGTAAATATATTTTGAATGATATTTTAAAATAAAATGAATTATTTTTTAGTTTTATATTGATGTTTGTAATATAAAAAAACAAATAAGTATTATGTTAAAATTTTTATATATTAGATAGTTATTTTTTTAAAAAAAATATGATATTAAAATAATTATAATTTTTAATAGATTATTTTTAATTATTAATTATGTAAAATAATAAGTTTATATATTATTTATAATACGTCTTCCTGTATAGTATTTTTTGTTTCAATATGAATTAGTTATTTTTGAAATAATAACACCATTACTTGTTGATGCATGAATAAATTTTTCATCTCCTATGTAAATGCCTACATGTTTTAATGTATTATTTATTTTAAATAATACTATATCTCCAATTTTTAAGCTTTTTCTTTTAACACTTTTTCCAGAAAATTCTTGTTCTGAAGTAGTTCGTGGTAGTTGTATTCCAAATTGTTCAAAAAAAGTTTGTTGTACAAAACTTGAACAATCAATTCCTTTTTTTGTTGTCCCGCCAAGTTTATATATAACATTTTTCCAATTATTATATTGTTTCATTATTTTTGATTTAGCATTAATAAGTTGAATTAATTGTTCAAAATCATCTTGAGATATTTGTGTTATAGAGTTGTTATATATGTTATTATTTATATAATTTTTAGAAAAATTTTCTGTATTTTTTAATTTTTTTAAATCTTTTAAATTAGAACAAGAAATTAAAGTTAATGCTATAATTATTAAAATTATAATATTTAAACAAAAATTTTTATTTTTTTTATTAATTAACATTATATTATACATCTTTATTTAAAAATAATATTTTAGATATTTATTTTTTAATGATTATTTAATATATGAAATAATTTTGTAATTTTTTTGATTTTTTTTATTTATTAATTTTATTTAATTTATATTAATAAATATATAATATGTTGAATATTTTTTGAAAATATTATTTTTTAAAATATTTTTATATACAAATATTATTTATATATATATAAATATTTATGTATGTTGTAAAAAATACTTTTGTGAAGCAATTGAAAATATATAAAATATATTTATATTTTTATGGTATTTAGATACTAAAATATTTTATTTTTGAGCATCAAAACTAATACCGGTTTTTTTTAAGCTATCGTTACTCATTAAATAAATATAAATTGGCATTATATCTATTGGTTTTTTTAGTATCGATGAATTTTCTAATGGAAAAGCTTTTTTACGCATTTTAGTATAAACAGCACCTGGATTTATACAATTAATTCTTAAATTTGTTTTCTTATATTCTTTTGAAAGAATTTTCATTAGACCTTCTGTTGCAAATTTAGAAACAGCATAAGCACCCCAACCAGCGCGACATTTTTTACCTGCTGTTGAACTTGTAAATACTAATGAAGGGTTTTGTGCTTTCATTAATAATGGAAGCAAAACTTTAGTTAATATAAAAACTCCATTAAGATTAACTTGTATCACTTTATTCCAAACATTAATAGGTTGATCTTTTATTGATGAAATAGTTCCTAAAATTCCAGCGTTATGTATAACACCATCTAAATATTTATATGTTTTAGAAATATTTTTTGCTAAATTTTTATATTTTTCATTGGTTGCTGTAAGTAAATCTAATGTATAAACATATGATTCTTTTGTTGTTAATTTTTTAATTTCTAAACTAACAGCATCAAGTTTTTTTTTTGTTTTTCCTACTAAAATTATCGAAGCACCAAAACGTGCAAAAGTTATTGCTGCTTCACGACCAATTCCATCTCCGGAACCTGTTATTAAAATTATTTTTTTATTTAAAATATTTTGTTTTGGTTTGTATTGAAACATAATTTACATAAAGTTTATTTTTTATTAAAATAGTAAGAAAAGTTAAATTGTATTTTTTTATATAATTTAACGATTTTATTTTGTATATTAAATAGTTTATTATAAATAATAAATATATATATTAGAAGGATTATTTTGTGGAATATTTATCTTTATATGGGTTATTTTTAGCTAAAATATTTACAATTGTAATTTTAGTTGTATTAATAGTATTTTTTACGTTTGGAATTGGTATAAAACGATATGAATCAAAAGGTTTTTTAAAAATTATAAAATTAAATAAAAAATATCTTGAATATCAACGTAAAATTAAACATGTTAAAATGAATGATTCAGAAAAAAAGATATGGTTAAAAAAAATAAAAAAACAACAAAAATTAAAATTAAAAAATAGAAAAAATAATTTAAAATTAGGTAATTTATTAAAAAAACCATGTTTGTATGTTTTAGATTTTAAAGGAAGTATAAATGCTAATGAAGTTATATCTTTAAGAGAAGAAATAACTGCTATTCTTTCAGTTATTGAAAAAGAAGATGAAGTTTTACTTCGTTTGGAAAGTTCAGGAGGCATTGTTTCAGCTTATGGTTTAGCTGCTTCTCAATTAATGAGAATAAAAGAAAAAAATATTCCTTTAACTATTGTTGTTGATAAAATTGCTGCTAGTGGTGGTTATATGATGGCATGTATTGCAGATACAATTATTGCTGCCCCGTTTTCAATAATAGGATCTATTGGTGTAGTTGCTCAAATACCAAATTTTTATAAATTATTAAAAAAATATAATATAGATATTGAATTACATACGGCTGGTGAATATAAAAGAACGTTAACATTATTAGGTAAAAATACTGAAGAAGGACGTAAAAAATTTATAGAAGATTTAAATTCAACTCATAAATTATTTAAAGATTTTGTTCATAAAAATCGTCCTTTATTAGATATAGAATCTTTATCAACTGGTGAATATTGGTATGGTCAAGATGCTTTAAATAAAGGTTTAATTGATAAAATTGGAGTTAGTGATGATATAATTATGAATTCAATAAAAAATAAAAAAGTTATTAGTATTAATTATTCTATAAATAGAAAAATATTATATAGATTGACTGATAATATTACAAAAAATATTAATAAATTTCTATGGAATAATTTATAACAAAAAAATATTTTTATATAATGCGAATTATAAATTTAATATAAATTATTTAAATTTAATATTTTATAAAACGTAATTTTATTACGTTTTATAAAATAAGTTGTTATTTGTTAGATTATATATTTTTTATAATTTAATTTTAAAAAAAAATTAATGTTATTTATTATTTAACTATAAAAAAAAGATATGTTTTTTATTTTTGCTAAAATAAATAGTTGATATTAATTTTGTTAATAATTAAAAAATTAAAATATTTTTACCAAATAAAAACTCGTTCTTCAGGTTTTAAATAAAGTTTGTTATTTTCATTTACATCAAATGCTATATACCATTCTTCAATGTTACGAATAACACCATTAGTGCGAAATTTGTATGGACTATGAGGATCTGTTATAATTCTATTAAGTTCTGATTCTTTATTAGATAATTCACGCCATATTCTAGCCCATGAAATAAAAAAATATTGTAATCCAATTTTATAATTATTTTTTTGAGATTTTTTTAAATAATTTTTTTTTGTGTAATGTTTATATGAATTTAAAGCTATATTTAATCCACCTAAATCTCCAATGTTTTCTCCAAGTGTTAAATTTCCATTTATTTTTTTACCATTTACTTCAAAAGTATTGTATTGGTTTATTAATTTTTTTGTTTTTTCTTTAAAATTATTTTTAGCTGTATCGCTCCACCAATTTCGTAATTGACCTGTACTGTCATATAAACTTCCTTGATCATCAAAAGCATGTCCCATTTCATGTGCAATAACTGCTCCAATTGAACCATAATTATATGCAGGATCAACATTACAATCGAAAAATGGAGCCTGTAATATTGCTGCAGGGAATACTATTTCATTTTGAACTGGATTAAAATATGCATTTACAGTTTGAGGTGTCATTTCCCATTCCCATTTACGATTTGGTTGTCCTAATTTACTTAGTGTATTTTTATTATTCCATTTTAAAATTTGTTTGTAATTATTTATAAGTGTTTTTGAATTAAGATTTATATCACTAAAATCATTCCATTTATCTGGATAACCAATTTTTATTGAAAAATTATCAAGTTTTTTTAATGCTTCTTGTTGTGTAAATGAATCCATCCAATTGTTGTTTTTTAATCGTTCACTAAATGTTTTTCGTATATTGTTAACTAATTCTTGAATTTTTTCTTTTGAATTTTGATTAAAATATTTTTTGACATATATTTTTCCTAGAGCTTCACCTTGAAGTGAATTAATTATTTGTAAAGCTTTTTGTTTTCTTGTTCTTTGTTTTTTTATACCATAAAGTTTTTTTGAAAAAAAATTAAAATGTATATCAAAAAATTCTTTGTTTAAAAAACCTGCATATCTATTTATATGTTTTAAAATAAGATAATCTTTAATAGTTGAAATTTGTGTGTTAAGAAATATTTTTATTGTATTTTGTACAGAGCTATCTGTTTCTACAATAATTTTTTTAAGTTTTTCTTCATTTAATTTATTTTTTTTTATAAAAAAATCCCAATTAAATCCATTTGTAAAATTTTTCATTTCCTGTAATGACATAGCATTATAATTTTTAATGGTATCACGTTGTTCTTCAGGTGTTCAATGTATTTTAGCTATAGATTTTTCTAATTCAAGTATTTTTTTTGCTCTATTATTAACATTATTTTCACCTAATTTTTTTAAAATAATTGTTATATAATTATAATAATCTTTACGAATTTTTTTCATTTGATCTGAATTTTCAAGATAATAATTACGATTAGGTAGTTCTAAATTTCCTTGACTTATATATAAAATATATTCTTTTGGATTTTTAGCATCTAAATCTACCCAATAATTAATTATTGAACTATAGTATGGTGATGTCATTAAATTACTTATTTCATTGTGGTTTTTTGCTTGTTTAATTGTTTTTAAATCATTTTTTATAGGAAGAATTCCAATTTTTTCAATAATATCTTTATTTATGTAGCTTAAATAGAGATTACGAATATTTCGTTGGTTATGGTCAAGTTTGCTTTCATTAATTATTTGAAGTTCATTAATTATATGTTGTAATTGTTTTTCTAAAATTAAATATAAATCAATAAAAGAATTAATTCGTGGCATCCCATTTGGAATTTTTGCGTTATTTATCCAATTATTATTAACGTAATTATAAAAATCATCACCGGGTTGAATTGAATCTGATAATATAATTTTTTGATTTTTATTATAAAATATTTCTTTTGCTATAACTTGATTTGTAAAAGAAGAAAATGTTGATATCCCAATGAATAAAATTATCATATTGTTATGCACGTAATAATTCCTTATTTTTTATAAAATTATTTAAAAATTAAATGTGTATTTATTTGAATTTTTTGAAGAAAATTTCATTAAGAATTAATATATCATTAATTGATATTTTAATATGTATGTATAAATATAGTCAAGTTTTTTAAAAATATTTTTTTATATTTAATTGTTATTGTTTATTATTATACTTATAATATAATATAAAACTATAATATATGAATATATATTTTATAAAAAAAATATTTTATAATTTTTAAAATTAATTAAAAATTATAATAAAATATGTCCCATTTTTTTTGCTTTTATATCTAAATAATTTTTATTATTTGGATTACGACCAACTATCAATGGAACTCGTTCAATCACGTTAATTTTTGCGTTTCTCATTATATCTACTTTTTTAGGATTATTAGTTAATAATCGAATTTTTTTTATACCTAATAATTTATACATATCAGCACATATTGTAAAATCACGTTCATCTGCTTTAAAACCTAATTTTATATTTGCCTCTACTGTATCAAATCCTTGATCTTGTAAACTATAAGCACGAATTTTATTAAGTAAACCAATATTTCTACCTTCTTGTCTATGATATAAAAGAACTCCACGACCTTCTTTGCTTATTTGAATTAAAGCAGTTTTTAATTGAAAACCGCAATCACAACGTAAACTAAATAATGCATCACCAGTTAAACATTCAGAATGAATACGGCTTAATACAGGTTTATAACCTGAAATATCACCAAAAATTAATGCTATATGATCTTGTTTTGTTAGTTTTTCTTCAAAACCAATCATAATAAATTGACCAAATGGAGTAGGTATTTTAGTTTGTGCAATGATTTTTAGCTGCATATTTTTTCTCATTGGTGTTATAATTCTTTTTGGATTGATAATGTTTTATCAATATAAAAAACAGATGCAGTTTTAAATAATTATTTATACTTTTATATTTTAAAATATATTTTTGATATATATATTATTAATGTATAGTATTACTATATCAAAGTTAAATAAAAGTAAAAAATATTTTTTTAAAAAGAAAAAAATGAAAAAAATAACTTTAATTATTATTTTTTTTTCTATTATATTAATAATTCCTTATTTTTTTATAATTTTTAAAAATTTAACTTGTTTTCAAGAAATTGATAGTAAATTAATAAAATATTTTTTATTATTAACTAATACAGCTGGTTTTCCGTATGCTATTTTATTATCAGTTATATTTTTATATTTTATATTATATTTTATTAATAATAAAAAAAAACAATTTCAAATAGCGATTATTTTATTATTTTGTATATTTTCACAACAATGTTTTAAAATATTAATTAAAAATATTTTTCAAAAACCAAGACCTTATGTTATTTGGTTATATAATAAAAATAAAAGAATAAATTTAAATTTTTATGATTTAAAAAAATATGAACGTATATATTTAATTGAAAAGATTGCTAAACAAAATAACGTATCTGTATTACAATATAAACATTGGCAAAGCGAAACTAGTTATTCGTTTCCATCAGGTCATGTGTTGTTTGTTTTTGATTGGTTGTTTTTATTTATAATTTTTTTTTGGCATCGTAAAAAATATTTTTTATTTATTATATTAATAATATGGGCTGAAGGGGTATCTTTTAGTCGTATATTATTAGGAATGCATTGGCCTATTGATGTTATAGCTTCAATTATAATTAGTGCAATATTTACTTTGTTTTTTTATAAAATTTTTATATATAAAAATTTTATAAAAAAACAAAGTAAATAAAAATTAATATTTTTTAATTTTTTTTTATTATTTATAATTTTATTGTTTTAATTTAATATATATATATTTTTATTAAATATTAAAAATTATAATATTTAAGTATTTTGAATTTTGTTTGAAATGATTTTTTTAAAAATTTAAATTTTATTATTTTATTTAATTGTTTAAAAAAATATCAAGATATTTTTGAAATATAAGATATTGTTTTTGAATATATTTTATTATATTAAATATATTAGTATTATTAATATATGTGAAGTTAGTTTTTAATATTATTTTTTGTAAAAATATTAATAATTATATTATATTTTAAATTTATTAACTATATTAATTAACTAATAAAAAGGTTTTAAAATGTCTAATTTAAAAGAAAAATCATTATGTTTTAATCAAAAAATTATTGTTGCATTAGATTATAAAAATATTAACGAAGCATTAGCTTTTATTGATAATATAAATCCAAAAGATTGTAAATTAAAAGTTGGACAAGAAATTTTTACTATTAATGGTCCTAGTATTGTTAAAATACTTCATGATCGTGGTTTTGATGTTTTTTTAGATTTAAAATTTCATGATATTTCTTATACTGTTTCACGTGCAGTTGCCGCAGCAGCAGATATGGGTGTATGGATGGTAAATATTCATGCTATTGGTGGTGTTCGTATGATGGAAGCTGCAAAAAACGCTTTAAAAAATTATTCTTATGATGCTCCATTATTAACAGCAGTTACAGTTTTAACTAATTTAAATCAGTTAGATTTTAATCGTTTAGGTATATATATTAATCTTCGTAAATATACAAAACATCTTGCTTTATTAAGTAAGGCATGTGGTCTTGATGGTGTTATTTGTTCTACTAGTGAAATTCAAGAATTAAGAAAAGCATGTGGCGTTGATTTTAAATTAATTACACCTGGAATTCGTATTTTAGGTGATAGTTCAGATGATCATGAAAATATCATGACTCCAGAAGATGCAATAAAAAAAGGATCTGATTATATAGTTATTGGTCGATCTATTACGCGTACTAATAATCAATCTTTTATACTTAAGCAAATTAATAATTCAATAAATAAATTATATTTATCTAAAAGTGTATCTCTTAATAAATAATATTTTAATTATTTAAATTATTATTATTGATATAATAACATAATGTTATTTATAAATTTGTAAAAATATTTTTATTATTTATGTTATATTATTTTTTATTGATATAAAATTTATTAAAAAAAATAATTTATATTATTTGTATTTTTTTAAATTTTAAAAATAAATAAGTTGTTTTTAAAAGCATTCATTAATTTTATTTAAAAAGATTTTATATATAATATTTATTAAAATCGCATAAGTCTTTTATTATGCAAGAATAACAAGTAGGTTTTTTTGATTTACAAACATATTTTCCATGCAATAAAAACCAATTATGAAAATTAATTTTAAATTTTTTAGGTACAATTTTAAGTAATTTTTTTTCAATTATAGTTACATTTTTACCGGTTGCAAAACCTGTTCTATTACATACACGAAAAATATGAGTATCTACAGCAATTGTAGGTAAACCAAATATAACATTAAGAATTATATTAGCTGTTTTATCACCTATACCTGGTAATTTTTTAAGAAGAATTTTATTTTTTGGTATTTGACTATTATATTTTTTAATTAAAATATTACATGTTTTATATATATTTTTAGCTTTTTTATTATACAAACCAATTGTTTTAATATATTTTTTTATCCCATCGATTCCAATCAATATCATTTTTTCAGGTGTATTAGCTATTTTATATAGATTTATTGTAGCTTTATTTACACTAATATCTGTACTTTTAGCTGAAAGTAATGTAGATACTAATAATTCAAAATGTGAATTATATTTTAATTCTGTAGTGGGATTTGGATTATTGTTTTTTAAACGAAATAAAATTTTTATTCGTTTTTCTCTATTCATTGTTATTGTTTTATAATAGTAAAATTATTATTTATTGATATTACAATTAATAATATTTATTATTTATTTTAAATAATATTACATAATTAATATAGATATTTAAATTATTTTATTAGGATTAAATTTATAATGTATTTTAAAATATTATTTTTTATAGAATAGATATATATAATTTTATGTTAAAATTTATGTAATTTTTTATAAAAATTAAATAAATATTTGATCGTTTTTTTATATAAGAATATTATTTGTTAGTAAAATAATAAATTATATATATAAGTAATATATTTATACATAAATATATATTTTAAACAATATTATAAAAGGAAAAATATTTATGGAAAAAACTCGTATAGAAAAAGATTCTTTTGGAACAATTGAAGTACCTGATAATAGATTATGGGGGGCACAAACTCAACGTTCTTTAAAATATTTTTGTATTTCAACAGAAAAAATGCCAATATCTTTAATACGTGCTTTAGCAATAGTTAAAAAAGCTTCTGCTATTGTAAATATTGATTTAGGATTATTAAAAAAAGAATATGGATTAGCAATTATTTCTGCTGCTGATGAAATTTTATCTAATAAACATATAAATGAATTTCCTCTTGTTATATGGCAAACTGGTTCTGGTACTCAAACTAATATGAATATGAATGAAGTTTTAGCTAATAGAGCAAGCGAAATTCTTGGAAGTAAAAAAGGAATTGGACGTATTATTCATCCTAATGATGATGTAAATAAAAATCAAAGTTCTAATGATGTTTTTCCAACTGCAATGCATATTTCAGTTATTTTAAATATTTGTGAAAATTTATTACCTGAAGTAAAAAATTTGTTTAATACATTAAATATAAAAGCAAAAGAATTTAAAAATGTAATCAAAATAGGCAGAACTCATTTACAAGATGCTACACCGTTAACTTTAGGTCAAGAAATTTCAGGTTGGTCGTCTATGTTAATGAATAATTTTGTACACATAGAAAATTCGTTATCTCATGTTCGTGAAATAGCTTTAGGAGGTACAGCAGTAGGTACAGGATTAAATACTCATTCAGAATATTCAATAATGGTTGCCGAAAAAATTTCTGAATTAACAAAACATCTTTTTATAACTTCTCCTAATAAGTTTGAATCTATTTCTACTTGTGATGCTTTAGTTCATTCTCATGGTTCATTAAAAGGTTTAGCAGTATCATTAATGAAAATATCAAATGATATTAGGTGGTTATCATCTGGACCACGTTGTGGTATTGGTGAAATTTTTATACCTGAAAATGAACCTGGAAGTTCAATTATGCCTGGTAAAGTTAATCCAACTCAATGTGAATCGTTAAATATGATTTGTGCTCAAGTAATGGGAAATGATGTATCTATTAATATAGGTGGATCATCAGGTAATTTTGAATTAAATGTTTTTCGTCCGATGTTAATATATAATTTTTTACAATCTGTAGAATTATTATCTGATGGTATTAAAAGTTTTAATAAAAATTGTGTTATAGGTATAAAAGCTAATTATAAACGTATTAATGAATTATTAAATAAATCTTTAATGCTTGTAACTATTTTAAATACACATATTGGTTATGATAAATCTGCTGAAATTGCAAAAAAAGCATATAAAGAAAACTTAACTCTTAAAGAATCAGCTTTAGCATTAAATTATTTAACAGAAGAGCAATTTGATAAATTTGTTCGTCCAGAAAATATGATTGGTGATATAAATTTATAAAAGAATTTTTTTAAAAGAATATTATTTATTTTTTAAAATATTATTTATTAAATATATATTTTTTTAATTGTTTTATTAATTAAAATATTTTTTTTATTAAAGTTTTTTATTAAAATATAAAATATTTATTATATTTTATATTATACACGTTATAATTGTTAATTAAATATGATTTAAATAATATTTTGTTATAGTAAAATATATTTTTATTTTTATGGATTTTATTTTTTAATTAGTTTTATTTAAAATTATTATTTTGATTAATTAATGTTTATTAATGATTAATTAAATTTATTTTTTTTATTTTTGTTAAAAATTTTAAGTTTTTTATTTTTATTGTGAATTATTTTGTAAATTTTTGATTGTAATAATATTTATTATGTTTTTTAATTTATTTTTTTTAATTAATTAAATTTTCTTTATTTAAATTTTTTAAAAGATGACGTATTTTACTACGTGCTTTTGAACTAACAACAAAATTTAACCATGATGCATTTGGTTTTTTTTTTTGAGATGTAATGATTTTAATAGTTTGCCCGCTTATTAATGATTTTGATAATGGGTAAAATTTACAATCAACATGAGCTGCTATACATTTATGACCTATATCTGTATGAACAGCATAAGCAAAATCAACAGGTGTTGCTCCTATTGGTAACTCAATAATATGTCCTTTTGGTGTAAAAACATAAATTTCATTAGGAAATAAATCTAATTTTACATTTTTGATAAATTCAAATGAATTAACAGTATTTTGTTGTAATTGTTTTAAATTTCGTATCCATTTCCATGTTCTTAATTGTATATGATAATAATTATTGTTTTGTTTTTTATATTTCCAATGTATTGCTATTCCAATTTTAGTAATTTGATTCATTTCTTTTGTACGAATATAAATTTTTATAGGTATTCCTTGAGGTCCAATTAAAGATGTATGCAGTGATTGATATCCATTTGCTTTAGGAATTGCAATATAATCTTTAATTTTTCATGGATGTGGTTTATATAAACTGTGAATTTTACCTAAAACTCTATAACAAGTATCTATATCTTGAACAATTATAATAAACACATAAATATTCATAATTGAATAAAAATGTTGTTTTTTTTGTTGGATTTTTTGATATATCGAATATAAAGTTTTTTCGTGTAAGTTAATATAATAATTAAAATTCATTTTTGTTAAACATTTATTAATTTCAAAAAATATTTTTTTTGTTAAAATTTTATGATTATTATTAGCTGATTCAATTATTTTTTTTATAATGCGATATTTTTTTGGATATAATGTTTTAAATCCAAAATTTTCTAATTTATTTTTTATATAGTTAATTCCGAGTTTATTAGCAAGTGGGCTGTAAATTTCTAAAGTTTCACGTGCAATACGTATTTTTTTATCATATCTTAATGAATTAATCGTTTGCATATTATGCAAACGATCTGCTAGTTTTATTAGAATAACTCTAGTATCTTTTATCATAGCAATAATAATTTTTCGTAAATTTTCTACTTGCTCTTCTTTTTCATTGCGAAA
This sequence comes from Candidatus Providencia siddallii, assembly GCF_964026685.1. Lineage (NCBI taxonomy): Bacteria > Pseudomonadati > Pseudomonadota > Gammaproteobacteria > Enterobacterales > Morganellaceae > Providencia > Candidatus Providencia siddallii. Next base: position 224,719 of record NZ_OZ034688.1, read on the forward strand.
ATTAAGTTTATCTAATTTTGATACTCCTTCTACAAGATCAGCAACAGTTTTCCCGACTAATTGTTTTATATCGTCAAATGTTGTTTGTGTGTCTTCAATTGTATCATGTAATAATGCTGCCATTAATATTTCGTGTTCTAAATGCATTTTAGCTAAAATGCAAGCAACTGCTATTGGATGTGTTATGTAAGATTCTCCGCTGAATCTGGTTTGTCCTTCATGTGCTTTTCGTGCTATTAAATATGCTTTTTTTAATAATTCAATATGTTCATTTGTAAGATATTCTTGAATAATTAAATTAAGTTTTTCAAATAAATGCAATTCAGACCTCACTTTTAGTGATTAGCGATGATCTTTTATATTTTAAGAAAATGATTGAATTTTATTTGTTTTTTATTTTCATATTCTTGATATTCATATTTGTTTAAAATATCAGAATTAATTAATCCTTTTTCTAGTTCTCGTAATGCTATAACTGTAGGTTTATCATTTTCTTCAGGAACTAAAGAATTTTTTATTCCTGTTTGTAATTGACGAGCTCTTCGTGCTGCTATTAATACTAAATCAAAACGATTACCTATTTTTTCTACTGCATTTTGTACTGTTATTCGAGCCATAAAATATTTATACTCCAAAAATAAAATATTTTATTTTAAATTATTTTTATTTTTTTAAGAAATTGTTAATTAAAATATTAGTTTTTTTTATTTGGTATTTTAGTTTTAAATGCTCACTTCGTATAATTGATTGTAAATCATTTAAAGCTGTATTAAAATCATCATTTATAATTAAATAATCATATTCATTAAAATGTTCTATTTCATTTATAGCGTATGAAATACGTTTTTTTATTGTTTCTTTATTATCTTGTCCACGTGTTTTTAATCTATGAAAAAGTTGTGTTTTTGATGGAGGAAGAATAAAAATACTACGTGTTTTTAATATTTTTTTTCTTATTTGTAAAGCTCCTTGCCAATCTATATTAAGAATAACATCTGTGTAATTATTTAATAATTTTTCTATCATTATTTTTGATGTTCCATAATAATTTTCAAAAATATATGCATATTCTAAAAAATCATTATTTTTGATTTTTTTTAAAAATTTACTTTTAGAAATGAAAAAATAATGTTTTCCATTTTTTTCTCCAGAGCGAATTGTTCTTGTTGTATAAGAAATAGAAACTTTGATATTATTAAAAATATAATTCTTTAATAGAGAATTAATTAAGCTTGATTTTCCTGTCCCGCTTGGTGCTGAAATAATATATAATATACCTTGTGTCATAATATTTTTAACTAATTGTTGTAATAAAAATGTTAGTATATTGTATGAATATTAGTTAAATTTTTTAGAAAATTAATTTTTTATTAAAATAATATTTATTTTTGTAGAAAAATATGTATTTAAAAAAATAATTGTTAATTATTAATAGAAATGTATATTTTATTTTTTATAAAATAGTTTTAATTCGCAGGGGCGGAGAGTTTCGAACTCCCAACACCCGGTTTTGGAGACCGGTGCTCTACCATATTGAACTACGCCCCTATAGTGGCGGAACGGACGGGATTTGAACCCGCGACCCTCTGCGTGACAGGCAGATATTCTTACCAACTGAACTACCGCTCCATAATTTTTACTATTTGGTATTTATATTTAATAAATTTTTTATTAAAAATATTTAAAATTATTTTTAATACAAAATTTATTAAATATAAATAATTTTTTTATAATATGATGCTATATTTTTTTTTTAGTAAGTCAAGTTGTATTTTTAATATTTTTATTTTTATTTATTAGTTTTATACTATAAATATATTTTTTAAAAAAATATATTTATAGTATAAATTATTTTTTTGTTTTTTTATATATAATTTTATAATAAAATATTATATATAAATTTTATATATGAGTTTTATTTTTTTTTAATTTTAATAATACTGGAATTACGTCTGGTATTTTTCCAAACCAACATTTAAAAGATATTGCTGCTTGCCAAACAAGCATACCTAATCCATCAGAAAGTTTATTAGCTTTATTATTTTTTGCATATTTTAAAAAAGGTGTTAATTTATTTTGATAAAATAAATCATAATAAATAGTATTTTTTTTAAAAATTTTTGTAGTTATTTTTGGCATTTCATTATTCATGCTTGAAGATGTTGCGTTAATGATTAAATCAAAATTAGTTATAATATTTTCATTGTTTTTCTTACATTTTATATTTCCGAATTTTGTAAAAATATGAATTAATTTATTTGCTTTATAAAAAGTTCTGTTTATTAAAGTAATATTACATCCATAATTTAATAATGGGTGTAATATGCCGCGAGTAGAACCTCCAGCACCTAATATTAATATATTACTATTAGTATGAATATAATTATTTTGTTTTAAATCTAATAATAAACCTATTCCATCTGTATTATCACCAAGCAAAAAATTGTCATTTAATTTAATTATTGTATTAACTGAACCACAGATTTGTGCTCTTTTAGTTGTTTTTGAAACTATTTTGAATGCTATTTCTTTAAATGGTGATGTGATATTTGCTCCATGACCACCATTTAAAAAAAAATTAATTATATCTTTTTTAAAATTTTTTTTTGAAGTCGAAATTTTTTTGTATTTAATAGAAATTCCTATTTGTTTTGCATACATTTTATATATAAAAGGTGATTTACTATGAATTATTGGATTTCCAAAAAGTGCAAAAATTTTCATTATATTTTATCCTTTTCGATATATTTCACCAGTTTTTGAATTTCTAATTTCAGATTGTTTTGTTGATCCTCCAATTAATCCGTCGATAACATATATATTTTTAAAAAGTTTAATAACTTCATTTTTTGTTTTACATGGTTTTTGTCCATTTAAATTAGCACTTGTTGATATAATAGGTTTTCCATATTTGTTGCATAAAGTTTTAATAGGTTCATAATTAATAATTCTTATAGCTAATGTGTCAAATTTACCTGTTAACCATTTTGGTGTTGTTATTTTTGCTTGAATAGTTCATGTTATATGTCCAGGCCATGTAGAAAACATAATTTTTTTTTGTTTTTCAGTTAAAGAATTATCATTTATATATTTTTTAAAATTTTGATAATTGTTAGAAATAAGTATAAAACCTTTTTCTATTGAACGCTGTTTTAGTTTTAGTAAAGTATTTACTGCAATTTCACAATCTGGATCACAACCTAAACCAAATACTGATTCAGTTGGATATGCAATAATTTTTTTTTTATTTAGATATTTAATCGCATTTTCTATGTATTTATTTTTCATATTGTAAAAATAATAAATTTATTATTGAATATATTTTTTTATTTAATTATAATTAGCGAAATTTTTATTTTTTAAAGAAAATTATATAGAATTATTTTAATAAATTTTTTTAATATTTTATATTTTTATATAAAGATAAGATAATTTTTGTTATAATATAATATTATGTTATTCAATATTTTTATTTATATAAAAAATATTTAATAATTAATTTTAATTTAATATAATAAAAAAATATTTTTATAAGAAGTATTCATTATTTTAAGAAAGTTTTATTTGTTTTTAATAGTATATTATTTTTTTTAAAATTATGTCAAATTTAAATATATTATCTTATCCAGATAAACGATTACGTATAATAGCCAAACATATTAATAAAGTTAATATAAAAATTCAACGAATTATAGATGAAATGATTAATATTATGTATGAAAAAAAAGGTATTGGTCTTGCTGCAACACAAGTTAATGTTCATCATCGTATTTTTGTAATTAATAATACTGAATTATCTGAAAAAAATAATATATTTATTAATCCAGAAATATTAAATAGATCAGGTGAAATTTATATAAAAGAAGGATGTCTTTCGATACCAAATCAATATGCATTTATATTAAGATCTAAACATATTAAGGTTCGTGCATTAAATTATAACGGTAATTTATTTGAGATTGAAGCTAATGATCTTTTAGCTGTTTGTATTCAACATGAAATAGATCATCTTTTTGGAAAATTATTTATTGATTACTTATCTTTTTTAAAACGTCAACGTATTTGTAAAAAATTAAAAAAAATTGATAAATTTAAAAATATTATTTTAAATTAAATGAAATAGTTAAGAAATGGGTTTTATGTGTTTAAACAGTTAAAAATTATTTTTGCAGGAACAACAGATTTTGCAGCTAAACATTTGTTAACATTAATTAAAAATAATTATCAAATAGTTGGTGTTATTACTACTTGTGATAAACCATCAGGTAGAGGTAAAAAAATAAAAAAAAATCCTGTTAAAATTCTTTCTGAAAAATATTTCATATCTTTTTCTCAACCGATTAATTTTAAAAATATAGAAATTCATCAATGGATTAAATATAAAAAAGTTGATTTATTAATTGTGGTTGCATATGGATTAATTTTACCACAATCTATATTAGATATACCTAAGTTAGGATGTATAAATGTTCATGCTTCTTTGTTACCTCGTTGGAGAGGACCAGCACCAATTCAATATTCTATTCATTCTGGAGACGATAAAACTGGTATAACTATTATAAAAATGGATGTTGGTATAGATACTGGTGATATACTTTATAAATCAATTATACCTATAAAGAAAAATGATACTAGTGCAACGTTATGTGATAAATTATCCAAAATAGGTTCGATTTCATTAATAAAAGTTATTAAATTAATTTTAAATAATAAATGTAATTATGAAAAACAAAATAATAATTTTGCAAGTTATACTAAAAAAATTTTAAAAAAAGAAGCAAAAATAAATTGGAATGAAAGTGCTATTCAAATTGAACGGTATGTTCGTGCATTTAATCCATGGCCTATAAGTTATTTTTTATTAGAAAAACAATTAATAAAAGTATGAAAAGTTGAAGTAATTTCAGAATCGTATTCCAAAATACCAGGAACAATTGTTAGTGTAGATAAAAAAGGAATATATATTGCTACTGGTAATAATACTTTAAATTTAATTCAATTACAGTTACCAGGTAAAAAATCGGTTGATATACGAAATATAATTAATTATTATAAAAAATTTTTTATACCTAATCAAATTTTAAAATAAATTAATATTTTTATTAAATAAATTTATGTTTTATATTTAGTATATTATTTATATTTTCTTAGAAAAATAATTCTATAAATAATAATTTTTAAAAAAATTAAAATCTTAAAAATTATTATTTATATATATTACATATTAAAATGCTGTATAAAATACATAATAATGAAAATTATCATTTTAGGTGCAGGTAAAGTTGGAATAACACTTGCTGAAAATTTAGTTAATAAAAATAATGATATTACTATTGTTGATTTAAATGCAAATAGATTACGTCTTTTGCAAAAACAATTTGATTTACGTGTTGTAAATGGATACGGATCTCATCCTTGTGTGCTTAAAGATGCTGGAGCAAAAAATACTGATATGTTAATAGCTGTAACTAATTCTGATGAAGTAAATATGATTGCTTGTCAGATAGCTCATTCTATTTTTAGTATACCTAAAAAAGTTGCTCGTATTAGATCATCTGAGTATATGCGTGAATCAAAAAAGTTATTTTTATATGAACAAATTCCTATAGATTATTTAATTTCTCCTGAACAAATAGTTATAGATTATATATTTAATGTTATTAAATATCCTGGAGCATTACAAGTTGTTAGTTTTGCAGAAGGTAAAATTAGTCTTGTTTCAATAAAAGCTTATTATGGTGGATATCTTATAGGAAAAACGCTTTTAAATTTACATAAGCATATATCTGATGTTAATGTTTATATTGTTGCGATTTTTCGTAAAAAAAAAACTGTTAAACCAAAAGGATCTACAGTTATAGAAGTTGATGATGAAATATTTTTTATTGTATCTACTGAACATATTAGAATAGTAATAAGTGAATTTCAACGGCTTGAAAGATCTTATAAACGATTAATGATTGTTGGAGGTGGAAATATTGGTTTTGGTTTAGCTAAAAAATTAGAAAAGAAATATAATATTAAACTTATTGAAAAAAATAAACAACGTGCTATTAAACTTGCTGAATTTTTACATAATACAATTATTTTTCATGGTAATGCATCAGATCAAGAATTACTATCTGAAGAACATGTTGAACAAATGGATATATTTATTGCATTAACTGATAATGATGAAATTAATATTATGTCATCTATGTTGGCAAAAAAGATTGGTGTAAAAAAAGTTGTATCGCTTATTCAAAATTCAGCTTATCTTGGTTTAATAAAAGATAAAACAATTGATATTGCTTTATCTCCTCAACAAGCTACTATTTCTTCTTTACTAAGACATGTTAGAAAAGCAGAAATTATTAATGTTTTTTCTTTAAAAAAATGTGCAGCAGAAGTAATTGAGGCTGTTGTTGATAAAAATAAAAATACATCAAAAATAATTAATAAAAAAATTTCAGATATAAAATTTCCTGAAGGAGTTATAATTGGAGCAATAATAAAGAAAGATGAAGTTATTATTGCATCAGATAATTATATTATTGAACATAATGATCATTTAATAATATTTATTTCAGATAAAAATTCTGTTTCAGATATTGAACAAATATTTCAATTTAATAATTTTTTATAAAAAACAAAAAAAATTATTAAATTGAAATATTTGTTTGTATATTTTTTAAAGAATAAAAAGTAAGAAGACCAAATATATGATCTTCTTTTTATTATATTAACTTTTATTATCTTTTTTATGTTTAATATTATAATTAGTAAAACTAATATATGCCATTGGTGCTTTATCACCAATTCGATATCCACATTTAAGAATACGAGTATATCCTCCAGTTCTATTTAAAAAGTTTGGTCCTAATATATTGAATAATTTAGTTACTGTTTTATTATTACGAATTTTAGCAAATGCCAATCGTCTATTAGATACATTATCTATTTTAGCAACAGTAATTATAGGTTCAATTATGCGACGTAGTTCTTTTGCTTTAGATAAAGTTGTTTTAATTAATTCATGATTAATTAAAGAATTTATCATATTTCTAAACATAATTTTTCTATGACTACTGCTTTTATTTAATTTGCAACGATTTTTACTATGACGCATAATTTAATCCTTAATTTCATTTTTATTAATCATCGGAAATACTTGCTGGTGGCCAATTTTCTAAACGCATTCCTAAAGAAAAACCACGAGATGCTAAAACATCTTTAATTTCAGTAAGAGATTTTTTTCCAAGATTAGGAGTTTTAAGTAATTCAACTTCTGTACGTTGAACTAAATCACCGATATAATGGATAGCTTCTGCTTTTAAACAATTAGCAGATCGTACAGTTAATTCTAAATCATCGACTGGACGTAATAATATTGGTTCAAATTCTGGTTTTTTTTCTTCAATTTCAGGTTGTTTTATATTACGTAAATCAATAAAAGATTCAAGTTGTTCAGATAAAATAGTAGCTGCGCAACGAATAGCTTCTTCAGGATCTATTGTACCGTTTGTTTCCATTTCGATTATTAATTTATCCAGATCAGTTCTTTGTTCAACACGAGCGGCTTCAATATTATATGAAATACGTTCTATAGGACTATAACACGCATCTACTAATAAACGACCAATTGATCGATTATTTTCTTCTAAATGGACTCTTGTGTATGCTGGAATATATCCACGTCCACGTTGTACTTTTATTTTCATATTAATAGATGCATTTTTGTTAGTAAGATTACAAATAACATATTTTGGATTAACGATTTCAAAATCTTCATTTTGATTTATATCATCTGCAGTCACAGGACCAATACCATTTTTATTTAATGTCAAAATAACTTCATTTTTATTAAAAACTTTTATTGCTAATCCTTTTAGATTTAAAATAATTTCAAGAATATCTTCTTGAACACCTTCTTTTGTACTGTACTCATGTAATATACCGTCTATTTCAACTTCTGTTACTGCGCAACCTGGTAAAGATGATAGTAAAATACGTCTCAATGCATTACCAAGCGTATGTCCAAAACCTCGTTCTAAAGGTTCGAGTGTTATTTTTGCATGTGTGGAACTTATTTGCTCTATATTTACTAAGCGTGGTTTTAGAAAATTTGTTACAGAATTCTGCATTGTCTCTTCTCCATTATGCTTAACATTTATTTAGAGTAAAGCTCTACTATCAGATGTTCATTAATATCTGCAGATAAATCAGTACGCTCTGGAATTCGTTTAAATATTCCTTTCATCTTTTTAGAATCTATTTCTAACCAAGATGGTTTTTCTCGTTGTTCTGATAAAAGTAAAGCTGATTTAATGCGAGTTTGTTTTTTAGCTTTTTCTCGAATGCTGATAATATCATTTTTTGAAACTAAAAAAGAAGGTATATTGATAATATTATCATTTACCATAATAGATTTATGATTTACTATTTGACGTGCTTCTGCTCGAGTTGAACCAAATCCCATACGATAAACTACATTATCTAAACGTTTTTCTAAAAGTGTGAGTAAATTTTCTCCTGTATTACCTTTTAATCTAGTAGCTTTTTTATAATAATTATGAAATTGACGTTCTAAAATACCATAAATACGTTTAACTTTTTGTTTTTCACGTAATTGAATTCCATAATCAGAAAGTCTATGTTTTTTAGCTCCATGTTGACCTGGTGCATGATTCAATTTACATTTAGATTCAATAGCGCAAATTCCAGATTTTAAAAATAAATCAGTTCCTTCACGACGACTTAATTTCAGTTTTGCTCTTAAATATTTTGCCATTTTTTTCTCCAATATTTCTTATGTAACATCATCAAACTCGTCGTCTTTTAGGTGGACGACAACCATTATGTGGGATAGGGGTTACATCAGTAATATTAGTGATACGAAACCCAGCTGTATTAAGTGCTCTAATTGTTGATTCACGACCAGGCCCAGGTCCATTAACCATAACTTCTAAATTTTTTATACCATATTCTTTTACTGATTCAGCACAACGTTCTGCAGCTACTTGAGCTGCAAATGGCGTTGATTTTCTAGAACCACGAAATCCTGAAGCAGCAGAAGAAGCCCAAGTTAGTACATTACCACTACGATCTGTAATAGTTACTATAGTGTTATTAAAAGAAGCATGGATATGAGCTATGCCATCTGAAAGTTGTTTTTTTGTACGTTTTCGTGTGCGCAATACTGCTTTTGCCATTTTAATACCTTATTTCTTGATTGATTTACGAGGTCCTTTGCGTGTTCTTGCGTTTGTTTTCGTTCGTTGCCCTCGCACTGGAAGATTACGTCGGTGACGTAATCCACGATAACATCCAAGGTCTATTAATCGTTTTATATTTAATGTATTTATTCTACGTAAATCACCTTCTATAATATATTTTGTAATTTCATCACGTATTTTATCTATTTCCTCATCGGATAAATCACTAATTTTAGTATATCTATTAATATTTTTTGTGTCGCAAATGTTTTGTGAACGACTTTTTCCTATTCCAAAGATCGATGTTAAAGCTATTACTGTATGTTTATGATCAGGAATATTTATGCCTGCTATACGGGCCATTTGTTTTGTTCCTAAGTTATTACATTATTGTGCTAAAAAGCCCGTTTCAATAATGTATTATATAAATAAAAGGTTAATTAGTTAATTTTATATTTTTTATTAAATTTTTAATAATAATATATTTTAACCTTGACGTTGTTTATGTCTTGGTTCAATTTTGCAAATTATTCGAATATTACCATTTCGACGAACAATTTTGCAATTATTACATAATTTTTTTACAGATGTTTTTACTTTCATTTTTTTTCCAATTAATAAATAAATTACATTTATTTACTTTTAAGGTTTGCTTTTTTTAATACAGATTCGTATTGACTAGACATCATTAATGTTTGTATTTGAGTCATAAAATCCATAATAACAACAACTACTATTAAAAGTGATGTTCCTCCAAAATAAAAAGGTACTTTCATTGCATCACGCATAAATTCAGGAATTAAACAAATAAAAGTAATATATAAACCACCTATTAATGTCAAACGAGTCATTACTTTATTTAAATATTTAGCAGTTTGTTCACCAGGTCTAATCCCTGGTACAAAAGCGCCAGATTTTTTTAAATTATCCGCTGTTTCTTTTGGATTAAATACCAAATTTGTATAAAAAAAACAAAAGAAAATTATTGATGATGCATAAAATAAAACGTATAACGGCTGTCCAGGTTGTAAATACATTGATATTGTTATTAACCAATTACATCCAATTCCATCACCAAACCAAGATGTTATTGTTCCTGGAAATAAAATTATGCTAGAAGCAAAAATTGCAGGAATTACACCAGCCATATTTACTTTTAGAGGTAAATGTGTACGTTGTGCTGCATAAATACGACGTCCTTGTTGACGTTTTGCATAATTAACTATTATTTTACGTTGTCCACGTTCCATAAAAATAACAAATGAAGTTACTGTTAGTATTAATATACTAACGAATAATAATAATATGAAATGTAATTCACCTTGACGTGTTTGTTCGATTGTATGTCCTATTGCTGGTGGTAATCCAGCTACAATACCAGCAAATATTATAATTGATATACCGTTACCTATTCCTCTTTCTGTTATTTGTTCACCAAGCCACATTAAAAACATAGTTCCAGTTACTAAACTAATAATAGCAACTGTATAAAATTGAAAACCTGGATTTATTATTATTTTTTGCATTCCTGGCATATTTGGTAAACCAACTGCAATTCCTATTGATTGAAAAATAGCTAATATTAAAGTGCTAAAACGAGTGTATTTATTTAGTTTTCTACGACCAGATTCTCCTTCTTTTTTTATCTCTGATAATTTTGGATGTATTACAGATAATAATTGTATAATAATTGATGCAGAAACATATGGCATAATTCCTAGTGCAAATATTGAAGCTCTACTTAGAGCACCACCAGAAAACATATTAAACATTTCAATTATTGTACCTTGCTGTTTTATTAATAATTTAGAAAGAACTCCAGCGTCTATACCAGGTATAGGGATAAAAGATCCAATTCTAAAAATAACTAAAGAAATTAATACAAATAATATTCTATTTTTTAATTCGTTAATTCCATTTTTAGAACTTTGAAAATATAATCCTGGTTGTTTAACAGTCATTATTAATTTTTTCCTCAATTTTTCCACCAGATTTTTTTATTGCTGCAATAGCACCTTTTGTAATACGAGTATTTCGTATAGTGATTGCACGATCTATAGTTCCTGATAAGATAATTTTTATATATTTTATATTATTATTAATAATTTTAGCTGATTTTAGTATATTTAAATCAATAATATTGCTTTCAATTTTATTGATATCTGATAAACGAATTTCTGAAGTAAATATTTTTTTTCTAGAAGTAAATCCAAATTTTGGTAAACGTCTATATAATGGCATTTGTCCTCCTTCAAACCCACGACGTATTTTACATCCAGAGCGGGATTTTTGTCCTTTGTGACCACGTCCACTTGTTTTTCCTAGGCCAGATCCAACGCCGCGACCTGTACGTTTTGATTTTCGTTTTGAACCTTTAGCAGGAGATAGTTCATTTAAAAACATTTTTTTATTCCTCAATTTTTATCATATAAAAAATTAAGTTAATCATACCGCGTATTGTAGGAGTATCATTACGTTCTACTGTATGAGATATATGTCGCAAACCTAAACCAATTAGCGTTGCTTTATGTTTTGGAAGGCATCCAATGGAACTGCGAATTTGTGTTATTTTAATAGTTTTTATCATTATTTTACCAAATAATTTCTTTTATAGTTTTATTTCGTTTAGCAGCGATCATTGTCGGTGTTTTTATATTACTTAAAGCTTTTAAAGTTGCGCGAACTACATTAATTGGATTAGTGGATCCATATGTTTTAGCTAATATATTTTTGATACCTACTACTTCTAAAACAGCACGCATTGCTCCTCCTGCTATAATACCTGTTCCTTCATAAGCTGGTTTCATAAATACATGTGAACTAGTATATGTTCCTTTTATTTGATGGAATAATGTTCCATTATTTAATATAATTTTTTTCATATTTCGGCGAGCTTTTTCCATTGCTTTTTGTATTGCTGCTGGAACTTCACGTGCTTTTCCATAACCTAACCCAACACGACCATGACCGTCTCCAACTACAGTTAATGCAGTAAAACTAAAAATACGACCACCTTTAACTGTTTTTGCTACTCTATTTACTGCAATTAATTTTTCTTGTAGTTCGTTAGCTTGTTTTTCAATATTAGTCATAATGCTACCTTAAAATTTAAGACCAGCTATACGAGCTGCATTTGCTAGTGTCTGGACTCTGCCATGATATTTAAAACCTGAACGGTCAAAAGCAATTTTTATTATACCTTTTTTTAGTGCTCGTTCTGCAATTAATTTACCAACTTTAAATGCAGCATCTTTATTTCCTGTATACTTTAGTTGTTTTTTAATATTTTTTTCTATTGTAGATGCTGTAATTAATGTTTCTGATCCGCTTGGTGCAATAATTTGTGCATAAATATGTCGTGGAGTACGATGGACAACTAGCCGATTTATATTTAATTCTTGTATTTTTCGTCTTGTACGTGTTGCACGACGTAAACGAGCTGCTTTTTTATCCATATTATTCCTTTTGATATTATTTTTTTTTGTTTTTAATTTCTTTTGTACGTATTATTTCATTAATATATCGTATACCTTTACCTTTATAAGGTTCAGGAGGACGATAATTTCGTAGTTTGGCTGCCACTTGTCCAACTATTTGTTTATCAATACCTTTTAATATAATTTCTGTTTGCGTCGGACATTCAGCTGTAATACCAGATGGTAAAATATATTTAATTGAATGTGAAAATCCTAAAAATAAATTTATTATATTATTTTCAATTGTAACTCGATAACCAACACCAATTGTTTGAAGTTTTTTTGTAAATCCTTTTTTTATTCCAAAAATCATTGAATTAAGTAATGAACGTGCAGTTCCTGCCTGCATCCAAGCATTATTAAAACCTTTTCTTATTGAAAAAGTAATATAACCATTTTTATATTTTACTTCAACTGCATTATGTATAATTTTAGTTAATTTATTATTTTTATCAAAAATTGAAACGATTTGTCCATTAATTATTACATTAACATCAACGGGTACAATAATATGTGTTTTAGCTACACGGGACATTATTTCCTCACTAATTAAGATACATAACAAATTATTTCGCCACCAAGTTTAGATTCTTTAGCTGTTTTTGCAGTCATAATACCTTTAGAAGTTGAAATGATTGCAATACCTAAACTAGAAATAGCTTGAGGTAATTCATCTGTTTTCTTATAAATACGTAAACTTGGTTTGCTTACGCGTTGAATATTTTCAATTACTGCTTTTCCTTTAAAATAACGTAAAGTTATCGAAAGATCTGGTTTTTTTATATTATTTTCAATTTTATATTCATCAATATATCCTTCTTCTTTTAAAATTTTACTTATAGCTAATTTTATTTTAGAATAAGGTATATTAACTTTAGTTTTATACGCATTTTGCGCATTACGAATACGTGTCAACATATCTGCAATTGGATCTTGTATACTCATTTACTACTCCTTATCTAATAGTTTAAAGTTACCAGCTTGCTTTTCTGAGACCAGGAATTTCACCACGCATTGCTGCTTCACGGACTTTAATACGACTTAAACCAAATTTTCTTAAAAAACCATGTGGTCGTCCAGTTTGTTTGCATCTGTTACGTTGTCTGCAAATACTTGAATCACGTGGCATAGTTTGTAATTTTAAAACTGCGTTCCAACGTTCTTCATTAGAAGAATTTATGTTAGATATAATAGTTTTTAGTTTTGTTCGTTTTTTTAAAAATTTTTTAGCTAATTTTATTCGTTTTATATCACGAGCTTTCATAGATTTTTTAGCCATGAATATTACCTATTTACTTACAAAAAGGAAAGTTAAATGCTTCTAATAGTGCATATCCTTCATTATCTGATTTTGCTGTAGTGGTAATTGTAATATCTAATCCTCGTATACAATCAATTTTATCGTAATCTATTTCAAGAAAAATGATTTGTTCATGTATACCTATACTGTAATTACCTTTACCATCAAAAGATTTAGGTGATAAACCACGAAAATCACGTATACGTGGTATAGCAATACAAATAAGACGTTCAAAAAAATCCCACATTCGTTCGCCATGCATAGTTACTTTACATCCTATTGGATGTCCTTGACGAATTTTAAAATTTGCAATAGATTTACGTGCTTTAGTAATTATAGGTTTTTGTCCTGATATTGCTGTTAGGTCAATCATTGCTTTTTCTAGTAGTTTTTTTTCGTTAATTGCTTTACCAACACCCATATTTAGTGTTATCTTCTTAATCTTAGGTACTTGCATGACAGAAGTGTAATTAAACTTAGATATAAGTTTATTAACTACTTTATTTTTATAAAAATCATGCAATTTTGACATTATATACTCCAAAAATTACTTAATAGTTTCGTTATTAGATTTGAAAAAACGAACTTTTTTTCCGTTTTCAAATTTAAAACCTATGCGATCTGCTTTGTTACTTGTTTTGTTAAAAATTGCAACGTTAGAAATTGAAATTGTTGATTCTTTTTCTATTATTCCACCTGGTTTGTTTGCAGATGGTATTGGTTTTTGATGTTTTTTTACTAAATTTATTCCTTTTACTATAATTTTATTAGAAAAAACTTTTATTACTTTACCTCGTTTTCCTTTATCTTTTCCGGTTAATATAATAACTTCGTCATTAAAACGAATTTTAGCTGCCATAATCACTCCATTTATAATACTTCAGGTGCTAGAGAAATAATTTTCATAAATTTTTCATTTCTAATTTCGCGAGTTACAGGTCCAAATATACGTGTACCAATTACTTGTTCATTAGTATTATTTAATAATACGCAAGCATTATCATCAAATCTAATTATAGAATAATCAGGACGACGTATACCTTTTTTTGATCGCACTATTACAGCTTTCATTACATCGCCTTTTTTAACTTTACCTTTTGGAATTGCTTCTTTAATAGTAATTTTTATAATATCTCCAATATTTGCATAACGACGTTTAGAACCACCTAAAACTTTGATACACATTACTTTACGTGCACCAGAGTTGTCAGCTACATTTAATACTGTTTGTTCTTGTATCATTGTTTTACTCCGTTTAAAAAGCAAACATTTTAAGTTATATTTTTATATAATAATATTATTTAATAGAAAAATAAACGGCTCTTTTTAATTGAGCCGTTTTGTTTATAAAAAATTGTTATTTTACATAATAGTTTTTTTTACAATTTTAATTAATATCCAAGATATAGTTTTAGCAATAGGTCGTGATTGTCGTATTTCTACTATATCACCAATATTACATTCATTATTTTTATCATGTACATGTAATTTTGTTGTTCTACGTATAAATTTACCATAAATCGGGTGTTTTATAACTCGTTCAATAGCAACAACGATTGATTTTTCCATTTTGTTACTAATTACACGACCTTGCATAGTATGTGTTTTATAGTTCATTACGTAATACCTTTTCTGTTAAAAAAGTTTTTACACGTGCAATATTACGTCGTGTTTTTTTTAAAAGATGAAAATTTTTTATTTGTCCATTTGAAGTTTGCATTCGTAAATTAAATTGCTCACGTAATAAACAAAAAAGTTCATTGTTTAGTTCTTCTTTATTTTTTTCTTTTAGTTTTTTTTTCATTTTTATTCTATTATTATTTTTTTTAAAAAAGTAGTTTTTATAGGTAGTTTAGCAGCTGCTAATAAAAAAGCTTCTCGTGCTAGTTCTTCTGATACATCATCCATTTCGTATAAAATTTTTCCAGGTTGAACCATTGCAACCCAATATTCTACGTTACCTTTTCCTTTACCCATACGAACTTCTAACGGTTTTTTAGTAATTGGTTTATCTGGAAAAATTTTAATCCAGATTTTACCTTGGCGTTTGATAGCACGAGTCATTGCACGTCGTGCTGATTCAATTTGTCGCGATGTTAATCTACCATGATTAATAGCTTTAAGTCCAAAAATACCAAAATTGATATTTGTATTATTTGCTATTCCACGATTTCTTCCTTTTTGCATTTTTCTGAATTTCGTGCGTTTAGGTTGTAACATTAGAATATCTCCTTATTTGTACTTTCGTCCTTTACGTTGTTTTTTAGATTGAGTTGTTTGTGTTTCTTGTTTTAATATATTAATATTACCTAAGATTTCACCTTTAAAAATCCATACCTTTATACCTATAACACCGTAAGTGGTATGAGCTTCTGAAGTGTTATAATCTATGTTTGCACGTAGTGTATGTAATGGTACTCTTCCTTCGCGATACCATTCTGTACGTGCGATTTCTGTTCCTCCTAAACGACCACTAATTTCAACTTTAATTCCTTTTGCTCCTACACGCATTGCGTTTTGTACTGCACGTTTCATAGCACGACGAAAGATAACTCTTCTTTCAAGTTGTGATGATATATTATCAGCTACTAGTTTAGCATCTAATTCAGGTTTTCTAATTTCTGAAATATTGATTTGTGAAGGTACACCTGTTATATTTGCTATTATTTTTCTTAATCTTTCAATATCTTCGCCTTTTTTGCCAATTAGAATACCTGGACGTGCAGTATAAATAGTAACTCGTATGCTTTTAGCAGGTCGCTCAATTATTATACGTGAGACAGATGCTTTTATTAATTCTTTTTTTAAAAATTGTCGTACTTTGAAATCGCTATTTATATTATCAGCAAAATCACTTGTATTTGCATACCATATAGAATTCCAAGATTTTATAACTCCTAAGCGAATACCATTTGGATGTACTTTTTGACCCATTATTGATCTCCAGAGATTTATAATTTTGAAACAATTACAGTTATATGGCTAGTTCGTTTAAGTATATGATTTACACGTCCTTTTGCACGTGGTATAATACGTTTCATAGTTGGTCCTTCATCTATAAAAATTTTTGTAATTTTTAATTCATCTATGTCAGCTCCATCGTTTTGTTCTGCATTGGATATTGCAGATTCAAGAACTTTTTTTATTAAAATAGCAGATTTTTTATTTGTATAAGTTAAGATTTCTAAAGCTCGTGAAACTTTTTTACCGCGAATTAATTTGGCAACTAAACGAGTTTTTTGAGCAGATGAATGTGCATGTCGTCGTATAGCTAAGGTTTCCATGTTTTCTACCTTTTAACGTTTTTTAATTTTCTTATCTGCTGTATGGCCACGATAAGTACGAGTTGGTGAAAATTCGCCGAGTTTATGTCCGATCATTTCTTCTGTTATGAAAACTGGAATATGTTGTCGTCCATTATGTATAGCTATAGTTAATCCTACCATATTAGGGAAAATTGTTGAACGGCGTGACCATGTTTTAATTGGTTTTTTATCGTAATTTTTAATTGATTTTTCTATTTTTTTTAGTAAATGTAAATCAATAAAAGGACCTTTTTTAAGAGAACGTGGCATTGTTGATCCCTATAATTTATTTTTTAGAACAATGACGTATAATAAATTGTTCAGTACGTTTATTATTTCGAGTTTTTTTACCTTTTGTTTGAACCCCCCATGGAGTTACAGGATGTTTTCCAAAATTTCGTCCTTCACCTCCACCATGTGGATGATCTATGGGATTCATTGCTGTTCCTCGTACAGTTGGTCTAATACCTCGCCAACGATTTGCACCTGCTTTACCTAAAATTTGTAACATGTGTTCAGAATTTCCTACTTCACCTAAAGTTGCACGGCATGTAGATAAAATTTTTCGTATTTCGCCAGAACGAAGACGAATAGAAATATAAGTATTTTCTCGTGCAATGATTTGTGCATAAGCTCCAGCTGAACGTGCCAATTGTCCTCCTTTGCCTGGTTTTAGTTCAATGTTATGAATTGTAGTTCCTATAGGTATATTTTTCATTGGTAATGTATTACCAATTTTAATTGGAGAATTAATACCAGATTGAACGTAATCGCCAATTTTTAAATTTTTTGGTGCTATTATATAGCGATATTCTCCATCTTTATATAGTAAAAGAGCAATGTTTGCTGAACGATTAGGATCGTATTCGAAACGTTTAACAATTGCTGTAATATTATCTTTATTTCGTTTAAAATCAATTTTGCGATATTGTTGTTTATGTCCACCACCAATATGACGTGTAGTTATGCGACCATTGTTATTACGGCCTCCTGATTTATTATTTTTTTCTAATAAAGAAAAATAAGGTTTACCGTTATGAAGGTTATGATTAATTATTTTAACAACATGACGACGACCTGGAGATGTTGGTTTGCATTTAACAATAGTCATTATTTAAATCCTTTTTATTCTGAGTTATTAAAGAAGTCCAAATTATACCCTTCTTTTATACGTATATAAGCTTTTTTCCAATCGTTACGATAACCAATATGTTTTCCGTGACGTTTGCTTTTACCTTTTATTAATAATGTATTAATACTTTTAACTTTAATTTCGAATAGTTTTTGTATAGATTTTTTTATTTCATTTTTGGTAGCATCTTTAATAACTTTAATAACAATTGTGTTATTTTTTTTTATTAACGAAGATGTTTTTTCAGATAAATGAGGTGTTTTTAATATTTTGAAGAGTCGTTCTTTATTTATCATGATAACATTTCCTCAATTTTTTTGATAGCATCTATCGTTAAGATTATTTTATTAAAAGTTATAAGATTAATTGGATTAATTTTATCCGAGCTACATACGTCAACATTATGTAAATTTCTTGAAGCTAAAAACAAATTTTTATTTAATTTAGCGGTTACTATCAAAACATTTTTAAAATTCATATCGTTAAGTTTTTTCATTAAAACTTTTGTTTTATGAGTTTTTAAAGTAAAATCATCAAAAATAATTATGCGATTTTTACGTACTAATTCTGAAAGAATACTTTTTAATGCAGCACGGTACATTTTTTTGTTGATTTTTTGTTTATATTTTTTTGGTTTTGCAGCAAAAGTAACACCACCAGATCTTCATATTGGACTATTTATTGATCCTGCACGTGCTCGTCCTGTACCTTTTTGACGCCAAGGTTTTTTCCCTGATCCAGAAACTTCCGCACGAGTTTTTTGAGAGCGTGTACCTTGACGAGCACCAGCTGTGTACGCAGTAATTACTTGGTGAATCAGCGATTCGTTAAAGGCGTATTCAAAAGTTGCTTTCGATAAAATTGTTGTTTTGTTAGTATCTCTTGTTAACAATTCCATATCATCTCCTAAGATATTAAGCTTTTATAGAAGGCTTAACAATTAGATTTTCACCAGTAGCACCTGGAACTGCGCCTTTGATTATTAGTAAATCACGGTTAGTATCGATACGTATTACATCTAAATTTTGAATTGTTACTTTTTCATTTCCCATATGTCCTGCCATTTTTTTACCTTTAAACACTCTTCCTGGTGTTTGATTTTGACCTATAGAACCAGGTGCACGATGTGATAAAGAATTTCCGTGTGTAGTATCTTGAGTTTTAAAATTCCATCGTTTAATTGTACCTGAAAAACCTTTACCTTTAGATATACCGGTAACATCTACTTTTTTTATTGTTGTAAAAAAATCTACGCTAATATTTTCTCCTATATTAAAATCGGAAATTTTTTTAGTTCTAAACTCATTAAGAATACGACCTGCTTCAACATTAAATTTGGCAAAATGGCCTGCTTCAGGTTTAGAGATATGTGTGTTCTTTTTGATTCCAGTAGTAATTTGAACAGCATTATACCCATCGGTTTTTACAGTTTTAATTTGAGTTATACGATTTTTTTTTATTTCAATAACAGTAACTGGTATGGATAAACCATCTTCAGTAAATATACGTGTCATTCCTATTTTTTTACCTACTAGACTAATCATATTTTTAATCTCTCGAATTAGTTATGCTTTTAATTAATCTAGGCTGATTTGTACATCAACGCCAGCAGCTAAATCTAATCGCATCAAAGCATCTACTGTTTTTTCAGTTGGTTCAACTATATCTACTAAACGTTTATGTGTTCTAATTTCATATTGATCACGAGCATCTTTGTTTACATGAGGTGATACTATGATTGTAAAACGTTCTATGTGAGTAGGTAACGGTATAGGGCCGCGTACTTGTGCTCCAGTACGTTTTGCTGTTTCTACAATTTCTGTAGTTGACTGATCAATTAATCTATGATCAAAAGCTTTTAATCGTATACGAATTCTTTGGTTCTGCATAAGATCAGAATTCCAGCTATTATGTAGTGTAATTAATACTTCAAAAAAAATATATACATTAATTTTATTTGAAAGCGAAATTGTTTTTTAATCAAAAATATATTATATATAATATATTAAAATTTAATAAAATAAAATATATTTATGATACAAAGTTATGTTTTAAAAAACAGAATACGAATTATACTTAGTTTTGTATAAATATGCAAATAATCATTTTAAAAAATATAAAATATTATTAATTATATTAATAATATTTTAATAAAATAAAATTGTATATTAAATTTTATTTGATTTTATAATAAAAATATTTTTTATAAATTTTGTTATAAATTTCAAAGGCATTTATATTGCACCTTTGAAATTTAAAAAAAATATTTGTAAAAATTAAGATATAATTTTTACAACAACACCGGCACCTACTGTACGTCCACCTTCTCTAATTGCAAAATGTAATCCATCATCCATTGCTATTGGGTGTATTAATGTTACTTTCATTTTTACATTATCACCTGGCATAACCATTTCTGTATTATCAGGAAGTTCTATGTTTCCTGTTACATCAGTAGTACGAAAATAAAATTGTGGTCGATACCCATTAAAGAATGGAGTGTGTCGTCCGCCTTCGTCTTTGTTCAAAATGTAAACTTCAGATTCAAATTGTGTATGAGGTTTTATTGATCCAGGTTTTGCTAAAATTTGTCCTCGTTCAATTTCTTCACGTTTAGTTCCTCGTAAAAGAACACCTACATTTTCGCCTGCACGTCCTTCATCAAGTAGTTTACGAAACATTTCAATTCCAGTACAAATTGTTTTTGTAGTTTCTTTTATTCCTATTATTTCGATTTCTTCACCAACTTTTATAGTTCCACGTTCAATACGTCCTGTTACTACAGTTCCTCTACCAGATATTGAAAAAACATCTTCAATTGGAAGTAAAAAAGGTTTGTCAATTATACGTTTTGGTTCTGGAATATAACTATTTAAATAATCTGCTAATTCAAGAATTTTTTTCTCCCATTCTGGAATTCCTTCTAGAGCTTTTAAAGCTGAACCGCGAATAATTGGTGTTTCATCTCCTGGAAAACCATATTGAGATAATAATTCACGTATTTCCATTTCAACCAATTCTAATAGTTCTTCATCATCTACCATATCACATTTATTTAAAAAAACAACGATATGAGGAACACCAACTTGACGTCCTAATAAAATATGTTCTCTAGTTTGAGGCATTGGTCCATCTGTAGCGGCAACAACTAAAATAGCTCCATCCATTTGTGCTGCACCAGTAATCATATTTTTAACATAGTCAGCATGTCCTGGACAGTCAACATGTGCATAATGTCTAGTTGAAGTTTCATATTCTACATGTGAAGTAGAAATGGTTATACCACGTGCTTTTTCTTCTGGTGCATTATCAATTTGATCAAAAGCACGTGCAGTACCGCCAAATGTTTTTGCAAGAACTGTAGTTATTGCAGCTGTTAAAGTAGTTTTACCATGATCAACGTGGCCAATTGTACCAACGTTAACGTGTGGTTTTGAACGTTCAAATTTTTCTTTAGACATTATATCCCTCTTAAACACGGAATCGATGGTTACATTAAATCGATAAAGTAATATTAACTTATATATTTTTATTTAATAAAGTCAATATAAATTTATGCTGATAGGCAGTTTTGAACTGCCTGCCTCACCCTTACCAAGGGTGTGCTCTACCAATTGAGCTATATCAGCAATATAAGCGGGCAGCGGGGATCGAACCCGCATAGTCAGCTTGGAAGGCTAATATAATAACCATTATATGATGCCCGCAAAAAACTTAAAATTATAACTCTTTTTAATTTATTATTTTTAATTGGTGGTGGGAGAAGGATTCGAACCTTCGAAGTCAATGACAGCAGATTTACAGTCTGTCCCCTTTAGCCTCTTGGGTATCCCACCTTAAATTGTATAATTATAAATATGCCGGCACCAAGAGTTGAACTCGGGACCTACTGATTACAAGTCAGCTGCTCTACCAACTGAGCTATACCGGCATAATTCTACTAATATTTTATGTATATAAATTATATGTTGCAACAAAAATAGTTTTTTTTTTGTTTATTTGATCAGATTTTATTCATTTTATATTTTTTATAATTTTTAAAAAACGAAATATTTAGTGTAATTAAGATAAAATAATATATTTTGTTTTTTAGTTATTTTATTTAAATAAATTATTTTATTCGATTTTAATTAATTTTTGTTTGTAAAAAATATTGTTTTAATTGTTTTTTTATATTTTTTTTTAAAAAAATTTTTTGATATATTTATAAATTTTAATTAAAAATTTTAAAATATTTTATTTATGAAAAATAAAGAATATTTTTACGATAGTTTATATTTAGAATTTGATAAAAAACGTTTAACTTCAATGTGTTATTTTATTCATTTTATGTTATCGTATAATGAACTTTTTAAAAAAATAGGTATTAATGAAGAATTATCAATAAATGAAGTTATTGATAATTATTTGCCTTTAGCTTATTTGTTAAATTTTTTTATTAATGATAGTTTTAATCGTAAAAAAATTTTATCTAAATGTTTTGATGTAAATAATTTTAAAGTACCATATCTTATAGGTGTAGCAGGAAGTGTAGCTGTAGGTAAAAGTACAACAGCTAGGTTGTTGCAATCGTTATTAAGTAGTTTTTATAAACATAAAAAGGTTGAGTTGATTACAACTGATGGTTTTTTGCATTCCAATAAGGTATTGTTAAATAGAAAAATTATGAATAAAAAAGGTTTTCCACAATCATATGATATGTGTAAATTAATAAAATTTATTTCTCAAATAAAATCAGGTGTTCGTAATTTAACTATTCCAATTTATTCACATTTAAAATATGATATTATCCCTAATAAAATGCAATTAGTTGATCAACCAGATATATTAATACTTGAAGGATTAAATGTTTTACAAAATAGTATTGATTATCAAGAATGTTCATATCATCGTGTGTTTGTATCAGATTTTATTGATTTTTCAATTTATGTCGATGCAGAACCACAATTGTTAAGAGAATGGTATATAAGTAGGTTTTTGAAATTAAGAAAAAGTGCATTTTTAGATTCTAATTCTTATTTTCATAATTATTCAAAAATAACAGAAAAAGAATCAATAGAAATTGCTGGTTTTATTTGGGATGAAATTAATGGTTTAAATTTAAAAGAAAATATTTTACCAACAAAAAAAAGAGCAAATTTAATAATAAGTAAAGGAAAAAATCATTCTATTCAAAATATTCACTTAAAAAAATTTTTATAAAAGTTTATTTGTGTTAAAAATTTTTCCATTTATGTAAGAATTAATTTTTCCATATGAGTTTTCTAGTAATAATTCACCATAGTTATTTATTCCTCTTTCTATTCCTGAATTAATACTATTATTAGTTAAAATGTTAATATTTTTATTAAAAAATTTATCTAAAATAATCCATCTATTAATAAAAGGTTTTAATCCATTTTTTTCAAAAATAATTATTGATTTTATTATTTCCTGTGTAATATTTGCAATAAGTTCGTTTCTTTCTATATTTTTTATTTTTTCTTTTAAATAAGTCCAATTATTATTAGTAAAATTTTTATTTTTGATATTATTTTTATTTTTTTCAATATTTATTCCAATTCCAATAATTGTATGTAATGAATTATCATTTTTTTTTATTGATTCAATCAAAATACCAGCGAGTTTTTTATTATTTATATATAAATCATTTGGCCATTTTAATTTTATTTTTTTATTTATTTTTTTGTTTAATATTTCAGCTATAACTACTCCAATTGTTAAGCTTAGTCCAATTGTTGTTATAGTATTTTTTAAAAAAAATTTTCAATATATAGAAAAATAAATATTACCAAATGGAGAAAACCATTTATGTCCTCTTCTACCTCTTCCTTCGCTTTGAGTTTCAGCTAAACAAATATCTCCAGATTTTAGTTTTGATAAATTATCTAACATATATTGATTTGTTGAATTAACAGAATTAAGAATAATGATATTTATATTATTTATATATTTCTGTATTTTTTGTTTATTTAATAAATTATTTTGTTGAAGTAACATTTTATCTTATATAATAAATTATTATGATTATTATAAAAATATTTTTTATAAAAAATATTTTTATAATAAAGTTTATATAAAAATAAATATTTATGAAATATATTTCATTGGATTTATTTCACCTTTTTTTCCAATAAATCTTACTTCTGGTTCTAAAAAAATATTAAAACGTGCAATTACTGATTTATTTAAAATTTTAGCTAAATTAATAATATCTTTCCAAGAAGCATTATTTTTATTAATTAAAATTAAAGATTGTTTTATATATACAGCAGCCCCTCCAAATTCAAATCCTTTTAACCCGCATTGATCAATTAACCATGCTGCAGAGATTTTTATCTTGCTGTTAGATTGTATATATTGTGGACAATTAGGATATTTTTGTTTAATTTTTTGAGCTTGTTCTATAGATATAATTGGATTTTTAAAAAAACTACCAGCATTTCCAATCACTGATGGATTTGGTAATTTGTTTTTACGAATTTTACATATTGTTTTAAAAATTTGTTGTGGTGTTACTGTTAATGGATTAAATTTTTTTAAAATATCATATGAAAGTTTAGGTGACCATATTTTTGAAAAAATTAATCCAACTGAAATTATTGCATGTGTTTGTTTGTATCTATATTTAAAAATACTATCACGATATTTAAAATTACATTTGCTTGCTGAAATCCTATTAATTTCTTTTGTTTTTAAAGAAATAATATCTACATATTCACATATATCTTTTAATTCTAGACCATAAGCTCCTATGTTTTGAATTGGAGCAGAACCAACACACCCAGGTATCATAGCTAAATTTTCAGCACCGTAGATTCCTTTTTTTAATAGTTTTATAATAAGTTTATGCCAATTTTCTCCAGAATATACATGTATATGCCAAAATTTATTTGTTTCACTTAATTTTAATCCTTTAATTCTGTTAATGATAACAATACCTTTAAAGTTATCAACAAATAGAACATTACTTCCGTATCCTAGTAATAAAATTGGTAATTGTTTATTTTTTGCATTAATGTATTGTTGATGTAGTGATTGTATATTTCTTGCAATATGTATTGATACAGCATTAGCTTTTATACCAAAGCTATTGAATAATTTAAGTTCAAAAGTCAAATTTATGTACCCTAAATAAATTGTAAACTATTTTATAAATTTATTAATTTAATTGTTTATATTAAGTATATTTTTAGTAAATTAAAAAAATAATTAATATATTAAGTTATTTAAGACTAAATATAATATTGTGTATTGTAAATAAATTACTAATTATAACTTAATATCAAGACAAGAATATTTCAATTTTATTTAATTATTTAATATTAATTGTTTTAATAAGTTAAAACCTTCGTTTTTAAGAACAAATCGTAATTTTTCTGATATTTTTGTTATTGATGAACAGTATGCAAAATTTTCTTCATTAGAATATTTAATTTCTGTTTGATTATTTAATAACCAAATAATTCTATTAGCAACAGCTAAACTTGAATCTATAAATTTTGTTTTTTTTGGAAAAATTTTTTCAAATTCTTTTATCAATAAAGGAAAATGAGTGCATCCTAATATAATTGTGTCAGGTTGTTCTGGTATTATTATTAGTTGTTTTATTGCATTAATTATTTCTTTTGAATTTAATTTTTCTTCGTATATTTTTTTTTCTGCTAATTGAACTAATTTTGTAGAATATAAAGAAATTATTTTGCAATTTATTACAAAACGATTGATTAATTCTGTAGTGTATTTACTTTTTATTGTGTTTTTTGTTGCTAGTAGACATATAATTCCATTACGAGTAAATTTTATTGCAGGTTTTATAGCTGGTACTACACCTACAATTGGAAAATGAAAAACAGCTCTTAATTTAGTCAAACCAATTGTACTTACAGTATTACAAGCAATAATTACGATAGTTAATAAATGTTTTAGAGATATATATTTTATGATTTTAAAAACTCTATTTAGAATAAATAATTCATTTTTTTCTCCATAAGGAAAAGCTTCATTATCAAATGCATATATAAAATGTGCATTTGGTATTTTTTTTTTAATTTCGCGATATATTGTTAAACCACCGACTCCAGAATCAAATATAAGAATTGTTGGTCTTGTTTTTAAAACATTTTTTGTTATTTTTTTGAAAAATATTTTTTTTTTGGAATATTAAACACTATAATTATCTCATAATTTATCTTATTAATATTTTAATTATAAGTATTTTAAATTTTAAAATTTTTGTATTATACTATTGTTTTATTTAAAATCAAATAATATTTTTTTAAGAAATAATTAATTGTAATTTTGTAAAAAAATATAATATAAGAGGTTATCTTTTGTTAATTATATATTTATATTTTATATATTTTTAAAAAAATATTTTGTTTTATAATTATTAAATTATTATTTAAAATATTTAAAATAATTATAAAATAATATATATTATTTTTTTTAATAAATAAATTAATTAAATTTTATTTGATTTTATTTTGTATAAATAAAAAGCTCCTATTGATATCATTTTTAATTGTGAAATCAATCGTTTTTTTAAATCACGATATTTTTTTTTATCTATATCAAGCGCTTCAGCTCCTGCACTGAATACGATTGTTACCATAAGTTCAGCTTGTAATTCAGTATATTTACGTGGTAATTTTATCTTTATTTCTATATATTCTGATAATTCTGTTACAACATATTGTATTTCTTTTGCAACAGCATTACGAAATTCAATTGAAGTACCTGAACGTTCACGTAGTAATAATCTAAAAGCGTTTGGATTATTGTTTATAAATTCTATAAAAGTTGATACTGATGTATTTATAACACTCTTTCCTTTTTTGATTCGTTGTTGTGCTTGTCTCATTAATCGTCGTAACATTAATCCGCTTTCATATACCATTGTAAGACCAAGTTCATTTATATTTTTAAAATGACGATAAAATGAAGTTGGTGCAATACCTGCTTCTCTTGATATTTCTCGTAAACTTAAATTAGTAAAACTACGCTCTGCACTTAATTGATTAAATGCCGCTTTAATAAGTGATCGTCTAGTTTTTTCTTTTTGTATTGCTCTAATACTATGAATATTATTCACGATTTTTTGATTTTATATAAGAAATAATTTTATTTATATATTTTTAAGTATATTATAAATAATATAATACTGTTATTATAATATTTAATTTTAATTTTTTTTATTAAAATAGAATAAAAAATAATTTATTGTATTTATTTTAAAAATAAATGTTTTATAAAATAAATTATTATTTTAATATATAAAGTTATTTTTTAATTTAAAATATTTTATTGAAATTTTATAATTATTTATAGTTTTAATTAATTTTTTTTATATTTAAGCTAGATATAAAAAATTTTTATGGATAATTATTTTTAATAATATATTTTTATACTAAATGTTATTTAATATTTTATTTCTTAAATAATTATTTTTTATTATATGTTTTTTATTTATATATAAAATATTATTTTAGTATAATAAATATATTATAATTTATTAAAATGTTTGTTTTTGTTATATTAAATTATATTTTTTTTAAAATATTTTAAAAAATAATTATTTTATTGTTTAATAATTAATTAAAAAAAATTTAGATTTTTTGATAAAAAAATCAATTGTAAATTTATATAATAGAAAATATATTTTTTATTATATCTATAATATTTTTAATAAATATAATAGTTAATAAATAATTTAGTATTTTATTAAAAAATATTTTAAAAAAAATCAAAAAAATATATTAAAAATTAAGTTTTAGTAATTATTTAAATATTAAATAAAGATTAAATCTTTTTGAAAAAATTAATTAATAAAATTATTATAAATATAATAAAATAGTTTTTATCTAAAAAATTTTAATATATTAAATTATTTAATATATTTATATCGATTATGAGTAAATATAATATTGATTTAAATTATATATTATATATAAGTATATATTTTATGTTTTATTAAGTTACATTGTTGTTAAAAACATTATTATTAAAGTTATTCTTTATAATAAGTTTTTATTTAATTTTATGATATTTATATTTAGAACATAAATTCTTTTTAAAATTTTTTTATTGTTTGTTTATTTTATTATTATAAAAAATAGTATAAATCGCGTTGTTTGTATTTTATATATATTTATATATATAATTTTATATAAATAATTATATTGATGTTTAAATTATTTTAAACCTTTTATAGATAAAACATGTCCGTCTAATATAGCTTTATTATTTTTCATAATTAAACGTCCTGAAATAAACCATTTAACTACTAACGGATAAATATTTTTTTCTTGTATTTTAATTCGTTTTATTAAGGTATCTTTAGTATCTTTTTTTGAAATTGTAATTTTTGATTGTAAAATAATTGGACCATTATCTAATATTTCTGTTACAAAATGAACAGTTGTTCCATGTTCTTTTTCGTTATTATTTATTACTTTATTGTGTGTATTTAAACCAGGATATTTAGGTAATAAAGAAGGATGAATATTTAAAATTTTTCCTTTAAAAAAATTTATAAAATCAAGTGATAATATATGCATAAAACCAGCAAGAACTATTAATTCTGGATTTAAATACTTTGTTATTTTTAATAATTTTTTATCATAAGAATTACGATTAATAAAATTTTTTTTATCAATGTAAAATGTTGGAATTTTAGCTTTTTTTGCTCGAAAAAGTCCGTAAGCATATTTTTTATTACTGATCACAGCAATTATGTTAGCTTTGATTAATCCATTTTTACAATTATTAATTAATGATTGTAAAATTTCCCCATTACCTGAAATAAAAACAATTATTTTTTTCATTATATTATGACAACTGTTTTTTGATCTTTATTTGTTATTTTATTAATTGTTCCTATATGCCATGCTTTTTCACCTAAACTAGTTAATAATTTTATTGCAATGTTTACTTCATTGTTTGGTAATATAATAATAATGCCAATGCCACAATTAAAAACACGATACATTTCATGTGTTGAGATATTACCTTTTTTTTGTATCCAATTAAATATAGTAGGTTTTTCCCAACTAGAACTGTTTATAATAGCTTGTGTATTTTTTGGTAAAATGCGAGAAATATTTTCAAATAACCCACCGCCTGTAATATGTGCAATACCATGAATGTTATTTTTTTTTATTAATTTAAGTATATTTTTTACATAAATTTTTGTTGGTGTTAATAAGTGATCTATTAATAATTTATTTTCGATTTTTATTTTTTTTGGATTTATTTTATTATTATTTAAAATTTTTCTTACTAATGAAAATCCATTTGAATGAAGTCCGTTTGAACCTAATGCAATTAATGAATCATTTATTTTTATTGTTGAACCATCAATAATTTTTGAACGTTCAGCTATACCTACGCAAAATCCAGCTAA
The DNA here is from genome assembly GCF_964026685.1 of Candidatus Providencia siddallii. Classification (NCBI taxonomy): domain Bacteria; kingdom Pseudomonadati; phylum Pseudomonadota; class Gammaproteobacteria; order Enterobacterales; family Morganellaceae; genus Providencia; species Candidatus Providencia siddallii. The sequence goes on from NZ_OZ034688.1 coordinate 254,530, forward strand.
ATCATAATCATTGCAATGATATATACCTGGCATTTCTGCTGTTTCCCCACCAATTAGTGAACAATTAGATTGTTTACAACCTTCAATAATACTAGAAATAATTGTAGTAGCAATTTTAATATTTAATTTATTTGTAGCATAATAATCTAAAAAAAATAATGGCTCTGCATTATTAACGATTAAATCGTTAACACACATAGCAACTAAATCAATACCAATATAATTATGTTGTTTAAAATCGATTGCAAGACGTAATTTTGTTCCTACCCCGTCAGTAGTAGAAACTAAAATTGGATTGCGATATTTTTTTGGTAAAGAACATAATGCGCTAAACCCTCCTATTTTTCCTATAATTTCTGGACGATTTGTTTTTTTTGCTATTTTTGAAATATGTTTTATTAAAATATTCCCAGTATCAATATTAACACCAGCTTTTTTATAATTAAGAGAAATTTTATTAGACACTATAGTCTCCATTAATAATATATTTAAAAATAAAAATGATTTTAATTAAAATATTTTTATTTTTAAATATATTTATATTGATGATTATTTTAAATAAATTTGAGTTTATATATTATTTTAATGTTAATTAACTATAAAATATATTTTATATTATGCAACAATAAATATATGTTATTTATTTATTTTTTATTAATAGATGTATTTACTATTGCTTTAATTATTTACAAATGAATCTAAGTATAAAAATTGAATTTATTATAAAATAATATAAATTGATATTATTAAAAAAAATAAAAATAATACTATTATGTTAAATTTAATATTGTTTTTTAAAAATTTAATTTAATTTTATTTTATATTGAATTTGATTTTAATAAAAAATAAATTAGTACTTATAAATTAATTACTTAAAATATTTTATAATTATACTATTATATAAATAGTATTAAAAAATATAATTATATTTTTTTAAAAAAATTTTTATGATAAAAAGATTTTATCTTTTTATTAATAATTTTATAATTATTAATTATTTTAAAATAATATATTTATAATATATAATCATATGTAATATAAATTGTATATATTATATAAAAAGTAGTTTTTACTATATGTTTTTAAAAAATAAAAATTTTAACTTTAATTTATATTTTTTATAAAAAATTTATGTATTAAATAAATGTATTTTTCATATAATAAATGACATTTAAAAGATAAAATGTAATTTAAATATTAAAAAATACATATATAGTTTTTGATTAAAAATATTTTTTTAAGAAATTGTAATTTATTAAAAATTAAAATTCATTTGTAATTAAAATTTTGGAGTTTTAAAATGTTTGAATTATTAAAAAAATTGTATTATAAGAATTTTTCTAATCCACATATAATTGTACTTTTTATATCATTAATAATTTTTTTTATTATAATTTTCTTTTTTAATGAAATATTAACTCCATTATTAATTTCAATTATGTTAGCTTTTTTACTTGAATTACCAATTCAATTATTTGAACGTTTAGGTTTTTCTAGAATATTTTCGATTAGTGTTATTTTAATTTTATTTATTGGAATTAGTGCTATAGCAATTTTAATAATTGTACCAACTGTTTGGCAACAATGGGTAAAATTTATTAAAGATTTGCCTAATATGATTAATTATTCTAGTGAATTTATTCAAAACTTGTTGAAAAAATATCCTATTTTAGTAAATATTGGTATTATTGATATAATAATAAATAATTTTTGTAATCGTTTATCATTAATAGCAAATTCAGTTTTTACAGCATCTGTATCATCGTTAATTAGTATTTTTTATTTATGTGTTTATTTAGTTTTAGTGCCATTGATGACTTTTTTTTTATTAAAAGATAAAGAATATATTAAAAATAGATGTTTAAAATTATTATCGAAAAATCGATTTTTACTTAAAAAAGTATTAATTAAAATGAATCAGTATATAATAAATTATTTACGAGGAAGATTTATTGAAATAGTTTTTGTAGGTTTATTAACTTATATATGTTTTGCATATTTTAAATTAAGTTATGCAGTATTATTGTCTGTATTTGTATCTATATCTGTATTATTTCCTTATATTGGAACAATTATATCAATCATTCCAGTTGTTATTGTTGCATTATTTCAATATGGTATAACGAATGAATTTTGGTTATTAATGATTATTTATTTAATTATTCAAATTATTGATAGTAATATTATAATTCCATTGTTATTTTCTAATGCTGTTGATCTTCATCCTTTAATTATTATTTTATCTATTATTATTTTTGGTAGTTTATTTGGATTTTGTGGAGTGTTTTTTGCAATTCCATTGGCTGCTTTAATTAAAGTTGTTATTAATGTTTTGTATAGCGAAAAATTAACTGAATTTTAATATTATTATAAGATAATATATTGTTTTTTAACAAAAATTGTTATTTTTGATTTTACATATGATAATAAAAATATTATTATATTATTAATTTAAGATTATTAAATATTTGTTTAATTTTAATTATTTTATTTATTAAAAACTAATTTTATTTATTTTATTATATGATGTTTTTTAATAATTTGTTTTATATAATAAAATAAATTATTAATAAATTTTATTTTGTAATAATTCATTTTTTAATATTTTTTTAAGAAAATTAGTAATTTTTTGTTTTTTATATATATTAACATTTAATTTTTTAATATTTTAAATTTTTAATAAAATTATTTTATTATATAATTAAGGTATTTAAATAAAATAAGTTTATTTAGTTGATTTAAGATAAAATAAATTAATGTATAATAGTTTTTAACCATAAAAATTTTTTGATTATTATTTTGATTAAATAGACTAAATTTAAATTTTAAATTATTAATTTTTAAATATATTTATAATATTATTATTAATAATTTTATATTTTTATATAAAAAAGATAAAAATAATAAAATGTTTTTTAAAATATATGTATTATTTAATTTTATTATAATTTTGTTATATATTTATTTGTGATTGAACATAGTTAAGTATTTGTTATTAATATATAATATTATACGTAAGAATTTTTTTATATAATTTTTTTGAAATGATTATATAATAATAACATTTTTATATAAAAAATATATTTTAGTTAAAATTTTAAATATTAATTATTATTGAGGTATTATTTAGTGAATAATAAAAACATATTTTTTAAAAAAAAATTAACTGGAAGTATCGTTGCTTTAATAACTCCTATGGATTTAAAAGGAAATATTGACAAAATTAGTTTGAAAAAGTTAGTTAATTTTCATATAAAAAGTAAAACTACTGCAATAGTAGTTGTTGGAACTACTGGGGAATCTGCTACATTAAGACACGATGAATATATTGATATAATAAAAATGACTATTGATTTTGCAGATGAACGTATTCCAATTATTGCTGGTATTTCTGTTAGTTCAACTTCAAAAGCGATTTTTTTATCTAGAAAAATTGAAAATAGTGGAGTTATTGCTTCTTTAAGTCTTACTCCTTTTTATAACAAACCTTCTCAAGATGGTTTGTATCAGCATTTTAAAATTATTTCAGAAAATACAAGTTTATCTCAGATTCTTTATAATGTACCATCTCGTACTGGTTGTGATTTATTACCAGAAACAGTTGCTAGTTTATCAAAAATAGATAATATTATTGGAATAAAAGAAGCTACAGGTGATTTATCTAGAGTTTATCAAATAAAAGAGATGGTTAATGATAATTTTGTATTATTTAGTGGTGATGATTTAACAGCATTGAGTTTTATGCAATTAGGTGGTGATGGTGTTATTTCTGTTACTTCAAATATTGCAGCAGCTCAAATGGTAAAAATGTGTAATTTAGCGCTTATTGGTAAATTTGATGATGCTTATTTGTTAAATAAAAAATTAATGTCATTACATATGAAATTATTTATAGAACCAAATCCTGCTCCTATAAAATGGGCATGTTATCGCACTGGTTTAATTTTATCTGATTTTGTTAGATTACCTATAATGCAATTAATGGAATCAAATAAAAAAATAATTGAAGAATCATTAAATATTGCCGGGATATTTTTAAAAAAATAATTTTGATAATATGAATATCAGTAAATATATTTTTATTTTGTTTTTTTTATTAATAATATGTTGTTCAAAAAAACAAATAAAACATAGTTTTAATGGTAGTGATGAATATCTTAATACAAGTCCATTGAAAAAATTAATAATACCTAATGGTATAAAATTACCAAAAAAAAATAAAGAGTTAGAAATTTTTGATATATCTTCAAATGAAATGGTTGGTAAAGAACTTGATATCGCCCCACCTGTTACTGCAATTTCATTATTTGAAGATTCTAGAATTGAAAACATTGGTAATTTAATTAATTTATTTCTTAATAAAAATATAGAAAACCAAAAGTTATATTTAGAAATTTTAACAGTTTTAAAGCAAAAAAAAATTCCAATATTAATTAATAATAGTAAAGATTGTTTTATTGAAACAAATTGGATAGAATGGAATATTTCAAAAAAAAATATGTTAGTTAAAACTCGTCATAGACTTAAAATTAAATCTAATTTAGATAATATTATTCTTGTTGTTGAGATTTTAGATGTAAGTAATATTATTAATAGTTACAAAATAAAAGAATACAATATTATTTTTTTTAATGAATTAATAAATAACGTTTATATGTTACGCAATATTAAAAAAAACATTTATAATAGATAAAATTATAAAATAATGGTATTTTTTATGAAAAAATGTGTTGAATTATATAAAGGAAAATCAAAAACAATATATACTACAGATAACCCTGATTTATTAATTTTAAGATTTCGTGATGAAATAACAGCGTTTGATGGTAAACGTATTGAAAAATTTTTTAATAAAGGTTACATAAATAATAATATTAATTATTTTCTTATGAATGAATTAAGTAAATTTAGTATTTTTACACAAATAGAAAAAATATTATCTAAAAATGAAGTTTTAGTGAAAAAGTTAAAAATGATACCTATTGAATTTGTAATTAGAAATAGAGCTGCAGGATCTATAGTAAAACGTTTAGATATAATAGAAGGAAAAATTTTTAATCCACCATTATTTGAATTATTTTTAAAGAATGATTCCAAGCATGATCCAATGATTAATGAATCATATTGTAAAACTTTTAATTTAGTTAGTAAAAAAAATTTAGTTAATATTTATAAGATTAGTAAAAAAATAAATAATATTCTTACTGAAATTTTTAATTCAGTTGGACTTATTTTAGTTGATTTTAAACTTGAGTTTGGTTTATATAAAAAACAATTAACACTTGGAGATGAAATTTCTCCTGATAGCAGTCGTTTATGGGATCAAAAAACATTAAATAAAATGGATAAAGATCGTTTTCGACAATCTTTAGGAAATGTAATTGAAACATATCATGAAGTATTTAGACGTATATGTAAATAATATATTTATATATATTTATTAAAATTAATATTTTATATTTATATTATATCAAAAGTAATTCTATAATTCTTTCATATATAAGTGATAATTTTTTTAAATCTTTAATATTTATACATTCGTTTATAGCGTGAATAGTTGAATTTATTGGTCCTAATTCAATTATATTATTACATAATTTTGATATAAATCTCCCGTCTGATGTTCCTCCATCAGTTGATAGGTTTGGTGTTATTCCGGTTAATTCTTGTACAGATTGTATTGCAGTTGTAATTAATTTACTTTTTTTTGATAAGAAAGGTTTTCCTGATAAAACCCATTCAATTTTATAATTAAAGTTATAAATAGATAACATTTTAGTTATTGTTTTACGTATGATAACATCATTTAATTGTGTATTAAATCGAAAATTGAATTGTATGAATAATTCTCCTGGAATTACATTATCAGCTATACTATTAGAATAAATATTTGTAATTTGCATGTTTGTTGCTTGAAAATAATTATTTCCATTATCCCAAACAGTTGTAATTAATTTTTGTAAAAAATTAATTGAATTATGGATTGGATTTTTTGCAAGATCAGGATAAGCTACATGACCTTGTATGCCAAAAATAGTAAGTTTTGCTGTAATAGACCCGCGTCGTCCATTTTTAATTGTATCACCTAATTTATTTTTGCTAGACGGTTCACCAATAATACAATAGTTTATTTTTTCTTTGTTGTTTAATAAATTTTCAATTATTTTTATAGTCCCATTTGTTGCTTTTCCTTCTTCATCTGAAGTTATAATAAATGCTAATCGTCCATGATGTTTAGGTTTTTTTTTTATAAAACGTTCTACAGCAATTATCATTGCTGCAATAGAACCTTTCATATCTGTTGATCCTCGTCCATATAAATATTCGTTAATAATTATAGGTGTAAATGGTGGCGTTTTCCAATTTTTAATTTTTCCAGCTGGAACTACATCAGTATGCCCTGCAAAAGCTAATGTTTTTCCTTTTTGTCCATGGATAGCCCAAAAATTTGATGTTTTATTTTGTGATATATTTTTTATAATAAAACCAATTTTTTTTAAACGTTTTATTAATATTTTTTGGCAATTTTTATCGTTTGGACTTATTGATTCTTGTGAAATAAGTTCTTTTGTTAATTGAATAATTGGACAACACATTTGTTTTTTATTATTAGTAATTTTAATAAATCTTTGAATATTTATAAAAAATTGATAAAAATATTTTTTTTAATAACAATTAAATACTATATTGTATAGTTTTTTAATTTTTAACAAAATAAATAAAATTTAATTTTATTGAATATTATATTTTATAAACATAAAATAGTATTATTATATTTATAATTATATGTAGTATATAGTATTTTTTTATTTTTTATATTTAGTATAAAATAAAATTAATAAAGTAATTTTAAAAATAAAATATTTTATACTATTTATAGTGTATATTATGTTTAATATCTATAAAACATTAAATTCTATGATAGTTAAAATATGTATTTTAAAATTTGAAAGGATTAAATAATGGATAAAAGTTTTAGACGGAATGCACTCTATTATCATGAATTTCCTTATCCTGGAAAAATAAATGTAACATTTTCTAAACAATTAAAAACACAAAATGATTTATCATTAGCATATTCTCCAGGGGTAGCAATTCCTTGCCTTGAGATCGTAAAAAATCCATTAAAAGTATATAATTATACTTCAAAAGGAAATCTTATTGGTGTGATTTCTAATGGTACAGCTATTCTTGGATTAGGTAATATTGGACCTTTAGCTGGAAAACCTGTTATGGAAGGAAAATCGGTACTTTTTAAAAAATTTTCTAATATTGATGTTTTTGATATTGAAATTAATGAATCAAATCCAGATAAATTAATTGATATCATCGTATCTTTAGAACCTACTTTTGGAGGTATAAATCTTGAAGATATAAAAGCTCCTGAATGTTTTTATATAGAAAAAAAACTTTGTGAACGAATGAAGATACCTGTATTTCACGATGATCAACATGGAACAGCGATTGTTTGTGCTGCAGCTGTAATTAATTGGTTACGTATTGTAAAAATAAAAATAACTGAAGTACGATTGGTAGTTTCTGGAGCTGGCGCTGCATCTATTGCTTGTATTAATTTACTTGTTAAATTAGGATTAAAACATAAAAACATTATTGTTTGCGATTCAAAAGGAGTTATATATAAAAATAGAGATAAAGATATGGATATTACTAAAAAAAATTATGCAATTAATGATAATGGTATGCGTAGTTTATCTGATGTTATTCCTAATGCAAATATTTTTTTAGGTTGCTCTGTTCCTAATATATTAACTGAAACAATGGTTAAAACTATGGCTAATAATCCTTTAATATTAGCTTTAGCAAACCCAGAACCAGAAATTTTACCATTTTTAGTTAAAAAAGTAAGACCAGATGCTATTATTTGTACAGGTCGTTCAGATTATCCTAATCAAGTAAATAATGTTTTGTGTTTTCCATATATTTTTCGAGGCGCACTTGATGTTGGTGCTACAATTATTAATGAAGAAATGAAATTAGCATGTGTATATGCTATTGCAGATTTAGCATTATCTAAAAAAAATGAAAAAGTTGCTTCAATTTATGGAGATAAAAATTTAGTTTTTGGACCTAATTATTTAATTCCTAAACCATTTGATCCGCGATTGATTTTAAAGATTTCACCAGCTGTTGCTAAAGCGGCTATAAACTCTGGAGTGTCAACACGTCCTATTAATGATTTTTATTCTTATAAAATCAAATTAAATCAATTTTTATTTAAAACGAATTTTTCATAAAATCAATAAAATAAGATAGTATTAAATATATTGTTACAAATATTTATTTTGTTTTAAAAAAATATTTATTAATTAGTTAATATTAAAAAATATATAAATAATTATATCATATAATATTTATTTGAGATATTTTTTATAAAAAAATATTGTTTTTATTTTTTTTTTTTTTTTTTTTTTTTTTTTTAAAAAATTTATAAAATAAACATAATTTTTATAAAGAAGATTTTTAAGATAAAGTAGTATTAATGAATTTTATAAAGATAATTTTATTAATATATAAAAAAATTTTTTTAAACAATATAAAAATTTGTTTTTTTTAGTTTTTTATATAAAATTATTTAAGTCATGTATTTAATTAAGTTTTAAATATAAAATAGTTTTTTTAAGATGTAATTTTTTAAAAAAAATAATTATTTTTTTGTTAAAATTTAAATATAAAGCAATGATTAATTTTAAATTTTGTTTTTTATACGAAAAATTTTGCTTTCGACCCAACCATCACTAAGTCTTGTTAATAATGTCATTCCTAATTTTACTTGTTTTATTTTTTTTAAAATTGTACCATCTAAAGTTTGAGATATACTGAAACCTCTTGAAATAGTTAATAATGGACTTACTGTTTCTAATTTAGAATATATTGAAATAAATCTTTTATTATAATCATTTAAAAAAGTAATTATTAAATTTTGTATATGATATTTAGTTGATATTAAATTTTGTTGGTGTTTTTGTATTTTAGTTTGTAAATTATTTTGTAATAGATTATATTCATTTTTTTTAAAATTTAAAATAATAAGTTGTAATAGTTTTATTATGATTTGAATTAATTTTTGTTTTAATAAATTTAATTTATTTTTTTGTTTTATTAAGTTTAATTCTGGATGTTGTTGTTTTAAACGATGATAAAAAAAAGCAAATATACGTTGTTTATTTGATAAATAGTAATCCATAGCTATTTCAATATGTTGTTTAGATGATTTAAGTTGACGTATCATTTCAGATTGATCACGACTTACTAATTCTGCAGCAGCTGACGGAGTTGGAGCACGTATATCAGCTACATAGTCTGAAATTGTTACGTCAGTTTCATGTCCAACAGCGCTTATAATTGGTATTTTACTATTGAAAATAGCTCTCGCCACAATCTCTTCGTTAAATGCCCATAAATCTTCTAATGTACCACCACCTCTACCAATTATAATCACATCACATTCTTTTCTTAAATTCGCAATTTCTATCATATGAGAAATTTGATTAGCTGCATTATCTCCTTGTACCTGAGTTGGATAAATTATAATAGGTAAAGATGGATCACGTCTTTGTAAAATTTTTAAAATATCTTGTATAGCAGCACCTGTTGGTGAAGTTATTATCCCGATACTATTTGTTGGTGTAGGTAAGTGTTTTTTATGTATAATTTCAAAAAGTCCTTCTAACATAAGAGTTTGTTTTAATTGTTCAAATTTTTGTTGTAATAATCCTTCACCTGAAGGTTTCATATATTCAATAATTAATTGATAATCACCACGTGGTTCATATATTGTAAGAATAGCTTTAACTAATATTTGACTTCCATTTTGAGGACGAAATTGAAGTTTTAAATTTTGATTACGAAACATTGCCGCTCGTATTTGAGAACGATCATCTTTTAATGTTAAATACCAATGACCAGAACTTGGTTGAGAAAAATTAGAAACTTCAGCTGTAAGCCAAATTTGTCCAATTTGATTTTCAAGTAATTTTCTAGCATTTTTATTAATATTGCTAACAGAATAAATAATGTTGTTTTGTTTAATTGACATAATTAGTAATTTAAATTAGAAGTGTTAAATTAATTTGTAAGTTAAAAAAATGCTAGAAATAATATGTTATTATATATATAATATAAAATATTTAAATTTGTTATTTTATTTAATATATTTAATGAAAAATATTAATTATGTTACGAATAAAAAAAGATGCTTTAACATTTGATGATGTGTTAATTGTTCCAGCATATTCAACAGTATTACCAAATTCAGTTAAATTGTCAACTAAATTAACTGAAACAATTTGTATAAATATTCCTATAATTTCTGCTGCTATGGATACTGTTACAGAATCTAATCTTGCTATTGCTTTAGCTCAAGAAGGTGGAATTGGTTTTATACATAAAAATATGTCTATTAAACATCAAGTTGAAGAAGTTCGTCGTGTCAAAAAATACGAAAGTGGAATAGTAATAAATCCTGTAACAGTCAGTGTTGATACAACGATACGTAATGTAAAAGAATTGATTAATCGTAATGGTTTTGCAGGTTATCCTGTTGTTTCAAAAGAAAATTTATTAATTGGTATTATTACTAGTCGTGATATACGTTTTGTAACAGATCTTGATCAATCAGTTGCTTCAGTTATGACACCAAAAGAATTATTATTAACAGTAAAAGAAGGAGAAGCTCGTGAAGTTGTTCTACAAAAAATGCATGAAAAACGTGTTGAAAAAGCTTTGGTTATTAATGATAATTTTCGTTTGTTAGGTATGATTACTATAAAAGATTTTCAAAAAGCAGAACAAAAACCAAATGCATGTAAAGATTCGCAAGGTCGTTTAAGGGTTGGAGCTGCTATTGGTGTAGGAGAAGAAAGCGAAAGACGTGCTGATGCTTTAATTTCAGTTGGTGTAGATGTATTACTTATTGATTCCTCTCATGGTCATTCTAATAATGTATTAAAATGTATTAGAAAAATTCGAAAAAAATACCCAAAATTATCTATAATTGGTGGAAACATAGTAACCGCTGAAGGAGCAAAAGCTTTAATTGATTCTGGTGTAAATGCTGTAAAAGTCGGCATTGGACCTGGTTCAATTTGTACAACTCGTATAGTAACTGGTGTTGGTGTTCCGCAAATTACTGCTATTTCAGATGTTTCTGATGCTCTTAATGATACTGGAATTCCAGTTATAGCTGATGGAGGTATTCGTTTTTCAGGAGATATTTCTAAAGCTATAGTTGCAGGAGCTAATTGTGTTATGGTTGGCTCTATGTTTGCAGGAGCTGAAGAATCTCCAGGAGAAACTATATTATTAAAAGGTCGAGCTTATAAAGAGTATCGTGGTATGGGTTCATTAGGTGCTATGTCTAATGGTTCTTCTGAACGTTATTTTCAAAATAACAATTCGATAGATAAGTTAGTTCCAGAAGGTATAGAAGGTCGTGTTGCTTATAAAGGTTTTTTAAAAGAAATAGTTTATCAACAAATGGGTGGTTTACGGTCTTGTATGGGACTTACAGGTTGTAGTACTATTGAAGAATTAAGGACTAAAGCTGAATTTATAAAAATAAGTAATGCTAGTATAAAAGAAAGTCATGTTCATGATATTACTATTGTAAAAGAACCTCCAAATTATCATTTAAATTAAAATATGCAAATATAAATTTATGACAAAAAATATTTATGCAAGCCGTATACTTATTCTTGATTTTGGTTCACAATATACTCAAATAATAGTTCGTCGTATTAGAGAAATTGGTGTTTATTGTGAATCTTTAAAATGGAATATTACAGAAAAAGAAATTAATGATTTTTCACCAAATGGTATTATTCTTTCTGGTGGACCAGAAAGTGTAACTGAATTAAATAGTTCAAGAGTTTCTAATTATATTTTTAATATTGGAATACCAATATTGGGGATATGTTATGGAATGCAAATTATGGCGGTTCAATTAGGTGGAGTCGTAGAAATTTCAAATAAGCGTGAATTTGGTTATGCTAATGTAGAAATTATTGAAAATTGTGAATTATTTGATAACATTTCAGATGGAATAAATAAAAATGGAAATTATATTTTGGATGTATGGATGAGTCATGGGGATAAAATAATAAAATTACCTATTGATTTTAAAAAAGTTGCTAGTACAACAAATTGTTTATATGCTGTTATTGCTAATGATAAAAAAAAATTTTATGGTGTGCAATTTCATCCTGAAGTAACTCATACTTCTAAAGGTGTTAATATTTTAGCTCGTTTTGTTAAAAAAATTTGTAAGTGTAATTTATGTTGGACAACAACAACAATTGTTGATGATATAATTAATGATTTAAGAAATAAAATAAAAAATGATTATGTTTTATTGGCATTTTCAGGTGGTATTGATTCTTCTGTTACTGCGTTATTATTACATCATGCAATTGGTGATAAATTGTTTTGTGTTTTTGTAGATAATGGTTTACTTCGTTTAAATGAAGCAAAAGAAACAATAGATTTTTTTTCAAAAAAATTCGGGTTGAATATTATTAAAATTCAAGCAGAAGATCGTTTTTTAAATGCATTAATTGGTATTACAGATCCTGAAGAAAAACGAAAAAAAATTGGTAATATTTTTATTGAAATATTTAATGAAGAATCAATTAAGTATCCTAATATTAAATGGTTAGCACAAGGTACTATTTATTCTGATGTTATTGAATCTGGGTTTTCTTCTATTAAAAAAACTCATACAATAAAATCTCATCATAATGTTGGTGGTTTACCAAAAAAAATAAAATTAAGTTTGATTGAACCATTAAAAACTCTTTTTAAAGATGAGGTATATAAAATTGCTATAAAATTAGGTTTATCTAATAATGTATTATATAAACATCCGTTCCCAGGACCAGGTTTAGGAATTAGAATATTAGGTGAAATAAAAAAAGAATATTGTGATATTTTACGTAGAGCTGATTCAATTTTTATTGAAGAATTATATAAATCAAATTTATATAATAAAGTAAGTCAAGCTTTTGCTGTTTTTTTACCAATTTGTTCAGTTGCTGTTATGGGTGATACTCGTAAATATGATTGGGTTATTTCTTTACGTGCCGTTAAAACTATTGATTTTATGACGGCTCATTGGTATCAATTACCATATAATTTATTAAATAAAGTTTCAAATAGAATTATTAATGAAGTAACTGGAATTTCTCGTGTAGTTTATGATATTAGTGGAAAACCTCCTAGTACAATTGAGTGGGAATAGTTATAAAATATAAATTAAAAGATAGTATTTAATTTGTTTAATTAATATTATATTAATTTTTACAATTGTAAAAATTAATGCAGTAATTAAAAATTACTTTATTATTAATAATATTAAAAATTTTTATATATTTAAGTTTATATTTAATGATTTTATATTTTTTAATAATAATTTTTCTTATAAAATATTTTTGTATATTTTTTTAAAAAAAAATAAAATTTATGTTTACATATTTTAAAATATGTGTTACTACTTAAAAGTAAGTATTTTTACTGATCATAGTAATATTTAAAATAATTAATGAGGATTTTATATTATGCTTTTTATATTAATTTTATTACTTATTTAATTATGATTAATATAGTAATATATTTATTATATTAATTTAATATTAAAATTTAATATAGCATTTATTTTAAGAAATTGTTTTTTGTTTTTTTTAATATTAAAAATATATTTTATTAACAATATTTGAAATTAGATGTTAAAATTTGAAGTTTAATATTTTAAATATAATTATTTAAGATATAAAAAATTTTTTTAAAAAATATATTTTAAATAAAATGTAATATTTATATTTAGTAATATCATAAAACATGATTTTTATAAAAGTTGCAAAAAATTAAAAATTATTGTGACTTTTTTTATTTTTTATATAATGCACAAATATTTTTTATAAATAAATTTGGATTTTTTCATAGTATTTTATAGTAAAATTAATTTATTTTTATATAAAAAGTTTGTATATAATTTTTTTAAAAAATAACAAATTTTATCTAAAATATATTATAGCATTATTGCTTGTATAAAATATAAGTAAAAAGTAATAAATATTAAAAATTTTATTTGCTATTTTTTTAATTATTAAAGGCATTTAAGTGAAAATTAATGCGCTAACAATAGCTGGATCTGATCCTATATGCGGTTCTGGTATACAAGCAGATTTAAAAACATTTTCTGCATTGGGTGTTTATGGAGTTACTGTTATAACATCATTGGTTGCTCAAAATACGTTAGGAGTTCAATCAATATATGATTTACCATGTAATTTTGTAATTTCTCAACTTAATTCAATTTTTACTGATTTACGTATTGATACAATTAAAATTGGTATGTTATCGAATTGTGATAATATTTTTATTGTTTCGGATTTTTTAAAAAAATATAAAGTTTCTTATACAGTACTTGATACAGTTATACTTGCAAAAAATGGTAGTTTTTTATTGCAAAATAATGCTATTAATGATTTATGTAATGAACTATTACCTATTGTATCATTGATAACACCAAATCTATTAGAAGCTTCAATACTATTAGATGAACCAATAGCAAAAACAGAAGATCAAATGATAGATCAAGGTAAACGTTTATTAAAAAAAGGTTGTAAAGCTGTTTTGATAAAAGGTGGACATTTAAGTAGTTTAGAAAGCCCAGATTGGTTTATCACTAATAGTAAAGAATTTAGATTTAGTTCACAACGTATTAATACTAAAAATACTCATGGTACTGGCTGTACTTTATCTTCATCTATTGCATCATTTCGTCCTAGTTCTAATTCTTGGTATGATAGTATTTTAAAAGCAAAATCTTATTTACAAAATACATTAAAGTACGCTGATATGTTAAATATAGGAAAAGGCATAGGACCTTTAAATCATTTTTATAAAAAATATTAAGTTTTGATAAAATTATAAATTATTTTTATCATTATAAAAAATTTTAATTTTATATTATTTTTTTATATTTCGAATTAATAAAGCAAATTTTATATCTGTATTTTTTGGAATTTTTAAATATACAACATGTCCATCTCCAGGTGCTATATTAATTATTTCATTTTTATAATTTTTTAAAGTCTTTAATATAAATACAATATTTTTTGAAATCGTCATTATTTCTAAACTATCACCTATACTAAATTTATTTTTTACATTTAATTCAGCAAAGTTATTTAAGAATTTACCTGTGAATTCACCGACAAATTGTTGACTGCTAGAAATTGAATGACTAAAATCATAGTTTTGATAAGAAATATGGTTTGCATGACGATTTAAAAAACCTTCAGTATATCCACGATTAGATAATTTTTTAATCGAAGATATTAAAAAATTAGAAACTTGTTTTCCATTTATGACGCTATTAATTGCTTTTCGATATATTTGAGCTGTACGTGCACAATAATAAAAAGATTTTGTTCTTCCTTCTATTTTAAAAGAGTTTATGCCAATTTTTATTAATTTTTCTATGTATTTTATAGCACATAGATCTTTTGAATTTATTATATATGAACCATGTTCATCTTCAGATAGAAGCATATATTCTTTTGAAGTATTATTATTAATAGTAAAAGTTTTATTTATTATTTTATTTTTAAATATTGAAGAGTTTTCTATATTATTTATTCTATATTTTTTATATTCATATATGTTATATTTCCAACGGCATATATTTGTACAAGCTCCTTGATTAGAATCACGTTTGTTTATATAACTTGATAATAAACATCTTCCTGAATATGCCATACATAAGGAACCGTGTATAAAAACCTCTAATTCGATATCAGGAACTAGTTTTTTTATTTCAAAAATTTCATTTATAGATAATTCACGTGATAAAATAATTCTATTTAATCCTATTTGTTTTCAAAATTTAACTGAAGCCCAATTTATTGTATTTGCTTGAACAGATAAATGAATTTTTATTTCAGGAAATAATTCACGTGTTATCATTATTAACCCAGGATCTGATATAATTAATGCATCTGGTTTTAATTTTACTATTTTTATTAAATCCTTAGAAAAAGTTTTTAATTTATCGTTATGAGGAATTATATTTATAACAATATAAAATTTTTTATTCAAATTATGAGCTTCTTTAATTCCTTGTGATAAATTTTTATAATTAAATTCGTTATTTCGCACGCGTAAACTGTAACGTGGTTCACCCGCATAAACAGCATCTGCTCCATAAGCAAATGCATATCTCATGTTTTTTAATGAACCTGCAGGTGATGATAGCTCTGGTTTTAACATTATTAGTTATTTTAATTTTTTTTAATATTATTAATATACTAAAATTTATTTTTTGTAAAAATATTTAAATAAATAGTAATATATTATTTTGTTGATTATAGTATATTATAAAAATATTATTTTTTTATTAATATTTTATAAAAAATATATTTTTTATAATATATGTTTATTCTCGATGTATTATTATTAATAATATATCATATATTTATATATAATTTTGTTTTTTTAATCGTTTATTGTTTTTTGATTTAAAAAACAATATATTATTTTATATTAATAATATATTATATATTATTAATAAATACTAATATAAATGTTATTTTTTTAATTATATTATGTTTTTATATCATAATATTTTATTTTTAATATTTTAAATTTGTTAAGTTTTATTTTTTATTTTTAAAATCATTTAAAAATGTTTAATTCAAAAATTTTTTAAAAATATTTTTTTGAATTTTTTGAATTTATGTAAAAATATTTTTTTGTTAATAATTTTAATTATATTATCAATATTTATTTTTTTAAATTGCGATGATATTTTTAATTTCTATTAAAAATGTAATTTTATTTATTTTTTTATAAATAAATTGATTATTTATATTAAATAAATAAAAATATTTATATATAAATATTTTTATTTAAATAAAATATTTTATAAAATAAATCAATTTTATATGGTTTAATGAGATAAAATTTTATTGTGATATCGTTAAAATTTAAACAAATAAAATGTCAGCAATATTTAATTAATTTACCTAAAGTTTTTCAATCAGTTTCTGATATAAATATATTATATAGTACAAAAGACTTTAAAAAAATTTTATTAAAAAAAATTTCTCAAGCAAAAAGTATTATATATATAACTGCATTATATTTAGAAAAAGATGATGGAGGTAAAAAGATAATGCATGCATTATATGCAGCAAAAAAAGCTAATCATTTTTTAGATATAAAAATTTTTGTAGATTGGCATCGTGCTCAAAGAGGATATATTGGAAGTAATACAAAATTAACAAATGCAGAATGGTATTGTAAATTATCAAGATTATATCCAAATATAAACATTTCTATTTTTGGTGTTCCTATTAATACAAGAGAAGCTTTAGGTGTTTTCCATTTAAAGGGTTTTATTTTTGATGATGTGTTGATATATACAGGAGCTAGTATTAATAATGTTTATTTGCATATGTACGATAAATATCGATATGATAGATATTTATTAATAAAAAATATTCAATTAACAACAATTATGAAACAATTTATAGATAATATTTTGTTAAAATCAAATGCAATTAATTTACTTAATGTTTCAAATCGTCCAAAAACTATAAAATTAAAATCTTTAATTAAAAAATTTCGTTTTAATTTGAAAAATACATCTTATAATTTCTTAAATAATGCAACAAATAATGTACTTTCAATAACACCTTTTATTGGGTTAGGTAAAAAAAATAATTTAAATAATTTAATAATTAATTTAATTGGGTCAACTAAAAATAATATAATAATATGTACACCATATTTTAATTTTCCTTCTATATTAGTAAAAATAATTACAAAATTGTTATACAATGGTAAAAAAGTCGAAATTATTGTCGGCGATAAAACAGCTAATGATTTTTATATTTTACCAGAAAAAAAATTTAAAATAATTTCTATTTTACCTTATTTATATGAAATGAATTTACGTTTTTTTGTTAAAAAATTACAATTTTTTATAGATAAAAAACAACTTATTATTCGAATATGGAAATGTAATGATAATACTTATCATTTGAAAGGTATATGGGTTGATGATAGTTGGCAGTTGATTACAGGAAATAATTTAAATCCTAGAGCATGGAAATTAGATCTTGAAAATGCAATTCTTATCCATGATCCTAAAAAAGAATTAGATAATCAAAAATGTTATGAATTAAAATGTATTCGTACTTATACTAATATAATTAATCATTACAATGAATTAGATGATATACATATATATCCAATAAAAATAAAAAAGATAATACGTAGAATACGTCGTATTAGATTAGATAAAATTATTAATCAAATTTTATAATTAAAATAATAATGAATAAATTATTTTTAAAATTAAATATTTATTTACAAAATATTTTCTTTTTTTTATAAAAAATGTTAGAATAATCCACTAATATTTATTAATAAATATATTTATTATACTTATTTGTTTTTATAATGATATTATTTTTTTGTTATTATAAATAATAAAATTTATTTTAAATAATTTTTGATTATAAAATTATTTATTTTTATATACTAATATATATGATTTTTATATTTTTATTAATTTTAATTAAATTTAATTTATAATGATATTATATATTAATAATTATTTTATTATTTTTTTTAATATTTTTATAAATATATAGTTTTTAATATATTAAATTTAAATTTTATAAATAAAAACATTAAATATTTATTTAATAGAAATAATTTTTATATATTTTAGATGAGAAAAATAATGCGTGCTAGTAAATATTTATTTTTAACTTTAAAAAAAACATCTAATGATTCTGAAAATATTATTTATGAACTAATGCTACGTGCAGGAATGATTTATAAGATTTCATCAGGAATTTATAGTTGGTTGCCAACTGGTTTACGTGTTTTACATAAAATAAAAAACATTATTCGTGAAGAAATGAATAATATAGGTGCTATTGAATTATCTTTACCGATTGTTCAACCAATAAAATTATGGGAAAAAAGTGGAAGATCAGAACAATATGGTTTTGATTTATTTCGTCTTTTTGATAGAAGAAAAAGATCTTTTATACTCGGTCCTACTCATGAAGAAGTTATTAGCGATTTAATTAGTAATTTTATAACATCTTATAAACAATTACCAATAATTTTATTTCAAATTCAAACAAAATTCCGTGATGAAACTCGTCCTCGTTTTGGTGTTGTTCGTGCACGTGAATTTTTAATGAAAGATGCGTATTCTTTTCATTTTGATCAAGAGTCGTTAAAGAAAACTTATAATATAATGTATAATGTTTATAGTAGAATTTTTACACGTATTGGGTTAAAATTTTATGTTGTTAAAGCTGATACAGGTTCAATGGGTGGTAATTGTTCTCATGAATTTCAAGTTCTTTCAAAAAATGGTGAAGATAATATAGTTTTTTCTAATAAATCTAATTTTGCAGCAAATCTTGAATTTGCAGAATCTGTTAAATTATCATTAAAACCTAATAAACCAAAAGAAAAAATGTGTCTTATTGATATTAAATCTACTTCTGATTTAATAAATAAATTTAATTTTTCTATAAAAAAAATAATAAAAACATTAATTGTTCATGGAAGTAAAAAATCATCTCATTCATTAATTGCATTATTAATTCGTGGTGATCATGATGTTAATGTATTAAAATTAGAAAAACATCCTTTGATTTCAAAACCATTAAAGTTTGCAACTAAAAAAGAAATTGAAACAATATTAAATATAAAACCTGAATTTTTAGGTCCAATAAATATTTCTGTTCCTATTATTGCTGATTATAGTGTTGC
This sequence comes from Candidatus Providencia siddallii, assembly GCF_964026685.1. Classification (NCBI taxonomy): domain Bacteria; kingdom Pseudomonadati; phylum Pseudomonadota; class Gammaproteobacteria; order Enterobacterales; family Morganellaceae; genus Providencia; species Candidatus Providencia siddallii. The sequence continues at coordinate 274,351 of NZ_OZ034688.1, forward strand.
TTTAATGAGTGATTTTATTATTGGTTCAAATATAGAAGGTAAATATTATATTGGTGTCAATTGGGTTCGTGATATTCATTTGCCTTCTACTTATGATTTACGTAACGTTTCTGAAGGAGATCCAAGTCCTGATGGAAAAGGCATATTACAAATAAAACGAGGAATTGAAATTGCTCATATTTTTCAATTAGGTACTAAATATTCTGAAAGTATGAAAATTTTTGTACATGATAAAAAAGGGATTAATAAATTTATAACAATGGGATGTTATGGTATTGGTATAACTAGAATTATTGCTGCTATAATTGAACAAAGTTATGATGAACATGGAATAATTTTTCCTGATATTATTGCTCCATTTCAAGTAGCAATTTTACCTGTTAATATGAATCTTCATTTTGGTATTAAAAAAATTGTGGAGACATTATATATTGAGTTAAAACAAAGTGGTATTGATGTTATTTTGGATGATCGCGATGAACGAATAGGTGTTATGTTTGCTGATGTAGAATTAATTGGTGTTCCTCATATTATTATTGTAGGTAATAATAATTTAAAAATAAATAAAGTAGAATATAAATTTCGCCCAGATAAGAACAAAGTTCTTATTGATCTTAATAATATTGTTAATTTTCTAAAAGAAAAAATTTTAAATTAAATATATATTTTAGAATTTTGCAATTAATATTAAATAATCAATCATTTTAAAACTTTTCAATTTATTGAAATACCTATCTCTTTATTTTTTGATATTCCTTCTAATGTTATAAAATAATTAACAGCTGTAATTAATGTTTCGTTATAAAAAATTAAAGGTATTCGATTACGCATTCATGGTGCAACTTTATATTCTTGTCATATTTTTTTGATTTTTTTCGAATATATTTTATCAAAAATTTTAATTTTATTTTTAAAATCAAAACGTACTGTTACTTTTTCATAACAAAAAGGTGGTCTGATTTTTCCGTATTTAATTATTTCTAATATTCCTAAAGATTCAGGTAATTTAAAAGTATCAGGATAATTCCAATTATAACATTTTTTTGATAAATTTTTTATATAATTTACTATCCATAAAAAATTTTGATATCGTCTAATTTCAATTTTATCTAAATAACAAATAGGATTAGCATTTTGTTTTGCTAATGCTATCTCTAACCAAATTATTTCTAATTTTTTTAAAGATGGAACATGTATTTTATGATGTTTTATCCATCTACGTATTAAAGCATTTCTTTTTTGAGGAGAGCATTCTAAAAGACCTTTAATTGATATTGCGCCATCATAATTCATTAATGTAGTTAGTTTATTTTGTAATAATTCGTCAATTAAAAGTTCTTGTTCTTTACATAAATAAGCACTACGTGCTACCATTTTTGAAAAATGTGGCCATCTTTTATGTAATAAAGGCATAACATATAATCTAATGTAATTTCTATCAAAACGAATATTATTATTACTGTCATCTTCAATATAATTTAAATTATTTTTTTCTATATAATTTTCTAAATCAGAGCGCATAATATTTAATAGAGGTCGAATAATAAACGTAGTTTTATTTTGAATATCAAAGGGAAATACTTCATGAATGGATGATAACCCAGCAGGGCCACTACCACGTTTTAGAGATAATATAAATGTCTCTGATTGATCGTTTAGATGTTGAGCTGTTACAATAATTTCGTTTAATAGAAGTTCTTTTTTATAAGTTTGATAACGAACTTTACGTGCATTTGATTCAATATTGTTTTTCTGATCTATAACAACACGACGACATATAAAAGGTATTTTTCAATTCATACAAATTGTTTTGCAATGCTTTTCCCATTGGTTTGCTTTGTTATGTAATCCATGATTAATATGAATAGCACGAATATTTAATTCGGGTTTTTTTGAATTTTTTAATTTTAATAAAATATGTAATAATGATGTGGAATCGATCCCTCCACTAAATCCAACTAATAAATTTTTAAAAGAACAAATTTTGTTATATACTTGATGAATTATTTTTTCTGGTTCTTTTAACATGATATTTTTTTATAAATTAAAAATTAATATTATTAGTTAGAATTTTATATTAATATATATAAAAATTTTTTTAAAAAATGATATTTTTAATAAAAAATATGAATTTAGCAGTATCCGTATCCCATTAATCGTTTATATCGTAATTTTTTTAAATCTTTAATGTTTAAATTATCTAATTCAATTAAATCTTCTAAAATACGTTTTTTTAATGATAATGATATTTCTTTATAATTACGATGAGCCCCGCCTAATGGTTCTATTATTATGTTATCAATTAATTTTAATTTTTTTAAACGTGTTGAAGTAATACACATTGATTCAGCAGCTAATGGCGCTTTATCTGTAGTTTTCCATAAAATTGAAGCACATCCTTCTGGAGATATAACTGAATAAGTACTATACTGCAACATATTAATTTTATCACCAATACCTATTGCTAAAGCACCACCTGATCCGCCTTCACCAATAATAGTGCATATTATTGGTACAGATAAACGAGACATTTCACGTAAATTTTTAGCTATTGCTTCAGATTGTCCTCTTTCTTCTGCTTCAATACCTGGATAAGCACCTGGTGTATCAATAAAAGTAATAATAGGAAGTTTAAATCTGTTAGCAAGTTTCATTATTCGTAATGATTTTCTATATCCTTCAGGTGTTGGCATTCCGAAATTACGAATGATTTTTTCTTTTATTTCACGACCTTTTTGATGACCAATAATTATGATAGGTCTACCTTCTAATCGTGCTATTCCAGAGATAATTGATTTATCATTTGCATATGTACGATCACCAGCTAATTCGTAAAAATTTGTAAAAATATTCGAAATGTAATCTAAAGTATGAGGACGTTGCGGGTGTCTGGAAAGTTTAGTGATTTGCCAAGCATTTAAGTTTGAAAAAATTTTTTGTGTTAATTCAATATATTTTTTTTGTAATCTTGTTATTTCTTTTTGGTTGTTTTGATTATTGATCAAAGTTAAAGAACTAATTTTTGTTTCTAATTCAACAATTGGTTGTTCAAAATCAAGAAAATCTATCATATCATTCCTGCATTGATTTTTTTATTTAACTTTTTATTAATATATTTTTAAATATTTTTGATATGTATGTTTTTAAAATAATTTTTTAATAAATAAAATAATATATTATTAATTATATGTTTTAAAGTTTATTAAGTTATTAACTATCATTTTATAACTAGAATTAAATTTATCAATATTTATTTTACCTGTAGCTATTAGAATATTATTATATTTAAGTATTTTTTGATATTTATTTAATAAATCAGAAAAAATTATTAAATCTAATCGTCCTGAATTATCGTCAATTTTGCATATGCAAAATTTATTTTTGTTTTTAGTATAAATTGTTTTTATTGAAATAATTAAACCAACAACAGTTATTGTTTTTTTATAACTAATTTTGTCTATATCTTTTAATTTAAATCTATTTGTAATATTTTTAATTTCATTTTTATATTGAGATATTGGGTGTTCTGTTAAATAAAAACCCAAAGCTTCTTTTTCTTTATCAAGAATTATTTTTTTATTTAATTTTAGAATATTATCAATTTTTATGTTTTTAAAAAAATCACTATTTATTTCAAACATATTAATTTGGTTAATATTTTTGTTATGTTGTTTTGCAAATTTTAATGCAGAATCAATTGATTCTATTAATTTTATTCTATTTTTATCAAGATTATCAAAAGCTCCAGATACAATTAATTTTTCTATAATTTTTTTATTAATTTTTTTTGTATAAACACGAGAACAAAAATCAAATATTCCTTTGAATTTTCCATTTTTTCTTATATTTATAATAGATTCAACATGTGTTTTACCAATTCCTTTAATTGCACCAATACCATAAATTATTTCATTTTTATTATTTACAGTAAAATTATATAATCCATTATTTATATCTGGTGGTAATATTTTTAATTTAAGTCTCCAGCATTCATTTATAAGATTTATAATTTTTTCAGTATTATCTATTTCTGTAGTCATAATTGAAGACATAAATTCAGCTGGATAATGTGTTTTTAACCATAAAGTTTGATAAGATATCAATGCATATGCAGTAGAATGTGATTTATTAAATCCGTAACCTGCAAATTTTTCTACTAAATCAAATATTTTCATTGATAGATTTTCATCTATTCCTTTTTTAATTGCACCTTTTTTAAAAATAAAACGTTGTTTAGCCATTTCATCTGGGTTTTTTTTACTCATTGCTCTTCTTAAAATGTCAGCTTCCCCAAGTGTATATCCAGCTATTGTTTGTGCAATTTGCATAACTTGTTCTTGATATAAAATAATACCATATGTAGATTTTAAGATTGGTTTTAATAATTCATGTTGCCATTTTTTATCAGGATAAAATATTTTTTCTTTTCCATGTTTACGAGCTATAAAGTTATCAACCATTCCTGATTGTAATGGTCCAGGGCGAAATAATGCTATAAGTGCAATTATATCTTCAAAACAATCTGGCTTTATGCGTTTTATTAAATCTTTTATACCATTTGATTCTAATTGAAATATTGCAGTTGTTTTTGCATATTTTAATATATTGAAACTTTTCCGATCATTTAATGTAATTTCTTTTATTTTAATTGGTTTTAATTTTTTTTTTATACGAATTGAATTAATCATATTTAATGTTAAATCAATAACAGTTAATGTACGTAAACCGAGAAAATCAAATTTTATTAATCCTACATGTTCAATATCGTTTTTATCAAATTGAGTTACTGGATTTAAACCTTTTGAATCATAATATAATGGAGAAAAATCAATAATTTTTGTAGGTGATATAACTACACCACCAGAATGTTTACTAACATTACGTATAATACCTTCTAACTTTTGTGCTGTATTAATTAATATTTTTACTTCTTCATCTTTTTCATAAATTTTTATTAATTGAAGTTCTGTTTTTAATGCTTCATTAAGTGTGATTCCAATATCGTTAGGAATTAATTTAGAAATTTTGTTTGTAAAACTATATGAGTAACCAAGTACACGGCCTACATCTCTAATAGCTGCTTTTGCTGTCATTCTTCCAAAAGTAATAATTTGTGAAACTGAATCTCTACCATATATTAATGAAACATGTTCAATTACTTTATCTCGTTTTTCAGTGCAAAAATCAATATCAAAATCTGGCATTGAAATACGTTCAAGATTAAGAAATCTTTCAAAGATTAAATTAAATTCTAATGGATCTATATCTGTTATTTTTAATGCATATGCTACAAGTGATCCAGCTCCAGAACCACGACCTGGTCCTACAATAATATTATTATCTTTTGCCCATTGTATAAATTCCATTACTATAAGAAAATAACTAGAAAAACCCATCTGATTTATAATATTTAGTTCAATTTTTAAACGTTTATCATAATTAATACGTTTTTCAATTCTATTTTTTTTATTTGGAAAAAGTAATTTAAGACGATTTTCTAATCCTTTTTTAGATTGAATAATTAAAAAATTTTCTGTTTTTATATTATTAGTTTGAAAAACAGGTAAAAAATGTTTTCCTAAAGAAATAATAACATTGCAACGTTTTGCGATTTCTACGCTATTTTTTAATGCTTCTGGAATATCTTTAAATAATTCACACATTTCATTTTCTGAACGTAAATATTGATATTTACTATATTTTTTTAGTAATTTAGGTTCATTAAGAAGAGTTCCTTCATATATTGCTACACGTGTTTCATGTGCATCGAAATCATTTGTATCAATAAAACATACTTCATTAGTTGCAACAACAGGTAGATTTTTTTTTATTGCTAATTTAATAGCTTTTTTTAGATATTTTTCTTCATTATGGCGTCCTGTTCTAATTAGTTCTAAATAATAACAATTAGGAAAATATTTTTTATAAAAATCAATAGTTTTTTCTATTAAATCATAGTTATTTTGTAATAAAAATTGACCAATATCTCCTTCACGACCACCAGAGAGCAGTATTAATCCTTTTTTATGTGTTATTAACCAATCACGATGTATAGTTGGTCCGATTTTGTTATATCCTTTTTTATAAGCTTTTGAAATTAATATATTAATATTTTTATATCCATCATTATTTGAAGCTAATGCTGTTAAATGAAAAGTGTTGTTTTTTGAAAAATTATCTTCAACATTAAAGTCGACACCTATAATTGGTTTTATACCTGAATTATATGATTCATTATAGAATTTAATTAAACCAAAAAAATTAGAAAAATCAGTTATTGCAATTGAAGGCATTTTCATGTCAATAGTTTTTTTAATTAATGTTTTTATTTTTATTAAACCATTAATTATTGAATAATCAGTATGTACTCGTAAATGAATAAATTTTGGATTAGCCATATATTTAATAATATGTATTATTAAGAATTATTTTTTTATGTAATTTTATATTTTTATTAGTTTTAATATTTCATTTACAGCTTTTTCATCTGCATTATGACGTATTGTTTTATGTAATTTTAAAAAATTTTTTTTTAAAATTTTACAATATTTTTCATTATTTAATAGTTGAATTAATTGATTGCTTAATTTATTTGGTTGACATTCTTTTTGTAAAAACTCTTTTATTATTTCTTTTTTTGCTAATAAATTAGGTAATGAAATATAAGGTGTTTTTATTAATATTTTTGCAAATAAAAAAGTAAAAAAATTCATTTTATAACATACTACCATTGGGCATTTTGCTAACATGCATTCTAATGATGCGGTTCCAGATGCTAATAATGTAACATCTGCAGATATCATTGCATCTATAGATTGTCCGTTTAAAATGGTAATAAAAACATCTGGAAAATTTTTTTGTTTTATTAATTCAAATTGTTGTCTACATTTTTCATTCGCTGTTGGTACAATAATATATAAATCTTTAAAATATTTTTTTAATATTTTTGCGGTTTTTAAAAAAATATTACTCAACTTTTTTATTTCAGAATACCTACTACCAGGTAATATTGCTAAACATTTTGCTTTTTCAGGGATATTTAATCGTAATCTTGTTTTTTGTTTATTTGGAATTAATGGTATTTTATCAGCCATTGTATGTCCAATAAAACAACATGGTATATTAAATTCATCATAAATTTTTTTTTCAAAAGGTAAAAATACTAAAATTAAATCAGTTGCTTTTTTTATTTTTATTATTCGTTTTTTTCTCCATGCTCATATTGATGGACTAATATAATGAATTGTTTTTATTCCTTTTGATTTTAATTGCATTTCAATATTTAAATTAAAATCTGGTGAATCGATACCTATAAAAATGTCTATTTTATTTTTAATAAATTGTTTAATAATGTTTTTACGAATTAATATTAGTTTAGGTAAATATTTTAAAATTTCAATAATTCCAATAATTGATAGAATTTCAATTCCATATAAAGCTTTACAACCTTCTTTTTTCATTAAAGGTCCTGCAATACCAATAAAATGTATATTAGGATTTTTTTTTTTAAAATTTTTAATTAATCTTGCTCCAAGAATATCACCAGATATTTCGCCGGCAATAATTCCAATATTAATTTTACGATTGTTAATCACAAATTCTCCTTAAGTTCAATTATTTAATTAATTATAAGATTGTAATTAACGAATAATACCACGTTTAGATTGTGATGACTTTTTTAAAAAATCACTAAAAATTTTTACATGCTTATTTAATTTAGCTATTTTATCAATTTCTTCTCGAGCAGATTTTAAAGATTTTCCTGAACAGTATAATATTTTATATGCATTACGAATATATTGTAACGATTCTTTTTTAAATCCGTGACGTTTTAGTCCTTCAATATTTAATCCAAAAGGTGTTGCGTGATTACCTTGTGCTATAATATATGGAGGAACATCTTGAGACACACCAGAACATCCACCAATCATTGCATAAGATCCTATTTTGCAAAATTGATGAATTGCGCTCATTCCACCTATGATAGCAAAATCATCAATTATAACATGACCACCTAATGTACCATTATTTGCTATAATACAATTATTTCCTATAATACAATCATGAGCTATGTGTACATTAACCATTAATAAATTATCATTACCAATTTTAGTTAAACCACCTCCTTGCATTGTTCCTCTATGAATTGTCACATTTTCTCTAATACAATTTCTATCACCAATTTCAAAGCGTGTAGGTTCTCCATTGTATTTAAGGTCTTGATTGATTTCTCCAATAGAAGAAAATTGAAAAAAAATATTATTTCGACCAATTTTTGTGTATCCATTAATAACTATATGAGATTTTAATACGGTTCCTTCGCCAATTTCTACATTATCTCCTATATAACAGAATGGACCTATACGAACATTAGTTCCAACAATAGCTTTTTTTTCTATAATAGATGATGGATGTATGTAAGTTGTATTCTCAATCATATCAGTTTTCACGACGACGAGCACACATCATTTCTGCTTCGCACGCTATTTCTCCATCAACTTTTGCTATACCTTTAAAACGAGCAACTCCACGACGTTCTTTAATAAATTCTACTTCTAAAATCATTTGATCTCCAGGTAAAACAGGACGTTTAAAACGGGCATTATCAATTGCTGCGAAATAATATAATTCGTCTTGTTCTAATTTTCCTGTGCTTTTAAAAGCAAGAATACCTGTTGCTTGTGCCATTGCTTCTAATATTAATACTCCAGGAAAAATTGGTTTACCAGGAAAATGTCCTTGAAATAAAGATTCGTTATATGAAACATTTTTTATTGCACACAATGATTTACCTTTTGTAAAATTTAATACACGATCCACTAAAAGAAATGGATAACGGTGTGGAAGCAGTTCTAAAATTTCTTCTATATTCAGAGTATGAATATCACTCATCGAAATAATTTTCCTGTTTATTATCAATTAATTAATGAATCGGCCTGCTGTATAACCTTTTAATTAGGTTAATTTTGCAGGCCGGAAAACGTAATTCAAATTATTTTTTAATTTGAATTACAAATGTAATTATTGTTTTTTTTGATTTTTACTATTAACTATATGTTCAATTGTTTTTAATCGTTTATTAATAGTATCGATATTTAAAATTAAAACAGTTGTTTTACGCCAAATTTTATTAGGTTGCAATGGAATACCAGAAGAATATATGCCTGGTTTATTAATTGAACGCATAACCATCCCCATTCCTGTTATAGTTACTTTATCACATATTTCTATATGACCGTTAAATACACTTGCGCCGCCAATTATGCAAGATTTACCAATCTTAAGTCCTCCAGCCATAATTACGCCACCAGCAATTGCTGTATTATCGCCAATTACAACATTATGCGCAATTTGACATTGATTATCTATAATAACTCCATTGCCTATTATTGTATTATCTAATGCACCACGATCAATTGTAGTACTTGCACCTATTTTTACATTATCACCTATAATTACTGTACCTAATTGAGGAATTTTTATCCAATTTCCTTCTTTATTAGCATAACCAAACCCATCAGATCCAATAACAGTATTAGAATGAATTATACAATTTTTACCTATTTTAACATTGTGATAAATAGTAATATTTGCCCAAAGATATGTTTTTTTTTTAATAAAAACATTTTTTCCAATAAAACATCCAGCTCCAATTTTTACATTATCGCATAATACTACTCCTGTTTCTATAACAGTATTAGCACCGATTGATACATTTTTTCCTATTTTTACATCGTTATTAATAATTACAGATGTATGAATATTTTTTGCTGGTGATGGTGTTGTATCCATAATTTGTGCTATATATGCATAAGCAACATAAGGATCTTCTACAACTAATGCAGTAATATTGCAATATTTAAGATTTTTCTTTGTGAGTATTACTGCGGCTGCTTTGCAATTTTTAAGATTATTAATATAATGGTTATTTGATAAAAAAGTTATTTGTTTATTATTTGCTAAATGTATTGGTGCTATTCCATTAATTATAATATTGCCATTGCCATGTAATTGTGCATTTAATTGTTTTGCAAGGTCAATTAATTGAATTGAAAACATTTGTTATTTAATCTTTTTTTGAATATAGTTTGTAATATCTAAATTATTTTTTGCATAAGCTATTGCATTTGCATCAATAAGAATATCGTATCCTTCTTTATTTGCTATTGATTTAATAGTTTCTTGAATACGGTGTAATATTTTATCACGTTCTTCAGTTTGTCGACGTTTAGTATCTTCTTCAAATTTATTAGCTTTTTCAGTAAATTGATTGCGTTTTGCAATTAGTTCTGATTCGAGATTTTTACGTTCAAATTTTTTCATAGATGAACCGTCACGATGTAATTTTTTTATATGTATTCGTAAATCTCTTTCTAAATTTTCTAATTCTGTTGCACGACTTTGAAATTCATCTTCAAGTTGTTTAACAATAATTTCTCGATCAGGCATAGATTTAAATATTTCATTAATATTTACAATAGCAATTTTTTCAGCAAAAATATTTTTTGATGTTAGTAAAAAAATGCTAATAATAATTTGAAAAAATAATTTTTTCATACTACTCTCCTTAATAATTTGTGTTTTTAAAAACTATTTATTTTAAAAAATATTTTTTTAAAATTACCATGTTCTACCAATATTAAATTGAAATTCTTCTATTTTATCATTTTTAAAATTTTTTATTGGTTTTGCATATGAAAAAATTAATGGACCAACAGGTGATATCCATTGCAAAGAAACACCAATAGAACTGCGAATATGTGTTGGTTTATTATGATTAGATTCGTTAATATGCCAATTAGAATTAGTATATTTCCAATTAGTATCCCATACAGTTCCTGCATCAATAAAAATTGAAGTACGTATAGAATTTGAATTTTCTTTATTTAAAAATGGTGTTGGGGTTATTAATTCAAATGTTATTGTATATATAGCGTTTCCACCTATTGCATCATTTGATGGACTATTAAATTCAGGTTCAATTATTTTATTTATTTTATTTAATTGTAAATAAATAGCTTTTGGTCCTATATTATTTAATTGAAAACCACGAATACTATTTAAACCACCTGCATAAAAATTTTCAAAAAATGGTAATTGTTTATTATAGAACCCATTACCATAACCTGTTTGTAGTTTGCTTAATATAATCCAAGTTTTATTTTTATTTAACGGATAATATTGTATTGTATTAAAACATAATTTATAATATTTATTTTTAAAACCAGGTGTAGTTATTTTACTTGATAAAACAGTTTTGTTTCCATTAGTAGGAAAAAAAATATCATTTAGTGTATTAAAAGTCCATCCTAAATTCAAAGCAACTTCATTTGAATTAAAATTTTCTTCACTTCGACCATTTTCATTAATTGTAGGATTTAACCCAATTGAATTAAAATAGTTCCACATTGCAGCTTGAGGGCGTATATTATATATATTATTATTTATATAATTTATACCTAGTTTAATTTTATTTTTTTCATTAAATGGAACGTTAAAAAAGTTATCAAATCCATATGATTTATTATTAAAATTAGATAAATCAGCATTTAATGCATTGAAATCATTGTAAAAAATTTTGTTGTTTATACTAATTCCATTATTTGTTAGATATGGATTTGCGAATGATAATTCAATATTATTTAAATAATTATTTTTATTAGCATTAATTTCAATTTCTTTACCTGAACCAAACAAGTTAATTTGTTTTATACTAATTTGATAACTTATACCACTTTCTGTTCCAAAACCTAATCCTAAGTTTATAGAACCTATGTTACGTTCTTTTACTTTATAAATAATATTTACTTGATTATTAGGTATGCGTTGTATTTCAACATCAATTGTTTCAAAAAATCCAGTTTTATTTAAACGCTCCTTTCCTAATTCAATAAGATTGATATTTAACCAAGTTCCTTCCATTTGTTGAAGTTCACGTCGTAAAATAGAATCTTTAGTAATATAATTACCTTGAAAATATATTCTGCGAACATAAATTTTATTTCCAGTGTTAATATGTAAATATAATTTCACAGTTTTATTTTTGTCATTAATTTCAGGTTGAATTATTATATGTGGATAAGCATAACCATAGTAAGATAATATTGTTTTAATTTTATTTTCTATGCTTGTTATATAATTTTCATTATATAACATATTATTTGTTATTGTTGTGATTTTTTTAATATCATTTAAATGGTCTAAATTATTAATATTAGCTTTTATATCAGATAATTTATATTGATTTCCTTCTGTAATATTTATTGTTATATAAATATTTTTTTTATCTGGTGTTACATTAATTTGACTAGAATTAATTTGAAAACGAATATATCCTCTATTAAGATAAAAATTACGTAATTTATTTAGATCATCTGCTAATTTTTCTTGTTGATATTTTTTACTAGAAAAAAAATTCCATAAATTAATATTATCTTTTAAATTTAATTCGTTTAATAATTCTGAAGTAGAATAATGTTTGTTTCCTATAATATTAATTTGTTGAATTTTTGCGTATTTACCTTCAAAAAAAACAAATTTTAAATTAACTTGATTTTGTTGTGATTTAATAATAATTGATTTTATTTTTGCTTTATATTTACCAATACTAAAATAAAAATTTTCTAATTCTTTTTTAAATTTTAAAATTTTTGTGTTATCAAGTGTTTCTCCAATTTTTATATTTAATAAATTTAAATTGTTTTGAATAACATCATTTTTAATACTTTTATTACCTTTAAAAATTATATTAGTTATTATTGGTCGCTCTTTTATTTGATAAATTAATATATTTTTATCATTTAGTACTTTTATTGATTCAAATTCACCTGTTGAAAATAGTATACGAATTGAATTGCTAATGTCTTCATTATTTATAAAATCACCAATTTTAAATGGTAAATTTAATAGTGTTTTATTGATTGCAACTCTATGCAGACCTTCAAGATGAATATCTTTAATTTGAAAATTATTTGATGCATATGTATTAATTATGTTAATTAATAATATTATTAGCATTTTTCTTATAAACATTATTATATATTTTATTAAAAAATTAAAATCGAGATAAATCATTAAAAAGTGCAAGAGTCATTAATATTATTAAAATTAAAATGCTTATTTTAAAACTAATATTTTGTATTTTAGCAGATACTGGTTTTCCTTTTATTTTTTCAATAAGTAAAAAAAATAATTGTCCACCGTCCAATACAGATAATGGAAACAAATTTACTACACCTAGATTTATACTAATAAGTGCAATAAACATTAGATAATATACTAAACCCAATTCTGCAGAAACACCTGCTCCTTTTGCAATAGATATAGGTCCATTTAAATTATTTAGTTTTATATCACCGATACATAATTTGCTTATCATATTAACAGTAATTTTTATTAATTGCCATGTTTTTTTAATTGATTTATAAAAAGCTAAAAATGGTTCATATTGTTCAATTATTTTATATTTATTTTCTAAAGGTTTAACTAAAAATTCTATACCAGCGAATCCTACTTGTTTATTATTTTGTTCTTTTTTTATGTCTGGTGTTAATGTCAAAAATATAATTTTTTTATTTCGTTCTATTTTTAATAATAATGGGATATTAGGGTTATTATAAATAATATTATTAATTGTATTCCAATTATTTAGATTTTTACCATTTACATTTATTATTTTATCATTAGGAATTAATCCTGATCTATCCCCAGCAGTTCCGATTTTTATTTTTTTTATTATATTATTAGTTTTTGATGATATCGGCATGATTCCTATAGATATTATAGGATCTTGTTTTTCTGGGTCAAAATTCCAATGTTTTAAATTTATAATTTTAGTTAAAGGTTTTTTAGAACCTTCAACTAAAATTTTAGTTTTTATTTTAGAATTACCAATTTTAGCAATTAAAGCCAACCTAACTGTATTCCAATTAGGTGTGTCTATATCATCAATTGATATTATTTCCATTTTTGGTGTTAATTTTGCAAACTCTGCAATAGAACCTGGTTTTATATCTTCTATAATTGGTTTTGTTGATTGAGTACCAATCATATATACTAAACAATATACAATAACAGCTAATAAAAAATTGGCTATTGGTCCTGCTATTATTATTGCAGTTCGTTGCCATATTTTTTTATTATTGAAAGCCATATTACGAAATTCAGGAGGAATTATACTAGTATGTTCATCCATCATTTTTACATAACCACCAAGTGGTATCATGGCTATGATAAATTCTGTATTATGTTTATTAAATTTACGCCATAAAATTTTACCAAACCCAATTGAAAAACGTTCTATATGTACACCACATTGTCGTGCAATAAAATAATGACCAAATTCATGTGCGGTTATTAAAACACCTATTGTTATAATAAAAGCAGTTAGGTTTCAAATAAATTCCATTTTATCCTCCTAAAAACTAAATCCGTTAAAAATTAATAAATTTAGTCCTGCAAAAACAGGAATTGCAGCAGTTAAACTATCAATACGGTCAAGTATTCCTCCATGTCCTGGTATTAAATTACTACTATCTTTTATATTGGATTGTCTTTTAAACATACTTTCAGTTAAATCACCAAAGATTGACATTATAACTACAATTATAGAAATAGTTTTTAAGTAATTTGGTATTATATATACTGGTGCAAACGTTATAAATAACCATGAGATAATTTCTGATATAATTAAACCACCTAATAACCCTTCCCATGTTTTGTTTGGAGAAATTTTAGGTGCTAATTTATTATATCCTATAGTTCTACCAAATGCGTATGCTCCTGAATCAGATCCCCAAACTAGTAACATTACGTATAATAACCACCAAGATCCTAAAAATGTATTAGTATGATAACTAATAGTTCGCAATGTCATCATACCACAATAAAAAGGTATTATAGTTAAAAAACCAAATAAAATAATCATAATAACCGAGTTAAATAAAAAAGTTGAAGCAGGATATGTTATTGTTAAAAATATAGTTATTACCCACCAAATAAGACCAATCCATAATCCATAAATAATAATAGGTTCATTTATAATTTTTGTGATATCAGAAAAAGAAAATTGAATCATAAGTAATATTATTGTAAAAGATATTGCAAAACCAATACGTTTTTTTTGTGATTTCCAACCTATAAATTTTGTCCATTCCCATGCTCCTAATGTACAAACAATAATTACTATAAATCCAAATTTTTCAGGAGAAAGTAAAAATAATATAGCAATAACAATTGGTATTAAAATTATTGTTGTGAAAAAACGTGTTTTTAGAGTATCTTCTTTTTTTTTATTGAATGAATTCATTATTTGATTCAGTTCCTCCATAACGACGCTTACGTTTACTAAATGCATTAATAGCATCTTGAAAAGCTATTTCGTTAAAATCTGGCCACAGAACATTTGTAAAATAAAGTTCTGAGTAAGCTATTTGCCATAATAAAAAATTACTAATACGGTGTTCTCCACCTGTTCTTATTACTAAATCAATATTTTTTTGATCATTCATACAAATATAGTTATTTATAGTTTTTTCATTTACATTTTTAATAGAAAGTTCCCCATTTTTTATTTTTTTGTAAATTTGTTTTACGCTATTAACTATATCCCAACGTCCTCCATAATTTGCTGCAATGTTTAATTTTAATCCGTTATTGTTTTTTGTTAATTCTTGTGCTTTTAAAATTTCTTCTTTTATATGTTTATTAAAGCGACTGATATCACCAATTATTTTTAATATTATATTATTGTTATGTAGAGTTTTTATTTCATTGTTTAATGTAAAAGTAAATAATTCCATTAATGATTTTATTTCTTGTTCAGGTCTTTTCCAATTTTCGCTGCTAAACGCGAATAATGTAAGCGAGTTAATTTTTTTTGTTAACGCAAAACGTATAGAATTTTTTATAGATTTAATACCTGCTTTATGACCTATAATTCTAAGTTTTCCTTTTTTTTTTGCCCATCGTCCATTACCATCCATAATTATAGCAACATGTTTAGGTATTATTAATTTAGATAAATTTTTACAGCTACATTTCATTACATATTGATCCTTAATGTTATATTTTATTTTTTTGTATTTATTTTATAATAATTTTATTAATAGAAAATATTTTTGTATTTTAATATATTTTACAAATAATATATTACAATTAACAATATTTTGTAATTAAATATGTGAAATTATATTTTTGAAATTATTTCAGTGGTTTTATAACGTGCTATTTTGTCTATTTCTAAAATGTCTTCAATTGATTTTGGTTCAGAAAAATGTTCGTTTTCTAAAATAATATTATTAATTTTTGCTATGTCAGTAAAACGAATTTTTCCATTAAGAAAAGAAGCTACGGTTATTTCATTTACTGCATTTAAAATAGTTGTAGCTGCTTGTCCTTGTTGACAGGCATTTATTGCTAATTTTAAACAAGGATAACGTTTATAATCTGGTTGTATGAATGTTAATGATGAAAGTTTTGTAAAATCAAGTGGTTTTGCTCCTGATTTAATTCGTTTTGGATAAGACATGCTATATGAAATTGATGTTTTCATATCAGGGGTTCCTAATTGAGCAATTACGTTACCATCTATATATCGGACCATTGAATGTATGACTGATTGAGGATGAATTATTATTTCAATTTCTTTTGAAGAAGCATTAAAAAAATAACATGCTTCAATATATTCTAGACCTTTATTCATCATTGTAGCAGAATCTACAGAAATTTTTTTCCCCATTGACCAATTTTGATGTTTACAAGCTTCATTGGGAGTTATTTTATCAAAATAATTTAATGGGGTTTTTATAAATGGGCCTCCAGAACCTGTTAAAATAATACTTAAAATACCCGATGCATATAAATTTGCAAAACCTAATTTTTTTTGTATAATTTTAGGTAAACTTTGAAAGATTGCGTTATGTTCGCTATCAATTGGAATTACTGATGCATTATATTTATTAATAGCATTAAAAAATAAACGACCGCTAGTAATAAGTGATTCTTTATTTGCTAATAAAATTTTTTTACCGTTACGAATTGCTGCTAGTGTTGGTAATAAACCTGCAATTCCAGTAATTGCGGACATTATTTGATCAGCTTCATTTAATCCTGCTAATTCTATTGCAGATTTTTCACCTGATAATACTTCTGTTTTGCAATTATGTTCAAATAAAATTTTTTTTAATATTTTAGCAGAAAATTTATCTGTCATAGATGCATATTTTGGATTAAATTCAATGCATTGATTTGCCATTGTTTTTACATTTTTATTTGCAACTAAAGCAATAATTTTAAATCTTTTAGGATGTTGTCTAACAACTGAAAGTGTACTTGTACCAATTGATCCTGTAGAACCCAAAATAGTAATACGTTTCATATTGATCAAATGCTCTGATTAATTAATACTATAATATAGCAAAGCCACAAACTATATTATTATGTACAATTATTATTTTATGTGGCTTTAATAAAAAATTAAAATTTTAATAATTCAGTTTCTTTTTGTGTTAAAATTTCATCTGTTATTTTTATAAATTTGTCTGTTAGTTTTTGAATATAATCTTGCGATTTACGTTCTTCATCTTCTGTTATTTTTTTATCTTTTAATAAAATTTTTATTTTATCGTTTGCATATCTTCGAATATTACGTATAGTGATTTTATTTTGTTCTGAATTATTACGTATTATCTTTATAAGTTTTTTTCTGCGATCCTCGGTTAAAGGAGGAAATAAAATTCTAATTATATTACCAGATGAAGATGTGTTTAAATCTAAATTTGATGTTATAATGGCTTTTTCAATTAAATGTAAAGTTTTTTTATCAAAAACAGATACGTTTAATGTAGATGAATTTTCTACAGTTATATTTGATAATTGGCGTATAGGTATTGTGGAACCATAACATTCAACTATAATATTATCTAATATATTTGGAGAAATTCGTCCTGCATGAATTTTATTAATTTGATTTTTTAGTATCTCTATGCTTTTTTCCATACGGTTTTTAGCATCTTTATGAATTTCGTTAATCACGTTTAAACCTTTAAAAATTTTGTAGTTAAAATAAAGTTTTTTAAATTGTTTTTATAAAAATTTTTATTAATTTAGTTATGTGTGATAAGAGTTCCTATGTTTTTACCAAATATGATATCTCGTAAAGCATTTGGTTTTTTTATATTAAAAATAAGAATCGGTAAATTATGATCTTGTGCTAATGTAAATGCAGTTAAATCCATAATTTTTAATTTATGTTTTAAAACTTCTTTGTAACTTAATTTTTTATACATAAATGCTTTGTTATTTTTATTTGGGTCTGAAGAATAAACTCCATTAACTTTTGTTGCTTTTAATATTATATCTGCTTTTATTTCAAGCCCACGTAAACATGCAGCTGAATCTGTTGTAAAAAATGGATTTCCTATACCTCCAGAAAAAATTATAACATTTTTATGTTGTAATAGGCTTATTGCTTTTTTTAAATTAAAAATATTACAGATTCCATTTAATGGAATAGCAGACATTAATTTTGTATTTACGCTAATATGATTTAAAGTATCACATATTGCTAATCCATTCATTATTGTAGCTAACATACCCATATAATCACCAACAACATGGCTTATTCCAGATTTTGCTAATTTTGATCCTCGAAATAAATTCCCACCTCCAATGACAATACCTACTTCTATTCCTAATTTTATTAATTCTTTTATTTCTAAAGCTATAATTTTTAAAAGCTTATTATCAATACCAAAACCTTCTTCTCCTTGCAAAGCTTCTCCGCTTAATTTAAGTAAAATTCGTTGATAAATGATTTTTGTATTGTTTGTCATTATATTACGTCCAAACGAATTATTCATTAAGATAAATATGAATATAATCGATATATAAAATGGTTTTTATAATTGTTAATATAGTTTATATTTTTAAAATGTTTATTAAATTATTTTGATTTAAATATTTTTAATAAAAATATAAATAATTATCATTTTATTTTAAATATTTTCTAAAAAAATGGATTTTATATATTTTCACCTAATTCAAAACGAATAAAATTAGTAATATTTATATTATTTTCTTTAATAAAATCCCCAACAGTTTTTTTGGGGTCAATAACAAAAGGTTGTGTAATTAATGATATTTCTTTAGTAAATTTATTCATTTGTCCTATAACTATTTTTTTTGTAATTTCATTAGGTTTTCCAGATTGAATTGCGATTTCTAATTGAATTTTATATTCATGATTAATAATATCAGATGGAATTTTTTCAGGGCTAAAATACTGTGGTTTACATGCAGCAATATGCATTGCAATATATTTTAAAAATTGTTTATTAGTTTTTTTTGCTGATACTAAAACGCCTATGCGATTATTATGTAAATAATTTTCAATTTGAATATCTTTTAAAATTTTAAATCTACGTATATTTATATTTTCTTTAACTTTAGTAATTAAATCTATTCGAGATTTTTCTAAATCAGTTTTTAAATCTTGTAGATTACAATATTTATTAAGATATGTTAAAAACAAAATTTCTTTTCCAAATGATAAAAAATTATTATTTTTAGCAACAAAATCGCTTTCGCAATTAAGTTCTATTATAACTCCAAATTTCCCATTATCAAAAATTTTAGTTAAAATAACACCTTCTGTTGTGATTCGTCCTGATTTTTTAGTTGCTATTGTTTTACCTGATTTTCGAAGTAAGTCTATTGCTAAATCAATATCACCATTAGTTTTGATTAATGCTTTTTTACATTCAATTATGCTTATATCAGTACGTTTTCTTAATTCTTTTATTAATGAAGTTATTTTTTCATTCATGAAATTTATTTCCTTTTATATATTTCATAAAATTATGTTTTATTAATGTTTTATTTTTATTTAAAAATATTAATAATATTATTATTAAATAATTATTTTGTTTTTTTAATATAGTTTTTTTATAAAAAATATATTTATTATTGATTTTTTATATTTCTGATGTAAAATTATGTAAATTATTTTTTTTAATTACTTTAGTTATTTCATTCATATATAATTTTATTGCTCGAATTGCATCATCATTACCAGGAATTACGTAATTTATCCCATTTGGGCTAGAATTAGTATCAACTATAGCAAAAATAGGAATACCTAAATTATTTGCTTCTTTAATTGCAATATGTTCGTGATTAGCATCAATTATAAATAAAGCATCAGGTAATCCTCCCATATTTTTGATCCCACCTAAGCTATTTTCTAATTTGTTAAGTTCTCTATAACATATTAAAGCTTCTTTTTTAGTTAATTTTTCAAAAGTACCATCTTTTGATTGATTTTCTAGATCTTTCAAACGATTTATTGATTGACGAACGGTTCTCCAATTAGTAAGCATACCACCTAACCATCTATAATTAACAAAATATTGATTACAATTATTAGCTGTTTCTTTGATTGTTTTACTAGCAGCTTTTTTAGTTCCAACAAATAAGATTTTACCTCTATTTATAGTAATTTTATTTAATTCATACAAAGCATTATTAAACATTGGAATTGTATTTTCTAAATTAATTATGTGTATTTTGTTTTTAACACCAAAAATGTAAGGTTTCATTTTTGGGTTCCAATAACGTGTTTGATGTCCAAAATGCACACCTGCTTGTATCATATCTTTCATAGAAACTGTTACCATTTAATACCTCTATGTTTGTTAGTTTTATTTTTATAATGTTTATAATATTTGTTTTATTTTTTATTTATAAATAAGTAAAATATAATAATATATTTATTTATAAATAATTTTAGTTATTTAAGTTAAATATTTTTTTAAATATTATTTTTTATTTAAAAAAATATTTAAATAATTAAAACAATATATTTTATATCATAAATATAAAATTTAATATAACATTTGTTGTTTTTTATTATAAAAATATGTTATTTTACTTATTTTTAAATATACAGAATTATTTATATTTTAATTTTGTTTTTTTAAATTTGTAATTTAAATTATTTATTTTTTTATTGGTCTAATAGAATTTAATTATGTCTATTTTTATAAAAACTGAAAAAGATATTCAAAAAATGCGTATAGCAGGGCATTTAGCAGCAGAAGTTTTAGAGATGATTGAATATTACATTGTTCCTGGTGTTAAAACAGGTAAACTTAATGATATTTGTCATAAATATATAATTGATAAACAAAAAGCTATACCAGCAATTTTTAATTACAATGGATTTCCTAAGTCTGTTTGTATTTCAGTAAATGATGTTGTATGTCATGGTATCCCAAGTTATAGAAAAATTCTAAAAAATGGTGATATTGTTAATATAGATGTTACAGTTATTAAAAATGGTTTTTATGCTGATACATCTAAGATGTTTTTTGTTGGAAAACCAACAATTCAAGGGAAGCGTCTTTGTAAGATCGCCCAAGAAAGTTTATATTTAGCAATAAGAATGATAAAACCAGGTGTACGATTATGTATTATTGGCAAAACAATTCAAGATTTTGTTGAAAAATATGATTTATCAATAGTAAGAGAATTTTGTGGACATGGGATAGGTAAAAATTTTCATGAAGAACCTCAAATTTTACATTATAATGCAGAAGATAAAAATATTATTTTTCAAAAAGGAATGACTTTTACCATTGAACCGATGATCAATATTGGAGATTCTCGTATTAGAATAATGAAAGATGGTTGGACTGTAAAAACTAAAAACAGAGGTTTATCTGCTCAATATGAACATACTTTACTTGTAACTGATAAAGGTTGCGAAATATTTACATTACGTAAAGAAGAAAGATTTTCCTCTGCAATATTAATTAATGAATGATTTTTTAATAAAAAAAATAAATTATTTTATATAGTTAAAAAATATTTTCATAAAAAAAATAGAAGATTGCTTTTATATAATTAAAATTAAGTGTAGAATACTTATAATTTTTATAAAAATATAGATATATTAATGTATAAATTACAAACTATTATAGAAAGTGCTTTTGAAAATAAAGACACAATAAGACCAAATACTGTATCATTAGAAATTAAAAATGCAGTTTTTGATGTTATTAATTTGCTGAATATAGGAAAATTACGTGTTGCAGAAAAAATAAATGATATATGAATTACTCATCAATGGTTGAAAAAAGCTATATTGTTATCGTTTATTATACAAAATAATAAAATCATTAAAGGTATTGAAAGTTGTTATTTTGATAAAATTCCTACAAAATTTTTCAATTACGATCAAAAACGATTTGAAAAAGAATGTATTAGGGTTGTTCCTCAAGCAATTGCACGTAAAGGTTCTTATATTGGTAAAAATACTGTTTTAATGCCATGTTATGTTAATATTGGAGCTTATATTGATGAAGGAACAATGATTGATACTTGGGCAACTATTGGTTCATGTGCTCAAATAGGTAAAAATGTTCATATATCTGGCGGTGTAGGTATAGGTGGTGTTCTTGAACCGTTACAAAATAACCCAACAATTATTGAAAATGATTGTTTTATTGGTGCTCGTTCAGAAATAGTAGAAGGTGTTATTATAGAAGAAGGTTCTATAATTTCAATGGGGGTTTTTTTAAGTAAAAGTACAAAAATTTATAATCGTAATACTGGAAAAATTTTTTATGGTTATGTCCCAGCTGGTTCTGTAGTTGTTTCTGGAAATATGCAATCAGAAGATAAAACACATGGTGTTTATTGTGCTATTATTGTAAAAAATGTTGATAAAGATTCAAGAAATAAAATTAATATAAATAAGTTATTGAGAAATATTGAATAATTTTAAAATAAGTTATATATTATTAATATTAAATAAATTATAATAATATTATTTAAAATAATTATTAATTGCATCAATATAATATATTAATATTACATTGTATATTAGCAAATATTTATTGTTAGTTTTTACATATACTTATACAATAGAATTATAATTCTAATATATTTTATATTAAATTTTAATTAACAATAAATATTGTTTTTTAATTTTTAATTATTTTAGTATATTAATAATTTTATAATAATAAATATTATTTGTATTAGTTAATTTAACCAGGAAGTATAAAAAATGTCAGTTAAAAATATTATGTCATTAATTAAAGCACATAATGTTAAATTTATTGATTTACGTTTTACAGATACAAAAGGTAAAGATCAACATATAACAATTTCTGCAAAACAAGTAAATGAAAATTTTTTTAATAAAGGTCAGATGTTTGATGGTTCTTCGATTGAAGGCTGGAAAAATATAAATGAATCAGATATGGTATTAATGCCTGATGTATCTACAGTTTTATTAGATCCATTTTTTTTAGATACGACTTTAATTATTCGTTGTGATATTTTAGAGCCTAAGACAATGAAAAATTATAATAGAGATCCGCGTTCTATTTCAAAACGCGCAGAAAAATTTTTATCTTGCAGCGGGATCGCCGATTGTGTTTTATTCGGGCCTGAACCAGAATTTTTTGTTTTTGATGATATACGATATGGTAGTAATATGAATGGAAGTTATTATTATATTGATGATATTGAAGCTGCTTGGAATACTGGTTCTAAATATAAAAACGGTAATAAAGGTCATAGACCTGGTGTTAGAAAGGGATATTTCCCGATACCACCTGTTGATTCATCGCAAGATTTACGTTCTGCAATGTGTTCAGCTATGGAAAAAATGGGTTTGACAATTGAATCTCATCATCATGAAGTAGCAACTGCTGGTCAGAATGAAATTGCAATTCGTTTTAATACAATGACGAAGAAAGCTGATGAAATTCAAATTTATAAATATGTAGTGCATAATGTTGCTCGTTTAAATGGTAAAACAGCTACTTTTATGCCTAAACCATTAATGGATGACAACGGTTCTGGAATGCATTGTCATATTTCTTTATCAAAAGACGGTATTAATTTATTTGCAGGTAATAGATATAGTGGATTATCTGATATGTCATTATATTATATAGGAGGAATAATAAAACATGCGCGTGCGTTAAATGCATTTACTAATCCAACTACTAATTCATATAAACGTTTAGTTCCTGGTTTTGAAGCTCCAGTTATGTTAGCATATTCTGAACGAAACAGATCAGCGTCTATTCGTATTCCTATAGTTACAAATGAAAAATTACGACGTATAGAAGTTCGTTTTCCAGATCCATCTGCTAATCCATATTTAGCGTTTGCTTCTCAATTAATGGCGGGTATTGATGGAATTATTAATAAAATACATCCAGGTGATGCAATTGATAAAGATTTATATAATTTATCTATTAATGAAAGAAAAAAAATACCGGTTGTATCAAGTTCTTTAGAGGAGTCATTGGAACAACTAGACAATAATAGAGAATTTTTAAATCGTGGTGGTGTATTTACTAATGATGCTATTGATTCATATATTAAATTATTGTATATTGATATCGAACGAGTTCGTGTTATGCCTCATCCATTAGAATTTGAAATGTATTATAGTGTTTAGATATAAAATTATTGTATATTTACACTATATGTAATTTTTAAAAAATGTTTTTTAAAACTAAAAATATGATAGTTTAATATTATATATGATATATATAATACATATTTTAAAAAATATTGATATTTTATTTATAATAAAATATTTTTTTGTTTTTGTAACACGTTTTTATTATGATGTTTATTTAAAAATATAAATTTTATTGTATAAAAAAAATAAAATTTTATATGTTTAAATATATAGAATCCTTTTAAATAGTATAAAAAAATATTTATATTGTTTATACTATTAATTAATTTTTGATAAATTTTTTTCTAATAAAGGTAAAATTAAACTAATTTTATCTAATGTTTCTTGGTATTCTTTATTAATTTTACTATCAGAAACAATACCTCCTCCTGACCAGCAAAAAATATGTTTTTTGTATGTTATTAATGTTCTTATTGCAATATTAGTATCCATATTATCTAAAAAATCTATATATCCTATTGCACCACAATATCCATGTCGTTTATGTGGTTCAAGTTCTTCGATTATTTCCATTGCTCTAATTTTTGGAGCACCTGTTATTGAACCTCCAGGAAAACAAGTACGTAGTAGATCTATTGCATTATATTTTTTATTTAATTTTGCTGTTATTGTACTAACTAGATGATATACAGAAGGGAATTGTTCAACTTTAAATAACTCTGTAACTTTTATTGAACCAGGTATTGCAGTTTTACCAATATCATTTCGTAATAAATCAACAATCATTAAATTTTCCGCTAGATTTTTTTGTGAATTTTTTAATTTTTCAAATTGTTTAATGTCTTCTTTTATGTTTTTTAAACGTGGTAAAGTACCTTTAATTGGTCTTGTTTGTATGTTACCATTTCGTAATGAAATAAAACGTTCAGGAGAAAAACAAATTATTATATTGTTTTGTAAACAAATATATGAAGAGAATGGTACAGCATTATTTTTAATTAATAATATAAATGCTTGCCATTCATTACCGGTATATTGAGCTTTAAATCTTTGAGCTAAATTAATTTGATAGCAATCTCCATTTTGTAAATATTTATGAATACGAATAATATTTTGTTTGTATTTTTTTTTTGGCATGTTCGTTTGCCATTTTGTTGTCAATTTAAAATTATTTTTATATGATATTTTTTTAGATAACAACCATTTTAATCGAAGATTTGCATCTTCATGGCTTATTAATGTTATAATTTTATTATAATGATCTATAGTTAATGACCATAAATATATTCCTATTGCCATATCAGGAAAATTGATATCTGTTTTAGCTATTTCAGGTATTTTTTCAGTATGTCTAGCTAAATCATAACTCCAAATACCAAGAGCTCCACCATTGAATGGTATTGTATTATCGATTATATTTTTAATTTTATATTTATTAATAAATTTATATATAAGATTAAAAGGATTTTCTTTTGAAATATATGATTTTTTATTTTCAATAATTATTGTTTTTTTTTGATATGTAGTTAGTGTAACTATTGGATCAGATACAATAATATCAAATTGATTACATGAATGATTTGCATTTCCTGAATACAATAACATTGACCATGGTTGATTAGAAATTGGTGCAAAATATTTTATTGCAGCATCAGATTGATATTGTAATATTATTTTATTTTTACTCATTATTTATATATTTTTTTAAATGATTTTATTTATATAAAATATTTTATATAATATTATCATACTATAATAAATATATTAAAATCATAATTTTAAAAAACGTTAATAATATATATAATATTGATATTTTGTATTTTATTTTTTTGTTTTTAGTGTTATTTAATTTATTAAAAATATCTTTATATTTATGTTATTTTATTTAATTTTTTATAATTATTATATAATTTTAAAAAATAATTTGTTAGTTTTTTATTTTTTAATTTTTTTATTAAAAAACAAATTAAATTGTTTGTATATTTATTGTTTATTGTTTAAAAATTTAAATGATAATATATTAAAAAATATAAAATATTAATTTAATAATAAATAATTTATTATGAAAAAATATTATTTATTATAAAAATTAATAAATTTTATATTAAATAATATAAAATTTATTTATTAACTAATGGATATTAATTAATAAATTAATTAATATTAGTTATTAATTGAAAATTAAAAATATTTATTTATATTTAAAGTATTTTTTTATATTTTTTTAAAAATCTAAGATTATATTTTTATAAATATAAAATAATATTGAGTTACTTATAAATATGGTTTTAATAATGCTATTTAATAATTAAAAATATGAAATATATAAAAATTTTTTTATTTAATTCAAGAATTATTAATAATTTTTAATATATTAATATTATATATTTATATAATACAAGTAAATATTTAGGAAATTTTATGAAAAATCAACTTAAGTTGAATAACAAAGAAATTATATCTTTTTTAACAAAACGTTTTCCATATTGTTTTATAGAAAAAGGTAGGGTACGTCCATTAAAGATAGGTATATTTAAAGATATAATAAAATGTTTATCTGAAGAAGATAATATTAGTAAAACTAAGTTGCGTTCTGCTTTACGTTCATATACTTCTAGTCAACGTTATTTATATTCTATAAAAGCTGGTGTAAAACGAATTGATTTAGACGGAAAAGATTCTTGTGAATTAGAAAAAGAACATATTATTTACGCTCGTAAACGATTAGTTAATATAAATTCTTGTGTTCGATTAAAACAACTTGAACAAAAAAAATGTAAATATTTTTCTAAAAAAAAAATAAAAAAAAATAGTTTTAATGATATTAATCATAATATTAAATATAAAAATATAGATAATAAATGTAAAGAATGTTTAAATAGTATTTTTATAAAACCAGAAAAAAATACTTTTTTTAAAAAAGATTTAAAAACTATTATAAATATAAATTCTCTTAAAATTGGTCAAATGTTAAAAATAAAAGTTGGTAGTAATATTTTTGATGCTTTAATATTAGAAATAACTAAAGATATTTTTAGAGTTCAATTATCAAATGGACTTGAGATGATTGTACGAAAAGAACATTTATTATTAAAGTAATTTTATATATGAATATTTTTTTTATTATTTTTATTTTATTTATTTTTAATATTTCTGATTCATT
This sequence comes from Candidatus Providencia siddallii, assembly GCF_964026685.1. Lineage (NCBI taxonomy): Bacteria > Pseudomonadati > Pseudomonadota > Gammaproteobacteria > Enterobacterales > Morganellaceae > Providencia > Candidatus Providencia siddallii. Next base: position 301,962 of record NZ_OZ034688.1, read on the forward strand.
TGCTTGCAAAACACGAACTATTTCGCATATTAATATTAAGGAATTACCTGTTTTAAAACAAGAAAAACATCATGCAACAGTTTCTAAAAGAATAGTATCGAAACTAATTACATTGCATTATTGTCAATTTGATTTTAATGAAGATTTTTTAAAAAAGATATTTAATCGCTATTTAAATACATTAGATTTTAGACATAATATTTTATTAGAATCGGATGTTAATAAATATTTAAGATATAAAATAAATATTATTGAATTATTAAAAAAAGGTGATTTAAATAAATTATATAATTTATTTAATTTAATACAAAAAAAGCGTTTTGAACGTTTTAAATATTCTATAGAACGTTTGAAAAAAACTATAAATTTAAATTCTTATGATTATTTTGAAGTTGATCGTTCAAATTCTTCTTGGCCAAAAAATATAGTGGAATTAAATCGACTTTGGGATAAAGAAATTATTTTTGATTGGTTAAATTTAAAATTATTAGGTAAAAATGATCAAGAAATAATAGAAAAATTAACTAAACGTTATTATTTTATTTTAAAATATTTAACACATTTAAAAAGTGAAGATGTATTTCAATTAATTATTAATTCATTTACTTATGAATTAGATCCTCATACTGTTTATTTATCTCCATATGATACTAAAAAATTTAATTCTGAAATTACTTTATATTTAGATGGTATTGGTGTAATTTTACAACAAAATTATGAAAATATAATTATTAATTCATTAATTATTAATAGCCCAGCAGAAAAAAATAAAAAATTAAACATTGGTGACAAAATAATTGGTGTAGGTCAAAATAAAAAATCTATTATAGATATATTTGGTTGGCATATTGAAGATGTTATTGATTTAATAAAAGGACCTAAAGGTAGTAAAGTTTATTTAAAAGTATTATCTAATTATAAAAAATCAAAATCTCGTATAGTAAAAATAATAAGGGATCGAATTTATCTTAAAAATAATAATGTTAAATTAGTTTTAAAACAATATGATAAAAATAAAATTGCAATTTTAAATATTCCTAGTTTTTATATTGGTTTAACAAATGATGTAAATAATAAATTACAAAAAATTATTAATAATAATTGTTCAATTGTTATTATAGATTTACGAGGTAACGGCGGTGGTATTTTAAATGAAGCAATATTGTTATCTGGATTATTCATTAAAAATGGTCCTATTGTACAAATTCGTGATAGTAATAATAATATATATCAAAAAATTGATAGTGATATAAAAAATTTTTATAAAGGATTATTGGTAGTTCTAGTAGATTGTTTTAGTGCATCTGCATCAGAAATTTTTACTGCTGCAATGCAAGATTATAAAAGAGCATTAATTATTGGTGAACCAACTTTTGGGAAAGGTACTGTTCAACAACATAAAACTTTAAATCGTATATATGATAATTTATTAAATCCTGAATGGCCAATTTTAGGATCAATACAATATACATTTCAAAAGTTTTATCGTGTTGATGGGAATAGTATACAAAATATTGGTGTTATTCCAGATATTATTTTATCAACAAAAAACATTTATGAAATAGGTGAACGTTTTGAAAAAAATTCATTAAAACATGATAAAATTAGTTCAGTAAATTATGATAAATATAATTTTATACCAAAGGATTTATCATTTATAAAAAATAGATCTTTAGATCGTATTAAAAAAAAATATTGTGATATATATTATAATTATGAAATTTTAAAATGTTTTAAAAAAAATGAAAAATTAATTTCTCTTAATTATATTTTTCGTAAAAAAGAAGAAACAAAAATGAAAATTAATTGTATTAATAAATATTATTTATGTTGTAAATCTCTATTACATTTTAATTATAGACAGAAAACATTTGATCAGTTTGATTTTTATTTAGATGAAAGTATTAGAATTGCAATTGATTTTAAAAATTTAGTATCTAATTTTAGATAAATATAATTTTATAAAATATAAAAAAATTTTTAAAAAAATAAATTATTAATAAATGTTTTTTTAATTTTTATTAATTTGATTTTTTATTGAAAATTAATTTTATATAATATTTAATAATTTAAAAAAATATTTTAATATATAAATTATAAAATATATTTTATAACTAATAATTAATAATTCAATTTATAAATAATTTTATATAAAATATTCGTTTTATTATTTTTATTTTAAATATAAAAATATTTATTTTAAGTTTTAAAATAAATATTTTTAATAATAAGAGAGCCATAAAAAATATCTTGGCTCTCATTTAATATTAATTAAATTATTTATTTTGATATAAAAGAAATTAAATCTAAAACTTTATTAGAGTAACCTGTTTCATTATCATACCAAGATATTAATTTAGCAAAATTGTCATTTAAAGAAATACTTGCTTTAGCATCAAATACTGAAGTTAAATTTTCACCATTAAAATCACTTGATACAACGTCATCTTCTGTGTATCCTAAAATACCTTTTTGTTCGTTATTAGATGCTTTTTTTATTATTTCACAAATTTTTGAATATTTTGTTGGTTTTTTTAAGCGTACAGTTAAATCTACTACTGAAACATTATGTGTCGGTACACGAAAAGATATACCGGTGAGTTTTCCATCTAATTCTGGAATTACTTTACCAACTGCTTTTGCTGCTCCTGTTGAAGAAGGTATTATATTTTGTGAAGCTGTTCTACCATTTCTCCAATCTTTATAAGAAATACTATCAATTGTTTTTTGTGTTACTGTTATAGCATGAACTGTTGTCATTATGCCTTCAATAATACCAATTTTATCATTTATAACTTTAGCTAATGGGGCTAAACAATTAGTAGTACAAGATGCATTAGAAATAATTTTTTGCCCTGAATAAGTTTTATTATTAACCCCCATAACAAACATTGGGATATCATCTTTTGGTGGTGCAGTTAAAATAACTTTTTTTGCGCCAGCTTTTATATGATCATAAGCAGTTTCGTATGTTAAAAAATTACCTGTAGCTTCAATAACAGTATCAACTAACATATTATCCCATTTTATTTTTATTGGATTTTTTTCTGAAAAAATTTTGATAATTTTATTATTTATAATTAGATTATTATTGTTTATTTCAATAGTACCATTAAAACGACCATGTGTTGAATCATATTTCAACATGTATGCAATATAATTTGTATCAAGAAGATCATTAATAGCAACAATTTCTATATCAGAACGTTTTTGAGCAGCGCGAAAAATAGTTCGACCTATTCGTCCAAAACCATTTATACCTATTTTAATAGTCATAATATTTCACCGAAAGTATTAATAAATTAAATTATAAATTAATAAATATTTTATCATTAAATAATTTTAAGTAAAAATTATATTATTTAAATTAAATATTAATATAATTAATATTTTTATTTTATAATTTGATAATATAAAAATCATTTTATTAGTAAAAATATGAAAAATATTAAAATTATGTTATAAATATAATTTTATTAAATACATTTAATATTTTATTTTTTAAAATTTTATAATAATTAATCAATAATTTATAATTATATTGTTATAGTTTATTAATTATTTTGTAATTATATGTTAAATTTATTAGATAATTACCTAATATATTTACTGTTTTATTTATTTTTAATTTTTATTTAAAATTTTATAGAATATGTGTATTAAAATAATAAAGTATTAGTTTATAAAATAAATGTTAATATTTATTTAACTTATAATATTATATTTATTATGTAATATTTGTTTTTGTACAGTTAAAACAATATGCATATTGTTTTTTTTGATTTTCGATATTAAGAAAAAAAATATTATCTTTTATATTTGTAGATATATTATATGAAAATAATGTTTGTAAAATTTTATGTATTTTACCTTGCGTTAATTCAATTAATAATTGATCAATAAATGTAAATTTTGGTTTTATCCAATAAAGTTTAGTATAATTTAAATTAGCTAATTTAGCTGCTTTATTTATAGCATCATCAAAGTCACCTAACATATCAATTAAACCGTTTTTAAGTGCATCTTCACCTATCCAAACTTGTCCTTGTGCAATTTTATTTATTTCTTTAATTGTTTTTTTGCGTGATTTTGAAACTAATTTAATAAAAGTTTCATAACCATTTTTAGTTGTAAGCTGCATCATATTTGATAGTTGTTGATTCATTCCTTTTGTTAAAATATTATTAGTTAATTGAGACGTTGTTACACTATCTGAATTAATTCCTATTGATTTAAGTGAATTTTCAAAAGTATTTATTATGGTAAAAATACCAATTGAACCAGTTAATGTATTTGGACTTGCAATAATATAATCTGCAGGGGTTGCTATCCAATAACCACCAGAAGCTGCTACTCCACCCATTGATACAACAATTGGTTTTTTAAAATTATGTAGTATTTCTAATTCATTTCGTATTAAATCTGATGCATCAACGCTTCCACCTGGGCTATTTATTCTTAAAATAATTGCTTTTATATTATTATTAAGTCGTGCGTTACGAATTTGTGAAACTATTTTTTCACAATCTGTATTAAATATTTGTTTATTATCGATAATAGCACCTTGTACAACTATTACAGCAATGTTGCTGATATTATTTGTTTCTGGAATTTTATTAAAGTAATCATATATACTTATATAATTAAAATGTTTTTTTTCTTTATTCCATCCAAAAACTTTATTTAATGTATTTTCTATTTTTTCATTTGTATAAATTTTATCTATTAATTTTTGATTTAATGCATATTGTGAGTAATCTCCATTAAGTAATTGTAATTTATTTAAAATAACGTTTGAACCTGGAAAAATTTGTTTTTTTGTTAATTGTCTATTATAAGCTAAATCATTTAAGTAGTTATTCCATGCTGTATTTAATAAATGTTGATTTATTTGACGAACTTCTTTTGACATATTATTTCGTATTAATGGCTCAACAGCAGATTTATATGTTCCAACTCTAAATATATGACTATTAATTTTTAATTTATTTAATAGTGATTTGTAATATATATAATTAGTAGAAAAACCTTGTATGTTTACAGTTCCATTAGGATATAAGTAAATTTTATCTGCAAAACTAGCTATATAATATTGTGATTGATTATAATTTCTACCTATAGCATAAACAGGTTTTTTAGTATTTTTAAATTCTTTAATTGCTTTTCCGATATATGTAAGTGATGGTTGATCAGCACCAAAAAAATTATCTAAATATAAAATTATTCCTGTAATTCGTGGATCAATTGATGCATAACGAATAGCATTTACTATATCAAATAAACAATTTTCTTGCATATGGTTATTTTGTATATTGAATATTTCATTACTGATTCTTGATAATGAATTTGGTGTTGAAATTTGATCTACAACCACACCTTGTATATCAATATATAAAGCTCCAAAAAAGTTTTTTTCTTGTTTATAATCAAATTTATATACAGAAAAGAAACAAATTGTTAATACTATTATAATAATAAAAATAGTATTAAAAATTATTTCTCTTATAAATTTTATTGTTTTACAGATAATTTTAAATAATTTTAAAATTATGTTATATATATAACGCATTTTTTCTCCAAAAAAATTTTATGATTATGTAATTATGATATTTATATGCGTTTATTTATAATATTATTTATATTAAATTATATATAAAATAAATATTTTTATGTATAAATAATTTTAATTTTATAATTTATATTATTTTATTAAAATTATTTTTTTATATTTTTTTTATAAGATAAAAAATATAATTTTAAAAGATAAAAATAAAATATATTATTAGTTATTAATATTTTATTATATTAAATAATATTTAATTAATAAAATATATTAAAAATGGTTTTTAATAAAATTAATATAATATAAATTTATATTAAATATGATTTTATCATTTTTTTAATAAAAACATTTGATAAATATATATATAATACAATATAAAATAATAAAAAATATTTTTTTATCTTTAATTATTTTAATAAATTATATTTAAGAATATAATTTATTAAAATAATTAAAGATAAAAAAATATATTTTTTAAAAAAAATGATTTTAATAATATTAGTAATATAAATATATGTTAATAATATATTTTATACAATATGGATAATTAATATATTTAGATAATATATTGATATAATTTAAAATTATATAGTTTTGTTAACAAAATATGATAACATTGTTTATGATATAAATAGTAACAATATATAAATTTAATATAATGTATATTTCATATTATTTATTATATCACATGTTTAAGTGAGGTATGTAATTATTTAATGGAAAAACTATATACATTTATAAGTTGGATTTTTTTTTTCTTTTATTGGTTATTTATATCTACAATTACTATTCGTATTTTAGTTAAAAGAAAACCAGTTACTTCAACTGTAGCTTGGCTATTGATTATTTATATTTTGCCTTTAATTGGTATTACAGCTTATATTACTTTTGGTGAACTTCATCTTGGTAAACGTCGTATTGATAATGTTCGTAAAATATTACCTTCATTGATATTATGGATGGAAAAATTACGTAATTTAAAATGTATTTTTGCTACTGATAATAGTTCTGTTGCTAAACCATTATTTCAATTATGTGAAAAATCTCAAGGGATTGCTGGAGTAAAAGGTAATAAAATTCAACTTTTAACTACTTGTAAAGATTCAATTAAAGCTATTGTAACTGATATTAATAATTCTAGAAGTTCTATTGAAATGGTTTTTTATATTTTAAAGCCAGGTGGATTAGTAAACAGTGTTATTGAAGCATCGATAAACGCTGTTAAGCGAGGAGTAAAATGTAGAATTATGGTGGATTCTATTGGTAGTTGGAATTTTTTTCATGGAGATGTTCATAATAAAATGCGTGAAGCTGGTATTGAATTTGTTGAATCATTAAAAGTTAATTTAATGCGTTTTTTTTTACGACGTATGGATTTACGTCAACATCGAAAAATTATTATAATTGATAATTGTATTTCTTATACTGGTAGTATGAATATGGTAGATCATGATTTTTTTAAGAAAAAACTTAATATTGATGAATGTATTGATATTTTAGTTAGAATGGAAGGGCCAGTTACTGCAATATTAGGAATAGTTTATGCTTTTGATTGGGAAATGGAAACTGGACAACGTCTTTTACCACCTCAACCAGATTTTAATATTACACCTTTTAAACAAAAAGAAGGATATATTACACAAATAATTGCCTCTGGACCAGGTTTTCAAAATGAATTAATTCAACAATCACTAATTACTGCTATATTTTCTGCTCGTAAACAGTTAATTATGACTACTCCATATTTTGTACCTAGTGATGTTTTACTTCATGCAATTCGTATTGCTGCAATGCGTGGTGTTGATGTTATCATCATTATACCACGAAAAAATGATTCTTTTCTTGTTAGTTGGGCAAGTAGAGCATTTTATACTGAATTATTGGAAGTTGGTGTAAAAATTTATCAATTTGAAAAAGGGTTATTGCATACTAAAAGTGTTTTGGTTGATGGACAATTAAGTTTAATTGGTTCTGTTAATCTTGATATACGTAGTTTATTATTAAATTTTGAAATTACAATTGTAATTGATGATAAAAGTTTTAGTAATGATTTAATATTAATTCAGTATAATTATATGTTGCGTTCAACACGTTTAGATGTAAAGAAATGGAATAAACGACCATTATGGCATCATATTATAGAGCGTTTTTGTTATTTTTTTAGCCCGTTATTATAAATTTATATATAAGAATATAAATGATTTATTTAAACAAATTATTATAAATATATATTTGTTATGAATTTAATATATATTAATAATTAATGTTTTATTATTGAATATAGTTTTTATATATTAAAAAAATAATTATAATATATAATTATAATTATTTTTTTAATATATAATTAATTTTTAATTTGTTAATTAAATTAAAAGTTATGTTTTTTTATTTTTTTAAAAAATTATTTTATATTTAAAAATTATTTGTAGTAATTTAAATCAAGTGATATTTATTTTATAATAAAATAAAATAGTTATTTTTATATTATTAACTATAAAATATAAATAGATATTAAATTTTATATAATTATTTAACAATTAAAATAAAGAAATATCTTTTCTTTTGTAAAAAAATTGCATTAGTTAAAATTTACTTTTAAACTGTTAAAGTAAATTATATATTGCAAATTTTTTATTAATATATATCTTTTAACAAATAATTGAGATAAAAAAAATGAGCGAATCATTAAAAGCATTAAATAATATACGTACTCTTCGTGCACAATCTCGCGAAGTTACTTTAGAATCTTTAGAAGAAATGTTAGAAAAATTAACTGTAGTAGTCGAAGAACGTCGATATGAAGAAAATCAAGCTCGTGTTGAATTAGAAGAACGTAATCGTAAATTGGAAAAAGTTCGAAAAATGATTTTAGAACAAGGAATAAATTTAAACGATCTATTACAAACTATGGATTCTATTAATAATGTTGGTGTTGTGATAAATACAAAAAGTAAACGTATTACTCGTCCTGCTAAATATAAATATATTGATGAAAATGGAGAACTTAAAACATGGACAGGACAAGGTAGAACTCCAGCAATAATAAAAATTGCAATTGAAGATGAAGGTAAAACTTTAGATGATTTTTTAATTTAATATTAATAACATAAACACCCTTATAAAGGGTGTTTATTAATAATTATATTAATTAATTTTATATTTTTATTCATATATATTACATTCATAATATATATGAATTTATATTAAAAATATAACAGTGTAATTGTTATTTAATATAATTTTATGTAAAATTAAATATTATATATATAAATATAATATTAAATATAATTTTATTTTTATATAAAATTATTTTAATTATATTACTAAATTTATGAAAATTATTTCTTTTAACATTAATGGATTACGAGCTCATTTACATCAAATAAAGGCTATTATTGTAAAACATAATCCAGATATAATAGCTTTACAGGAAATAAAGGTTCAAAATGATCATTTTCCGTTTTATGAAATAAATAAATTAGGTTATCATGCTTTTTGTCATGGGCAAAAAGCATATTATGGTGTTGCATTTTTATCAAAAGAAAAACCTTTTTTAATTAAGAAAGATTTTTCTTTTGATAAAGAAAATGGACAGTGTAGATTAATTACGTTAACTACTTATATTTGTCAAAAAATATTTATTATCATTAATGCTTATTTTCCTCAAGGTGAAAATCGTTCTAATGAAAAAAAATTTTTTTTAAAAAAAATTTTTTATAAAAAATTATATGATTATGTAGTGTCTTTACAAAAAACTGATATACAATTATTAATTGTTGGAGATATGAATGTTAGTCATACTGATTTAGATATAGGAATAGGAAAAATTAATCAAAATCGTTGGATAAAAAAAGGTAAGTGTTCATTTTTACCTGAAGAACGTGAATGGTTAACAAAATTATTAAATGGGTGTAATTTAATTGATATTTATCGTGTAAAAAATCCTAATGTAAATGATTCTTTTTCTTGGTTTGATTATCGTTCAAAAGCTTTTCAAAGAAATTGTGGATTGCGTATCGATTTAATATTATCTTCTAAAAATTTAATAAAATATTGTATTGAAGTTGGAATAGATTATGAAATACGTAATATTGATAGACCATCTGATCATGCACCGATATGGGTTGAATTTGATTTTTCAAAGTAATTTAAAATTATATAAAATAAAAATAATATAAATTTTTTTTAAAAAAGAATATTAAGTTAATTTTTTATTTATTAAAAATATTTATAATTATTCTATAAAAAATAATTTTAATAAAATTTTTTAAAATTATTAAAAATATTTTTATTAAAATATTTTTTAAATAAATAACATTTAAGACAATTTTAAAAAAAATATTTTAAATGTTGTTAGAATATTTGTTTAAATAAAGAGCTTTAATACGATCGTTTAATGATGGATGAGATAAAAATAAGTTTTTTGTATTTTTTTTATATCCATTAATACAAAATGTGATTAAGAAATTTTTTTCGTTTGATTCATAACTAATTTTTAATTTTTTTAATGCTGAAATCATTTTTTCTTTACTAACTAATTTTGCTGAATATGCATCTGCATAAAATTCTCGTTTTCTAGAAAACCACATTATAATAATACTTGCTAAAATTCCAAAAATATTTTCTAGTATTGTTGAACTAATATAATAAATAATATGATTATATTTATATTTATTATTAAATATAAATTTTGAAATAAATTGCGCAAAAAATTTAGAAATAAAAATAACAAATGTATTAAGAATACCTTGTAACATAGTCATTGTTACCATATCGCCATTTGTAATATGACCAATTTCGTGAGCTATAACTGCTTCTATTTCATCAGTATTCATATTATTTAATAAATCATTACTTATAGCTATTAACGATGAATTACGATTATATCCAGTTGTGAATGCATTCATATTAAATGATGGATATATAGAAATTTGCGGCACGGCAATTTTTAATTGTTTTGTAATTATTTTAAGTAACCAATATTCTATTTTATTATATGGTTTTTTAATAATTTTACCATTAACAGATTTTAGCGCAACCTATTTTGATATAATAATGAAACAAAAGAACCAGTAAATCCAAATAAAAAAGATAAAAATAGTAATCTTCGAATATTATTTTCTTCAATACCAATTAAATTCAACATCAATCCAAACGTAATAATAATAAATAAATTTATAAATAAAAATAAAATAATTCTTATTATTTTTATCCTTTAAATAAAATAGCTAAAATAATATTAAAATTACAAAATTTAAAATATATTTTTATATTTTAATATTGTTAAAAATTAATAATAAACGATTCATATCAATAAAATAATTATTGTTATAATATAATGAATTATTATTTTTATAATCTAATTATTTTATTTTTTATTTTAAAATATTTACTAATTTTTATTAAACTTTACATATTTATTGTTTTAAATAATCTTTTTTTATATTATTATCTAATATTAATAACCCGTTTGAATATTTATCTATTAAATTTATTTTATCAAGTATTGTTTTAAATAAATTTTCTTCTTCGTGTTGTTCTACAATATACCATTGTAAAAAGCTAAATGTAGTGTAATCTTGTATTGTTATTGATGAATGAATAATATTATTAATATTTTTTGTAATAAATTTTTCATGTTCATATGTTTGTGTAAACAAATCTATTATAGATTTGAAATTATTTGGAGGTGCTTTTATTTCGTTAATTATTGCTAAATTACCTGATTTACATATATAATCGAACAATTTTTTCATATGTTCTATTTCTTCATCAGAATGTTTTTTTAATAAAACAGAAAAACCTTCATATGTTTTATAATTGCACCATGCACTCATTTGTAAATAAAGATTTGCAGAATAAAATTCAAGATTTAATTGATTATTTAATAATTTTACAATTTCATTGTTTATCATATTTATACCTATTTTAGTAAAATAATTTTTATTTTAAAATAAAAATTATTTTGTAATTAAAAATATGTTTTTTATATTTATTTATTAAAATAATATGCCATAAATGAATATATTTTGATACATTTTATTTTAAAAATAATTAAAAATATAAAAGCAATTTTTATATTATAATATATTTTTAATTTAATAAAGATGATTATGTATATAACGTAATCATCATATATTAAATATATTTAAATTTAGCGATTACGGAAAATAATTCTACCTTTGCTTAAATCATAAGGAGTTAATTCTACTATTACTTTATCTCCAGTTAAAATTCTAATATAATTTTTTCGCATTTTTCCAGAAATATGTGCAATAATCATATGACCATTTTCCAATTCAACACGGAACATTGTATTTGGTAAAGTGTTTAAAACTGTTCCTTGCATTTCAATATTATCTTCTTTTGTCATTTATTCCTCTAAATTTTAGAAATACAATTATTTTTAAATAAATTATAAAATATAATATAAAAAATTCATATAGTTAAAAACGTTTTAATTTATATTTTTAAAATGTATTTTATAATATGGTAAAATTACATATATTATATATAATTGTTTTATATATTTTTTTAACATATAAAATGTTTAAAGTATATTTAATTGTTATTTACTTATTTAGATTTTATATAATGTAATTAATTTAAGATAAATTAATAAAAATTATTTTTTATTAATTTATCTTAAATTAATATAATGCGATTTTTATATTAATTATTTTTAGTAAAAAGTATCTTTTATTTATAAAAAATAAAATATTATATAATAAACTCATTATTTTATTAAAATATTTAAAAAATTATATTTTTTAAATATTTTTTTAAATATAAATATATTTTAAAAAATTGTTATTTTAATAATAATGATAATCAAAAAAATAAAAAAATGCAAAGTGTAAAAAAAAATTTTAGTATAAAATCATTTTTATTTCTAATATTGTCATTAATTTATATTATTTCAATTTTTTTTGTAGTTTCATTATTAAGTTTTAATAGTTCAGATAAAAGTTGGTCTCAAGCATCAAATAGTGATATTGTTAATAATTTATGTGGAAGTTTAGGTGCTTGGGTTGCTGATATTTTTTTTTCTTTTTTCGGTATTATTGCATTTACATTTTCACCTTTATTGATTTTTATTTTTTTGAATATATATAAAAAATTAAAAAAAAATGGTTTTATTGATTTTTTTTATTTGGTTAAAACTTTAGTATATATTATAATATTTATTATTACATCTTGTGGTTTAATATCACTTATTTTTAATGATTTTAAAACTTTTCATTATGGTGGTATTATTGGTGATATTTTAATAAATATTTTATTGATTTATTTTGATTTGTTAAAAATTATTTTGATTTTATTATTTTTTTTTATTATAAGTATAATACAATTATTTTATTTATAATATTATATAATAATTTTATAAATTTATTTGTTTTTAATTTTATTAATCAAAATATAATTAAATAAAAAATTTAAAAAAATAATAAAATTATTAATTTAATTTTATATTATAAAAAATTTTATTAATAAATATAATTATTTTATTTTTAAAATAGATCTAAGTATAATTTTAAATAAAAATATAAATATTTTATTAAAATTTAATATTTTATTTTTATTTTTTTGTTTTGTTTTTTTATATTTTAATGTAAATTTGATTACTTAATTAATAATTATTAAGAATTTATATAAAATTTTAATAATTAGATATTTTAAAAGGTTATTATGATAAAAAAAATATTTTTTTGTATATTATTAATTAATTATAATTTTTGTAAAGCTTTTGATAATGCAAATTATATTCTTCAAAAACGTTTAAATATAATAAATAATTTTTCTGCTTCTTTTTCTCAGGATATTATAAATAAAGAAGGTAAAATTATACAAAAAAGCTCAGGTTATTTATGACTAAAAAGACCAAATTTATTTAGATTAAAGACTACATTTCCAGATGTAAGTGATATAGTTTCTGATGGTATTAATTTATGGTTTTATAATCCACTTGTTGAACAAGTAACAATTACAAAATTATCAGATGCAATTTATAACACCCCATTTTTATTAATTATTAATAATAGTTTTAAAATATGGAAAAATTATTTTGTTACTAAAAATAATAATACTTTTTATTTAAAATTAAAACAAAAAAATGAAAATTCAAAAAAATTTTCAATTACTATTTTAAATAATGGAAAAATTAAAAATTTCTCTATTATTGAAGAAGATGGACAAGTTAATGTATATAAGATAAAAAAACAAAAAAATCATAAAATTAATATAAATAAATTTAAATTTATAATTCCAAAAGGTGTTACAATAGATAACCAATGTTTAAAATAAGAATAAATATTAAAATTTTATGATAAGATTAATATAATTTTATAAAAATATTAAAATATTGAAAAATTATTACATAATTATATTATAAATTAAAATTTAAAATTACGATTTTTATACATTATATACTTTATTAATTTTATTTTTAAATGAATTTATTAATTATTTCATAAGATATTTATAGTAGTATTTTAAAAAAAATAGGAAGAAGTTATGATAGATCCAATTTTATTACGTAAAGATTTGGATATAGTCATTAAAAATTTGGATAGAAGAGGTTTTTCGTTTGATAAAAAAAAATTTTGTGAATTAGAAAAATTGCGTAAAACTTTACAAGTTGATACAGAAAAATTACAAGCAGATTGTAATCGTCGATCTAAAATTATTAGTAATGTAAAAATACGTGGAGAAAATATTGAATTATTACGATTAGAAGTATATGAATTACGAAAAAAATTAAATATTAATAAAATAAAGCTAATTGAATTAAAAAAAGAAATTAATATATTTATATCAAATATACCAAATATTCTTAATCATGAAGTACCTGATGGTAAAAATAATTCAGAAAATGTAGAAATATTACGTTATGGTAAACCTAATGTATATAACTTTAATGTAAAAGATCATGTTACACTCGGTGAATTAACTGGTGGGTTAGATTTTAATGCAGCGGTAAAGTTATCTGGTTCTCGTTTTATTGTTATGAAAGATAAAATTGCTCTTATGCATCGCGCATTAATTCAGTTTATGTTAAACCTTCATACTGAAGAACATAAATATCAAGAAATATATGTTCCATATTTAGTAAATCAAAATACATTGTATGGTACTGGTCAATTATCAAAATTTGAAGAGGATTTATTTTATATAAAATCCACAAAAGAAAAAAATAAAAATAGTTATGCATTAATCCCAACAGCAGAAGTTCCACTTACTAATTTAGTTAGTAATTCAATATTAGATAAAAATATTCTTCCATTAAAAATGATTGCGCATACGCCTTGTTTTCGTTCAGAAGCAGGCTCTTATGGTAGAGATACTCGTGGGCTTATTCGTATGCATCAATTTGATAAAATAGAACTTGTTCAAATAGTTCATCCTAAAAAATCAATGGATGCATTGGAAGATTTAACAAATCATGCAGAAAAAGTTCTTAAACTTTTAGAATTACCATATCGTAAAATGATACTATGCGCTGGTGATACTGGTTTTTGTTCTTGTAAAACATATGATTTGGAAGTTTGGCTTCCTGCTCAAAATATGTATCGTGAAATTTCATCATGTTCTAATATGTGGGATTTTCAAGCACGTCGTATGAAAACTAGATATCGTAGTGAAAAAAATAAAAAAACTAAATTAGTTCATACTATAAACGGTTCAGCTTTAGCAGTTGGGCGTACTTTGGTAGCAATTATGGAAAACTATCAATTAAATGATGGACGGATTAAAATACCAAATATATTAAGATCGTATATGAAAGGATTAGAATATATTGATTGTAAAAAATAATTTTATATAATAATTTTATTATTTTGTTTTATTTTTTAAAAAATACATTTTTTTAAATTAATATAATAATACATTAATATAATTCTATTTGTTTTAAATTTTTTAAAAAATTTAAAACAAATAGAATTTAAAGAAATATTTAAATTATAAATTATATTAAAATAAAAAAACTTCAATGATTAATATATAATTTAATTTTTTAAATATTAAAAAATTAAATTATATATTAATCATTTTAAAAAACAATAAAAACATAAAGGTTGTTCTTAATAATTTTTTATTTTTTTTAATTATTAAATTTAAATTTTTTAATTGTTATTAAGTTTTTTCTAATTGTATTTCTTTTGAAATTTGTTCTATCCATTTATCGATTCGTTCTTCTGTTAATTCTGGTTGTCTGTCTTCATCAATAGCAAGACCAATAAAATGATTTTCATCAGCCATACTTTTTGATACTTCAAAAGTATATCCTTTAATTGGCCAATGTCCAATAATTATTGCACCACGTGGTTCTATAATATCACGTATAATACTCATTGCATCACAAAAATATTCTGCATAATCTTCTTGATCGCCACAACCAAATAAAGCTACAATTTTTCCTTCGAAGTTAATTTGTTCTAAAACAGGAAAAAAATCATCCCAATCACATTGAGCTTCACCATAATACCAAGTTGGGATCCCGAAAAGTAAAATATTAAAAGATTCTATATCTTCTTTATTAGATTTAGCGATATTATGAACTTCAGCTATATTTTTGCCTAATCTTTCTTGTATAAGATTTGCAATATTTTCTGTATTTCCTGTATCACTTCCGAAGAAAATACCTATTTTTGACATAATTATTTTGGTTAACCTCTTATAAATTTGTTAAAATTATTTTAAGTAATTTAATTATTTAATTATACTAGTCAAATTTTTTTGATTAAATATTTTAATTATAAATTTTATTTTTTTAATGATTTTAATAATTTAAAATATATAATTTATTTGTATAATACATAAATAAAATGACATTTGAAATATACAAATATTTTATTTTAACAATACAGTTTTTTATTTTACATAATATATATCAAGTATTAATTATATATGCAACAAATTTATTTAGTTAGTTAAATAAATTATTTTAAAAGCTATTTAAATACTTTTTTATATGTTATAATTATCATAGGATTTTATCATTAAACACATTTAAAAAGGTAAATTTTCTAATATTTAATTAGGATTGTTATTTTATGAAAAAAATTGCTGTTATTTTAAGTGGATGTGGGTTCCTTGATGGAAGTGAAATACATGAATCTATTTTAACATTATTAGCTTTAGATGCAAATAAAGCTAAATCATATTGTTTTGCGTTAGATGAATTACAAAATACTGTTGTAAATCATACAAATAATAAACAAAAAAAACAACAAAGAAATCAAATGGAAGAATCAGCTCGTATTTCTCGTGGTGAAATATTTTCTTTATCAACTATAGACGCTAATAATTTAGATGGTCTTATAATACCAGGTGGATTTGGTATAATAAGAAATTTATGTGATTTTGAAATAAATGGAAGTAAATGTAAAATTAATAAAAATTTAATAAAAATAATTAAAAATATGCATCAATTAAAAAAACCATTAGGTTTGATGTGTATAGCGCCAGTGATTATTCCTAAAATATTAAATATACCTATAAAATTAACTATTGGGAATGATAAAAAAATAATATCTGAAATTAAAAAAATGGGTGCTATTCACATTGAATGTGCAGTTGATAACATAATTGTAGATGAAGATAATTTAATAGTAACAACTCCTGCTTATATGTTAACTAAATCAATTTTTGAAATAAATAATGGAATTTCAAAATTAGTAAAAAAAATTTTGGAAATGATTTAATATATATTAAAAATATTAACTTTTATTATATTATAAATTTAATTTAAATAATTAAAAGCTGTAACAACTTTAGATATTCCATTGATAGAACTAACTAATTTTGATACATTATTTCCTTCTTGTTTAGTAACAATTCCTAATAAAAACACTTCACTGTTTTCGGTAATTACTTTTATATTTCCTAATTTTACAACATTACTAATTAATATTTTTGATTTTATTATTGTTGTAATTAATGTATCATTTAGCATCGTTGTTATGTTAATTGGATATCCATTACGAATTTCGTTATAAACTTCTTTTGTATCTTTTACGTTTGTTACTATTTGTTTAACATATTCAGATAAATGTAAATATGGTGATTCTCCTATTAACAAAACATTTCCTTTATATACTACAACAATAATTCTAGATTTTTTAGTAATATTCTTATTTTTATTTAATTCTAAATTTATGCGTGTTTCTAAAATAGTATCATCTACTTGTTGTATTATACTTCTTGGATCTCCAACACTTTTTGTTGCCACAACAGCAGAACAAATTATTGCTGTACTAACACAACTTTGTGTAAAAAAAACATTAAGTAATATTATAAAAATAAAAAAAAATCTCATTTTATTTTCCTTGATTTTATATAAACAATTTGTTTTTTATTTTTTTTATTAATATATTTTTATAAAAATATATTATTTTATTAATTTTGTTTTAAATTTTTTATGTTTTTAATTTATTTTATTTTTTTAAAATATTTTAGAATTAATAAATTATTTTATTTCATTAATTTTTTATATTTAAAATAATAACTTATTATAAATTTTTTTAAAAATATTAAATAATAAAAGATATATTAAATAATATCTTTTATTATTTAATATTTTTAATATTAAACATTTTTAAATTCATTATATATATTATTTTAAAATATTAATTTTAATTATTTATTTTTTTGATATTAAAATATAAATATATCAATTAATATTTTGTGTATATAATTTTATTTTTTATTAATTAATTAATTTTTTTTCACCATTTTGAAATTTTAACCATAATAATTTACGATATACAACATATTTATTAGTTAAGTTTAATAATCCAGAAACACCATTAATATATAATTGATTATTTTTTTTAAGTTTATCATAATTATTTACTAATAACCGTGCATCTACACCCATAGCATAAAGACGTAATAAAAAATAGTCATTATTTACTTTTTTTAATGCTTGTATATATGCACTATTATTATTAATATTTGCGATCATTGGAATTTCATTAAATTGTAAATTTTCCATTTCAAAATTATAGTCTATATTTAAATTATTTTGATTAATTCGAGAACTAGCATATAAAGTAGGACATAATTTTGAATTAACTGTCATTTTGATCATTGGATGAATAAAAAGTAATTCTTTATAATTAGCAAAAATATATACTGAATCAATTTTTTTATTTATTTTTTTATTTTTTAATAAATTAAATTTATCAATAATTACAGGTGTACCTACTAATTTAATTCCAATACCATTGTTAATTAATCTTTTTAATGAAGAAATTGATCCAAAAGTTTGCATAAAAACAGTTGTTTTATTTTTTTTTTGCCATTCTTTAGTAAAAGCTTTTATTATTCGTTCACCTAATTTATTTGATGGAACTAGAACTAATGGTGTTTTTTTACCTTCTTCTCTTATATGTATAGCTGCATTTTGTGCTTCGTTTTCTGGTGATAATGAAAAATAAAAAATATTTGATTTGCTTTGTAAATTTTCATCATTAAGTTCATTTAATGCTATAATTTTCATTGAGGATTCAATTTTTGTGATAGTTTCTACATTTTTTTTTAATAATGGTCCAATTATAATATTAAAATTTTCATTTTTTGCTTGTTCTAATAAATCCGATATTTTATTATTTGATGTATCAAATATTTTAATAATTTCCGTATTATTATTTTGTATATTTTCTAAATAAGATAACTTATTATTAATGTTAGATTTTTCAGTTGTTCTTTTTAAAAAAATGTCATTAAGAATTTCATTTATAATATCGTCATCTTTATTTTGTTTTTTATTATAAAATAAATGTGTATCATTTAAAAATTTTTTAAAAAAAATTTTTTTTGCATCTATAAAACCTTGTATTATAGCATTACTGTGAGTTTTAAATGATCCGGTTATAGGTAAGAAAAATGCTATTTTAGTTATATATTTGTTTGATATTTTTTTGTCAGAATCTATTACATTAGATATTTTCCAGTTTGTTAAATTTATTTTTGATAAAATATAGTTATCTTTGTAATTTTTATATATATTAAGAAGTTCAGAATATTTATCAAAAATATTGTTATAAAAAATATTTATTTTATTTTGTTGTATCATTAATATTTTTAATATTTCTTTAATAAAAAATTTTTGTTTAATATAAATAAAAGTTTTATTAATATTTTTATTGTTTTTTTTTATATTAATTATTGATTGATAATAAAATATGTTTTTTTTTTTATAAAAAATTAATTTATTTGATATATTTTGACATCCTGATAATATCAATATAAATAATATAATTATTACGTAAGTTATTTTTTTTAAAAATAAATTAATTGAAATATTCATGTGTATAATTATTTAGTTAGGTTACTAGTGAAATTAATTGATCAACAAAAACATAATGTAATCAATGTACATACAATTTATGTTGTACCAACACCTATAGGTAATATAAAAGATATTACTGAACGCGCTTTAGATGTTTTAAAATATGTAGATCTTATAGTATCTGAAGATACTAGAAAAACTAAAATTCTGCTTAAACATTTTAAAATTAATACAAAAACATATTCGTTGCATGATTATAATGAGCGAAAAAAAACACCTAAATTAATAAAAAAACTTCAATATGGTTATAGTATAGCATTGGTTTCTGATTCAGGCACCCCATTAATTAATGATCCAGGTTTTTATTTTATAAATAGTTGTCGTAAAGTAGGAATTAAAGTTGTTATTTTACCAGGTGCTTGTGCAATTATCACAGCACTTTTATCATCTGGTCTACCTACTTTTAGTTTTTGTTATCAAGGATTTTTACCAACAAAAACTAAAAAACGTAAAAATATTTTAAAAAAACTTGAAAAAGAAAGTCGTACATTAATCTTTTATGAATCAACTCATCGTTTATTATATACGTTAGAAGATATTATTGAAACTTGGGGTGATGATCGTTATATTGTTTTAGTACGAGAATTAACAAAAGCATGGGAAAATATTGAAGGTCGTCCAGCAAAAAAATTATTAGAATGGATAAAAGAAAATGAAATCCGTAAACGTGGTGAAATAGTATTAGTTATCGAAGGATATAAAGATCTTAAAAATAATTTAAATATATCTGATGATGTTATTTTTACATTAAATTTATTACAAAAAGAATTATCTCCAAAAAAAGCTGCATCAATAACTGAAAAAATTCATAAATTAAAAAAAAATATTTTATATGATTTTATGATAAAATATAATAAATAATTTTGTTGTATTTTGAAGTTGGCTAGACAACCGCTGTTTTTGATATTTTAAAAGCAGAGGAAAGTCCGGGCTCCATAGGGTATAGTGCCAGATAACTTCTGGGAGGTGTGAACCTCGACTAGTGCTACAGAAAATAAACCGCCGATGACTTAAAATGAACAGGTAAGGATGAAAAGGTATGGTAAGAGCATACCGCATTATTGGTAACAATAATGGCATAGTAAACTCCACTTGGAGCAAGACCAAGTATAGGTATTATAAATGTGACCCGCATATACCGGGGTAGGTTGCTTGAATTAACTTGTGAAAGTTAATCTAGATAAATGGTTGTCTATAACAGAACCCGGCTTATAGGCCAACTTCTTTTTTAAAAAAAATATGATAAAAATTTTTCGTTTGTTTTAAATAATTAAGAAATATTATATATATTATTTTTAATATTTTTTTTAAAATTTTTATTTTTTTTAATTATATATTAATATAGGATTAATCTATTCATTTTTAATAAAAAACTATTTTTTTATTTTGAATAAATATTTTTTTTTATAAAAAAAGCAATACTACCTAAAAATCCAATAATTAATAATATTATTGGAATTAATATTAATATATTAGTAATTCTATATTCATATTGTTGAAATAATTGACTTTTATAAAAACTATAACCAATAAAGGTCAAAATTAATACCCATAAAAAACCACTTAATAAATTAAATATTTGAAAACTTTTGAGTTTTAATTTTGTAAAACCTGCTATTATTGGTAATAAAGTTCTTATAAACGGTAAAAATTTGCCAATTAATAAAGATAATAATCCATGTTTATATAATAAGTTATATGCACGATAATGATAATTTTTTGGTAAATTTGTAAACCATTTTTTTATTAACCTAGAATTACTAAGCCATTTTCCTTGAATATATCCAAACCAACATCCTAAACTTGTTCCTAAAGTTAAAATAAATATAGTTAATGGGTAATTTAATATATTTTTAGCAATTAAAACACCAACTAAAATTAATAAACTATCTCCTGGTAAAAAAGCTGCAGGTAAAATTCCATTTTCTATAAATAATATAATAAATAATATTAAATAAATCATCCATATTAAAGATGAATTATATAAAATGATATAATTTTGATCTAAAATATCAAAAAAAAGTTTTTTAAATAATTCCATTTAATAATTTCCCATATCAATAAATTATTTTTAATTTAACAAAATATACTAAATATTTAATTAAATAAATATATTATTTTAATTAAAAATTTTAATACGATATTTTATATTATATTATTGATTAGTTAATATATTTTTTAAATAAAATTTATAATTTTATTTTTTTATTACATTATTATTTAATTTTTAAATTAAACATTAATATGAAATAATTATTTTTATAACAATTGTAATTAAATAATTTTATAAAAATGTAAGTTATAATAAAACTTATATTTTTATAATTTTAAATTTTGTATTTTTAATTATTTTTTTAAAAAAATAATTAATAATTTTATAAAATTATATATATTTATATTAAAAATTATTTGAAAATATATTATTTAAATTGTATCATTATTATATATGTAAAATTTTTTTAATATATTATTTTTATTAGAATTTTTTTAAAATAAGATAATTAATTATTTTAAATAATTAAAATTAAATATGATCATGTTTTAATAAAAAAGTATTTTTGGCCCCTTAGCTCAGAGGTTAGAGCACTCGACTCATAATCGATTGGTCACTGGTTCAAATCCAGTAGGGGCCATATTAAAAAATAATTTTAATATATAAAAACATATTTAATATTATTGATATAAATAATATATATTTGATGTTGATTAATGATTATTTATAAAAATATATTTATATAAAAGTGTTTATTTTTTAAAAAAAAATTAATATTTTATGTATTTATTTTTATGTAATTATATAAATAATTAATGTATTTTTTTTATAAAATTAATAAAAATATATTTATATAATTTAATTATAAAACTTTGTTGTTTGCTATAGATTTATAAAAAATATTTTTGTAAAAAATAATATTAAAATTAGTTATTTTATATTTTATTAATATAATTAAATATTTTAAAAAATTTTAATAAAAAAATAATTTTATTTGTTAATTGTGATGTATTATAAAAATATAAAATTGTATCATGATATATATTTTATATATTGAGGTAGTAATATGTCTGTACAAGCAGTTGATGTTAAGATATTTGGGCGTTTAATACGTGTTAATTGTCCAATTGATCGAAAAGATGCTTTGATTCAATCAGTTAAAGATCTCGAAAATCGTTTGCAAAATTTAAAAGATAAAAGTGGTGTGACAAATATAGAACAACTTATTTTTATTGTAGCATTAAATATTTGTTATGAATTAACAGAAGAAAAAACAAAAACTAGAGAATATGTATACAATATGGAAGAAAAAATAAAAATATTACAAAATACTATAGAACAAGCACTTCAAATTCAAGTAAAAATTACTGATAGTAGATTTTTAATGTAGTTTTTTATAATTATATATTAATATTCATTAAAATATTAAAAAATTGTTTTAAATATATTATGTATAAGCAAAAAAAATAAAATCGTCAAAAAAACAATAAATTTTATAAATTATAATTATTTTATATATTTATTTATTTTTAATAATGTTTTTATATACTAAAATAGTATATTTTAATATATAAAATATAGTTTTATAGTTTTTTATTATTTATAGATATGTTAAATAAATTATTATGTTTTGTAAAAAACAAATAGTAAGGAATTTCATAAGAAATATTAGACATAAATTAACTTTTGAAGAACAAAAAATATCTGCAGAAAAAATTATAAAATTTATTTTATTTCATCCTAAAATAATAAAGTCTAAAAATATTGCTTTATATCTTTCATTTGATGGTGAAATTAATACTAGACCATTAATTAATGAATTATTAAAAAATGGTAAAAATATTTTTTTACCTGTTATTAATCAATTAATTCCTCATCATTTGGACTTTTTGTATTTTGATTCTAAAACTAAGTTAATAAAAAATATTTTTAATATTGATGAACCTAAATTAAATAAATGTAAAATATTACCAATAAAATATTTAGATATTATAATTGTTCCATTAGTTGCTTTTGATAATAAATGTAATAGATTAGGAATGGGTGGTGGTTTTTATGATAAAATTTTACAAAATTGGTCAAAAAAAAATTTTTATCCAATTGGACTTGCACATAATTGTCAGTATGTAAAAAAATTATTTTTGACAGAACTAGATGTTCAATTACCTGAAATAATTACTCCAGAAAAAATATGAAAAAAACAATAAAATATATTTTTTGGTTTTTTATTTTTAATAAATATCTTTTTATTGTCTGTAATTTATTCTTATTCCTTCTGGTGTTCCTATTATAGCTATATCTGCACTACGTTTTGCAAATATTCCAACTGTTACTACACCAGCAATTCCATTTATTAAATTTTCTAATTTTATTGGATTAGTAATATATAAGTCATGCACATCTAAAATTAGATTACCATTATCAGTTATGACATTTTTACGAAATTTTGGTATTCCACCTAATTTTTTTAATTCACGAGCAACGTAATTACATGCCATAGGGATAACTTCAATTGGTAATGGAAATTTTCCTAAAACATTAACGTACTTTGATTGATCTACAATACAAATAAATTTTTCTGCAATAGCAGAAATAATTTTTTCTTGTGTTAACGCAGCCCCGCCACCTTTTATCATATACATGTAATTGTTTATTTCGTCAGCACTATCAACGTATATATCTAATGAGTTTATTTCATTGCAATAAATTATAGATATTCCGAGTGATTTTAGTTTTTCAGTAGTTTTTATAGAACTAGGTACAGCTCCTTTTATTTTATTTTTCATTGTTGCTAATGCATCAATGAAATATGATGTGGTTGAACCTGTTCCTACACCAACAATACTATTTGGTTTTATATATTTTAATGCAGCCCAAGCTACAGCTTTTTTTAACTTATTTTGAGTCATACTAATACCTTTTAATCAAGTCAGTTATAATTATATTAAAATGTTTAAATATTTAATATTTATTTTATTTTAAAAATAAAAATTAAAAATATTTAATATAATCAATTAGTATGTTTTATTATTAAGTTTATTAATTTAATTAAAAATGAATATTTTGTTTTTTTATTTTTTAATAAAAAATTAATAATAAAAAAATAATAATTTGTTTTATATTTTAAAAATATTAATTTTAACTATTTTAGATTAAATCTAAAATATTATTATTAAGTATAAAATATTATATTTAATATTTTAAATATGATATTTTTGATATTTATATATAAAAATCAGATAAAATATATATTTAAATTTTAAAATAAATTTTAAAATATTTAAAATTTATCTTTAAAAAAATTAACATATTTCTTGAGATATAATATTTATGTTGCTGTTATATAATTTTTGTTTTAAGTTTTTTAATAAGTCTAAATATACTGGCCAAGCATCATTATTTGTAGTTCAAAAATTAATTATGTAGTCTAAAGAATAAGGAGATATTTTATATAAACGAATAAACATACCATTATTTTGTTGAATACGATTTTCGTCTTTAAGAATTTTATATAAAATTTCTTTTGTTGTATTAATATTAGAATTGTGATCTACACTAATTATTATATTTTGTTGTATATTTTTTTTATTAGTTAAATTAATAATATTGTTGTTTATGATTTTATCATTTGGAATGATTGCTATACTATTTTCAATAGTTTTTATTATAGTAAAAAAAAATTGAATTTTTTTTACATACCCTTCTATTGAACAAATAATTACATGTTCTCCAACTTTTAATGGTCTTAATATTATTAATAAAATTCCAGATATAAAATTTTTTAATGAATTTTGTATTGCTAATCCAAACGCTAATCCTATAGTACCTATTATTGCAATAATAGGAGCTGTTTTTATACCAATTTTATTTAATACAATAATTAAAGTAAAAGTAATTAATATATAACGAAAGATTGTGGATAATAAATAATTAATTGTGGTATCAATATTTTTTATTATCATTATATTTTGTATCCAATGTTCTATAAATTTTGTAATTATTATTCCTATAAAAAATATTATTAATGCAAATATTATGTTAATAATATAATTAGTTAATAATTCTTGATTTATTAATATTAGATTAGTTATTTTATTTAGTATATTTGTAATATAAATCATAAATACCTTGATTTTATATGGTTTTTTAGATATTTTTATTATTATATTAATTAAAAATTAATTATTTTTATTTATAATATTATAATTTTATATATATTAAAATTTTAAATAAAAAAATTTATGTTTTAAATTTAAATATTAAACATAAATTTTTTTAATTTTTTAAAATTATTTTTTATAATATTTTTATATAATTTTAGACATTTAAAATTATATAAAAATATTATTTAGTTTTATTAACTTAAAAAGTATTTAATTTATTAAATAATAATAATATATAAATATATATTAAAAATATATTTAAAAAATAATATTTATATATATTTATAAAAATATTAATCTATATTATTTTTTAAATTTTTTTATTAAAAAAATGAATTAGTTTAATTATTAAAATTAAATTAATTAAAAGCACAATTACATTGTATTGTGTAATAATGCTTTTAGTTTTATAGTTTTTTTTAAAATAAATAAATAAATTATTTTTTAAGTTTTATATTTTGTAAATCAGTAATAGTACCTTCATGAATTTTAGCAGCCATACAAATTGTTTCATATAAAGTTGGATGTCCATGAATAGTTAAAGATATATCTTCTGCATCACATCCCATTTCAATTGCTAAACCTATTTCTCCAAGCAATTCACTACCATTGACCCCAACAACTGCTCCTCCTATTATTTGATTTGAATTTTTATCAAAAATAAGTTTAGTTAATCCTTCTGTATAACCAGAAGTAATTGCTCTTCCAGATGCATTCCAAGGAAAAATTGAGACATCATATTCAATATTTTGTTTTTTTGCTTCTTTTTCAGTTAATCCAATCCATGCTATTTCAGGATAAGTATATGCAATTGATGGGATAACCTTTGGATCAAAATAATGTTTTAAATTACATATAACTTCTGCTGCAATATGAGATTCATGAATCCCTTTATGGGCTAACATAGGTTGTCCTGTAATATCACCTATGGCAAAAATATTTTCAATATTTGTACGCATTTGTTTATCTACATATATAAACCCATTTTCATTAACTTTAATACCAGCTTTATCTGCATTTATTTTTTTACCATTTGGTTCTCGTCCTATTGCTACTAAAACAATATCATAACGTTCTTTTTGTAAAATTGAATTTTTATTTTCTATAGAAACATAAATTCCATCTTTTTTTGCTTCAACTGATGTTATTTTTGTTTCTAATAATAATTTAACTTGTTTATTTATTTGTTTTGTAAATACTTTTATTATATCTTTATCGGCATTTGGGATTATTTGATCAGACATTTCAACTATATCTATTTTACTTCCAAGTTCATAATATACACTTCCCATTTCTAAACCGATAATTCCACCTCCTATAATTAACATTCGCTTTGGAATTTCTTTTAATTCTAAAGCATCTGTAGAGTCCCAAATACGATGATCTTTAGGCATAAATGGCAATCTGATTGGACTAGAACCTGCAGCAATAATAGCATTATCAAAATTAACTATTGTATTATTATTTTCTTCATTAATAATTAATTGTTTTGAATTATTAAATTTACCAAAACCTTTAATAATTTTTACATTACGATTTTTTGCCATATAACTTAAATTATTAGTTAATTTATTAATAATTTTTTCTTTTAAAATACGAATTTTATTAATGTCATATTTTGGTTCATTTAAAATAATACCACTTTTAATTAATTCTTTAACTTCTTTAATTATTTTAGTAACATGCAATAAAGTTTTAGATGGTATACAACCAGTATTTAAACAAACTCCTCCTAAAGTAGATGATGATTCTATTAAAAAAGTTTGTAAACCTAAATCTGCACATCTAAATGCTGCTGAATATCCAGAAGGACCTGCTCCTAATACTACTACTTGAGTTTTTAATTCTTTATTCATAATAAAACACCATTATTATTTTTATATAAAAATTATTTTTTTAAATTTATTTATGCATGTATTATTAATATAATAATTATTGTTTTTACTAAAAACTTTAATATATTACATTATTAAATATCTAATATCATTTATTATTTTTTTAATAGTAATTAAAAAACGAGCTCCGTCCGCACCATCTATAATACGATGATCAAATGATAACGATATAGGTAATATGTTTCTAGGAATAAATTTATTTTCATCCCAAACAGCTTTTATTGATGAACGTGATATACCTATTATTGCTGTTTCTTGTCCATTTATAATTGGTGTAAATGCAGTAGTTCCTATAGTACCTAAATTAGAAATTGTAATACATCCATTTTGCATATCAGATGGTATAAGTTTTTCAGATTTAGCTTTATTAGAAATATCAATAAGTTCATTAGATATTTCTATAATACCTTTTTTATTAGGATTTTTTATAATAGGTACTAAAAGTCCATTAAATGTATCAACTGCAATACCAATATTAATATATTTTTTTAAAAATAATTTATTTCCATCTTTTGAAATTGAACTATTTATTTTTGGATTTTTTTCAAGTGCATGAGCAACTGCTTTTATTATAAAACTTAATATAGTGATTTTTATTTTATCATGTTTTTTTTCTAATTTTTTATTTTGATTTTTACGAAATTTTTCAAGTTCAGTTATATCAATATCTTCTATTAAAGTTACATGAGGAATAGTCATCCAATTATTAGTGATATTTTTATTAGAAATTTTCTGAATACGTCCTATTTTTATTTCTTGAATTTCATTGTTTTTAATATTATTATGTTTTGAACTTTGTGTACATATGTTAGATATAATAGAATTATTTAAGGTATTATTTTCTATAAATTTAATTGCTTGTTTTATATAAGTTTGAATATCTTCACGTAAAATACGATTTTTACGACCAGTACCATTAATATTAGCTAAATTAATGTCGAATTCGCGAGCTAATCGTCTTATTATTGGTGTTGCGTGAACATTTAAATTATTTTTGGTATATTTTTTTGTACAAGGTATTTGTGATTTTGATAAATTTTCTAATGTTTTCGTTTTTTGTGATGAATCTATAGTATCAAAAACCATAATTACAAATCCAGTTTTAATTTTATCACCAATTGAAATTTTAATTTCTTTTACTGTTCCAGAAAAAGGAGAAGGTATTTCTATTAATGTTTTATCGCTTTCAACAGTAATAATAGATTGTTCAGTAACAACTGAATCTCCTATATTTACCATAATTTCAGTAACCTCAACTTCGTCAGAACCGATATCAGGAATACATATTTCAGTAAACATTAATTATCACCTATTATGCTAAACGCGGGTTAATTTTATTTGGATCAATATTATATTTTTTTATTGCATCTTCTACAATTTGTATGTTTATTTCACCACGTTTTGCTAATTCGTTTAATGATGCAACAATTATATATGTTTCATCTATTTCAAAATAATAACGTAAATTTTTACGGCTATCAGAACGTCCAAAACCATCAGTTCCAAGTACGTGATAGTCATTTTTTGGCAAATATGCACGAATTTGTTCTGCAAAAAGTTTCATGTAATCTGTTGAAGCTACTATTGGATATTCATTTATTATTTGAGAAATATATGGAATTCGTTGTTTTTTTAATGGATGTAACATATTCCAACGTTTACAATCTTGACCATCACGTGCTAATTCAGTAAATGAAGTTACACTATATACATCTGATGCAATATCGTATTCACAAGATAATATATTTGCTGCATTACATACATGACGCATCATTGAACCAGAACCTAATAATTGAATTTTAGCTTTATTTCCATCAATTGAGGTTAATTTATATATTCCTTTACGTATACCTTCTTCAACATTATTTGGCATTGCATGCATATGATAATTTTCATTAAATGTTGTTATGTAATAAAAAATATTTTCTTGATTTTTACCATACATGCGATTCAACCCGTCTTGTATAATAACAGCAACTTCATATGCATAAGCTGGGTCATAAGAAATGCAATTCGGAATTGTTAATGATTGAATATGACTATGTCCATCTTCATGTTGTAATCCTTCACCATTTAATGTTGTTCTTCCTGAAGTAGCACCAATTAAAAACCCGCGAGCTTGTTGATCTCCTGATGCCCACAATAAATCCCCAATTCGTTGAAAACCAAAAATAGAATAATAAATATAAAATGGTATCATTGGTAAATTATTTGTACTATATGATGTAGCAGCAGCTAACCATGATGAAGCAGCACCTAATTCATTAATACCTTCTTGTAAAATTTGACCTTTGCAATCTTCTTTATAATAAGAGATTATTTCGCTGTCTTGAGGGGTATATTGTTGCCCATTAGGATTATAAATACCTATTTGTCTAAATAATCCTTCCATACCAAAAGTACGTGCCTCATCAGCAACTATTGGAACTATACGTTCTTTTATAGATTTATTTTTTAACATTATATTTAATATACGTAAAAATGCTATTGTTGTCGATATTTCTTTATGTTGTTTTTCTAAAAGTTTGCTAAATTCTAATAAAGTTGGAATATTAAGTTTTTCATCAAATACAGAACTACGAATTGGTAAAAATCCACCTAATGATTTACGTCTTTCATGTAAATATTTATATTCTTCTGAATTTTTTTCGAATGTTATATATTCTAAATTTTCAATATTTTCATTAGAAATTGTAATATCTAATTGTTTTTTAAAATAATGTAAACTATCGATATTTATTTTTTTTACTTGATGAGCAATATTTTTACATTCCATTGTTTTTCCCATACCGTATCCTTTAATTGTTTGCACTAAAATAACAGTAGGTTTATTTTTTGTTTTTTCTGCTTTTTTTAAAGCAGCATAAATTTTTTTATGATCATGACCGCCATGATTAAGTTCCCAAATTTCGTCGTCAGTCATGTCTTTTACTAAAAAAGCAGTTTCTGGATATTTGTTGAAAAAATATTTTCGAATATAAGCACCATTACGTGATTTAAGTGTTTGATAATCACCATCAAGAGTTTCATTTAATAATTTGATAAGTTTACCGCTATTATCTTTGTGTAATAATACATCCCATTTATCCCCCCATATAACTTTTATTACTTGCCATTCAGCACCAATAAATATTTTTTCTAATTCATTAATAATTTTACCATTGCCTATTACTGGTCCATCTAAACGTTGTAAATTACAATTAATTATGAATACTAAATTATCTAATTTATCTCTTGTCGCGATAGTAATAGCACCTTTAGATTCAGGTTCATCCATTTCCCCATCACCTAAAAAAGCGTAAACTCTTTTAGTTGATGTATTTTTTATACCTCTATTTTCGAGATATTTTAAAAATTTAGCTTGATAAATTGCATTTATTGGACCTAGACCCATTGATACAGTAGGAAATTGCCAAAAATTTGGCATTAATTTTGGATGTGGGTATGAACATAAACCATTACCATTAATTTCTTGTCGAAAATTATTCATTTGTTCTTTTGTTAAACGTCCTTCTAAAAACGCGCGAGCATATATTCCTGGAGAAATATGACCTTGAAAAAAAACAAGATCTCCACCATCTTTGCTATTTTGACCACGAAAAAAATGATTAAAGCAAACTTCGTATAAAATAGCTGATGATTGATAAGAGGCTATATGACCTCCAAGATCTAAATTTTTTTTAGAAGCACGTAAAACAATAATAACTGCGTTCCATCTGATCGCAGAAAGTATTCGTTGTTCTAAATTTATATTTCCAGGATAAACAGGCTCATCTTCTACTTGGATTGTATTAATATAATTTGAAGATTTAATATTGTTAATATCAACACCATTTTTTTGAGCTTCGTTTATTATTTGTTTAATAATAAATTTAGTTCTGGTAATACCTTCTTTATGAATAAGTGATTTTATTGCTTGTAACCATTCAAATGTTTCAATTGGATCCACGTCATTTTTTATATCTGACACGGTATTTTCCTTAGTTTTATTAATTATTTATTAATACATATTCAATTTTTTTATATATTTAAATTATTTAAATCATTGTATTTTACAAATAAATTATTTATGTTATAGTTAAAATTTATTTATAAATATTATTTTTAATTAAAAAGCATTGATAAATCAATTGCTTTAATGTTTTTAGTTAAAGCCCCGGTAGAAATAAAATCAACTCCTATTTTTGCTATTTCTTTTATATTTTTAATTGTTATATTTCCAGAAGCTTCTAAGAATGCTTTACCATTAGTTATATCAACAGCTTTTTTTATCATTATTGATGAAAAATTATCTAACATAATAAATTTTATATCTAAATTTATAGCTTGTAATAATTCTTCTAAATTTTTTACTTCTATTTCGATATGAATGTTATTATTAAAATTTTTAACATGTTTTATAATTTTTTCAATTGAACCAGCTAAAAAAATATGATTTTCTTTTATTAAATATAAATCTGTTAATCCAAATCTATGATTAAAACCGCCGCCAATTAAAACTGCATATTTTGATGCTGTTCTTAATCCTGGAATAGTTTTTCGTGTATCTAATAATTTTGTTTTTGTTCCTTCAAGTTGTTTTACATATTTTGCTGTAATTGTTGAAATAGATGAAAGAGTTTGTATAAAGTTTAAAGAAGTACGTTCTCCTGCTAATAAAATATGAGAATCTCCGATCATATTACAAATAGTTTGATTTTTATCAAGGAAATCACCATCTTCTACAAACCAATTAATTTTAACTTTATTACCAAGTTGAAAAAAAACTTCATCAACCCATTTTTTTCCGCAAAAAATGCAAGATTCTCTTGTGATTATTTTAGCAGTTATTTTTAAATTTTTATTAATTAATTGACTAGTAATATCTTGTTTATAGTTAATTATATAATTTAAATCTTCTTTTAAACTTATACTAACTATAGTTGGGATATCAGTTATTAGTTTTTTAAGTAGATTTTCTTTTGTTTGTAGTGTATTTATTTTTTTTATACACATTTTAATAAAACCTCATTAAATATATTTAATTTATTAAAAGTAAAATATTACTTTTAGATATAATATATTTATCAAATAAATATAAACAAATTATATATTTTTTCAATAAATATTATAATTTAGTTAATATTTTTCTATGTTTTTATTTTTTTATTATGTTTAATATGTTATTTTATTTAATAGATTATTCATTTTTTTAGATATTTTACAAAATATATTAAAACAATTGTATACTATATATAAAATTTATAAATATATATTTATTTTAATTAAATTTTATATAATTATTTCTTAAATATTAAATATTTTATAGTGTATTCTAATTTTTTAAAATAAAATTATGGCATATGTAATCGCATTAACAGGTGGTATTGGAAGTGGTAAAACTACAATATCGAACGAATTTTTCAAACTTGGCGTTCCAATAATTGATGCTGATATAATATCTCGTAAAATTATTGAATCAAATACTATAGTATATAAACGTATAATACATCATTTTGGTAAAGATATTGTAAACAATAAAAATTGTATTGATAGAAATAAATTAAGAAAAATTATCTTTTCTAATATAAGAGAAAAAAAATGGCTTGAATCACAATTGTTTAATTTAATTCAAAAAGAAACAGAAAAACAAATACAAAAAATAAAATATTCATATGTTTTATGGGTTGTTCCTTTGTTAATTGAAAAAAATATTTTTAATATTGCTAATCGAATTCTTGTTGTTGATGCTACAAAAAATGAACAAATTTCACGAGTAATTAAAAGAGATAAAATAACTAAAAAAGATGTAAATAATATATTAAAAACACAAGTAAATAGAAAGAAACGTATATATCATGCTGATGATATAATTACTAATCATACAAATGATGGAAATCTTAAAAATAAAGTTAAAATACTTCATGAAAAATATTTAAAATTAAAAATGTAATATTTTTAATTATTTTTAATACTAAAATATTTTAAAAAAATTATTTAAATAAATATATTTTTAGTTATTTAACAATTTAAATATAATTTAAATTTATCTTAAAAAAATATTTAAAAAATATTTGTATTTTATAAATTAATTAATATTAATATACTAGGTTATAATATGAATAATTATATAAATGTTAATTGTCCTATTTGTAAAAAAAATGTTATTTGGAATAAAAATAGTTTATTTAGACCATTTTGTAGTAACCGTTGTAAATTAATTGATTTGGTTGGATGGATAACTGAAAA
The DNA here is from genome assembly GCF_964026685.1 of Candidatus Providencia siddallii. NCBI lineage: Bacteria > Pseudomonadati > Pseudomonadota > Gammaproteobacteria > Enterobacterales > Morganellaceae > Providencia > Candidatus Providencia siddallii. Next base: position 336,157 of record NZ_OZ034688.1, read on the forward strand.
AAAATAGTTAAAAAAATTGAAAAATAAAATAACTAAATTGATCGACCATGACAATGTTTATATTTTTTACCGGAATTACATGGGCATATTTCATTTCTACTAATTTTATTTTTTTTATTTATTTTTTTTGTTTTAGAATTATTTAATGAAAATGTTAAATTTGATTGTTGTTTTTTTATTAAAAATTTTATATTTTTAAAATGTTCTAATTCTTTTATATTTTTAAAAAAATTAAATTCTGTTTTAAATAATGTGCTAACAACATCATATTTTAATGATTCAAGCATGTTTTCAAACATATTAAAAGATTCTCGTTTATATTCTTGTTTAGGATCTTTTTGTGCATATCCTCGTAAATGAATTCCTTGACGAAGATAGTCAATTGATGCCAAATGTTCTTTCCATAATAAATCTAATGTTTGTAACATAATATTTTTTTCAAAATCACGCATTATTTTAGCACCAATAACTTTTTCTTTATATTCATAAAAATCATTGATTTTTTTTATAATATATTCATGTAGTTTTTCTTTTTTTATAATTGAATTTTTATGTATTAAATTTTTAATTGATAATTTTATATTAAAATCATCAATTAAACGCTTTTCTAATGCGTTAATATCCCATGATTCTTTTGCAGATTGATGTGGAATATAACAATTTATTATTTTAGTAAATATATTTTCATAAATATTATTAATTGTTTCTTTTATATCATTTCCATTAAGTAATTCATTACGTTGTTTATAGATAACACGTCTTTGATCGTTTGAAACATCATCGTATTCAAGTAATTGTTTTCGAATATCAAAATTACGATTTTCAACTTTTCTTTGAGCATTTTCTATTGCTTTAGTAACCCAACGATGTTCTATTGCTTCTCCTTGTTTCATACCTAATTTTTTCATGATTGAGGTAATACGATTAGAAGCAAAAATTCTCATTAAAGAATCTTCTAATGATAAATAGAATCTAGATGACCCAGGATCACCTTGTCTTCCTGATCTACCACGTAATTGATTATCAATTCGTCTAGATTCGTGTCGTTCTGTACCTATTACATGTAAACCGCCAGATGAAATTACGTTTTTATGACGGATTTCCCATTGTTTTTTTATTTGTAAAATTTGTTTTTGCGTAGGTTTTTCTATTGCATCAATTTCATTTTGCCAATTTCCACCTAATATTATATCTGTACCTCTACCAGCCATATTTGTTGCTATAGTTACAACTCCTGCTTGACCTGCATTAGCAATTATATCAGCTTCCGTTGCATGAAATTTTGCGTTTAAAACATTATGTAAAATTTTTTCTTTTTTTAATGCATTAGAAATTAGTTCTGATTTTTCAATTGAAATTGTACCAACTAAAACTGGCTGGTTATTTGATATTCTTTTTTTTATATCATTAATAATTGATGAAATTTTCTCTTTTTCTGTCATATAAACTAAATCAGGTAAATCATTTCTAATCATTGGTTTATTAGTTGGAATTACTATTGTATCAAGTTTATAAATTGAACTAAATTCAAATGCTTCTGTATCAGCAGTTCCAGTCATTCCAGCTAATTTTTTATATAAACGAAAATAATTTTGAAATGTAATAGAAGCTAATGTTTGATTTTCATTTTGAATATCAACATGTTCTTTAGCTTCTATAGCTTGATGTAATCCATCTGACCAACGTCTACCTTCCATTGTACGTCCAGTATGTTCATCTACAATAATTATTTGTTTATTTTTTACAATATAATCAACATTAACAGTAAATAATGTATGTGCACGTAACCCTGCCATTACATGATGCATTAAAATAATGTTTGATGAAGAATATAATGATTCTCCTTCTTTCATTAGTTTTTCTTTTATTAATAAATTTTCAATAAGAATAAGTCCACGTTCAGTTAGTGTAATTTGACGTAATTTTTCATCAATAGAAAAATGTCCTTTTCCTTGAAAAAAATCAGAATCTTCTTTTTCTTGACGTTTTAAATAAGGAATTATTTTATCTATTTTTATATATAATTCTGAAGTGTCTTCAGTAGGTCCAGAAATAATTAATGGTGTACGTGCTTCATCAATAAGTATTGAATCAACTTCATCTATTAATGCATAATTTAAATTACGTTGCACACGTTCTTTGGAATCAAAAACCATATTATCACGTAAATAATCAAAACCGAATTCGTTATTTGTTCCATATGTAATATCTGCTGCATATGCTTTACGTTTTTCTGTTTGAGACATACCTGGCAGAGTAACTCCTACCGTTAATCCTAAAAATTCAAATAATTTTCTATTATTTTTAGCATCTCGTTTTGCTAAATAATCATTTACAGTTACAATATGAACTCCTTTTCTACTTAATGCATTAATATATGCTGGTAATGTTGAAGTTAATGTTTTTCCTTCTCCTGTACGCATTTCAGCTATACAACCTTCATTTAATACCATTCCACCAATTAATTGTACATCAAAATGACGCATTCCAAAAACACGTTTACTTACTTCCCTGACTGTTGTAAATACTTCAGGTATAAATTTTTCAATGTTTTCACCTTTATCTATAAGATTACGGAAGTAATTTGTCTTTGATTTTAGTTCATAATCAGATAATTTTTCAAAATCTAATTCAAATTTATTTATTTTTTCAACTTCTTTAAATAATCTATCTATGATACGTTCATTACGACTACCAAAAATTTTTGTTAATATTTTTGTAAGCATATTTTAATCCAAAACTAAATTAAATATTAATTTTTATAAATTATACAATTAGATTTCATTATGTTAATATATTTATGTTTTTTAATTTTTAAAAAAAATTATTTTTTATAAAAAAATTAAAAAATTAAAAAATTAAAAAATTTTTAATAAATATATCATAAATTAATTAATACTTTTAAGGTTTATTTGTATAATAAATAAAAAAATAAAATTATTATTAATTTATATATTAAAAATAATTTTTAAATATATAATAAAATAATAAAATTATTAACATATAAAAAAATGAAAAACAATCATCCATATGTTTTTTTAGACTTTTTTAAAAAACATGTAAAAGATTCAAATATATTACAATATATTCAGCGTAATGTTAAAATTATTATCAAATTAAATAATATTTTAAATGAATTTTTTCCTACTGAAATGAAGTCGTTTTATCGTGTTGCGAATTATCGTAATAATACTATATTTATTGAAGTGTCAAATGCTAATCTATTAACTAGATTTAATTATGAAAAAAGAAAAATATTTTTTAAATTAAAAAAAAACATTCTACCAACTTTATCATTGATTATAATTAAAATAAATCCTAATTTAGTTCAAAAAAATAAACAAAATTATCTTAATAATAATCAAAATATTTTTTTTAATCGAAAAATAGAAAAATATAGAAGACAAATTAGTAAAAAAACAGCAAATGAACTTTTAATATTATCTCAAAAAAGTTCTGAAAAATTAAAAAAAAGTTTAGAAAAATTAGCTTCGCATAGTATGGATAAAATATTTTTTAAAAAAAATTAAATAATTTTTTTATTTATCGTAAAATTTAAATGATATAGGTAATTCAGATTCATTTTCAAATGTAACTAAATCCCAAGCTGATTCGTTATTAAGAATTGTTTTTAATAATTTATTATTTAAATAATGACCTGATTTATAAGCAGAAAAAGCTCCGATAATATTATGCCCGCATACAAATAAATCACCAATAGCATCAAGTATTTTATGACGAACTAATTCATCTTTGAAACGTAATCCATCTTTGTTTAGAATTTTATAATCATCAATAACTATTGCACAATCAAAACTGCCTCCTAAACATAATCCTTTTGATTTTAAAATTTCAATATCTCGCATAAAACAAAAAGTTCGTGCACTACTAATTTGATTAATAAAAGATTTTGTTGAAAAATCAATTTTATAACGTTGTGTTTCAATGTTAATTAATGGATGGTTAAAATCAATAGTAAAATCTAAGCTAAAACCATTATAAGGTTTTATTTCTGCCCATTTATCACCATCTTCTACACGAACTAATTCTTTTATAAGTAAAAATTTTTTTGCACTATTTAATTCTTTTATCCCACTAGAAAGTAATAAGAAAATAAATGGTTCTGCACTGCCATCCATAATAGGAATTTCTGGTGAATTAATTTCAACAATAACATTATCAATACCTAATCCAACTAAGGCAGCATTTAAATGTTCAACAGTTGACACGCATATATTATCTCTATTAGATAAACAAGTACATAGCATAGTATTAGATACCGATTTTACATCAGTTTGAAAGTTAACTATAGGAACAACGTCAGTACGACGGTAAATTATTTTTGTATTTTCTAGTGCAGGATACAATGTCAATGTTACTTTTTTTCCTGTATGTAACCCGATTCCAGTAGTTTTAATTATACGTTTTACTGTTTTTTGTTTGATCATTATGTTATCTCATTTTATTAAAATTTATTAATTATGATCAAGTTTAATTAATAAATATTTTATTAATTAATCAATTTGTTTTCGTAAAAAAGTAGGAATATCTAGATAATCTGGTTCTTTGTTTATTTGTTGTTCATTAATATTTTTAGATATTTTTTTTTCTTCTATTGATTTTGATATATTGTTTTGTATTTGTTGGTAACGTTGTTTTATAGATGTTTTTGAAGAAATTTTATTATTAATTAAAGTTATTTCTGAATGTTTATCCATTCCGATCCCAGTAGCAACAACTGTTACTCGTAATTCTTCGTTCATTTCTGGATCAAGAGAAGTACCAATTACTACAGTTGCATTATCTGATGCGAACGCACGTATTGTATTTCCAACAGTTTCAAATTCATCTAAACGTAAATCAAACCCAGCTGTTATATTTACTAAAACACCACGTGCACCAGATAAATCAATATCTTCAAGTAACGGACTAGAAATAGCCATTTCTGCAGCTTCTTCAGCTCTATCTTCGTTTTTTGCAACACCAGAACCCATCATTGCGTAACCCATTTCTGACATAACTGTACGAACATCAGCAAAATCTACATTCATTAATCCAGGTCTAGTAATTAATTCAGCGATTCCTTGTACAGCTCCTTTAAGAATGTTGTTTACTGCTCCGAAAGCATCTAGTAAAGAAATACCTTTTCCTAAAACTTTTAATAGTTTATCATTTGGTATTGTTATTAATGAATCGACATGTTTAGATAATTCTGTAATACCAACTTCTGCAAAAGCCATTCGTTTTTTACCTTCGAAATTAAAAGGTTTAGTTACAACTGCAACTGTTAGAATTCCTAATTCTTTAGCAATTTCAGCTACAACTGGCGCTGCACCAGTACCAGTACCGCCACCCATCCCAGCTGCGATAAAAACCATATCTGCTCCATTTAGTGTATTATATAAGATTTCACGATCTTCTTCGGCAGCATTTCGTCCAACTTCTGGATTTGCACCAGCACCCAAACCTTTTGTTATATTTGCACCTATTTGAATTGTTTGTCCTATTGTAGTTTTGCGCAATGCTTGAGCATCTGTGTTAATAGCAAAAAACTCTATACCTTCTATATGTTCACGTACCATATGTTCAACTGCATTCCCACCGCCACCGCCAACACCTATAACTTTAATTATTGCATCTTTTGTTAACTCCATTGGTTCAAACATAATATTTCTCCGTTTTACTTGCTATTTAAAAAATTTATAATATACTTAATAAAAAATTAAAATTCTTTTTTAAACCAATTAAGTATTTTTGTAAATTTATTATTAATTGATGTTTTTTTTTCTAATTCAAAAATATTATTAAGATGAGTTTCTTTACCATAATGTAACAGCCCTACTGATGTAGAAAAATATGGTTTTTGTACATAGTCGGTCAATCCTGTAATATTAATTGGAATCCCGATTCTAACTTGAGTATTAAAAACTTTTTGTGCACATTCAATTATACCATCAATTTGCACAGCACCACCAGTTAATACTATACCAGCAGCTAAATGATGTTTTATAGATTCTTGTTTTAATCGTTCTTGCAGATTCAAAATTTCTTCGTTTATTAAATAAAATAATTCTATATAACGTGGTTCAATAACTTCTGCTAAAGTTTGTCGTTTAACTTTTCTTATAGGTCTACCACCAACGCTTGCTATTTCTATCATTTCATCTTTATTTATAATAGAAGCAAATGCACACCCATGTCGTATTTTTATTGCTTCAGCATCTGCTGGAGGAGAACCAAAAGCATATGCAATATCACTAGTAACTACATTGCCTGCATATGGTATAACTTTGGTATGTCGTAAAGCACCTCCAGTATAAATTGCTAAGTCCATTGTACCACCGCCAATATCAACAACACATATACCTAATTCTCGTTCATCTTCGGTTAATACACTATAACTTGATGCTAAACCTGAAAAAATAAGTTGATCTACTTTTAAACCACATCGATCAACAACTTTAATAATATTTTTTGCTGTATCGTTATGACAAACAATTAAATGTACTTTAGCTTGCATTCTGATACCTGATAACCCCAGTGGGTTTTTTATTCCTTCTTGATAATCAATTGCAAATTCTTGTGGTATAACATGCAAAATTTTATATTCGTCACATATTTTTACAGATTTTGCTGTATGAATGACACTATCTATGTCTTCTTGTGTAACTTCTTCTTCTGAAATAGGAACTATTCCTATTTCATTTTGACAATTAATATGTTTACCAGATAAAGCAAGATAAACTGAAGAGATTTGACAATTAGCCATTATCTCAGCTTGTTCAATAGCTCTTTGTACACATTTTATAACAGATTCAAGATTATTTACGCCTCCTTTATCCATTCCATTAGACGGACAATTACCGACTCCTATGATATTTATCATATTATCTGATAAAATTTCTCCAACAAGAGTTGATACTTTAGAAGTTCCAATTTCAAGTCCTACTACTAATTTATTAACTGTTATTTTTGACATTTATCTATACTCAACTAAAATTTATATTTATATTTTTATTAAAACTTGATGATTCAGACCATATAAAACGCCATCCTACAGAAACCCCATTAGGATAACGAAGATCGATATAGTCTACTTGTTTGTCTTTTATTTTTTGTAATAAAGGATAAATTTCAAAAAATCTATTTAAACGTTCTGATAAATTGTTTTTACCTAATTCTATTCTAATATTATTGTTTAAAACAATTTGCCATGCATATCTCGATGATATTGTAAATGATTTTAATTTTAAATTATGTTTTAAAAAAATTTTAGATAAAAAATTATATTTTAATAAAACATTTTTTTGAGTTCCAATTGGACCATAAAGTAAAACATAATTTTCTTTATTAGTTTTAATATTTGGTATTTTAAATATTTGTCCATTTTCGTCTATCATATTTTGATTATTCCATTTAGCAAATGGAACATATTCAATAATATTAATTTTTAATTTATTAGGCCATTCTTTTCGTACTGTTGTTTGTTTTATCCATGGAATTAAAACAATTTTATCTTTAATATTATTAAGATTTATATTCATAAAGGTTTTTTGATGTTTTAATGATAAAACTATTTTTTTTATATCATCATTTTTTGTATAATGAAAATTACCAGTTAATAATAATTTTGATATAATAAGACAATTTATATCTTTCATTAATATTTTATATACACAAGTAAAAAAACAAAAAGTTATTAATATTAAAAAACTATAAAATATTCCACATAAAATTTTATAAAAATTTTTTTTGTTTTTATTTCGAGATTTTCGGTTTATTAAATCTTGGTGTAGCATGTAAAGTAGCCAGTTTTAAAATATATAAAACTAATTGAGAAAAACTTAAACCAGCTTGACGAGCAGCTATTGGTACTAAACTATGATTTGTCATTCCTGGTGAAGTATTTATTTCCAATAAATAAAATTCTTCATTATCGTCTTGTAATATATCTATTCTGGCACAACCAGAACAACCTATAGTTTTATAGGCATTCATTGCAAGATTTGTTAATTTTTTATCTAATATTTCTGTTAAACCACTAGGACAAAAATATTTAGTTTTATTACTTTTATATTTTGCATTATAATCAAAAAAATTATTTTGTGTTTCAATACGAATTGAAGGTAAAATAATATCATTTAATATTGCAACAGTATATTCAGGACCACATAACCATTTTTCAATTAATAATGTATTATCAAAATAAAAAGCTTTTTCAAAAGTTGGGATTAATGAATTCATATTATTTATTTTAATTGCTCCTATACTTGAACCTCCAGTATTTGGTTTTATGACTATTGGTAAACCTATAAAATTTATATGTTCAAAAAATTTTGTTAAAGGTATTGTTTTATATTCATTTTTTGTTATAACAAAAAATGGAGCTGTATTAAGCCCAGCACCTTTCCATATTTGTTTACATTTTAATTTATTCATACCAATAGCTGATGATATAACATTGCTTCCTGTATAAGGAATTTTAAGAATTTCTAACATTCCTTGAATTGTGCCATCTTCACCTTCTTTTCCATGAAGAGCAATAAATACTTTATTAAAACCTTTGCGTTTAAGGGTTATTAAAGGAAAATATTTAGTATCAATAGGATATGCATTTATTCCTATTTCATGAAGAGTTTTTAATATTGAATTACCTGATTTAATTGATATTTTACGTTCTGCAGATGTTCCTCCAAATAAAACAGCAATTTTTTCTATCATATTAATATTCCTAATTAATTGATGTATATAATTTAGTTTTTAATAAAATTTTAACTATTTTATCAATATCCCCGGCTCCTTGAATTATTATTAAATCATTTTCTTTAATAATTTTTGATAAAAAACAAGGAATTTGTTTAGGATTTGATATATAGATAGGATCTATTTGCTTACGATTACGAATTGTTTTACATAAAGATGAACTATCAATACCTTGAATTTGTTTTTCACCTGCAGAATAAATATCTAGTATTAATAACACATCTACATGTTCTAATACATTAACAAAATTATCATATAAATCACGAGTTCTTGTATATCTATGAGGTTGAAAAATCATTATAATACGTTTATTAGGCCATGATGTTCTTGCTGTTGTAATTGTTGCTTTTATTTCGGTTGGATGATGACCATAATCATCTAATAAAGTTATCTCTTTTTTTTTATTATTTATATTATTTATTAAGTAATATTTAAAAAAATCAAAACGACGTTTTGTTCCACAAAATTTTATTAATGAAGATAAAATATGATTATCATTAATTCCATCTTCTATTGCAACAGCAATAGCCGCTGTTGCATTTAACGCATTATGTACACCTGGAATATTTAAAACAATGGTTAGTTCTGGTAAGTTTTTTCGTTTGATAGAAAAAAAACATTGTTTTTCTTTTTGTTTATATTTAATTATACGTAAATCTGCATCACAACTAAATCCATAAGTAATTACATATCTATTGATTTTTGGTAATATTTTTCTGATTATTGGATCATCAATACACATTATTACACGTCCATAAAATGGTAAATTATGTAAAAAATTAATAAACGTATTAATTAATTTATTGAAATTTCCATGGTATGTATCCATATGATCTGATTCAATATTAGTAACTACTGCAACTAATGGTCTTAAATGTAATAATGATGCGTCACTTTCATCTGCTTCAGTAATAAAATAATTACTATTTCCAAGACGAGCATAAATTTCTTCTGTTTTTGTTAAACAACCATTAATAAATGTTGGATCTAAATTAGCTTGCATATAAATTTCTGAAATCATTGCTGTTGTTGTGCTTTTTCCATGAGTTCCTGCAATAGCTATACCATGGCGATAACGCATTAATTCGTTTAACATTTCCGCTCTAGAAATTAAAGGAATTCCTAATTTTTTTGCGTTTTTTATTTCTGGATTATTATTTAAAATAGCAGCAGAAAAAACAACTGCATTAGCATTTTTTATATTTTCAGCATTATGTTTAAAATAAATAGTAGCTCCTAATTTAATTAATGTTTTAGTAACTGCATTTTTTATTAAATCAGACCCACTTATATCATATCCTTCATTTAATAAAATTTTAGCAATACCACCCATACCTACTCCACCTATTCCGATAAAATGGATATGTTTTATTTTTTTCATTTTTTTATTATTATTTTTTTGATTTTTATTATTTGTTTTTATATTTATTTTATTATTTATAATTTTATATAAAAATAAATAAATATTTATATAATTTGTTTATTAGCTATTTTGCAAATTATTTTTGAAATATTATTTGTAGCATTATTAATTGCACAATTATGAGCATTTTTTGCCATTAATAATAATTTTTTTCTATCTAATATATTTAATAATTTTGCAACAGCATCAGATGTGAATAATTGTTGATGCAAAATTTTTGCTGCTCCAGCTTTTTCTAAAGGTATAGCATTCCAATATTGTTGATGATCTTTATGTGGATATGGGATAAAAATAGCAGGTAACCCAACAGACGCAATTTCACTAACAGTTAATGCTCCAGATCTACAAATAACAATATCTGCTCAAGCATAAGCTTGATCTATATTTTCAATAAATTCAATAATTTTATATTTAAAATTATTAGAATTTTGATTTTTATACAAAATTTTCGTTTTTTCTTTATTTCCTTTTCCAGATTGATGTAAAATAATTAATTGTTTTTTTATTTTTGAAACAATTGTTGGAATAGTTTGATTTAAAATATCAGCACCTTGACTGCCACCTAAAACTAATATTCGTATTGCACCATTTCTTTTTAACATTCTTTCTTCAGGTGAAGGTATATTTAAAATTTCTTTACGAATAGGATTACCAACTACATGAGCATTTTTAAACGCTCCTGGTGATGCTTGCAATATATTTTTAGTTATATATGATAAAATTTTATTTGTTAAACCAGCTATTCCATTTTGTTCATGTAAAATTATAGGTATACCGCATTGCCATGCTGCAATAATACCAGGTCCTGATACATATCCACCCATACCTAATGCTATATTTGGTTTATATTGTTTTATAATTTTTTTTGCTTGTTGTATTGCTTTATAAATATTTCAAGGGAATTTAATTATAACTTTAAAAGTTTTATTTCTAAAACTTGATATATTAATAAAGTCAATATTAATACCATTTTTTGGTACTAATACAGATTCTATATGATCAGATGTTCCTAACCAATGAATTTTCCAATTTTTACTTTTTAAATGATGTGCTATAGATAAACCTGGAAATACATGCCCGCCACTACCACCAGCTATAATTAATAATTTTTTTGTTTGATTCATTTATAAATCCTTATAAATTATTGTTTTTTTAAGACGCGTTTCAAAATCAATTCGCAATAATAAAGACATTGTTATAAGCATAATCAAAAAACTAGATCCACCATAACTTATTAAAGGTAATGTTAATCCTTTCGTAGGTAAAATACCTGATGTTGCACCTATATTTATAAGTGATTGAAAAATAAACCAAATAGCAATAGAATATGCAAAATAACCATTAAATGTTTTTTTTAACATTAATGCATTTTTACCAATTATCATTGCTTTAAATGATAAAACGAATAACATTATTAAAATTAATAATACACCTAAAAAACCTAATTCTTCAGCTAAAACTGAAAATATAAAATCTGTATGCGCTTCAGGTAAATATTCTAATTTTTGAATAGAATTACCTAATCCTTGACCAAATAATTTACCACGACCAAAAGCCATTAATGATTGCGTTAATTGGTATCCAGTATTGAATGGATCTTTCCATGGATTTAAAAAAGATATTATACGATTCCAACGATATGGTTCAAACAAAATTAATAAAAATATACCAAATATAATAATTGATATACTAATAATTAATGGACATAACTGTACTCCAGCTAAAAATAATAATCCAAGAGTTGTTACAACTAATATAATTACTGTTCCTAAATCAGGTTGTATAAATAAAAGTGTTGATGTTATTATTAAAATAAATATAGATTTTATAAAACAAAATAATTTTGTATTAATTTCATTTGATTTACGATTTAAATAACTCGAAAAATAACAAAACAATGTAAGTTTTGAAAATTCAGCGGGTTGAATTTTTATTATTCCTATATCAATTCAACGTGCTGCACCATTTATAGATTCACCTACAAATAATACAAAAATTAACATTATTAAAGAAAATATAAAAAAAATAGAACTATATTTTTCCCATATAATCATTGGTATTTGTATTATAATTAATGAAAATAATAAAGAAAATATAATATATAAAATATCACGTTTAATAAAATAAAATGGATCTTCCATTAAACGTTGTCCAATAGGTATTGATGCAGAAAATACCATTATAAAACCGATTGTAATTAAACCAAATATTATCCATAATAATATTCGATCGTATAAAATTTGCATTAAATCTACCAAAATTTATCTAATAATTAGCAATTAACCTAATCTTTTAGCTAATTTAGTAAAAACGTCACCACGATGTTCAAAATTTTTAAATTGATCTAAACTTGAACATGCTGGTGATAATAATACAGTATCACCTTTTTTTAATTTTAAGGATAATAAATATAAACTTTCGTTCATTGTTTTAGTTATAATAGATTTATTAGGTGATATTTTTGATAATTTTTTTCTATCGTATCCAAAACAATATATTTGAAAATTATCATTTATATATTTTTTTAATGGTGAAAAATCTGCGGATTTACCGTCGCCTCCTAATAATAAATAAACATTACCACTTGTTTTTAAACTTTTTAATGCGGCTTCAGTGCTAGCTACGTTTGTTGATTTAGAATCATTAATCCAATAAACTCCTTTATTAAATAAAACTAATTGAAAACGATGTTTTAATCCTGAATATTTTTTTAATGTTTGTAAACTTATATTACGTGGAATATTTATTGTATCCGCTAAAGCAAGAGCTGATAATGCATTAAGATAATTATGTTGACCAATAATATTCATTTCATTAACATCTAACACAGTTTTGTTATTTACTTTTAAAACACATTGTTTTGTATCAAATAAATAATTACCATTATCCAAACCAAAACTTATACATTCTTTTATTAAACGTTTTTTTGGAAAAGTTAAAAAATCTTGAATATTTATAATGCAATTTTTTGCATTATTGTATATTTTTAGTTTTGTTTTATAATATTTTTTAAAATTTAAAGAATATCTATCCATATGGTCTTCACATACATTAAGTATAGTGGCAGAAAAAGCTTTCAAACTATATGTTCTTTCAAGTTGAAAACTAGAAAGTTCTAAAACATATATATCGTATCCTAAATTAAGCAATGATAAAGCAGGAATTCCAATATTTCCACCGATACCTACTGAAATCTTTGCAGATTTTATTATTTCTCCAACAAGTGAAGTTACTGTACTTTTACCATTTGTACCAGTTATAGCAATAATTGGTTTATTAGTTTCTCTGCAAAATAATTCGATATCACTAATAATTTCAATGTTATTTTTTAATATTTCTTGTGATTCAAGTTCTGTTATTTTAATACCTGGGCTTATGATAATTAATTTTGTGTTTTTTAATAATGTTTTATTTAACTTACCAATATGTAATTTTACATTTTTTGGTAGTTCGTTTAAATATTTTGGTATATAATTATTATCAACAACAATAGGAGTTATACCTTTTTTTAAAAAATATTTGACACAAGATAACCCTGTTATTCCTAAACCTAAAATAATTATGTTTTTGTTTTTATATTGTGTTTTTTTACATTTAATCATATCAACGTATTTTTAAAATAAGTAATCCTATAAATACCAATATTAATGAAACAATCCAAAAACGTGTTGTTATAAATGGTTCTGGTAACCCTTTTAATTCATAATGATGATGAATTGGGGTCATTAAAAAAATTCTCTTTTTACGTATTTTAAAAGAAAAAACTTGTAAAATTACTGATATAGTTTCAATTACAAAAACACCACCCATTATTATTAATAATAACTCTTGTCGTAATAATACAGCAATTGTACCTAACGTCCCACCTAAAGACAAGGAACCAATATCACCCATAAATATTTGTGCTGGGTAACTATTAAACCATAAAAAACCAAGTCCTGAACCAACTATAGCTGTACAAATAATTATTAATTCAATTGCATTAGGTAAAAATGGAATATTTAAATTATTAGCAAAATTTACATTACTTGTTAGCCAAGCAATTAATGCAAAAGCTGCTGATATAAATACTGTTGGCATAATAGCTAAACCATCTAATCCATCTGTTAAATTAACAGCATTACTTGTTCCTACAATTACAAAATATGCAATAAAAATATATAATATTCCTAATTGAGGAGTTGTTTCTTTTAAAAAAGGTATAACTAATTGTGTTGCTTGTGTATTTTTTTCAAAATTATATATAGTAAAAATTACAAGTAATGATGTTAAAGATTGCCAAAAATATTTCCAATATGCATTTAGACCGTTTGAATTTCTTTTTGATATTTTACTATAATCATCTATAAACCCTATAATTCCATGAGTAATGAGTATAAATAATACAAACCAAGTATATATGTTATCTAAAACACCAAATAATAAAATAGAAAAAATAATTGAAAAAAAAACAATTAAACCTCCCATTGTTGGTGTTCCGCGTTTACTAAAATGTGTTTTTGGACCATCATTACGAACTATTTGAGAAATTTGAATTTTTTTTAGATATTTAATTAATGGTTTTCCTATATATAAAGCAATAAAAAATGAACTTAATAAAACAAAAATAATTCTAAATGTTAATGATAAAAAAATATTAAATATAAAAAATTTATTTACTAATAATTTAGCTAAATAAACTAACATTTGAAAAACTCCTTTAATTTATTAACAATTTCTTCCATATGAAAAGATCGTGAACCTTTTATTAAAATAGAAATAGTTTTGTTTTGTTCTATTAATTCTAATAATCTAATTAATATTTTTTTTTTAAAATTAAAATGTTCAGTATTTTTATTAAATGTTTTTATAATTGTACTAAATTTTCCAATACTTAATATTTTATTTATTTCAGAGTTTTTAATAATTAAAGCAATATTTTTATGATATTTATAAGAAAATTTACCAAGTTCAGCAGTATCGCTTATTACTAAAACTTTATAACCAGGCATTGATATTAATACATTAATAGCAGCAAACATTGAACCATTATTAGAATTATAAGAATCATCTAATAATATCTTTGATTTATCTATATAAATTGGATATAATCGTCCTAATATAGGTTTTATTTTTTTTAAACCTTGTTTTATATGATCAAGAGTTGCACCAGCAGCTATTGCTAATGCGCTAGCTGCTAATGCATTAGAAATATTATGTTTTCCAATTAATTGTAAAAAGATATTTGTATCACCTATTGGTGTATGTAATATGAAATTAGTTGTTAATTTTTCAAATTGGATATTGCTAGCATAAAAATTTGTTTTTTGTTTTTTATTTAGTGAAAAATATAATATTGTTTGTTTTGGATGAAATTTCCATTTTTTTGAATAACTATCAAGATTAACAATAACTGAACCAGTTTTATTTGTTATTTTATAAATTTCACCTTTTTCTTTTTTTATATTTTTTATTGATTGAAAACCTTCAATATGAGCATTAAATAAATTATTTACTAATGATATATTTGGTTTTATAATTTTAGTTAGATATTTTATTTCATTTGGTTTGCTCGCACCAATTTCAATTATTGCAAAATTATGTTTTGGTGTTAATTTAAATAAAGTTAAAGGAACTCCAATATCATTATTAAAATTACCAGAAGTATATAATGTATTTCCATATTCTGATAATATTGATCCTAACATTTCTTTTACAGTTGTTTTACCTGAAGATCCTGTTAAACCAATTACACATATTTTGCAATTTTGTCTTATCCATGATGCTATTTGACCCATTGCGATACGTGTATTTTTAACAATAATTTGTGCACAATTAACATCTAATTCTTGTTCTACAAGTAATAATTTTGCACCATTGGCAATAACTTGATCTATGAAGTTATGTGCGTTAAAACGTTTACCTATTAATGCAATAAATAAACAATCTTTTGTAATATTATTGCTATCTATGCTTATAGATTGTATGGTTATTTTTTTTTTAATTTTTTGTTTTATATAGCCTTTTGTTATTCTTGCTAATTGTGATAATGTTATAGGGATTATTATATCACCTCATTTAATAATTTTTTAACTATTAATCTATCTGAATATTCTATTGTTTTTTGATTTATAATTTGAAAATTTTCATGTCCTTTACCTGCTATCATTATTACATCATCAATTGTAGCTTTTGATATTGTATTAGCAATAGCTTCACTTCTATCTAATATAATTGATACTGATTTTGGATTTAAAATTCCTTTTAAAATATCATTTATAATTTTTAATTGATTTTCATTACGAGGATTATCATTTGTAATAATGATTTTATCAGCTAACTTTTCAGCTATAGAACCCATTAGTGATCTTTTAGTTGAATCACGATCACCACCACAACCAAATATACACCATAATTGTTTTTTGCAATATAAACGTGCAGCTATAAGCGCTTTTTCTAAAGCATCAGGCGTATGTGCATAATCAACAATAACAATTGGTTTATTATAATATTTTAAAATTTCCATTCGACCTATAACTGAATGTAATGAATTACTTGCAATAAGTAATTTTTTAAAAGAATAATTTAACATTAATAAACTTGATAAAGCCAATAATAAATTAGTAATATTAAATATTCCTATCAATTTACTTTTTATTACACCATTTCCTCAAGAAGAATTTAATTTTATCAAAAATTCATAATTAAAATATTTAATTTTTGTTGCTTTTAACCAATAACCATCCCAATTATTTGGAATACAATTTTTAATTGTTACTAAACAAGATTTTGGCAATAACTTTGACCATTTTAATCCTATTTTATCATCAATATTTATAATTTGATTTTTTGTTTTAATATTAGAAAATAATAACCATTTAGCTGCTTCATAATTTTTCATATTATGGTGAAAATCAAGATGATCATGGGTTAAATTAGTAAATATAGCAGAATCAAAATTAAGTGATGATACTCTATTTTGTACTAATCCATGTGAAGATACTTCAATAGCAGTTAATGATGCATTTTTTTTTAATAAATACATAAGTTCTAATTGAATATCTACAGCAGAATTTGTTGTATAACCAGAATAAATTAATTTATCTCCATAGATACCATACCCATTAGTTCCTATTACAGCACTTTTTTCTCCAATTATTTTTGCTAATTGTGCAATTAAATAAGAAACAGTAGTTTTACCATTTGTTCCAGTTATTCCGATTAGTTTCATTTTTGATGATGGAAAATTATAAAATATGTTAGCAATTAATGATATTTTACAATTTAAATTATTTAGATAAATAATAGGTATGTTATTTTTAAAATAAATTTTACCTTTTTCTAATTCGTTTTGTGTATCTGCAATAATAGCCGATGCACCTTGTGAAATTGCTTGAGTAATATAATTTTTACCATCTAGTTTTTGTCCTTTTATAGCAATAAATAAATCTCCTGCACAAACTTTTCTACTATCTATTTTTATATTTTTTAAAAAAATATTTTGTGGAGCTTTTATTCCAAAAGGTAAAAGAATATGGTAAAGATTATTATTAGTCACTTGCAACCTCTTTTTTTATAATTTTATTTTGTATTTATTTATCTGGTTTTATATTCATTAAATGTAAAACATCTTTCATAATAGCACCAAAAATTGGTGCTGAAACAGATCCACCGTAATATTTTCCTGCATTTGGTTCATTGATAAGTACAACTAATGCATAACGAGGATTTATAGCTGAAGCTATACCAGCTGTATAAGCTATATATTTATTAATATATTTGCCATTTATTCCTAATTTTTTAGTAGTTCCTGTTTTTATTGCAAGACTATAACCTTTTATTGCTGCTTGAGAACCACCCCCACCTGGTAATGCAACACTTTCCATCATATGGATAACATCTTTTATTATTGATTTTGGAAAAATTCTAATTCCAGGAATAGGTGTATTGATTTTTATAATAGATAATTTACGATAAATACCAAAACTTCCAATTGTAGCATATACTCTTGCAAGTTGTAATGGGGTTACCATTTGTCCATATCCAAAAGAAAATATGGCTTTTTCTAAATCAGACCAATTTGTTTTTTTGTATGGGAAAAATCCGTTGTTTTCTCCAATTAATCCAAGATTTGTTGTTTTTCCTAATCCAAAACTATTAAATATATTTATTAATTCAATAGGTGACATTGTTAACGCAATTTTAGAAATTCCAACATTACTAGATTTTTGTAAAATACCTGTAATTGATAATTTTTTATAATTCAAGACATCTTTAATTTTATGTCCTTTTATTTTATATGGTATTGTATTTATTATTGTATCCTTTTTGATTATTTTATGATATAACGCACTCATTATAACTAATGGTTTAATTGTTGAACCTGGTTCAAAAGTATCTGTTATAGCTCTATTTCTCATAGAATTAATTGATATTCCGGAAATGTTATTAGGATTATAAGATGGGCTGTTTGCCATAGCTAAGATTTCACCTGTATTAACATCAATTAAAATAGCTATGCCAGATTCTGCTTTGTTTTTTTGTACACCATATAATAATTCACGATATACAATTGATTGTATGCGTTCATCTATACTTAATATTAAATTATTGGCATCTTTGCTATCTATATAAGATATTGTATCAATTATTTTACCATTTAAATCTTTACGAACTGTACGTTTACCTGAAACACCTTTTAATATATTATTAAAACTTTTTTCTATCCCTTCGATACCTTCTCCATCTATATTAGTTATTCCTAATAAATGAGCTGTTATAGGTCCTAATGGATAATAACGACGTGATTCTTTACGTAAATAAACACCTGGTATTTTTAATTTATTTATATAGTTAGCTACAGATAAATTGACTTGACGAGCTAAATATATAAATCGACTTTTTTGATTTGATAATATTTTATTTGTAATTTGCTTTAGAGGAATATTTAATATATCAGATAATGCTTTCCAATATTTGTAATTACTAATACCTCCTTTTTCTGTAATTTCTTTTGGATCAATCCAAATTGCATTAACAGGTATACTAACTGCTAATTTTTTACCTTTTCTATCACTAATCATTCCACGAGCAGTTGTAATTTTTTGTATGCGTAAAGATCGCATATCGCTTTCTTTTATTAATTTTTCATGAGAAAATATTTGTAAAAAAGCAATTCTAATTAATAAACCGCATATAGCAAATGTAATACATAAGCATATAAAAGTAAAACGCCAATCATCAAATAAAAAAACATGTTTTTGTTTTTTATTTTTTATTTGATTCAATAATTTCATTATTAATTTTATTATTATTTAAAATAATAATATTTTCATTTAAAAATTCAATTGGAATTAAAGATAATTTATCAATAGATATACGTTCAATTCGATTGTGATTTCCAAATAAATTTTCTTCGATAATTAAATTTCTCCATTCTATATCTAATAAATCTTTTTCTTCATACAAATTATTTTTTAATATAGTTAAAAAACGCGTTTCGTACGTAATTATTATTACTGAAATAGCATTTATAATAATAAAAAATAACAAAATTAATTGAAGTAAATTATGTTTTAATAAATCATGTAAAATTATTTTTTTTAAATTATATTTTTTTATAACCATTGTTTATTTTTTCTGCTAATCGTAATATTGAACTACGAGATCTAGGATTGTTTTTTATTTCTTTATATGATGGTTTTATTTTGCCTAAATCTCGTAATTGTATTGTTTTTAAACTTAATTGTTCTATTTGAAACTTTGTTAATGGAATATTAATAGGTATATTTAATAATTTACTATTTTTTCTAATAAAATGTTTTACTAATCGATCTTCTAACGAATGAAAACTAATAATAGATATCCTTCCTTGTGGAGCAAGGATATTTAATGTTCCATTCAACATTTGTTTTATTTCTTCTAGTTCGTTATTAATATAAATTCTAATTGCTTGAAAAGTGCGAGTAGCTGGATGTTTTTTTGTATATTTTGGAATAGTTTTTAAAATTAAATTTGTAAGATGTTTTGTACGTGTTAATGGTTTTTTTTTTGGATTATTTTTATGTTCTATAATTGCTTTTGCGATACGCTTACATAAGCGTTCTTCTCCAAAAGTTTTTAATACAAAAATAATATCATTAACATTAGCATTCATTAACCATTGTGATGCTGTTTGTCCTTTTGTTTGATCCATACGCATATCAAGCGGACCATCAAATGTAAAAGAAAAACCACGTTCAGGGTTATCTAATTGTGAAGACGAAATACCAAAATCCAATAATATACCATTTATTTTACCTATTAACTCTTTTTTTTTTATATAATTAATAATATCTGAAAATAATCCTTGTTTAATTACAAGTCTGCGATCTTTAATTGATTTAGCTATTTTAATAGCTTCTGGATCGCGATCTATAACTATTAAACGACCATTTTTATTTAGTTTATTTAAAATTAATTTAGAATGTCCACCTGTGCCGAATGTTCCATCTATATAGATACCATTTGGTTTTATATTTAATCCGTTTATTGCTTCTTCTTGTAATACAGCTATATGTTTATATTGTTTTTTTATCATAATATATTTAAAAAAAATAGTTTTATAAAATTTTAAAAATCATTTAGTTATTAATAATAACAATAATAAAATGTATAGTGTAATTAAATATAACTTATATTGATATTTATAAATAAATTTTATTATGTAATATAAAATTATTTTTTAAATATATTATTTTTTTATAAAATGTTTAAATTATATTTTTATGTAAATATTATTTTTATATGATAACATTTGTATTTATTTTTATGAAATTATCAAATTTAAAATATATTTTTTTTATGTTTAAAAAAATATATTTTTTATTAAAAAATTAATAAAATATAATATAAATTATAATTTAATATATTTTATTAATTTTTATATAATTATTTAAATATATAATTTTTTATTTTTATATAATAATTTATATATTACAATTATCGTGAATTAATATTTTATTTAGAATATATAAGAATATTATATATGGTATAATATAAATATAATCATATAAAGATAATTTTTTAACAATAAAATTTAAGTTTTTTCGTTTTTTATCTTAAATAAAATAATATAAATGATATAATATATTTTATTTAAAACATAAAAACATAAAATATATCAATAAAATGTTAAAAATATCTTTAATATTATATATTAATGATACGTATTTTTAAATATATATTAAATTAAAAACATTTTAATTATTAAATAAAATGTTTTTTAGAAAAAAATTGTATATTTTTGTATAATTATTTTAAAAAAAATTTTTAAAAATATTAAAAATTAATAATTTTATATAAAATTTTACACAACTATTTTCTTTAATATTTTTAATTTATTTAATTGTTATAAAATGTTTAATTATATATTTAATTTAAAATTTTTTTTAGATTTATTTTTATTAACATTTTTTGAGATTATTTTAAGTGTTGATAATATTGTTTTTCTTAATATAACTGTTAATAAACTTCCAGCTTACCAACAAAAAAAAGTATGGAATATAGGATTAATTCTTGCTTTAGTTGTAAGACTTATATTTTTTATTTCTGTTAATTGGTTGTCAAATTTAACGATTCCAATATTTACTGTTTTGAATCATTTAGTTTCTATAAAAGATTTAGTTTTAAGTATTGGCGGGGCTTTTCTTATTTATAAATCTATTAAAGAAATACTTTATGATATAAAAAAACGTAAAAATATTAAAAATAATTATCAAAAAAAATCATTTTTTATAATTATTTTTCAAATAGCGATTTTAGATATTATTTTTAGTTTTGATTCTATTATGACCGCTATTGGTTTATGTGATAATTTATTTATTATGATTTTTGCGATAATTACTGCTGCTATTTTTATTATATTTACTTCAAAAATTATTGATAGTTTTATAAAAAAATATTTTTTTATAAAAAAGTTAACATTTTTATTTTTAATTTTAATTGGTATTAATTTATTATTAGAAGGAATGCAAATATACTTTTTTAAAACATATGTTTATATAATTATGTTATTTTTAATAATTGTTCAGTTACTAAGTAATTTTTATATTGAAAAACATTAAATATAATATAATTTTATTTTTATAAAAAAACAAAATATACTTTATGATATTAATTTTAAATTATTTTAAATAAAAAACTAAATTGTTTTTATAATGTTTTATTATATAATTAATTATAAAATTTATATAAAATATTATTATTTTTTTGCAGCTTGTATATATAACATTTCTAATGCAATAGTAGAAGCTAATAATGAAGTAATCCCAGATTGATCATAAACTGGTGCTACTTCTACTAAATCCATACCAATAATATTAAGAGGTTGCAAACCACGTATTAGTTTTAATACACAATAAGAAGTTAACCCTCCTGCTACTTGAGTTCCTGTTCCTGGAGCAAAAGCTGGATCTAAACAATCAATATCAAATGTTAAATAAACAGGAATTTTTTTAGTAATTGTTTTTATTTTAAATAAAATTTTATTAATATTTTGTTCGTTTACTTGTGTTGAATCTAATACTGTAAAACTATTGTTAGGACAAAATTCAGTACGGATACCAATGTGTACTGAGTGTTTTGGATCAATTAGATTTTCTATTGGTGCATAATAAAACATAGTTCCGTGATCATATTTATTATTGTTATTATATGTATCAGTATGGGCATCAAAATGAACTAATGCCATTTTTCCAAAATATTTTGCATGTGCTCGTAATAAAGGTAATGTAATAAAATGATCACCACCAAATGTTAAACATTTTTTATTTGATTTTAGTAATTTTTCTATATGTATTTGTAATTTGTCACACATATCTTGTGTGTTACCAAACGAAAAAACTAAATCACCGCAATCAATAACATTTAAACGTTCAGTTAAACTAAAATTTCAAGGCCAATGACATTTTTCCCATGCAAGATTAGTTGACATTTGACGAATTGATGCTGGTCCATATCTACTACCTGATCTCCCAGATGTGGCTAGATCAAATGGAACACCAGTAATTACCCAATCAGCTTTTGAAGTATATGGAGAAAAATTTAAAGGAAATCTTAAAAAACCGAATGCGTTAGATACTAACGAATTATCTATATTATTACCTAATGTATTATGTATCATAATAATTATATATATTAAATATTTTAATTAAATTTTATAAAATACTGTATTTTATTTTCTTAATCTTTTAAATAACTATAACCATGTAAACTATTTTTAATTTTTTTTAAAAAATCTTTTTGAATATGTTTTTCTAGTTTTATATCTTTTATTTGTTTTTTTAATTTTTCCAAAAATTCTTCTGGTATTAAATTAACATATTGTAATATATCAGCAATTGAATCACCTTTTTCAGTTTGAATATAATGAATTTTATTTTTATTGTCAATCCATATATCAATAGATGTTGTACTACCGAATAAATTATGTTTATTAGCTAAAATTTCTTGATATGCTCCTATCATAAAAAATCCGATTATAGGAGGATTTTTAGAATCGTAATCATGAATAGGCATAGTTGTTTCTATCCCATCACCATCAATATAATGATCAATGATTCCATCAGAATCACATGTTATATCCAATAAAACTACACGACGATTTAATGGATTAAATAAATCTTTAATAGGTAATATTGGAAAAACTTGATCTATCCCCCAAGAATCCGGTAATGATTGAAATAATGAAAAATTAACATAAAATTTATCTGCCATTCTTTCTTGAAGTTCATCTATAATAGGACGATGTGTTCTATTGCTTGGATTTAAATCATATTTAATTCGACGACAAATATTTAAATATAATTCTTCTGCCCAAGCGCGTTGATTTAAATCTAATGTTCCATGAGCATATTGAGTATGAACTTCTTGTAAATCAAATTGACTATCATGTAACCATTCACGAAGATTTCTACTACTTTCTTGATGTTGCATTGCTTTTCATGTTTCCCATAAAGATATTAAAGAACGAGGAGCATTTTTATTTGGAGGTGACGCTTTAGTAAATTCATTACGTTCAATACCAATTACATTTGAAATTAAAACAGCATGATGTGCTGTTAATGCTCTTCCTGATTCTGTTATAACTATTGGGTGTGGTAAATTAAATTCTTCACATGCATCACCTATTGACCAAATCACATTGTTTGTATACTCGTTTAAACCATAATTTACAGAGCAATCAGATTGTGATCTTGTACCTTCATAATCAACACCTAATCCACCACCAACATCAAAACATTTAATATTAACTCCTAAACGATGTAACTCAATATAAAAACGCGCCGATTCTCTTACTCCTGTGGCTACATCACGTATATTAGACATTTGAGATCCTAAGTGAAAATGTAATAATTGAAGACTATTTAAACTGTTTTCTTTTCGTAAGATTTCGACTAATTGAAGAACTTGTGTTGCAGATAAACCAAATTTTGATTTTTCACCACCACTTGCTTGCCATTTACCTGATCCTTGTGAAGCTAAACGAGCACGTACTCCAAGACGTGGCGTTATATTTAATTTTTTAGCTTCTTTTAATACTAATTCAATTTCGGACATTTTTTCAATTACAAGATATATTTTATGACCGATTTTTTCACCAATTAAAGCTAATCTAATATATTCTTTGTCTTTATAACCATTACATATAATTACAGTATGCGCATTATTAACATTAGCTAAAATAACTACTAATTCTGCTTTAGAACCTGATTCTAGTCCTAAAGGTTCTCCTGAATTTAATAATGATTTAATTACTCTACTTTGTTGATTAACTTTTATTGGATAAACTAAAAGATAATCTCCTTTATAACCATAAGATTTACAAGCATTTTTAAAAGCAGTATTTATAGCACGTAAACGATGTTGTAAAATTTGAGGAAAACATAATAACGTTGGTAATTGCAAATGTTTTTGTTCACTTTTAATTTTATTAATAAGATTTAATATTTCAACAAAATTATTATTATTTTCAGGATCAGGGCAAACACAAATATTACCATATTCATTTATTTGATAATAACCATTACTCCAATATGATATATTGTAAATTTGATGTGTTTTTTTATCATTTTTACGATTCACAATAAAACTCCTAATATTAGGATTATAATTTTTATTATTTATTAATCTTAAAATATATATATTTTATAATAATATAATTTTAAAAAAAATTTTTTTTGAAACATTTTTTATTAAATAAAAATTATTATATAATAATTTTTATTATTATTTAAATTATTAATAATACAATTATTAATATATTTTAAATTTTAAAAAATAAATAAGTTATTTAAGTTATTCTTTTATTTTTTTATGTATTTAAAATAAATAAATAATTCCATATAAAAAAATAAATTTATAAATTTTAAAATAACTAATTATGTATTATTGAAATTTAAGGTATAAAATCTAATGTATAAATATTTTTTTACTTCTGAATCTGTATCAGAAGGACATCCTGATAAAATTGCTGATCAAATTTCTGATGCAATATTAGATGCAATTTTAGAACAAAATCCAAACGCTCGAGTTGCTTGTGAAACTTATATAAAAACAGATATGGTTATGATTGGAGGTGAAATCACAACAAATGCATGTGTAGATTTTGAAAAAATTATACGAAAAACTGTTAGTGAAATTGGTTACACTAGTTTAGATATGGGTTTTGATGCTAATTCATGTACAATATTAAGTAAATTCAGTAAGCAATCTTTAGATATTAATCAAGGTATCAATAATATTGATCCTTTAGAACAAGGTGCTGGTGATCAAGGAATAATGTTTGGATATGCAACTAATGAAACTGATGTTTTAATGCCTGCGCCAATTACATTTGCACATCGTTTAGTTAAACGTCAAGCTGATGTACGAAAGAATGGTATTCTACCGTGGTTGCGTCCTGATGCAAAAAGTCAAATTACATTTCAATATGAAAATAACAAGATTATTGGTATTGATACAGTTGTTTTATCTACACAACATTCTGAAGATATAAAACAAAAAGAATTACGTGAAGCTGTTATAGAAGAAATAATAAAACCTGTTTTACCACATAAATGTATATTATCTACTACTAAATATTTTATTAATCCTACTGGGCGTTTTGTTATTGGTGGCCCAATTGGTGATTGTGGTTTAACTGGGCGTAAAATTATTGTTGATACGTATGGTGGTATGGCTCGTCATGGGGGCGGTGCATTTTCTGGTAAAGATTCATCAAAAGTTGATCGTTCTGCTGCTTATGCAGCACGATATGTAGCTAAAAATATTGTTGCTGCTGGTCTTGCTGATAGATGTGAAATACAGGTATCTTATGCTATTGGAATAGCGAAACCAACGTCTATTATGGTAGAAACATTTGGTACTGGTAAAATTTTAGAAAATAAATTAATTAAATTAATTTATGAATTTTTTGATTTACGACCTTATGGCATAATACAAATGCTTAATTTATTACGTCCAATTTATCAACAAACAGCTTCTTATGGACATTTTGGACGTTTAGAATTTCCTTGGGAAAAAACTGATAAAGCTGATTTATTACGTGAAGCAGCTGGTTTATAAAATATCATATTTATATCTCTTTTTAATAAATTAATATTTATATATTAAACAAAAACAAAAAAATAAAAAAAAATTATAAAAAAACAAAATTTTTAATAATTTCATTTTAAAATATATAAATTTTTTTATAAAAAAATAAACTAATATTTATTATAGAATAATATATTATAAAATTTATTTTTTTGATTAAATTTATTTAATTGTTTTTTATTAAATTTAATTAAGCATATATTATATATAACAATTTGTTTTTTTTAATTAATTAAATAATTAAATAGTTTTATTAATTATTTGAAATACAAAATAATTAGTTTTATATTTTTTAATTTTTTTATTTTATTTGATATGTAGATTATATTAATAATTATAAAGTTTAGTTATGATAATTAATTATTATTTTATTTTTTTAATTTTTATTTATAAAATTATTAAAATACTTTACTAATTAAACTTTAATCTATAGATTATCTTTTTTTTAATCTTTATTTTTTAAAATATATTATATTAACGATATTAAATATACCATAAATATAAAATTATAAGGATCAGTGGTTAAATGAGTAAAATTGCTAAAGAAATTACATCAATAAATATAGAAGAAGAATTGAAAAATTCATATTTAGATTACGCAATATCTGTTATTGTTGGACGTGCTCTTCCGGATATTCGTGATGGATTAAAACCAGTACATCGTAGAATACTTTTTGCAATGAATATATTAGGAAATTTTTGGAATAAATCATATAAAAAATCAGCTAGGATTGTAGGTGATGTAATAGGAAAATATCACCCACATGGTGATAGTGCTGTTTACGATACAATAGTACGTTTAGCTCAACCTTTTTCTATGAGATATAAATTAATAGATGGTCAAGGAAATTTTGGTTCAATTGATGGTGATTCCGCAGCTGCAATGCGTTATACAGAAATTCGTATTGCTAAAATTACTCATGAAATTTTAGCAGATCTTGATAAAGATACAGTAAATTTTATTCCAAATTATGATGATACAGAATATATTCCTGAAGTCATGCCAACTAAAATTCCAAATTTATTAATTAATGGATCATCTGGTATAGCTGTTGGTATGGCTACAAATATCCCTCCACATAATTTAGGAGAAGTAATTGATGCTTGTTTAGCATATATAAATAATGAAAATATTAGTGTTGAAAATTTAATGAATTATCTTCCA
Source organism: Candidatus Providencia siddallii (assembly GCF_964026685.1). Taxonomy (NCBI): domain Bacteria; kingdom Pseudomonadati; phylum Pseudomonadota; class Gammaproteobacteria; order Enterobacterales; family Morganellaceae; genus Providencia; species Candidatus Providencia siddallii. The sequence continues at coordinate 364,122 of NZ_OZ034688.1, forward strand.
GGTCCAGATTTTCCAACTGCTGGGATTATTAACGGAAAACAAGGTATTGCTGAAGCGTATAATACTGGTCGAGGTAAAATTTATATTCGTGGTTGTGCCAAAATCAAAATAGATGCAAAAAATAAACGTGAAGCTATTATTATTAACGAAATCCCATATCAAGTTAATAAAACTCGTTTAATTGAAAAAATTGCTGAACTTATAAAAGAAAAACGTATTGAAGGTATTAGTGCCTTGCGTGATGAATCTGATAAAGATGGAATGAGAATTGTTATTGAAATTAAACGTGACGCTATTGCTGAAATTATTTTAAATAATTTATATTCATTAACGCAATTACAGGTTTCTTTTGGAATAAATATGGTAGCTTTATATAAAGGAAAACCAAAAGTTTTTAATTTAAAAGAAATTATTTCTGCTTTTATATGTCATCGTCGAGAAATTGTCATACGTCGTTCTATTTTTGAATTAAATAAAATTCGTAATAGAATACATATTCTTGAAGGTTTTACTATTGCTTTAGCAAATATTGATATAATGATTGAATTACTTCGTAAATCATCAACACCAATTGAAGCAAAAACAAAAATAATATCAAAACATTGGGATGTAAGTAACTTTAAAAATACGTTTAACTTCTTTAATAAAAATACAACGAATGTTTTTAATTATTCAAAAACATCATTTTATAATAAAAAAAGATATTGTTTAAGCGAAAAACAAGCACAAGCTATTCTAGATTTGCGTTTGCAAAAATTGACTAATTTTGAATATAAAAAAATAGTTGAAGAATTTTATATTTTAATTAAAAATAAAGAAGATTTATTGGTTATTTTAAATAATCCTAAACATCTAATAAAAGTTATTAGTGAAGAATTAAAAAATATACGTAAAGAATTTAATGATAAACGTAAAACTAAACTTGCAGAAAACAAAAAAAAATTTCAAGTAGAAGATTTAATAAATAAAGAAAATGTTATTGTTACATTATCTCATCAAGGATATGTAAAATATCAACCTTTATCTGATTATGAAGCACAACGTAGGGGTGGAAAAGGAAAATCTGCTGCACGTATAAAAGAAAAAGATTTTATTGCTAAATTAGTAATAGCTAATACACATGATACAATACTTTGTTTATCTAATAGAGGTAGATTATATTGGATGAAAGTACATCAGCTTCCAGAATCTACAAGATGGTCTCGTGGTAAACCAATTATAAATTTGTTGCCGTTGGAACAAAATGAACGCATTACTGCAATTTTACCAGTTAGTGAATATAATAATAATTGTTATGTATTTATGGCAACATCTTATGGAATTGTAAAAAAAACATTACTTCAAGATTTTGGAAAACCTAGAAGTTCAGGAATAATTGCAGTTAATTTAAAAAATAATGATGAATTAATAGGAGTTAATTTAACTACTGGAAAAAATGAAATAATGCTTTTTTCAGCTAAAGGAAAGGTAGTTCGTTTTGTAGAAAACGAAGTACGTTCTATGGGGCGTACAGCAACAGGTGTTCATGGTATAAAATTATCACAAGGAGATAAGGTTGTTTCTTTAATTATTCCAAATAAAAAAGATCATATATTAACTATTACTGAAAAAGGTTACGGTAAATGTACAGAAGAAACTGAATATCCAATTAAATCACGAGCGACTCAAGGAGTAATTTCTATTCAAGTTAGTAAAAGAAATGGTAATGTAGTTGATGCAATTCAAGTAAATAAATCTGATCAAATAATGATAATAACAGATGCTGGAACGTTAGTACGAACACGTGTTTCTGAAATCAATGTTATTGGTAGAAATACACAAGGTGTAACTTTAATTAAAACTGTATTAAACGAAAAAGTTGTTGCTTTACAACGAATAAATGAAATCACATATGATAATTTTACTTAAAAATATATTTAGTAAATAATTTTTATATAAAAATAAAAATTTTTTTATTTTATATATTTAATAAAAATTAAAAAAATAAATTAACGTAATTTATGAATTATTTGATTAGAACTTCCACGAAAAAGTAATTTTGGGTCATATAAATCTTTTTTGAATTTACCATCAATTAAAGTATTAATTAACGAAACTATTTCTAGTTGTTCTATTGTTAATTCATTTATTTTATATCCTGTTCATATCCAAATATCTTTATTTATACAAACAGTTTTTATTCGTTTTATTAATTTTAAAATAGTTGGAACATTGAATGGATGCAATGGATCTCCACCAGAAATAGACAATCCTTGTCGTTTAATTTTAGTATCTTGTAAGTCTTTAATTATAGTATTTTCAATTTGTTTAGTAAATGGTTTACCTGAATCAAGTTTTCATGTACTTTTATTATAACATCCATGACATTTATGTTCACAACCAGAAACAAATAATGTACAACGAGTTCCAGGTCCATTTACTACATCAACAGAGTAATATTTATGATAATTCATTTTTAATTAAAACTTTTAAAATGTTTAATTCTACGTTTAACTTCTTCTTGTTTTCCATAATTAAATGGTCTGGAATCTGGACTACCTAAATATCCACATACTCTACGAATAACTGATACTTTATTAGAATCATAATTACCACAATTTGGACAGACAAATCCTTTGCTTGTACATAAAAATTCTCCAGTAAATTTACATTCATAACATTCATCAATTGGGGTATTAGTTCCATAATATGGAACATAATTATAACTGTAATCCCATATATCTTCTAATGCTTTTAAATTATGTTGTAAATTTGGATATTCTCCATAACAAATAAAACCTCCATTAGAAATATATGGATATGGTTTTTCAAAATTAATTTTTTCATATGGATTAACATGTTTTTCAACATCTAAATGAAAGCTATTTGTATAATATCCTTTATCTGTTACTCCTTGTATGATACCAAATTCAAATTTATCTAAACGACAAAAACGATTACATAAATTTTCACTAGGTGTGCTATATAAACTAAAAGCATATCCAGTTTCTCTTTTCCAATCATCGGTAGTTTTACGAAGTTTTTTAACAATATCAATAGCTTTTTTACGTAAATATTCATTGTTATATATATGTGTATTTATTCCATATAAAGCATTAATGGTCTCATGTAACCCAATATAACCTAATGAAATTGATGCTCTACCATTTTGAAAAATTTTTAAAATACTATCATCAGGATTTAATCTTACACCACAAGCTCCTTCCATATAAAGAATAGGAGCTACACGAGCTTTAACTTTTTTTAGACGTTCAATACGAGTCATTAATGCTTTTTTCGCAACTAATAACCGTTTATCTAATAAATGCCAAAATTTTGATTCATCTTTTTGAGATTCAATAGCAATCCGTGGTAAATTTAAACTAATTACACCTAAATTATTTCTCCCGTCATGTATTTTTTTACCATTTTTTTTATATATACCTAAAAAACTTCTACATCCCATTGGAGTTTTAAATGAGCCAGTAACATCAATAACTCGATCATAATTTAATATATCTGGATACATACGTTTACTAGCACATTCTAAAGCTAATTGCTTTATATCATAGTTTTTATCATTAAAATTATAGTTAAGTCCTTTTTTTATAGCAAAAACTAATTTTGGAAATATTGCTGTTTTACGGTTTTTACCTAAACCAACAATACGATTTTTTAAAATAGATTTTTGAATTAAACGTGATTCTTTAGATTCACCTAAACCAAAACCAAAAGTAACAAACGGTGTTTGTCCATTAGCAGTATGTAATGTATTAACTTCATATTCTAATGACTGAAATGCATTATAACATTCTTTTTCTGTAGATTTTTCAGCATATTCTTTTGAATTTTTTATTCCCCATTCTTTTGCAGTTTTTAAATGTTTTTTATAACTAATAAGAACATATGGAGACAAAATTTCATCTATTCGATTAATTGTTGTACCGCCATATATATGACTAGCTACTTGAGCAATAATTTGTGCAGTTATTGCTGTTGCAGTTGAAATAGATTTTGGTGTTTCAATTTCTGCATTTCCCATTTTAAAACCATTAGTTAACATTCCTTCAAGATCGATTATCATACAATTAAACATTGGAAAAAATGGAGCATAATCTAAATCGTGATAATGAATTTCACCTTTTTCATGTGCAGTTACAATATCTTTAGGAAGAATATATTCTTTAGCATAATATTTAGCGATTATCCCAGCAAGTAAATCTCTTTGTGTTGGTATAACTTTACTATCTTTATTAGCATTTTCATTTAATAATGAAATATTATTTTGTTCAATAAGTCCTTTTATATCATTCATTAATTTGTTTTGTTTTTTTAATTTATCATATTTATTTTGTATATATATGATATATGCATTAGCTAAATTTTTATATTTACTGTTAATTAAATGATTTTTTACAATTTTTTTAATTTTATTAGTATCAATTTCTTTATATTTTTTAATTTCATTTTTTATATCATTAATTATTTGATTACAATAAGAATCATCTTTTATATTTATTAAAAAAGCAGCTATATTAATTTCTTTTTGTATTTTTTTTAAATTAAACATACTTTGACGTTTATCTTTTTTTAAAACAATTGTGTTCACAATTTATCACCTTTAAATTTTTAAACTAATTTTATCCTTAAAAATACTATATATTGTATTATATTTAAAAGTAAAGCACAATTTATAGAAATATTTTATTTATGATAAATATTTTTTATATTTTTTAAAAACAGTTTTATAACAAAAATATTTTTATTATAGAATATAAGCGATAATTAAAAGATTATAATTAATGTTATAAAAATATACTTTTTTTAAAATTATTGGTTATCAATTACAACTTTTCTATCAAATTCTTTTTCACAAAAATTACAAATTAAAATAATTCTTTTAAGTATTTTTTTTACAATAAATTTACTTGATACATGTTCATTATGACTAATACAATTTCCATTTGGACAAAATAATATATTATTAATATATTTAGGTAATATAATTGTTAATTTTTTAATTACTTGATAATTTTCTATAGAATTAACTGTAGCTTCTGGAGCATACAACGCTAATTGATTTGCTTGTTTTGATGTTAAAACTGTATTTTCAATTTTAATTATATCTTTTTTACCTAAATTATTTGATGGTAAATTAAGACCGATAGTAACACGTTCTTCTGTTTCTGTAAGTTTAAATAATTTTAATAATTTAAACCCAATTTGAGCTGGAATATGATCTATAACTGTTCCATAACTTATAGCTTCAACTTGTAATTTATTATTTCGTATCAAAATTATTTTCTCCTAAAAATTAATTTTTTTTTTAAAATTAATAATAATAATGCTTGTCTAGCATAAACTCCATTTCCTGCTTGTTGAAAATAATAAGCATAAGGAGTTTTATCTACACAAATTTTTATTTCATCAACACGTGGTAATGGGTGTAGTATTTTAAATGTTGGTTTTACAAAATGTAAATCTTTAGCATGCAAAACGATTTTTGATTTTACATTAACATATTCAGATGGATCCAAACGTTCTTTTTGAACACGTGTCATATATAAAATATCCAATTTAGGTAATACTTTATCTATATTGTCATGTAAACTATAAATTATTTTTTTCTCTTCAAGAATACGTAAAATATTATTTGGCATTGATAATGCATTTGGTGCAATAAAATAAAAATAATTTTTTTTAAATTTAGATAATGCTTGAGTTAATGAATGAACAGTACGACCGTACTTTAAATCTCCTACCATTGCTATATGTAAATAATCTAAACGACCTTGTATTTCATTAATAGTAAATAAATCTAATAATGTTTGAGTTGGATGTTGATTTGAACCGTCACCAGCATTTATTATTGGTGTTTTATTAGAATAAAGACTAGCAAGACGAGCTGCTCCTTCTTGTGGATGACGAATCACTATTGCATCTGCATAATGACTGATTACTGAAATAGTATCAGCAAAAGTTTCACCTTTTTTTTTAAATGAAATACTTTTGCTATCAGAAAAACCAACTACTGATGCTCCTAATCGATGAATAGCTGTTTCAAATGATAAACGGGTTCTAGTAGAATTTTCAAAAAAACAACTAGCTATTATCTTATGTTTTAATAAATATGGTAGTTGTTTTTTTTTTAAAAAACTAGCTACTTTTATTATTAATTCAAGATCTGTTCGTTTTAAATCATTAATAGAAATTATATTTTTAAGATATAAAGGGTTATGCATCATTTTATTCCATATAAAAAAATAAAACATTAAGTTATATATTTTAAAAATATTTTGTTAAATCATCATATAGTCTTATGCAATAAAATAACTATGTTATATTATTCAATAATATATCGTGAATTTTATATAAAACAAGTTTTATATTATTTATTATTTGAAGTATTTTAAAGAATATTTAAAATAAAAAATTGATCATAATACATATTAAAAATAAATATTTAATCATAAAAATAATATTATTTTTTTTATTTTACGTTATAAAACTCTATATTTAAATTTTTATAATAAATATATATTATTACATATTAATAATATTTATATATATTATGTTTATATATATAGGTTACATAATATTTTATTTATTTAAAAAAATTAAATTTCATATGAAATTATTGATAAAAATTTAATTGTTTAAAACAAATAACATTAAATATAAAATAATTATTTTGTAAATAATTTTACAAAAATTAAAAATATCTTATATAATATTTTTTAATAAAAAATAATAATAAAATTAAAAAATAATAAAATAAACTAAGTAAAATAATGTTTAATATATTACTATGATTCTTATATCACTTAAAAATATTTAAATATTTTTAATATATTATACATGCTTTAATATATATAAAACAATCAACATAGTATCTATTTATTATATTTTTGAATTAATATCTTGTTAGATACTAATTTATATATTTTTATTATTAAATTAATTTAATTTGAAATTTAATATGAATAAAATAATAAATTGAAAACCATCAATATCTATTAACAATATATCAAAAAGAGCAAATATTATAAAAAAAATAAGAAAATTCTTTAATGATAGATCTGTTATTGAAGTAGAAACACCAACAATAAGTCATTTTGCAACAACAGATGTTTATATCTCTTCATTTAAAACAATTTTAAAAAAACCAGGAATTAATAATCCTATTAAAATGTATTTAATAACTAGTCCTGAATATCATATGAAGCGTTTATTAGCAGCAGGTAGCGGACCTATATTTCAATTATGTCGTTGTTTTAGAAATAAAGAAATTGGAAAAAAACACAATCCTGAATTTACCATGCTCGAATGGTATAGACCATGTTTTGACATGTATAATTTAATTAATGAAGTTAATGATTTATTCCAATATATTTTAAAATGTGATAATACTGAACTATCATCTTATAAAGATGTTTTTATAAAATATTTAAACATTGATCCTTTATTAGCAAAAAAAACCGATTTATTGAAAATTGCAATAAATTTTAATTTAAAAGATATCATTAAATATAAAAAAAATAAGGATAGCATATTAGAAATTCTTTTTGAATTTTGTATAAGACCTTTTTTAGGTAAAAAAAAACCTATAACAATCTATCATTTTCCTTCAACACAAGCTTTATTAGCAAAAATTAATAAAAAAGATTGTCGTGTTTCTGAACGTTTTGAAATATATTATAAAGGAATGGAATTAGCAAATGGTTTTGATGAATTAACAAATTTTGCTGAACAACAAAAACGTCTAGAAGATAACAATATTAAAAGAAATATAATAGGTTTACCTGTATATCATATTGATAAATATTTTTTATCTGCATTAAAACATGGGTTACCAAATTGTTCAGGTGTTGCTGTAGGTGTGGATCGTTTAATTATGATTGCATTGAATTCTAAAAAAATTAACGACGTTATTGCTTTTCCTATTAATATTGCATAATGTTATAATAAATATATTTTTTTAATATATTATTAAAAATAAAACATTTAATTAAAATATATATTAAAAAAAACGATTTTATAAAAAATAACTTTAAATATTTATTTATATAAAATTATTTGTAATATTTAATTTTGTATAAAGTATTTTTAATATTTTTTAGAAATATTTTTATATGAAAAAACAAATTTTTTATGTTATAAACAACTATATTCTTAAATATTTTTATAAAAAAATAAAATTATTTTGATTAATATATAAAATATCGTTTTTATTACATTAATAACTTATTTGTTTTTAAAATAATCAAAAATATGTTTTTTGAAATATTTTTTATAGTTTTTAATAATATATAATTCTCATTAATTTAAATTTAAATATTTAAAATTAAATTTTATTTTTGTTATTTTATTATATTTTTATTCCATTTGTTATTTTTTATTAAATAATATAAAATTATAATTGATCATATTAAAAATATTTTTTTAAAAAAATAATATAATTTACATATTAATAATTTTAATAAAAATATTTTAATTAAAATTTTATATCATTTTGATATATATTAATTATTTTTTAAATTAATATAAAAACAAATTTGGAGTATCAAATGATTGATAAATTAACTTCATTACGTAATTCAACAATTATTGCAGCAGATACAATTGATACTGAAGTAATTAAATTATATAAGCCACATGACGTAACAACTAATCCTTCGTTAATTTTAAATGCTGTAAAATTTAATAAATATAATAAATTGATTAACGAAGCCATAACATGGGCTCGTAAGAAAAGTAAAAAACTCAAGCAACAAGTTATTGATGCATGTGATAAACTCTCTGTTAATATTGGTTTAGAAGTATTAAAAATAATTCCAGGCAGAATTTCTACTGAAATTGATGCTAATTTTTCCTATAACGAAAAAGCCTGTATATTAAAAGCAAAACGTATAATAAAAATATATAATGATTCAAATATTAATAATGATCGTATTTTAATTAAATTAGCATCAACTTGGCAAGGAATAAAAGCAGCTGAAAAATTAGAAAAAGAAGGTATAAATTGTAATTTAACTTTATTATTTTCTTTTGCACAAGCACGTGCTTGTGCAGAATCAAATGTATTTTTAATTTCCCCATTTATAGGGCGAATATTTGATTGGTATAAAAAAAATAAACAAGAAAAATATTTTACAGAAAAAGAATCACCTGGTGTAATTTTTGTTAATGAAGTTTTTAACTATTATAAAATGCATGGATACAAAACTTTAATTATGGGTGCTAGTTTACGTGATATTAATGATATTATTGAATTAGCAGGTTGTGATATTTTAACAATTCCACCTATTTTATTAAAAGAATTATCAGAATCTCAAGGAGAAATTGTTCGTAAATTAATATATTCATCTAAAATAAAAAAACCAACTGATAAATTAACTGAATCTGAGTTTCATTTACAACATAATCAAAATTTAATGGCAGTTAATAAACTTAATGATGGAATTTGTAAATTTATAAATGATCAAAAAAAACTAGAAAAATTTATAATAGATTTGATATAATGTAATTATTTTTTTGTAATAAAATACAAACGTAGTCCAAAATAGTTATTTGGATAATGTAAATATATAATAAAAATTATAATTTAATATTATAAAATATCAAAATATACATTATTCTATATGTATAGTAGAATACAAAATTATATTTTAACTATAAATTTATTTTTTTAATAAAATAGAAAAATAATTTTAACATATAAAATGCTTTTATATTAAAAAATTTAAAAAAATGAATTAAAATTAATAATTAGTTTAAATAAAAATATAATTTTATTTAAAATAATTTTTTAATAATTTTAAAAATATATTTTTATTAAAATAAAAGATTAATATTTAAAATTTTTTATTTATTTAAAAAATGAATATTATTTTTAATAATATTAATTATTATAAATATGTATATGTTAAAATAATTTGTTTTTAAAGTAAAAATCTACTTGAAAATATAATATATTAGCCTCATATGTGTTGTTATTGAAATATTAGTAAAAAATTCGGAGGCATTTAGATGGGTAAAATTATTGGTATTGATTTAGGTACAACTAATTCGTGTGTTGCTATTATGGATGGTTCATCTGCACGTGTTATTGAAAATAGTGAAGGAGATAGAACAACTCCTTCTATTATTGCTTATACTCAAGATGGAGAAATATTAGTTGGTCAACCAGCAAAACGTCAAGCTGTAACTAATCCAAAGAATACTTTATTTGCAATAAAGCGTTTAATTGGTCGTCGTTTTCAAGATAAAGAAGTTCAGCGAGATGTTGATATTATGCCTTATAAAATTATTCCTGCTGATAATGGAGATACATGGGTTGATGTAAAAGGGCAAAAAATTGCTCCCCCACAAATTTCTGCTGAAGTTTTAAAAAAAATGAAAAAAACTGCAGAAGATTATTTAGGTGAATCTATTACAGAAGCTGTTATCACTGTTCCAGCATATTTTAATGATGCTCAACGTCAAGCAACTAAGGATGCTGGTCGAATTGCAGGTTTAGATGTAAAACGTATTATAAATGAACCAACAGCAGCTGCATTAGCTTATGGTTTAGATAAAGAAGTTGGAAATCGAATAATTGCTGTTTATGATTTGGGTGGTGGAACATTTGATTTATCAATTATTGAACTTGATGAAGTTGATGGTGAAAAAACATATGAAGTTTTAGCTACCAATGGAGATACTCATTTAGGTGGAGAAGATTTCGATACAAGATTAATTAATTATTTAGTGGAAGAATTTAGAAAAGATCAAGGAATAGATTTGCGTAACGATTCACTTGCAATGCAAAGATTAAAAGAATCTGCAGAAAAAGCAAAAATTGAACTTTCTTCAGCACAGCAAACTAATGTTAATTTACCATATATAACAGCAAATGCAAATGGACCTAGTCATATGAACATTAAAGTTACTCGTGCAAAACTAGAATCTCTTGTAGAAGATTTAGTTAAACGTTCTATAGATCCAGTGAAAATTGCTTTAAAAGATGCAGGATTAAATATAAATAATATAAATGATGTTATATTAGTTGGTGGGCAAACACGAATGCCAATGGTTCAAAAAGCTGTTGCTGATTTTTTTGGAAAAGAACCACGTAAAGATGTTAATCCAGATGAAGCAGTGGCAATTGGCGCTGCAGTACAAGGCGGTGTTTTATCAGGTGATGTTAAAGATGTTCTTTTACTTGATGTTACTCCATTATCTTTAGGTATTGAAACTATGGGTGGTGTGATGACTTCATTAATTCCAAAAAACACTACAATACCAACAAAACATAGTCAAGTTTTTTCAACAGCAGAAGATAATCAATCTGCCGTTACTATTCATGTTTTACAAGGTGAACGTAAACGTGCTAATAATAATAAATCGTTAGGACAATTTAATTTAGATGGTATACAACCGGCTCCAAGAGGAATACCTCAAATTGAAGTTACATTTGATATAGATGCTGATGGTATTTTACATGTTTCTGCAAAAGACAAAAATAGCGGACGTGAACAAAATATTACTATTAAAGCTTCTTCTGGATTAAATGATAAAGAAATTGAAAAAATGATACGAGATGCAGAAATAAATTCTGAAACTGATCGTAAATTTGAAGAGTTAGTTCAAGTTCGTAATCAAGCAGATCAATTAATCCATAGCACCCGTAAACAAGTAAAAGAAGCTAATGAAAAACTACAAGTAACAGATAAAGAAAATATAGAAAAAATTATTAATGAATTAGAAAAATCAATGAAAAATGAAGATAAAAAAGATATTGAAGAAAAAATTTCTGCTTTAATAACAGAATCTACAAAACTTTTTGAAATTACACAACAAAATAAAAAACAAAAATGTGATAAAACATGCGAAAAAACAAAAAAAGATGATAATGTTGTTGATGCTGAATTTGAAGAAATTAATGATAAAGATAAAAAATAACATTGTTTATTTTATTTATAAATATTTATGTATATAAATATATAATTAATTTAGAAAATTAAATAAGCTATTAATTTAAAATTAAATAATAATTTGTTTGTTAATGGTTAGTTAAATGGTAAAAAAAGATTTTTATGATATTTTAGGTGTCGAAAAAAATGCATCAGATAAAGAAATAAAACGAGCATATAAAAAATTGGCAATAAAATATCATCCTGATAGAAATCAGGATAAAAAAAATGAATCAGAAGCTAAATTTAAAGAAATAAAAGAAGCTTATGAAGTTCTCTCTAATAATCAAAAAAGAGCAACTTATGACCAATATGGTCATTCTGGATTCGAACAAAATATATCTAGTGATAGCACTAGTTTTAGTGATATCTTTGGTGATGTTTTTGGTGATATTTTTGGAGGAAATAAAAAACAGAATCGTCAATTTCGTGGTTCAGATTTACAATATAATATAGAATTAACTCTAGAAGAAGTTGTACGAGGAATAACAAAAGAAATTAGAATACCAACACTTGTTACTTGTAATTTTTGTAATGGAACTTGTTCAAGACCTGGAACTAGTGCAGAATTTTGTTCAATGTGTCATGGAATAGGACAAATTCATGTTCGTCAAAGTTTTTTTTCAATACAACAAACATGTCCTGGTTGTAATGGCAGAAAAAAAATAATTAAAAATCCATGTAATAAATGTCACGGACAAGGTAGAATTGAACGATATAAAACATTATCTGTAAAAATACCTGCAGGTATAAATACTGGAGATCGTATTAGATTATCTGGCGAAGGAGAAGCAGGGATAAATGGTGCACAATCAGGAGATTTATTTGTACAAATAAATGTATTACCTCATAATATATTTATACGTGATCGTAATAATTTAAATTGTGATGTACCTATTAATTTTTCTATTGCAGCATTAGGAGGTGAAATCGCAGTACCAACTATTGATGGTTGTGTAAAATTAAAAATTCCAGCGGAAACTCAAACTGGAAAAACTTTTCGAATGAAAGGTAAAGGTGTAAAATCAGTGCGAGGAAATACATATGGTGATTTAATGTGTAGAATTGTTGTTGAAACTCCTGTTAAATTAAATGAAAGACAAAAAGAGTTACTTGAGATATTTGGAGAATCGCTTGGTGGTATTAGTGGAGAAAAAAATAGTCCGCGTTCAAAAAGTTTTTTAGATGGTGTAAGAAAATTTTTCGATGATTTAACAAAATAATATTTTATGAACATATTAATATATAATTAATATAAAACCGGGATTAGCCGGTTTTAATATTACATTATCTTGATTTTAGCTGATAAATTAGATTTATGACGTGCTGACTTATTTTTATGTATTATTCCTTTAGCAGCATAACGATCAACAATACGTTGCATATCGTTAAATGCTTTTTTAGCTAATTCTTTGTTACCTGTAGATATTGCAAAGTAAACTTTTTTTATAAAAGTACGAATCATAGAACGTTGACTTGTATTTTGTTTACGACGTTTTTCTGCTTGAATAACACGTTTTTTAGCTGATTTAATATTAGCCAAAATAACAACCTCCAAATTTTATTTGTTGTTTTATATTAAAAAACAAAATATTAATATGTTTTAAAATATAATTTTTTTTAAAAAAATCAAATAATAAATCATTTTATCATAAATAATTTATTTAATATTAAATAATATATAATATATATTATAATATATAATAATATTATTGTATTGTTTTGCTTTTTTGTTTTTTAATTATTATTAAATATAAAATAAATATAATTTATTATAATTATTTAACAAATTAATTATAAAATTATATTTTTATATAATTTTTTTTAAAAATGTTTTTATATTTAAAATATATCATTTTTGCAATATTATAATGATTTTGGCGTTAATTTGATATGGAGATAATTCGAGGTATGCATAATATTAAAGCATACCATTCTGGTTGTGTATTAACTATAGGTAATTTTGATGGTGTTCATAGAGGACATCAATTATTACTTAACAATTTAAAGTTAAAAGGAAAACAGTTAAATCTTCCAACTGTAGTAATACTTTTTGAACCTCAACCACTTGAATTTTTTTCAAAAAATACAAAAACACCTGCTCGTTTAACGAGTTTTCGTGATAAAGTAAAATATTTATTAGAAATTAATATACATTATTTGTTAATCATTAAATTTAATAAATATATTGCATCGTTAACACATTTTGATTTTGTATCTAAAATTCTTGTTAATAAATTAAATACTAAATATCTTATTATAGGTGATGATTTTCGTTTTGGAAAAAATCGTATAGGAGATTTCAATTTTTTAAAAAAAATTTCTAAAATATTTAATTTTAATATTATTAATACAGAGAGTTTATGTGATTCTAAAATTAGAATCAGTAGCACATTAATTCGAAAGGTAATTCAAAAAAATAATTTTATTTTAGCAGAAAAATTATTAGGGCATCATTATTGTATTAGTGGACGAGTTATATATGGTGAACAAATTGGTAGAAAAATAGGTTTTCCTACAGCAAATTTATTATTAAAACGTTTTGTTACTCCTGTTACAGGAGTTTATATTGTAGAAATATATGGATTACATAAAAAAGTATTACAAGGTGTAGCAAATATCGGTAAAAAACCAACTTTATCATCAAAAGAAATACAATTAGAAGTTTATATAATTGATATAAATATGAATTTATATGGATGTTATATAAATGTAGTATTGCTTAAAAAATTACGAAATGAACGTAAATTTAAATCTTTAAAAAAATTAAAAAAACAAATTATAAAAGATGTAATTGCAACAAAAAAATATTTTAATAAAATTTAAAAAAAATATTTTTTAACATATAAATGGAATAAAATTCATGAGTGATTATAAAGATACATTAAATCTTCCAAAAACCAATTTTGAAATGCGTGCTAATCTTGTTAAACACGAACCAGAAATATTAGAATATTGGTATAAAAATAAATTATATCAAAAAATACGTGAATCTAAACTTGGAAAAAAAATGTTTATTTTACACGATGGACCTCCATATGCAAATGGTAACATCCATATTGGACATTCAGTTAATAAAATTCTTAAAGATATTATTATAAAATCTAAAGGATTAAATGGATATGATTCTCCATATATTCCTGGTTGAGATTGTCATGGTTTACCAATTGAACATAAAATCGAACAGTATTTAAAAAAAAATAAAAAACATATATCTGATACTGAATTTCGTATTAAATGTCGTGAATATGCTCAATTTCAAATTGAAAAACAAAAAAAAGATTTTATTCGTTTAGGTGTACTAGGTGATTGGAATAAACCATATTATACAATGAATTTTAAAGTAGAAGCTGATACTATAAGAGTTTTAGGAAAAATCATCAAAAATAATAATTTAGTAAAAAAATTTAAACCTGTTTATTGGTGTACAGAATGCAAATCTTCACTTGCTGAAGCTGAAGTTGAGTATCATAAAAATATATCTCCAGCTATATATGTTCGATTCGAAGCTTTGAATAGTGATGAAATATGCAAAAAATTTGGATTTATATGTAATAAAAGTATATCTATAATAATTTGGACAACCACACCATGAACTTTACCTGCTAATCGTGCTATTTCTATAAATCCAAAAGCACAGTATAGTTTAATTGATGTAGATAATGAATTAATTATTTTAGCTAGTGATCTTGTTATAGATTTAATGAAAACAATTGGAAAAAAAAATTGGACTATACATGGTATATGCAATGGTAATGAATTAGAATTATTTTATTTTAAACACCCATTTATGAATTTTAATGTTCCTATAATTTTAAGTAATCATGTTGTATTAAATGTAGGCACAGGTGCAGTTCATACAGCTCCAGATCATGGTCAAGAAGATTATATAGTTGCTTCAAAATATAAATTAAAATTAGCAAATCTAATTGATTCTAACGGATGTTTTTTATTTAATATTCATCCATTATTAAACGGGATTTTTATTTTTAAATCTAATGACATTATTATTAAAATATTAAATGAAAAACAATGTTTATTTTATAAAAATTATATTACTCATAAAGTTCCATTTTGTTGGCGTCATAAAACACTTGTTATTTTTCGTGCTACTAAACAATGGTTTATATGCATGAACAAAAACAATTTACGTAAACAATTATTAAATGAAATTAATTATGTAAAATGGATCCCATCCACAGGTTTTTTACAGATAAAATCAATGTTAGAAAATCGTCCTGATTGGTGTATTTCAAGACAACGAATTTGGGGAACACCAATCACTTTATTTGTTCATAAAAAAACAGGAAAATTACATCCTCGTACATTAGAATTAATTGAAGATATAGCAAATAAAGTTGAAAATAATGGCATACAAGCTTGGTGGGATCTTAATATAAAAGATATACTTGGTAATGAAGCTAATTCTTATGAAAAAATCCAAGATACATTAGATGTTTGGTTTGATTCAGGTTCAACATATTTTACGGTTATAGATAATCGCCTAGAATATCATGGTAATTCTGTAGATTTATATCTTGAAGGATTAGATCAACATCGTGGTTGGTTTATGTCATCACTAATATTATCTGTAATAACAAAAAAAAAACATCCTTATAATCAAGTTTTAACTCATGGTTTTGTTGTTGATGGACAAAATCGTAAAATGTCTAAATCTATAGGTAATACTATTAGTCCAAAAGATATTATTAATAAATTTGGTGCTGACATTTTACGCTTATGGGTTGCTTGTAGTAATTATAACAATGATATAGCAATTTCAGATGAAATTTTAAAAGGTGTTATAGATTCATATCGTCATATTCGTAATACAGCTCGTTTTTTATTAGCAAATTTAAATGATTTTAATCCTGAAATAAATATTGTAAAACCAAAAAATATGATTTCAATAGATTATTGGGCTGTTGGGCAAGCATTTAAAACACAAAAAAAAATTATAAAATCATATAATAAATATGATTTTTTTTCTGTTATAAAACATATAACTCATTTTTGTTCTATTAAAATGAGTTCTTTTTATTTAGATATTATTAAAGATCGAAAATATACAACTAAAAGTAACAGTTTAAATTGTTATAGTTGTCAATCTGCTTTATTTCATATAATAGAATCATTAGTTCGTTGGATTTCTCCTATTCTTTCATTTACCTCTGATGAAATATGGAAAAAGTTACCAGGTAAAAGATCTAAATTTGTTTTTACAGAAGAATGGTATGATGGTCTATTTTGTTTAAATAATTCTATTGAAATGAATGATAATTTTTGGAAAAAAATACTAATAATTAAAACAGAAGTAAATAAAATTTTAGAACAAGCTCGTAGAAATAAATATATAAAATCTTCATTAGAAACATCGTTAATTTTATATGCTGACAATGATATATTTAAAAAATTAAATATGTTACGTGATGAACTACATTTTGTTTTTATGACATCACAAATTAAAATTTTAAATATCAATGAATCTCCTAATGATGCAAAAAATAGCGGATTAAATGGACTTAAAATAATTTGCAATAAAGCTGAAGGTAAAAAATGTAATAGATGTTGGCATTATACAAAGGATATATCTATAAATTTACAACAAAAAGATATTTGTAATCGATGTATTAGTAATATTTTTGGTGATGGGGAGGTACGTAAATTTGTTTAATGAAACTATATATTTGTTCTACTGGACTACGATTTACATGGTTAATTATTATAATTGCAACTTTTGATTTATTAATAAAACAAATTATTTTTAATAAATTTAAACTATATGAATCATATCATATAATGAAATCATTAAAAATAGTATACACACAAAATTTTGGAATTGCATTTGGATTTTTATCTAGCGATCATGAATTACAACGTTGGTTTCTATCAATCATTGCTATAATTATCTCTATTGTTCTAATATATATAATGTATCAACAAAGTTCAAAAAAATATTTAAGTAATTTTGCTTATGGATTTATTATTGGCGGGGCAATTGGAAATATTATTGATCGTTTAATTCATGGTTTTGTTATAGATTATATATATTTTTATATTAAAAGTTTTTGTTGGCCGATTTTTAATTTTGCAGATATATTTATTAGTATTGGAACTTTTTTAATAATATTTGATAACTATTATATAATAAAAAATAAAAAATAAATTTTTATAAAACATTATTTTTGTAATATATGATTATATATAGTTTTTTTAAAAAATAAATTTTAATTTTAAAAAATAAATAATTTTAAAAATTATGAAAATATTATTAGCTAAACCTCGTGGACTTTGTGCAGGAGTAAAACGTGCAATTAACATTGTAGAATTAGCATTAAAAAAATATGGAGCACCAATTTATGTTCTTCATGAATTAGTGCATAATAAATATATTATAAATAATTTATTAAAACAAGGAGTTATTTTTATAGAAAATTTTTCAGAAATACCAGACAATTCAGTTTTAATATTTTCTGCACACGGTGTATCCAAATCTATTCGTCAAGAAGCATATTCTCGTAATTTTAATGTAATATTAGATGCAACGTGTCCATTGGTAAAAAAAAATCATATAAAAGTAACTAAAGCGAATAACAAAGGCAATGAAGTTATTTTAATTGGACATCATGGTCATCCAGAAATTAATAGTACTATAGGTCAATATAATAATGATAAAGGAGGAATATATTTAATTAAAAATATAAAAGATGTTTATAATTTAAAAGTTAAAAATATAAATAAATTATTGTTTATAACACAAACAACATTTTCTATTGATGACGCATCTAATATTATTAATGAACTTACAAAATCTTTTCCAAACATTATTGGCCAAATTAAATCTGATATTTGTTATGCAACTATAAATCGTCAAAAAGCAATAAAAAAAATAGCTAAAAAATCTGATCTTATTTTAATTGTAGGATCTAAAAATTCATCAAATTCAAATCGTTTATTAGAATTAATATTAAAAATTAACAAACCAGCTTATTTAATTGATTGTGTTAACGATATTAATATTGAATGGTTGCGTAATATAAAAATAATTGGTTTAACTGCTGGAGCATCAGTACCTAATATTTTAATATTACAAATATTAAAAAAATTAAAAAAACTTGGAGTTAAACATGTAATTGAAATGCAAGCAAATGACGAAAAAATGTTTTTTACATTACCAAAAATTTTAAAATAAATTATTTAAAATAAAGCTATAAATATAATAATTTTATATAAATAAACTTAAATTTTAGATTTATTTTTAACATTAACTACAAACAGAATAAAATGAAAAAATCAATTATACGTATTGTAATTACTGGAGCTGCTGGACGAATGGGTCGTCAATTAATTAAACTTTTAAAAAATGAAAACAATATGATACTTATAGCAGCTATTGCACGAAAAGATTCTGAATATATTAAAGTTGATGTAGGAAATTTTATTAAAACAAAAAAACTTGGAGTAATTATTACCGATTCATTAAATGAAATTATTGATGATTTTGATGTTCTTATAGATTTTAGTATTCCAAAATTTACTTTAGAATGCTTGTCTTTTTGCATAAAAAAATTAAAACCAATGATTATTGGAACAACTGGTTTTAATGATCAAGAAAAACAAATAATTATTAATGCTAGTAAAATTATACCAATTGTATATTCTTCAAATTTTAGTATTGGAGCTAATTTATTATTAAAATTAGCAGAAAAAACTACCAAAATAATTGGAATTAATAGTGATATAGAAATTATAGATCTACACCATCGCAATAAAATTGATTCACCTTCAGGAACAGCATTAACTATTGGAGAATCAATAGCTAATGCATTAGGAAAAAACTTAAAAAATTGTATTTCTGATATAAAAAATCGAAAAAAAGGTACAATTAATTTTACAACGATTAGAGCTGGAGATATTGTTGGTGAACATACTGTAATATTTGCGAATATTGGTGAACAAATCGAAATAATACATAAAGTATCAAATAGAGCAACATTTGCTAAAGGTGCAATAAAAGCTTCTAATTGGATAATAGATAAAAAAATAGGTTTATATAACATGAAAGATGTATTAAATATAAATGATTTATAATTATCTTTCGTATAAAAATTATTATATTTTTATAATTTTTTTGTAAAAACTTTATCAATTTATATTTTTATTTTATTTTCACTTACTTATTCAATTTAAATAAAATTAATATTGCTTTTATAAAGAATAAAATTAAAAATCTAAAGTATAATCATTATTTTGGAGGACCATTTTGAATAAGTTAGCTACATTAATTTTAGAAGATGGTACAGAATTTCACGGTTACAGTATAGGTATTGAAGGAATCACAATTGGAGAAATAGTTTTTAATACATCAATGACTGGATATCAAGAAATAATTACAGATCCTTCTTATTCTAATCAAATTATTACTTTTACATATCCACATATTGGTAACGTTGGTGTTAATAATAATGATGAAGAATCACAAAAAATACATATAAAAGGTTTAATAATTCGTGATTTATCAATAACATATAACAAACTTAGAGGAAAAGAAAGTCTTAACAAATATCTCAAACGGCACAAAATTATTGCAATTTCAGATATAGACACTAGAAAATTAACTCGTTTATTAAGAAATAAAGGAACACAAAATGGATGTATTTTTACTGGTAAAAAACAAAAAAAAAAAATAATTTTAGAAAAAATAAATTTTTTTTCAAAATCAAAAAATGTAAATTTATCACAAAATATTGGTACAAATAAAATTTATAATTATAAAAAATGTTTTTTGCCATTAAAAAATAATAAATTAAGCACAAATAAAAAAAAATTATTACATGTTGTTACCTATGATTTTGGTGTTAAAAAAAATATTTTACATATGTTAATTAATCGTGGTTGCAATATAACACTTGTCCCATCTATAACATCAACAGAAAAAGTATTATCAATGAATCCAGATGGTATTTTTTTATCTAATGGCCCTGGTGATCCATCTTTATGTATTAATGTAATTAAAGAAATAAAAAAATTTTTAAAAAAAAATATACCTATATTTGGTATATGTTTAGGTCATCAATTATTAGCATTAGCTAATGGAGCTAATACTGTAAAAATGAAATTTGGTCATCATGGTGCAAACCATCCTGTTAAAGATTTAGATAATGATACAATTATAATTACATCACAAAATCATAACTTTATAGTTGATGAGCTTACATTACCAAAAACATTACGAATAACTCATAAATCATTATTTGATGGAACATTACAAGGTATTCATCATATAAATAAACCTTTTTTTAGTTTTCAAGGACATCCTGAAGCAAGTCCTGGACCACATGATGCTAATAAATTATTTGATCACTTTATTAATTTAATTAATAATTATAAACAAAAACATATCATATCAAAATGCAAATAATACAGGAGTAAAAATGACAAAACGTATAGATATAAAAAGCATTTTGATTTTAGGAGCTGGGCCAATCACAATTGGTCAGGCATGTGAATTTGATTATTCCGGGGTACAAGCATGTAATGCAATAAAAGAAGAAGGATATCGAGTTATTTTAGTTAACTCAAATCTAGCAACCATTATGACTGATCCGGATATTGCAGATGTAACTTATATTCAACCAATTAATTGGGAAATTGTTAGTAAAATTATCGAAAAAGAATTACCAGATGCTATTTTGCCTACTATGGGTGGGCAAACAGCACTTAACTGCGTTATTGATCTTGAACGCAATGGTATTTTAAAAAAATTTAATATTAAAATGATTGGGGCAACTGTGGATGCTATTGATAAAGCAGAGAATCGATATCGTTTTAATAACGCTGTAAAAAAAATTGGATTAAATACTACTCGTTCAGGTATAGCACATAATATACATGAAGCATATTATATAGTAAAAAAAATTGGATTTCCATGTATTATTCGTCCATCGTTTACAATGGGTGGGGCTGGTAGTGGAATTGCTTATAATAATAACGATTTTAAAGAAATTTGTTTTTCTGGATTTAATTTATCGCCAAATAATGAATTATTAATTGATGAATCATTAATTGGTTGGAAAGAATATGAAATGGAAGTGGTACGTGATAAAAAAGACAATTGTATTATTGTTTGCTCTATAGAAAATTTTGATCCAATGGGCATACATACTGGAGATTCTATAACAGTTGCTCCAGCTCAAACTTTAACTGATAAAGATTATCAAATAATGAGAAATGCTTCTATTTCTGTATTGCGAGAAATTGGTATAGAAACTGGTGGGGCTAATGTTCAATTTGCACTTAATCCAAAAGATGGTAGATTAGTTATTATAGAAATGAATCCACGTGTTTCACGATCATCTGCATTAGCATCAAAAGCCACAGGTTTTCCTATAGCAAAAATATCAGCAAAATTAGCTATAGGATATACACTTGACGAATTAACAAACAGCATTACCGGTAATAAAACACCTGCATCTTTTGAACCATCCATAGATTATGTTGTAACAAAAATTCCACGTTTTAATTTTGAAAAATTTTTTGGTACAAATGATAGATTGACCACTCAAATGAAATCTATTGGTGAAGTAATGGGAATTGGACGCACATTTCAAGAATCAATACAAAAAGCATTATGTGGATTAGAGGTTGGTGCTGCCGGTTTTGATTCTAAAATTTTAAAAAATGACAAAAATACGTTAAAACATATTATTTACGAATTAAAAAATCCTGGCGCAGAACGCATTTGGTATATTGCAGATGCTTTTCGTATAGGTTTATCAATTAATTTTATTTTTAATTTAACAAATATTGATTGTTGGTTTTTATCTCAAATAAAAGAATTAATAAAATTAGAGCAATTAATAGCAAAAAAATCTATTAATAAAATAACAAAAAAATTTTTACGAATATTAAAACGTAAAGGCTTTTCTGATGCACGATTAGCTTACTTAATTAGAACGGATGAAAAAACAATACGTAAATTACGTCAAAATTATAATCTATATCCAGTTTATAAACGTGTTGATACTTGTGCTGCAGAATTTATAACACATACAGCTTATATGTATTCTACTTATGAAGATGAATGTGAATGTAATCCTAATAATAAAAAACCAAAAATCATAATATTAGGTTCTGGACCAAATCGCATTGGTCAAGGTATAGAATTTGATTATTGTTGTGTGCATGCTTCTATTGCTTTAAGAGAAGATGGTTACGAAATAATTATGATTAATTGTAATCCAGAAACTGTTTCAACAGATTATGATATATCAGATCGTCTATATTTTGAACCAATTACTCTTGAAAGTATAGTAGAAATTGTTCGTATCGAAAAACCTAAAGGAGTAATAGTACAATATGGTGGGCAAACCCCATTAAAGTTATCAAAATCATTAGAAGAAGCTGGCGTTCCAATCATAGGAACTAGTTCTGATTCAATAGATAGAGCAGAAAATAGAAAACGTTTTCAACAAGTAATTAATCATTTACATTTAAAACAACCAAAAAATATAACAGTAACAAACGTAAAAGAAGCAATTGATAAATCATATAATATTGGATATCCATTAGTAGTTAGACCATCTTATGTATTAGGTGGAAAGGCTATGGAAATTATATATAACGAAAAAGATTTACGTAATTATTTTAAAAATATATTTAATATTTCTAGTAATGAACCAGTTTTATTAGATCGTTTTTTAGAAAATGCGATAGAAGTTGATGTAGATATTGTTTGTGATAAAAAAACAGTGTTAATCGGTGGAATTATGGAACATGTTGAACAAGCAGGGGTTCATTCAGGCGATTCTGCATGTTCATTACCAGCTTATACTTTAAGTAATGAAATACAAAATTTAATACGTAAACAAGTACATAATCTTGCTGTTGAATTAGGTATTTGTGGACTTATGAATGTACAATTTGCAATAAAAAATAATGAAATTTATATTATAGAAGTAAACCCACGTGCTTCAAGAACTATACCTTTTGTGTCAAAAGCAACAGGTGTTTCTTTAGCTAAAGTTGCAGCGCGTATTATGGTTGGTAAAACATTAAAACAATTGAATATTACAAAAGAAATCATACCGCCATATTTTTCTATAAAAAAAGCAGTATTACCGTTTAATAAATTTCAAGGTATAGATCCAATTCTTGGTCCTGAAATGAGATCAACAGGAGAAGTTATGGGTGTTGGTAATACCTTTGCAGAAGCTTTTTCTAAAGCAATGTTAAGTAGTAATTCTATTATAAAAAAACCTGGACGTGTATTATTATCTGTTCGTGATGAAGATAAAACACGTGTTATCAATTTAGCTATTGAATTATTAAATCAAGGTTTTAAATTAGATGCAACTAAAGGTACGTCATTAGCTTTAAAAAAAGCAGGAATTTTTTCAAGATTGGTAAATAAAGTAAATGAAGGCAATCCACATATTCAAGATATGATTCAAAATGGTGAATATAATTATATTGTTAATACAACTTCTGATAAACAAGCAATTAAAGATTCAAAATTAATACGTTATAATGCATTAAAATATAACGTTTATTATGATACTACTTTAAATGGTAGTTTTGCTACAATAATATCATTAAATATAAACCCAATTAAAAATATAATTTCATTACAAGAAATGCATGCATTGATTAGATAATATACTACAAAATATTAATATTTATATTTTATATAAAAATTACGCATATTTTATATAAAAAATTTTAATTAAGTTAAAAAATAATTTAAAAAATATTTTATTTATACTTGAAATATTAAAATAAATTCTTATATATATTATATATAATAAAATGATATATTATATAATAAATAAAATCGAGAGGTATTTATGGATAAAATTAAACCTTTTTCTTTTTTTCCTTTAATTTCTGATAATGTTTTATCAAATAGATTTGATCAAATAGATCGTTTGTTTAGTCAATTAACAGGAACAAAACCAATTTCAAGACCATTACAAACATATAATCTTAAACAAATTAATGAAAGTCATTATGAATTAACAGTTAGTGTACCAGGATATAAAGAAAATGAATTAGATATTTCATTAAAAAGTGGACTTTTATCAATAAAAGGTGAAAAAAAAGAAAAAAAACAAGATAATGAAAAATGGATACATCGTGAAATATTACAAGGACAATTTTCATTAAAATTTGATTTAGGAAAAAACGTAAAAATAGAAAAAGCTAATTTATCAAACGGGCTTTTAACAATTACTATAGAATATGAATTACCAGAAGAGGAAAAAATACAAATAATATCTATAGAAGAAAAAGATAAATAAAAAAATAAAAAATAAATAATTTATTATAATTTTTACATAAAGATAAAAATTAAAAACATTTATTAAATATTAATATTTTAGTATAGTATTCTTATTATAATTAAATCATTTAGAATTTAAAATTAATATAATTCTTTAAAATTAAGAATACTATTTTTTTATAAAAAATAAAAATAATTATATAAAAATAAAAAAAATAATAACACCCCACTTGAAAACTGTTTGTATAACCCCCAAATGTTATCAAACATGATACTAATTTTTCTTATAGTATCAGTTCTTTTTAAGTAAAAACTTTGTTTATTTAGAGGAATTGTTAATGAAAATTCGCCCATTGTATGATCGTGTTATTGTAAAACGTAAAGAAGTTGAATCTAAATCAGCTGGTGGAATTGTATTAACTGGAACAGCAGCAGGGAAATCAAATCATGGCGAAGTACTTGCTGTAGGTAATGGACGTGTTCTCGAAAATGGTGAGATTAAAATACCAGATGTAAAAGTTGGCGATATCGTAATTTTTAACGATGGTTATGGTGTAAAAGTCGAAAAAATTAATAACGAAGAAGTATTAATAATGTCAGAAAGTGAAATTTTAGCGATTGTTGAAGCATAATTTCTTAATAAAATAAAAGTTAAAAGGAATAGATAATGGCAGCTAAAGACGTTAAATTTGGTAGTGATGCACGTACGAAGATGCTTCGTGGTGTTAACATTCTTGCTGATGCAGTAAAAGTAACTTTAGGACCTAAAGGACGTAATGTAATTCTTGATAAATCTTTTGGTTCGCCTGTTATAACTAAAGATGGAGTATCTGTAGCACGTGAAATAGAATTAGATGATAAATTTGAAAACATGGGTGCACAGATGGTAAAAGAAGTAGCTTCTAAAGCAAATGATTCATCCGGTGACGGGACAACAACAGCTACTGTTTTAGCACAATCAATTGTTGCTGAAGGACTAAAAGCAGTTGCTGCTGGAATGGATCCTATGGATTTAAAACGTGGTATAGATAAAGCTGTATTAGCAGCTGTTGAAGGATTAAAAGAACTATCTGTTCCTTGTTCAGATAGTAAATCAATTGCTCAAGTTGGTACTATATCTGCAAATTCTGATGAAACTGTAGGTAAATTAATTGCAGAAGCTATGAAAAAAGTAGGAAAAGAAGGAGTAATTACTGTAGAAGAAGGTACAGGATTAGATGATGAACTTGATGTAGTAGAAGGAATGCAATTTGATCGTGGATATTTATCACCTTATTTTATTAATAAAGCAGAGACTGGTTCTGTTGAATTAGAAAACCCATTTATTTTATTAGTTGATAAGAAAATTTCTAATATTCGCGAATTATTACCTATATTAGAAAATGTTGCAAAAGTAAGTAAATCTCTTCTTATTATAGCTGAAGATGTTGAAGGAGAAGCATTAGCAACATTAGTTGTTAATACTATTCGCGGGATAGTAAAAGTAGCAGCTGTAAAAGCACCAGGATTTGGTGATCGTCGTAAAGCAATGTTACAAGATATAGCTACATTAACTAACGGAACAGTTATTTCAGAAGAAATTGGGATGGAATTAGAAAAAGCAACATTAGAAGATTTAGGCCAAGCAAAAAAAATTGTTATAAATAAAGATACTACAACTATTATAGATGGATTAGGTAAAGAAACTGCTATTGCAGGACGTATTATTCAAATTCGTCAACAAATAGAAGAATCAACTTCAGATTATGATCGTGAAAAATTACAAGAACGCGTTGCTAAATTAGCTGGTGGTGTTGCAGTAATAAAAGTAGGTGCAGCAACTGAAGTTGAAATGAAAGCAAAACGCGCTCGTGTTGATGATGCATTACATGCTACAAGAGCTGCTGTAGAAGAAGGAGTTGTTGCTGGTGGTGGTACCGCTCTTGTTCGTGTTGCAACTAAATTAGAAACATTAAAAGGTGATAACGAAGAACAAAATGTTGGTATACGTGTTGCATTACGTGCAATGGAAGCTCCTATGCGTCAAATAGTTACAAATGCAGGAGAAGAAGCATCAGTTATAGTTAACAATGTAAAAGCAGCTAAAGGTAATGAAGGATATAATGCTGTAACAGCTAACTATGGCGATATGATTAAAATGGGAATTTTAGATCCAACTAAGGTTACACGTTCTGCTCTTCAATTTGCTGCTTCTGTAGCAGGTTTAATGATTACTACTGAAGCTATGATTGCCGATCTTCCTAAATCAAATACATCTGATTCAAATGTAACAGGTGGAATGGGTGGTGGAATGAACGGGATGAATGGAATGATGTAATATATTTATATAATTAATATTTTTAAATTTTTAAATATCGGTATTAACATTTTAGTTGTACCGATATTTTTTTCAAAAAATATTTTTAAAAAATCAAATATTTAAAACAAAAAAAATAATTCATTAATTTAAATTAATATCTAGTAAAATTTTACTTAATTTACCGGCTTTTTCTTTTACAAGTTTTGGTACAAGATACCCAGATAGCTTAGTTAATAATTCTCTTATTAATCTTTTTGCTTTAGCATCTGTAACTAAAAAATGATATGTTCCTTGAACTTTATCTAATACATGCAAATAATAAGGTAAAATTCCAACATCAAATAATGAATTACTTAAATTTAATAATGTATTAGTATTATCATTTATTCGTTTTAATAAAACACTTTGATTAAGTAAGATAATATTAGATTGTTTTAATTTCTTCATTGCGAAAGCGAATTCTTCATCAATTTCATTAGCATGATTAATATGAGTAACAAAAATTATTTGCAATCGTGAATTCGATAATATTTTACATAAATTATCAGTGATACGTTCCGGTATTACAATTGGAAACCTAGTATGTATTCTAAGACGTTTTATATGTGTAATTTTTTCAATTTTTTTTATTATTCAATATATTTCGTGATCTTTCGCAATTAATGGATCACCTCCTGATAAAATAACTTCATCTAACATAATATGTTTTTTTATATAATTTATTGCAAACAACCAATTTTTTTTATTTCCTTTGTTATTTTTATATGGAAAATTTTTACGAAAACAATAACGACAATTTAATGCACATCTTCCTTTTACTATAAGTAAAACTCTATTATAATATTTATGTAATAATCCTGGTATTTTATTAAAATGTTCCATATTAGGATCAATTGAAAAATTAATTTTTGTTTTTAATTCGTTTTTTACAGATAAAATCTGCAATAATAATGGATCTAAAGGATCTCCTTTTTTTATTTTATTTAAAAAATGTAATGGTACGTACAAAGGAAATGTTTTATCATTATTAATGATTTTATTTAAAACTTGATTATTTTTTAAATTAAGTAATTCTAGTAATTTATTTGAATCAGTAACTACTTCAGTTAATTTTTGCATTCAATTTTCTTTATATATTTTTTTATTATTTATAATATTATTCATTTTAAATTATTTTCTATAAAATCAGGAGAATCTATGATCACTTATAATACTAATGAATTTTGTTCCGGACTTAAAATTATATTAGATAAAGAACCTTCTGTAATTCTTAATGCCGAATTTGTTAAACCTGGAAAAGGTCAGGCATTTGTACGTGTACGTATTAAAAAATTAATTTCTAAAAAAATTTTAGAAAAAATATTCAAAACAACTGATTATGTTGAATCTGCTAATATTACGGAAATAAATTTAACTTATTTATATAATGATAATGAATTATGGTATTTTATAAATAATAAAACTTTTGAACAATTATCAGCAGATAAAAAATCTGTTGGTTCTAATGCTAAATGGCTTATTCATCAAATAGATTGTTGTATAACATTATGGAATGGACATCCAATTATAGTAACACCTCCAAATTTTATTGAATTAAAAGTTATTAGTACAAGTCCTTATATAAAAGGTAACACAGTAAATGGATCTAGTAAACAAGCAATTTTAAATACAGGAGCAATTGTCAAAGTTCCTTCATTTATTAAAAAAAATGAAATAATTCGTGTAGATACTCGTTCTGGAGAATATATTTCACGTATAAAATCCTAAAAAAATAACTATAATTATTTTTAATAAAAAATATTTTTTTACAAAATTATAAAATTATAAAATTATAAAAAATAAATACCAAACAACAATTAAAATTGTATGATATTTATCAAAAATAATTTTATAAAATAAATAAAGAAAAAAACGCAATTACATTCACAATTATTGTTATACCATAAAATATTATTTTAGATCTAGGTATATAAAATTTTATATCATTCAAAGTGTGATAAATGCGATGCATTCCACACCATATAGGTAAAACAATCATAAAAAAAATAAAAAAACTACCTATAATACTTTTACAAAAAATTAAATTTCTTTCATAACAAGATAATTTAGGTATCAAATCAAATGGGATTAAAAATCCTACTAAAATAATAATTATAGGACTAATAAGAGAACTCCACATTCCACCAAAACTAAATAACAACCAAAAAATAGGTTCATTAGAACGTTTATAATTTAAATTCATTAAAAATCTCCAATATTAAAATATAAATGATATGATTAAAATCATACTAGTGATTAAAATCATTAATATCCAAAGAATTTTAACAATAGTTAACTCAGAAATTTTTTTATCTTTTATAACAATATTAATTGCTTTTGGAATTAAGTTAAACCACGTAATACTATGAAAAAAAGCAGCAATAATCGTAAAAATATTTATTATAATTACAATTGGGTGTTTTAAAAAATTAATAAAATCAATCCAAAATTCATTACCATTTTTTAACATTAAAATCCCAAATAATAATAAAATACTAAACCAAACTTGAAAAATTGATGCAAATTCACGTATAATATATCTTTTATAAAAATTATTTGTTTTCCACCAATTACTTTTTATTTTATTTATATATGGTTTACGTTTTGTTATCATAATTTTTATTTTCCTTATTATATGGTTTTATTATTGATATTGCAAAATCTTGAGCACTAGTTATTTTGCATTGTTGTATAGCAGAAGCTGGATCTATATTTTTAGGACATACTTCAGAACAATAACCTACAAAAGTACAATTCCACACACCATTATTATCATTTAAAATATGACTTCTTTCCTTAATACCATAATCACGATCATCTTTATTATATCGCTCTGCTAATGTTATTGCTGCAGGACCTATAAAATTTAAATTCAAACCAAATTGAGGACATGCAGAATAACAAAGACCGCAATTAATACATCCAGAAAATTTATGATATTTATTCATTTTAGTTGAAGTTTGAATATTTACACCATCTGATATTTTACGATTATTTCCAATGATATAAGGTTTTATCTTTTCTATATGTTTAATAAGTATTTTAATATCAACGATAAGATCTCGCTCAATTGGAAAATTAGTTAATGCTTCAACGTTTATATTATCATTATAATCACGTAAAAATGTTTTACATGCTAATTTAGGAATATTATTAACCATCACGCCGCAAGAACCACATATCGCCATACGACAAGACCAACGATAAGAAAAATCATTTGAAAAATTATCTTTTATATAATTCAATGCATCCAATAATGATGTTTGTTCATCATAAGGAACTTTATATGTTATAAAATATGGTTTTTTATCTTTTTCAGGATTATAGCGCATAACTTTTATTTTTGAATATTTTGTATTAATCATTATTAACCTACTTTTATTTTTTTATTATTCAGATAATTCATTACCATAAACACGTTTAGCAGGATTTAATTTAGTAATTTTTACATCTGAATACTCAATTCGTGGAATTTCGTTATTATTATAAAATGCTAATGTATGTTTTAAAAAATTTTTGTTATCACATAAAATATAATTTTCATCTAATCTCTGATGAGCACCACGAGATTCTTTGCGATTAATTGCAGAATGTACTATACATTCAGCTATATCTAAACCAAAACCTAATTCTATTACGCAAAATAAATTAGTATTATATACACTACTTTGATCAATAATTTTTATATGTTTAAAACGTTCTTTTAATTCAGATATTTTATATGATAATTTTTCCATTAAATTTGCTGTACGATAGATTCCACAATATTCTTCCATTGAAAAACAAAGTTCATTACGAATTTTAACAAAATTTTCTGTTCCATTTTGATTTAATAATTTATTAAATGTATTTTTTATATCAGATACATATGATTTTGTTATATAATTATTTACTACATTAACTTCTTCTATATAGCTAACTGCTTCTTCACCAGCAAGTCTACCAAATACAACTAATTCAGCTAATGAATTAGAACCTAAACGATTTGCACCATGCAATCCAATAGATGAACATTCGCCAACTGCAAACAAACCATTAATACGAGTTTTAGTTAAATTATTAGTTTCAATCCCACCCATTGTATAATGAGCAGTTGGACGAACAGGAATTGGGCTATTTACTGGGTTTATACCAATATAAGATTTAGCAAGTTCACAAATAAATGGTAATCTTTCATATAGTTTTTTTTCACCAATATGTCTTAAATCTAAATGAACTACATCACCTAAATTAGTATTAATAGTTTTACCTGCACGCCATTCATGCCAAAATGCTTGTGATATTTTATCACGAGGACCTAATTCCATATATTTATTTTCAGGTTTTCCTAATAGTGTTTCTGGTCCTAAACCATAATCTTGTAAATAACGATATCCATCTTTATTTATAAGAACCCCACCTTCACCACGACAACCTTCTGTTATTAATATACCTGTACCAGGTAGACCTGTTGGGTGATATTGTATAAATTCCATATCACGTAATGGAATACCATGACGAAAAGCAATACACATACCATCACCTGTTACAATCCCACCATTTGTATTATAATGATACAAACGACAAGCCCCACCAGTTGCTATTATTATAGCTTTAGCATTAATTTGAATTATTTTCCCTTCCATCATATCAATTGCAATTAAACCATGTATTTGATTTTCATCTACAATAATATCTAAAACAAAAAATTCATCAAATCTTTTAATTTGAGAATATTTTAAAGATGTTTGAAACAATGTATGAAGTATATGAAATCCTGTTTTATCTGCAGCAAACCATGTACGTTCAATTTTCATTCCTCCAAAACGACGAACATTAATTTCTCCATTTTTTTTTCTACTTCATGGACACCCCCATAATTCAAGTTGAGTCATTTCTATTGGACAATGTTTAACAAAATATTCAACGACATCTTGTTCGCATAACCAATCTCCTCCGGAAACAGTGTCATTAAAATGATAATCATAAGAATCATGAGATTGAATAACAGCTGCTGACCCTCCTTCTGCTGCAACAGTATGACTACGCATTGGGTATACTTTTGAAATTATAGAAATTTTAATGTTATTATTCTTTTCAGCAGCAGCAATAGCTGCACGTAATCCAGCTCCACCAGACCCAATAATTGCTAAATCAGTATTTATTATATTCATTTTAAACCTCCAAATATTTAAAAATAAATTAAAATTTTAATTTTTAATTTATATATTTATTTTATTTTTTTGTTTTTTTTTTTAAATATTTATTTTAAGCAAAATAAATAATTATGAATATATATTATGATTTTTGATGATTATTTAAATTATATTATTATTTATAATAAAATATATTATTTTAAAATATTTTTTTTAATTTTAATTAATATCTATTACATATAAATAATTTAAAATTTTTAAAAAATTCATAATAATATGTAAAATAATTAATTTTAAATTAAAATTAATTATTTATAAATGTATTTATGTTTCTTATAAAGAATAAAATATATAAATAATATTTTATATAAAATTTTTTTTAATTATTATTAATATAATTATTTATAAAATTTTTTTTTAAAATTAATAAATAGTTATATGTAAAAATAAAAATCTAACGTTTTAACATAATAAAAATAATTTAAAAGATATGATTATTTTTAATATTTTGCTTTTTTTGCACATTGTATAATTGTAATAAATGCATCTGTATCTAATGAAGATCTACCAATTAACGCCCCATCAACATCTTTTTGTGAAAATATTTCAAAAGCATTATTAGTATCTACAGAACCACCATATAGAATAAGTATTTGTTCTGCTATAGTATTATCTCTTTTAGCAAAATAAGAACGAATAAAATAATGAACTGATTGTATTTGCGTTGGGGTTGCTGATTTATTTTTACCTATCGCCCAAATTGGTTCATAAGCAATTACTGAATTCTTAAAAACTTCTATTCCTAATAGTTTTATTATAGCATTAATTTGATATTCACATTTTTCTTTTGTTTTTCCAGTATTCTTTTCAATTTCTGTTTCTCCTATACATAGGATAGGTATTAAACCTTCATTTAATACTATAGAAAATTTTTTAGCGATAATTTCATCAAATTCATTATGAAAAAAACGACGTTCTGAATGTCCTATAATTACATATTTTACACCTATATCATTAAGCATTTTAACTGAAATTTCACCTGTAAATGCACCTGATAAATTTACATCAACATTTTGCGAAGCTAATGAAATATAATTATTATAAATTGCATATTTAGCATTAGTTAAATAAACAACTGGCGGTGCTATTGCTATATTACACTCGTTAGTATTTTTAACTTTTTTACATACATTTGTAATAATATCGTTAACAGTATTTTTATTACCATTTAACTTTCAATTTCCAACTATTAAAAGATTACGCATATTTTTCTCAGAGTTTATTTTTTTAAGATCATTTTTTTATATAAATAATATAATTTATTAAAAAAATTTACATTAATTTAAACAAATTATATTTAAATACTAATAACTTTTATAATATAAAATTAAAATAATATATATAAAAAAATTTATGTTTTTTTAAATTTTAAAATAATTTATAAAGAATATTATAATATATTTAATAATTTATATAAATAATATTTTATAAAATTATTATTTTATATTTTTATATAACTATTATAATTATTTTTTTATATTATTAAATAACTATTTTTTAATTCAAATATAAAATATTAAAAACATTTTATTTTTTCCAAAAAGTAGGTGTTAATAATACTAATATAGTAAAAATTTCTAAACGACCAAATAACATTGTAAATATTAATATCCATTTACCAATGGGGTTCATAGTTGAGAAGTTATCAGTAAATAAACCTAAAGCTGGACCTAAATTATTTAATGTTGTTGTAACTGCAGAAAAAGCTGAAATTTCATCTACATTTATTGAAACTAATGCTAAAAAACTAGTTATAAAAACTAATAAATATGCAGAAAAAAACCCCCATACAGCTTCAATTATTCTTTCTGGTAAAATTCTTGATCCAATTTTAATTGGATATATTGCATTAGGATGAACTAATCTTTTTAATTCACGAAAACATTGTAATAAAAGTAATAAAACACGAATAACTTTTAATCCCCCACCTGTTGATCCAGCACAACCTCCAAAAAATGACATACATATTATTAGCAATGGTAAAAACAATGGCCATTCTGCAAAATTACAACTGGTAAAGCCTGCGGTAGTTGTCATTGATACAATTTGAAAAAAAGATTGATTTAAAGTTTTCCAAAAACTATCATAAACTGAATGATAATAAAGAATTAATGTACAAATCAATGCAAACACAAATTGAAAAATAATAAATGTTTTAAATTCAAGATCTTGTAAATAAATACGTAAATTACGATTACTTAATGCTGCAAAATGTAAACTAAAATTACATCCTGAAACAATTAAAAAAAATATAACTATAATATTTATTTTTGAACTATTAAAATAACCTAAACTTGCATCATGAGTTGAAAAACCACCGTTTGCAACTATTGCAAAACTATGTGTAATAGCATCAAATACACCCATCCCCGCAAACCATAAAGATATTGAACAAGAAATAGTTATAAAAACATAAATTATCCAAAGTGTTTTAGCGGTTTCTGCAATTCTTGGTCTAATTTTATTTTCTTTTAATGGACCAGGCATTTCAGCTCTATAAAGCTGCATTCCACCAACACCTAATAATGGTAAAATAGCAACAGTTAATACTATTATCCCCATACCTCCAAACCATTGTAAAATTTGGCGATAAAACAAAATAGCTTTAGGTAAAAAATCTAATCCTACAAAATTTGTTGCACCTGTAGTTGTTAATCCAGAAAAAGACTCAAAAAAAGCATCTGTAATAGATATATTAGGTGTTTTTAAATAAATAAAAGGCAATGCACCAATACTACCTAAAACTAACCAAAACAAAACAACTATTAAAAATCCGTCTTTTACTCTAAATTCTTCTTTATTTTTACGTGTTGGAAACCATAAAAAAAAACCAATTAATATAGTTGTTAAAAATGTTTTTCTAAAAACTTGCGTTGAACCATCAGAATAAATAATTGCTATAATAGTAGGCACTATCATAGTAAAAGAAAACATTATAATAAGAAGTCCAACAACACGTATAATTGCACGAAAATGCATTATAAAAAACTCATTTTAATTAAAATTTACTTTTAAATTTTTTTTGCAAAATAATCCAAAATAATTATTATATATTATTATGATATATTTAATACTAATTAAATATTTTAAAAAATATAAAAATTAAAATAATAAAAATCTATAGTAATAATCTTAGATTATAAAAAAATTAAATTATATAATTTAATTTTTTAGATATTTTATATTTTTATATAAAATTTATTAATTTTATTAAATATCAATTTATGATAAATTTATTAAATAATTTAAAATAATTATTTTATTAAAAAATAATTATAAAATAAATATTATATTACATAATTTTAAAAAAAATTTTAAAGATTAACAAATAATATTACATAAATATTATATTTAAATTATTTTTTTTTGTATATTAATAATAAAATTATTTATTTTTACATATAATAAAAAACTAATTTTTATATAAAAAAAACAAATATAATTTAATTAAAACATTTAATTAAATTATATTTGTTAATAGTTATTTTGAATATAAAAAATTTAATATTTATAATTTTAAATTTTCTAAAATTATAAAGTATTGTATAATAATTATAATTATTTTATAAAAATAAATAAATTTGTATTAAAATATATATAATATTATTATATTTTATAATTTTTAAAAGATAAATAATCTTAATATAAGTATAAATATATATTTTATTTTAATAATATATTTCATATAAAATATATTTTAATTTCATAATCCAATATTACATAATTAATTTTTTATTTAATATTTATTTAAAATTAATTTTTTATGTAATTTAATATTGAAAATTATATTTTTTTAAAAACTCCTTAAAAATTAAATTAAATATTATTTTTTTATTAATTGTATTTTATATTATTATTAATATTTTATTATTAATATTATTATTTTAAATAATATAATTAATAATCATTATATTATTAATATAATTAACGAAACCAATGTATCCATAATAATCCAGGAGATAATATACTAAATGCCCATATAACAGAAGAAAAAATATTTATAAATTGAAAGTAATATTTTGGCATATTATAAATCCCAGCTATCAATGGGACTATAGCTCTAAATGCTCCAAAAAATCGACTAAAAAAAACACACCATATACCCCAACGTTTAAAAAAAATATATCCTTTATCAATTATTTTAGAATTATAAGAAAATGGCCATATATTTCTAATATTTTCTTTATAACGAAATCCAAACCAATAAGAAAACCAATCACCAAAAAATGCACCTAATGATGTCGATATTAAAACTGGCCAAAATAAAGTATTACTTTTACTAATAAAAACACCTAAACAAATCAATATTATCGTTGCTGGAAATAACAAAGAAATAAATACTAATGATTCACAAAACGCAAGAAAAAAAACTATAAGTACAAGTAACATTTTATGTTCTTGATTATATTTTAATATAATTATTGTTATTTCATTAAAATTCAAATTATTATTCCTATAATAAATGAAATATTCTAAAATTAATTTATTAAAAAAACAATAACTATTATATAAAACACTTATTTTTTTTGATCAAATTATTTTAAAATACTTAATAGATTAATTGTATATTAATTTAACGTAAAATATCAATTATACAATTTATTTTCTAACAGTTTAATTATTATAATCTTTATATTATAATATCTTTACTAAAATTATTTAATATTTTAATAATTAAATATTTTTTAAAAAACATATAAAATTATATTATCTTTAATATTAAAAAAATAAAAAAAATAACTAATTATTTTGTTATTAATAAACATTACAAAATATAATAGTTATTTTTATAACTATTTAATTTTTTAAATATTTTATACAAAAAATTGTTTAAAATACATTAATTTTACATCTTTATTTATATAAAAATATTAATTAATATATAAAATAATTTAATTTAGTAAAAAACATATTTTTTTATAAGATATATTTATTTTATTGTTAAAATATTAAAGATGTTTTGCAATTTCTGATGTAGCAATATTAGATGCAACATGCCCACCAGCCCCACCTTTGCCTTTAAAAGTTGATATTTTTCGTTGATATTCAGTAATTTCAAATAATGGTTTAATATAATTTAATGTTGGAACTTTAGTCATTGGTGAATAAGCATATTTTTTAGATATTTTATTAATATCGTCAATTGGTTTAACAGGAATATTTTTTGTTTTTAAATAATTTTGTTTTTTATAAAAAAAATTATTATTTTTTATTTTTTGATTTTGTATTTCTTTTAAAAAAACATCTTTTTTTAAAAAACAATTTTTTAAATCAGATATTGGTTCTATTTTTTTTAAAAAAAATTTTGTTTTATTTATATTATTATCAATTATATTTTTATTAATATTAGTATTAATAGATTTATTATAATTTGCATTCAAAGAAAATTCAGATATTTTTGCAACTTTTATACCATTAGATTTTATTACAGTTTTTAAAAATTTATTTTCAGTGTTTTTAATAATCGAACTTTTAATAATAGCTTCTGAAATTTTTGTTTTATTTTGTTTTATATCATTTTGTTCAATAGATTCTTTATTAGAAAAAAAATCTTTTTGTTTATATTTTGATATTGGATAATTAATTAAAACATCATTTGAATTAAAATCAAATGATGTTATAGAATTAGATAATGACATTTTAGTTTTATTTAAATTACGTTCATCACGAAAACGACTACGATTATTACTTATGCGCAAATAACGAGATGAACGTTTTAAAGGTCGAAAAATGATTTTATCTTGTTTAAATTCATTGCATATTTGATGATTAGTTTTTTTTATTTTATGTTTTTGAGATTCAAATTTTACTGGTATCGATATACTATTAATTGAAGATTCAATTAACTTTTCAGTATTATTAAATTGTTTAACAATAGTAAACGTTTCTTTATTAGTATTTTTTATACTATTATTTTTTTCTATTTTTTGATCTTTAAATTTTTTATTTAAATTTTGTTGAAAATCTTTTTTGTTATCTAATAATGTAAAATTTTTAATATATTTATTTGTCTTTTGTTGGTTTTTATTTTGTTGGTTATATTTTTTATATTGATAATCTTGATTATAATTTTTATAATTTGATTTTATTTGTTCATTTTGTTTAATTATATCGTTATTTTTACAATTATTACAATTATTATCAAATTTAATATTTTTATTATATTTTTTTTTATTTTTATTATTATAAAAATTATAATTTTTGATTATTTTGTGACGATAATTATTAATTATATATTTAAAAAACGAAAATATTTTATTAAAAAAACTTAATCCATTATTTTTATTTTTTAACTTGACTTTAATTGTTACATTTGAAGAAAGTTTCTTTGTATCAAAAATAGATTTTTTAATAGATTCTTTAATAAAAATAGTTGAATCAACTGATGTTTTATTTAAAGATTTACGATCAATTGTTGATTCTTCAATATAATTTAAAGTTTCAATTTCATGATATTCTGCTAATTTATAACTTAATTCATTAATTTCTTCTCCTTTACGAATACGTATTATATGAAAATGAGGAGTTTGCATTTGATCATTTGGAACAATAATTACACGAACATTTTTTTGTCGTTGTTCAATATCACTTATAAATGTACGTTTTTCATTAAGTAAATAAGAAGCAATTTGAACTGGAACAATTGTATGTACTTCATGAGTATTTTCTTTTAAAGCTTCTTCTTCAATCAAACGCAAAACAGATAGAGACAATGATTCATTATCACGAATTGTTCCAGTACCTAAACAACGCGGACAAATATGATGACTTGATTCACCAAGTGATTGACTTAATCTTTGTCTTGACATTTCTAATAAACCAAAACGAGAAATTCGTGCAATTTGAATTCTAGCACGATCTTGACGAACAGCTTCACGAAGACGATTTTCAACTTCACGTTGATGTTTAATTGGGGTCATATCAATAAAATCAATAACAACTAAACCACCAAGATCTCTTAATCTCAATTGACGTGCAATTTCATCAGCTGCTTCAAGATTTGTTTTATATGCTGTTTCTTCAATATCGCATCCTCTAGTAGATCGAGAAGAATTAATGTCAATCGCAGTAAGTGCTTCAGTCGTATCTATAACTAATACCCCACCAGAAGGCAATCGTACTTCGCGTTTAAATGCTGATTCAATTTGCGATTCTATTTGGTAGTAACTAAATAATGGTATATCACCACAATAATATTTAATTTTTATTACAAAATCATTTCTACCAATGTCTTTTATATAATTACGTGCCATATCTACTATTTTTGGATTATCTATAAGAATTTCACCAATATCAGGATATAAATAATCACGAAATGCTCTTACAATTACATTACTTTCTTGATGTATTAAAAAAGGTGCTTGATGATTTTCAGCAGTTTTTTTAATAGCTTCCCAATGACGCAATCTATAAAATAAATCTTGTTGTAATAGTTCTGAAGTTTTCCCAACACCTGATGTACGAACTATTAAACCCATTCCATTTGGAAGTTTTAAAGTTGATAATACTTCTTTTAAATCTATACGATCATCTCCTTCAATACGACGAGAAATACCACCAGCTTTAGGATTATTTGGCATTAATACTATATAAGTTCCAGCTAAACTAATAAAAGTTGTCAACGCAGCTCCTTTATTTCCGCGTTCTTCTTTATCAACTTGTACAATAACTTCTTGTCCTTCTTTTAAAATATCTTTTATATTAGGGCGATTTAAATATTTATGATTATTTAAATAATATTCTTGAGAAATTTCTCTAATAGGTAAAAATCCATGTTTTTCAGCACCATAATCAACAAAAGCAGCTCCAAGACTTGGTTCAATACGAGTTATTTTGCCTTTATATATGTTAGCTTTTTTTTGTTCATGACCAGGAGTTTCAATATCTAAATCATAAAGACGTTGACCATCAACAAGAGCAACACGTAATTCTTCGTGTTGCGTTGCATTTATTAACATTCTTTTCATATTATAATTAACTTATTATTTTATTTTAAATAAACAGTAGAATAATTTATCTACTATAAAGTAGTACTTTTATAATTTTACGTAAAATTTAAATTTTTAATAATTTTATTTATTATAATAATGTTTTTAATAAACGTTATTTTTTTTAAAT
This sequence comes from Candidatus Providencia siddallii, assembly GCF_964026685.1. Taxonomy (NCBI): domain Bacteria; kingdom Pseudomonadati; phylum Pseudomonadota; class Gammaproteobacteria; order Enterobacterales; family Morganellaceae; genus Providencia; species Candidatus Providencia siddallii. Next base: position 404,985 of record NZ_OZ034688.1, read on the forward strand.
TTAAATATTATTTTTATGAAATATTTTATATTTTTTTATTAATTTATTTAAATAAATAATTTAATAAAAATATTTATTATTTAACGATATATTTTGCTTAATATTTATATATTTTTTTTAAAAAAATATATTACTTTTTAAAAAAAATATATTTGTTAATTATAATAACAAATTAATAAATAAGATATACGCAAAAATTATTTTTAAATATGATAACATATAATACATTTTTATTTTATGTATTCTTTTTTAGAATAATATAAAAAACATAAAATATATAAGTAAAAATTAAAATTAAATTATTTTATATGAATATAAAAAATGGGGTTCAATTTATTTGCATAGATGATGACGAATTTGAACAACGTATAGATAATTTTTTATTTACTAAATTTAAAAATGTTCCTAAAAATATGATTTATCGTATCATACGTAAAGGAAATATTCGAGTTAATAAAAATCGAATTAAACCTAAATATAAATTAAAAAAAAATGACATTATACGAATTCCTCCAATAAGAATTAAAAAAAAAATAATACTATCATCTTTATCAGATAAAAAAAATTTTTTAAAAAAATCTATTTTGTACGAAGATGAATCAATTTTAGCAATTAATAAACCATCAGGTATAGCTGTTCATGGTGGAAGTGGTTTAAGTTTCGGTGTAATTGAAGGATTACGTGCTATTTTTAAAAAACATCATTTTTTAGAGTTAGTACATCGTCTTGATAGAGATACTTCAGGAATTTTATTAATTGCAAAAAAACGATCTGTATTAAAAATATTACATGAGCAACTACGTTCAAATAAAATTAGAAAAGAATATATCGCACTAGTTCATGGTAAATGGTCATCTAAAATTAAATCTATACAAATACCATTAATAAAAAATATTTCAATTAATAATAAAAAAATAATAAAAGTTAATAAAAAAGGTAAATTCTCAGAAACTCATTTTGAAATAAAAGAGTATTTTGATAACGTAACGTTAATTAAAGCTATCCCATTAACAGGTAGAACTCATCAAATTCGTGTTCATACTATGTATGCTAAGCATCCAATCGTATTTGATGTATTATATGGTAATAAAAAATTAGATGAACAATTAAATAATATTGTTTTAAAAAGATTATTTCTTCATGCCAGTACATTAGATTTTATACATCCAAAAAGTGGTAAAAAAATACAATTACACGCACCTTTAAATGCAGAATTAATCAATTATTTAAAAAAAATACGTAATTACAAAAATAATTATAATTTATAACTATTTAAATTAAAATTTAAATAATTAAATTAATAATAATTTATATAAAATATTATTATAGTTGTACGTATATATTATATAATATAAAATATTATTATAAACTATAATAAACAATTTCATTATAAATTATTTGTATATTTAATATTACTAATAAACTTTAAAATTAAATATATTAGCTATAATAAATTATAATTTTTATAATTTATTATTCAAAATATCAAATAATAATATTACATAAAAAAAAGGAAATAAAAATGGCAGTACAACAAAATAAACCAACTCGTTCAAAAAGAGGCATGCGTAGATCACACGATAAAATTAACATTGCTTTAATATCTGTTGATAGAACTTCTGGTGAAACACATTTACGTCATCACATAACTAAAAATGGATATTATCTTGGACAAAAAGTTATAAATAAATAATGCATTTTTATTTTGAGAAATAATATAATTATTGCATTGGATATTATGAGCGGTGATATTGGTCCTAGCGTTACTTTACCTGCAGCTTTACAAGCTTTAACATCTAATCCAAGATTAAAATTGTTACTTGTTGGTAAAACAAAAATTATTCAAAAATTACTTAAAAAAGCTAATTCTGAACAAATATCTCGCATTGAAATTATTCATGCTGAACATATAGTTTTAAATAATATAAAACCATTAAGTGCAATACGGCAAAGCAAAGAAACTTCTATGCGAATAGCAATAGATTTAGTTAAAAATGGATATGCTAAAGCTTGTGTAAGTTCTGGAAATACTGCTGTATTAATAGGATTATCAAAATTAATGTTAAAATTAATTAATGGTATTAAACGTCCTGCATTAATGACAATAATACCAAATATTAAAAAAAAACAAACAATACTATTAGATTTAGGAGCAAATATTAATTGTACTAGCGAAATGTTAATACAATTTGCAATCATGGGTTCAGTTGTTGCAGAAGAAATAATTAATATTATAAAGCCTAAAGTAGCATTACTTAATATTGGTAAAGAAGAAAATAAAGGGTTAGATAATATTCAAAAAGCTGCAGCAATACTAAAAAAAATTACTTCAATTAACTATATTGGATATGCTGAAGGTGATGATTTATTAATAGGCAAAACTGATGTTTTAGTTTGTGATGGTTTTATAGGTAATGTTTTATTAAAAACTATGGAAGGTGTTATTCGAGTTATTTTTTCTTTTTTTAAATCAACAGATAAAACAACTAATAATAATTATTTTATACAATTAATTAAAAAAATTTTAATAAAAAAAATAACAAAACATTTTTTTAATTTAAATCCAGATCAATACAATGGTGCTATTATTTTAGGATTAAAAAATATTGTTATAAAAAGTCACGGTTCAGCAAATGAAAAAGCATTTAAATCAGCTATTGATTATACAATAAGAATTATTCAAAAACAAATTCCAGAAAAAATAACAGATAAATTAAATATACTTTCACTTAGGAGTATCAAATAACCTATGTCTATGTACAGTAAAATAATAGGAACAGGAAGTTATTTGCCTACACAAGTAAGAACTAATACAGATTTAGAAAAAATGGTTGATACTTCCGATGAATGGATTGTATCACGCACAGGAATTCGTGAAAGAAGAATAGCTAATGATAATGAAACTGTATCTATAATGGGTTCGTATGCTGCAAAAAATGCAATAAAAATGGCAAATATACATTTTAACGAAATTAGTTTAATAGTAGTTGCTACTACATCTGCAACACATGCATTTCCAAGCGTATCTTGTCAAATTCAACATATATTACAAATTAAAAATTGTGCAGCATTTGATGTAGCTGCTGCTTGTGCAGGTTTTACTTATGCAATTAGTATTGCAGATCAATTTATTAAAACAGGGATGATGGAAAATATATTAGTTATAGGTGTTGATGCATTATCTAAAACATTAGATCCAAACGATCGTGAAACAATTATTTTATTTGGCGACGCTGCTGGTGCTATAATTATTAGCAGATCGAATAAACCTGGAATAATTTCAACACATATACATGCAGATGGTAATCACGGAAATCTTTTAACATTACCGAATCGTAATCGTCATTCGAATGAACCAGCTTATCTAAAAATGATTGGAAACGAAGTATTTAAATTTGCAGTTCGAGAATTAACTCATGTCGTTGATGAAACATTATTAAAAAACGGAGTAGCAAAAGAACAACTTGATTGGTTGATCCCACATCAAGCTAATTTAAGAATAATTTCTGCAATGGCAAAAAAATTAAATATGACAATGGATAAAGTTGTTGTTACACTTGATCGTCATGGAAATACTTCTGCAGCATCAATCCCAACCGCACTTGATGAAGCAGTACGTGATGGACGTATAAAAAGAGGAAAACTTATACTATTAGAAGCATTTGGTGGTGGGTTTACTTGGGGTTCTGCATTAATAAAATTTTAATTTAATGAGAATATTAAAAATGAAAGAATTTGCTATGATTTTTCCTGGACAAGGTTCTCAATCATTAGGAATGTTATTAGAATTAGCTAAAGAAAATTATATAGTTGAAGAAACATTTAAAGAAGCATCTGATGTTTTAAGTTATGATCTTTGGAAATTGATACAACATGGGACAAAAGAAGAATTAAATAAAACACATAAAACTCAACCTGCTTTAGTAGCAGCATCTACATCAATTTTTCGTATTTGGAAAAAAAATAATTTTAAAAATCCTGTTTTTATGGCAGGACATAGTTTAGGTGAATATTCTGCATTAGTATGTGCTAATGTTATAAAATTTAAAGATGCAATTAAATTAGTTGATTTACGTGGAAAATTAATGCAATCTGAAATTCCTGAAGAAATTGGAGCTATGCATGCAATTATTGGTTTAAACAGTAATATAATTAAAAATGCATGCAAAAAAGCATCACAAGGTCAAATAGTATCTATTTCAAGCTTTAATTCATATGATCAAATTGTAATTTCTGGAGAAAAGAGCGCAGTAGAACGTGCTTCTATTATATGTAAAAAAAATGGAGCAAAACGAATAATAAAATTGCCAATTAGCGTTCCTTCTCATTGTGAATTAATGAAACCTGCATCAAAAAAATTAGAAAAAATATTAAATAAAATTATTTTTTTTGAATCAAAATATCAAATAATTAATAATGTTGATGTAAAAATAGAAAAATGTCCTAATAATATACGTAATTCATTAGTACGACAATTGTACAATCCAGTTCGTTGGACTGAAACTATAGAATTAATAGCAAAACAAGGAATTAAATATTTCATTGAAATTGGTCCAGGAAATGTTCTAAGTTCTCTTACTAAACGTATTATACATGATTCAACTGCTATATCTATAAATAATCCTACGTCATTTAAAAATTTTGTTTTAGGAATTAATTAAAATATAATGAACCATAATAAAAAAATTGCATTAGTAACTGGTGCTAGTCGAGGTATTGGTAAAGCAATCGCTTTAAAATTAATGAAACTTGGAATAATTGTTGTTGGAACATCTACAAATAAAATAGGAGCTGAAACAATTTCAATTTTTTTAAAAGAAAAAGGAAAAGGATTAATATTAAACGTAACAGAATCTATATCAATTAAAAATACTTTAACAAAAATACGAGAAACATTTGGTGAAATTGATATTTTAATTAACAATGCAGGTATAACACATGATAATTTGTTAATTCGTATGAAAGAATATGAATGGTATGATGTTATCAATACAAATCTTTCATCAGTTTTTCATTTATCTAAATCTGTGTTGCGTAGTATGTTAAAAAAACGTTATGGACGAATTATTTCAATTTCATCTGTTGTTGGTATTATTGGGAATATAGGACAAACTAATTATGCAGCTGCTAAAGCTGGATTAATTGGTTTTACTAAATCATTAAGTCAAGAAGTAAGTTCTCGTGGAATAACAGTAAATGTTGTCGCTCCTGGTTTTATAGAAACTGATATGACTAAAACATTATCAGATTTACAAAAATCAAACATTTTATCTAAAATTCCTATAAATAGGTTAGGTTATACAAACGAAATTGCTAACGCTGTAGCATTTTTGGTTTCTGATGAAGCTGCTTATATTACTGGTGAAACATTACATGTAAATGGTGGTATGTACATGGCTTAAAATTGAAATTTTACATCACTAAATTAATATTATACAATTATACTTTTAATATCTATAATTAAATTATCTTTTTTTATATTTTAAAAAACTACGAAAACTATCGCGAAAGCGAATTTTGATAGGAATTTAATATTATGAGCACTATCGAAGAACGTGTTAAAAAAATCATAGTTGAACAACTTGGTGTAAAAGAAGAAGAAGTTGTTAACACAGCTTCATTTGTTGATGACTTAGGAGCTGATTCTCTTGATACAGTCGAACTTGTTATGGCTCTTGAAGAAGAATTTGATTGCGAAATTCCTGATGAAGAAGCTGAAAAAATTACAACAGTACAAGCTGCAATTGATTATATTAAAAATACTTCTAAATAACTATGAAGTTATTACTAGACGTGAAATATTTCACGTCTAGAATTTTATTTATTTTATTTTTTTAAAATTAAAACATCAAAAAAATATATTTTATATGAAAATAAATCTTTTAAATTAATTTTTAAAATAAATATTTTTTAAAGTTTTTTAAATTTATTTATAATAAAATTATTAAATATAAAATTAACTAAATAAAATGTCATGTTGGATTAATGGTCATAAAAATAACCAAATTAATATTACTGATAGATCAATATCTTTCGGCGATGGATGTTTTACTACAATTTTTTGTTTTAATCAAAAAGCTATCATGTTAAAAGAACATATCATTCGATTAAAAAATGATTGCAAATGTTTAAAAATATCACAACCAAATTGAAATAAATTAAATAAACATATAAAATATATATGTAAATTACAAAATAAAAACAAATTTATAATAAAAATAATTATTAGTCGTGGAAATGGAACTCGTGGATATAGTTCTAAATTAATTAATAATTGCACTACAATTATTATGATTATGCCTTTTCCTAAACATTATAAAAAATTACAAAATAACGGTGTAAAACTTTTTATTAGTAGTATTTCGTTATCTCGAAATAAATTACTATCAGGAATAAAACATTTAAATCGATTAGAACAAGTTTTAATTTATCAAGAAATTGATAAAAAAGGTTATGATGAAGCTATAGTATTAGATACATCTGGGATTATAATAGAATGTTGTACTTCAAATATATTTTGAAGAATAGGTTTAAAAATTTATACACCTATTTTATCACATTCAGGTATAAATGGAATAATGAGACAAAAAATAATAAAAATTTTATCTAAAAGTTATTTTCATTTAGAAGAGATTAAAGCTTTTCCAAAAATATTATTAAAATCTGATGAAGTTATAATTTGTAATTCTTTAATGCCAATATTTTATGTTAATTATATTAAATTTAAATCTTTTAAAATAACTAAAAAATACTATTCTAAAAAATTATTTAATTATTTAAATTTTTATAAATAATATATACTTATTAAAAAATGAAATTTTTTAAAAAAAATATTTTTTTTGCAATAACATATATATTTTTGTTAATAATAATAACTATATATATTTATTTATTAGTATATGCAAAAAAAACTATAAAACTATCAGAAGAAAAAATTTTTATTGTACCTCCAGGTACAAATAGATTTTCTTTGGAAAAAATATTAATTAATGAAAAAATTATTTATAAAAAAAATAAATTTCAACTGTTATTAAGATTATACCCGTATTTATCTAAAATAAAAGCAGGTACATATAAAATAAAAACCAACATGACATTGGAAGATATTTTACTATTAATATCAAACGGAAAAGAATTTCAATTTAATATCCGTTTTATTGAAGGAAGTTGTTTTAACGATTGGATAAAAATTTTAAAAAAAACACCATATTTAAAACATGAATTACAAAAAATAACATACTCAGAACTTTGTTCTTTAATTGATTCAAAAAAAAAAATAAAATTAGAAGGATTATTATATCCTGATACTTATTTTTATACTGCAAATACATCTGATATAGAAATTATAAAGCGCGCTTATAATCGTATGAAACTAATCGTTAATAAAGAATGGAAAAACCGTGATAAATTAATACCTTATAAAAACAATTATGAATTATTAATAATTGCATCAATAATTGAAAAAGAATCAAAAATATATAATGAAAAATTAAAAATATCTTCTGTTTTTATTAATCGTTTAAAAAAAAATATGCGTTTACAAACCGATCCAACTGTTATTTACGGACTTGGTGATAAATATAAAGGAAAGCTTTATAAAAGTAATTTAAAATATTATACACAATATAATACTTATAAAATTATTGGATTGCCGCCAACCCCGATTTCGATGCCTAGTATTAAATCAATTAAAGCAGCTGCACACCCTGATAAAACAGATTATTTATATTTTGTTTCTGATGGTAAAGGAGGACATATTTTTGCTAAAAATTTAAAAGAACATAATTTATCAATCAGAAATCTCAATAATTCAATTAAAAAATTAAAATAATATGAAAAATCATTTTATAGTTGTTGAAGGTTTAGAAGGTTCCGGTAAAACAACAGCAATTAATACAATAAAAAAAACTTTAAATAATATAGGTATATCAGATATTATATTCACTCGTGAACCAGGAGGAACACGACTTGGTGAAAAAATAAGAAAATTAATAAAATATAATTTTAAAAATGATCAAATTACTCATAAAAGTGAATTGCTAATATTATATGCAGCAAGAAATCAATTAATTGAAAAAGTAATTAAACCAGCTTTAATGAAAGGTAAATGAATAATAAGTGATCGTCATGACTTATCATCACAAGCCTATCAAATAGGAGGACGTGGGTTAAATAAAAAATTAGTACAATTATTACGTTATTTAGTATTAGGAAAATTTCAACCATCATTAACATTGTATCTCGATATACCTCCAGAATTAGGATTACAACGTATCTATTCTCGTAATAAAATAGATAGAATAGAAAAAGAACCTTTATCTTTTTTTATTAAAACTAGAGAATATTATTTAAAAATTATATCAAAAAATAAAAATATTTTACTTATAAATGCAAATCAAAAAATAGAACAAGTTCAAAACGATATTAATTTAATTTTAAATAAATGGTTAATAAAAAATATTTAAGAACAATATAAAATGATAAATTTATATCCATGGTTAAATGATATTTATAAACAATTAATTATAAATTATAAAAAAAATATGATGCATTATGCATTATTATTACATTCAATTTCTGGTAATGGATGTGAATTACTTTGTAATTCAATTATTAATTGGTTATTCTGTAAAAATAAAATTAATGAAAAATCTTGTAATAAATGTCATAATTGTAATTTAATTTTATTAAAAAATCATCCAGATTTTTATACTTTAGAATCTGAAAGTAAAAATACCAAAATTAACATAGATTTAACAAGAAAAATAATAGAAAAATTTAATAATTACCAACACCAAGATAACTTTAAAATTTTATATATTCCATATATAGAAAAATTAAATGATGAATGTATAAATATATTGCTAAAAATGTTAGAAAATCCAAAAAAAAATATTTTTTATATATTAAAATGTGAAAAAAAAAATAAACTATTTAAAAATATACGTAATAGATGTTTTTATTTTTTTTTAAAAACCCCAAATCAAAAAAATACATTTTATTGGCTAAAAACAAAACTAACAAATATAAATAAGATTAATGCAATAACAGCTATAAAACTTAGCAATAACGCACCATTTGCAGCATTAAATTTACTTCAATCAAATAATTGGTTAAAACGAAAAGAATTGTGTTGTAAATTAAAAAATATTATACAACAAGGTGATTTATTAGATTTATTAAATATATTAAATACAAATAATCCTATAAAAATGATAAATTGGTTATTAACTTTATTATTAGATGCCATAAAATTACACAATAGAATTAATAAATTTTGTATAAATTATGATCAAAAACAATTATTGTTATTACTTGTAAATAAAATAAATAAATCACAATTAATTATTTTATATAAACAATGGCAGATTTGTAATTATCAATTACTAACAATTCCTGGATTAAATCAAGAATTAATTATAATAAATCAATTAATAAAATGGAAAAAATTAAATTATAAAATATAATATTATGTTTATAATAGATTCACACTGTCATATTGACTGTTTAAATTATAAAAAAGTACATATAGATGTTAATGATGTTGTTATAAAAGCATATAAACATAATGTTAAATTTATGTTATCCGTTTCAACAACATTACAACATTTTAAAAATATGAAAAAATTGATTGGAAAACGAGATGATATAGCATTTTCATGCGGAATTCATCCATTAAATTTAAAAAAAAAATGTAATTTTGAACATCTAGAAAAATTATCAGAAAAAAAAGAAGTAATAGCATTAGGAGAAACAGGACTTGATTATTACCATAAATATAATTGTGATATAAAATTACAACAAGAAGCTTTTCGTAAACATATTCAAATTGCTAAAAAACTAAAAAAACCGATTATTGTTCATAATCGTTCAAGTACTAAAGATGTAATAACTATTTTACGTGAAGAAAAAATTATGGATTGTGGTGGTATATTACACAGTTTTACTGAGGATGAAAATATTGCAAAAATATTTTTAGATTTAGGAATGTATATTTCTTTTTCAGGAATTATTACATTTAATAATGCAGAACATATACGTAAAGCTGTAAAAATAATACCATTAGATAAAATTTTAGTTGAAACAGATTCACCATATTTAACACCAGTTCCTTTTAGAGGAAAAGAAAATCAACCAGCTTATACATATAATATAATTAAATATATAAGTGAATTAAAAAATATTGATATTGAAATCTTATCGGAAATCACAACAAATAATTTTAATCGTTTATTTTGTTTAAAATTAAATAATAATTAAAAATATAAAAATCAATATAAACATATTAATTTAATTAATTAAAATGAAAATAAAAGAAACAATATTTAGTAAAATAATAAAACATGAAATTAAAGCTGATATAATTTATCAAGATAAATTAGTTACAGCTTTCCATAATATCAACCCGAAAGCCAAATATCATATTTTAATAGTTACTAATAAAATAATTCCAACAGTTAACTGTGTTACTAATAGTGATGAATTAATGCTAGGAAGATTATTTACAGTAGCTGCTAAAATTTCTAAAGAACTTGGAATATCTAAAAATGGATACAGATTGATAGTGAATTGTAATGCAGATGCTGGACAAGAAATTTTTCATATTCATATGCATTTACTTGGTGGTAATTTATTAAAAGATATATAATCATTTTTATTTTTATATAAATAATTATATTATTAAATTAATTATATTAAATCAATAAATATCAAATAATTTATAAAATTAAAAAATGATATTATAAATATTTAAATTAATTTAATTTATTTTTTTCGAAATCATCAATCAATTGTTTTACAAAATTAATTCTTTTATTTTTATCAATTAAATTATAAAAAAATTTTATCTTAAAAGGACCATCTAAACAATAAATATTAGAATTATTTAAAGGTAAACTAATTAAAAATTTTTGATTAATATTATTTTTTTTATTAAATTCAATAAAACCACCATTTTTACAAGCTTCTATACGTTTTATACCTAAAGACTTTGCTTTTAATTTAATTTTAGAAAAAATAAATAAATATTCACTTTCATCCGGTAAAATTCCAAACCGATCTATAAGCTCAGCTCGTAATTCATTAATTTCATATTCGCTTTTAATATTAGCAATTCGTTTATAAAATGAAAGTCTAATATTTACATTTTGTATATATTTCTCTGATAATATAGAAGATATATGTAATTCAAGTTCTGTTTGTTGAGATATTAAATCTATTAATGAAGGTTCTTTACCTTTTTTTAATGATTTTATTGCGTTTTTTAATAATTTAATATATAAGGTATGACCTATAGTATTAATTTGACCACTTTGTTCTTCACCTAATAATTCACCAGAACCTCTAATTTCAAGGTCATGCATTGAAATCGTAAAGCCAGAACCCAATTCATTAAAAGAAGAAATTACTTCAATTCGTTTTTTAGCATTCATTGTCATATTTTTTGGATTAGGAATTAACAAATATGCATATCCTTGATAATGAGATCTACCTACACGACCTCTAAGTTGATGTAATTGAGCAAGACCAAAATTATCTGCTCGTTCAATAATAATTGTATTTGCAGTAGGTATGTCAATACCTGTCTCAATAATAGTAGTACATATTAATACATTAAAACATAAATTACAAAAATCTATCATTACATTTTTAAGTTTTTTCTCACGCATTTGGCCATGAGCAATTAAAAAATTAGCTTCAGGAACTAGTTTTTCTAATTGTATTTTAACATTTTCTATATAATCTACATTATTATAAAGATAATAAACTTTTCCACCACGTGATATTTCATGTAAAATTGCTTCTCTAATAATTTTTTCATTATATTGATATACAAAAGTTTTTACAGATAAACGATTAACTGGCGGTGTAAAAATAACAGAAAGATCTCGAATTTCATTTATTGCCATATCCAAAGTACGTGGTATTGGTGTAGCAGTTAATGTTAAAACATCAATATTTGAACGCATAGAATTAATAAGTACTTTATGACGAACACCAAAACGATGTTCTTCATCAATTATAAGTAAACCAAGATTTTTCCATTTTATATTTTTTTGCAATATTTTATGGGTTCCAATAAGTATATTAATTTCACCTTCTGATATTTTTAAAAGTATTTTTTGTTGTTCTTTAATTGTTTTAAATCTAGATAATACTTCAATTTTAACAGAAAAATCTAAAAATCTTTTTTTAAAATTATCATAATGTTGTTGAGCAAGCAACGTTGTTGGAACTAATATTGCAACTTGTTTGTTATTAGTTACAGAAATAAATGCAGCTCTCATTGCTACTTCGGTTTTTCCAAAACCAACATCACCGCAGATCAATCTATCCATTGGTGTTGTTTTACACATATCTAATATAACAGAATTAATTGCATTTTTTTGATCTTTAGTTATTTCAAACGAAAAATTTTTACAAAATTTTTTATAAATATTCTCTTTTATTTTATAAGAAAAACCTACTTTTAATTTACGTTTTGCATAAATATCAAGTAATTCTACAGCAATATCTCTAGTTTTTTTAAACGCTTTTTGTTTTGCTTTTATCCAATTATCACTTCCAAGTTTATTTAATGTAATATTTTTATTAGAATTACTTACATATTTACTAATTAAGTTTAAAGATAAAATTGGAACATATAATTTAACATTATCTGCATACATTACAATAATATAATCAGCTTTAATATTGTTGGTTTTTATAGTAATTAATCCTTGATACCTACCTATTCCATGTTCTATATGTACTACAGCTTGATTAAAATATAATTCATCAATATCATTGATATATGTATTTATATTTTTTTTATAATAATTATTTAAATAAAAATCAATATTTTGTTCACCAAATAAATCATTTTCACAAATTACAGCAATATTATCTAACTTATTAATAAAACCATATTTACCTGTACAAATTATAATCGTAAAACGATTTTTTAAATAATCTTTATAATCATTAACTAATTTTACTATAACATTTATACTAGCTAATAATTCAATAATAATTTGACTACTGAATTTACTTTTTGCAAAAAAAATAATTTTTCCATTAAATTGTTCAATAAATAAACGTAATTTTTCTAATGATTTTTTATTTTCTATTTGTACTTTTATATTTGGTAATGATAAATAATTTAAATTTATAATATTTTTTTTATTTATCAATTTTTTATTTGAAAAATAAATACGAGGCCATTTATTTAAAAATTCTTTAAGGTTATCAACACTTAACCATAAAATATCAGGATAAAGCAAAGGACTTTTTAAATTATTATTATTTTCATAACGTTGTTTTATATCTTTTTGAAAATTTTGAGCAATTTTCATTAATTTTTGTAAAATAAAAAGAGTATTTTTAGGTAAATAATCAAAGATTGAAGATAGAGAATCAGAATAAAAAAAAGGATACCAATATTCAATTCCAACTTGTTTTTTCTTTTTATTAATTTGTTGATAAATATATTCAAAATTCTCATAAGTTTTAAAATGTTTTTTCCATTGATTACAAAAATTTTCAATTGATTTTTCATTGATTATAAATTCATGAATTGGCAATAAAATAATATTATCAACTTCTTTTACTATATGTTGTGAATTAATATTTAAAGTGTATAAAATAGTGATTTTATTTTTAAAAAAAATAATTCGAAATGCTATTGTATTTCCCATTGGAAATAAATCTATTAATGTTTCACGAACAATATACTCTCCATATGTTGAAATTTGTATAACATGACTATAACCAATTTTTTCTAATTTTTTTTTAAAATCATCAATAGATATTTTATCACCTTTATTTACAATTAATGTATTTTCTATTAAAAAATTTTTAGGGCAAATTTTTTGCATTAAAGTATTAATTGAAATAATTAAACCTCCTTTTTTTATTTTTAATAATTTATATAACACTAATAATCTATTAGATATTATTTCTTGACTTGGTGAAAATTTATCGTACGGCAATGTCTCCCAATCATGAAATATTTCAACAGGATGTTTTGTAAAACATTTTATTTCTTCGCATAAACGTAATTTATCTTGTGTTTTTTTTACAACTATAACTACTAATCCTTTATGTTTATTAATAATATCTCCATATTCAAATAAACTAGAAACACCAATTAAACATCCTAAATAAAGTATGTCATTATTATAAATAGGAAATTCATAATTAAACTTTGATAACATAAAATACCTGCTAATCAAAAACAAATTTTTAATTATTTTGTATTAAAATAATTATTTATAAAAAAAATGATATTAAATTTTAAAAAAATAAAATAATATTAATAAAAAATCTTATAAATTAAATTATACTTAATTAAATATAAAAAATAACTAAATATTTTATTTATAAAAAATATCACGTGCAATATTAAAAATAAAAGAATTAACAATCTTATGAATCAATCAGTTTCTCTTTTTATAGGTTTACGTTATATACGTGGTAATTCAATTGATAAATTTAGATTATTCATATCAATTTTATCAACTATTGGGATAACAATTGGTGTTACATCATTAATTATAATCACATCAGTAATGAATGGTTTTGAAAAATTATTACAAAAAAATATTTTTACTTATATTCCTCATGCAATATTAACAACTACATCAAGACATATTAATCCTAAAAATTATTCAATTAAAAAATTAAATAAAATAAAAGGAATTAATAGAATTGAAGAAATTATAACAGATGATATTTATTTACAAAGTAAAAATAATGTTATGCTTGCAATAATTACAGGAATTGATTCATCTAAAAAATCATTATTATTAGATAAATTAATAATAGGTAATCGCAACTCTTTAATTAATGGCAAATATAATGTTTTTATAGGTATAAAACTAGCAGAAAATTTAAATATAAAATATTTTGACAAAATACGTTTAATCGCACCAAATGTGAATACATTAACACCATTAGGACGAATACCAAATCATAAAATATTTACTGTTTCTGGAATATTTAAAACTGACAGCGATTCTGATGAAAATGAATTACTTGTTTCTAAACAGGATGCAATCAAAATATTACATTATCCTAATGAACATATTACAGGATGGCGTTTGTTTCTTGATGATCCATTAAAAGTAGATATTTTAAGTAAACAACATTTACCAGATAATTTAATATGGATTGATTGGAGAGAAAAAAAAGGAAATTTATTTCAATCTGTAAAAATGGAAAAAAATATGATGTTTTTGTTATTAAGTTTAATTATTATTGTAGCAGTATTTAATATTATAAGCTCACTTTTTTTACTTGTAATAGAAAAAAAGAAAGAAATAGCTATTTTAAAAACTTTAGGGTTAAATAAAAAAAATATTTTAACTATTTTTATATTTCAAGGTAGTATTCTTACGATTATTGGATCGTTACTTGGAGTTATATTAGGTGTAATATTTTCTTTTCAAATAAATACATTTATGCATATATTTAAAATAACATCTACATATATTACAATACCTGTTGTAATTGATTATTTCAATATTTTTATTATTTTATTTTTTACAATATTATTTTCAATGTTTGCAACAATATATCCTTCTTTTATCGCTTCAACAATTGAACCAATTAAAATTTTGCGATATGAATAAACAAATCCTTATATGTGAAAATTTAAATAAAATTTATAAAAACAAAATTTGTTCATTACAAGTATTAAAAAATATTAATTTTTCAATTAATAAAGGTGAATTAATAACAATTATTGGTAGTTCAGGTTCTGGTAAAAGTACATTATTACATATGTTAGGTGGGTTAGATACACCATCAAGTGGAAATATAATTTTTTGTGGAAAATATATTAATAAGCTTTCATCAAATGAACGAGCTATTATTCGAAATAAAAAAATAGGTTTTATATATCAATTTCATCATTTATTGCATGATTTTACATCTTTAGAAAATGTTGCAATTCCTTTATTAATAGGAAAAAATACAAAAAAAAAATCATTTATAATAGCTTCTGAAATGTTAAAGATAGTTGGTATGAATAAAAAACTTAATTGTTTTCCATCAGAATTATCTGGAGGTGAAAGTCAAAGAGTAGCTATAGCAAGAGCGTTAATAAATAAACCAATTTTAGTTTTAGCAGATGAACCCACAGGAAATCTTGATTTATACAATAAAAATATTGTTTTTGATTTATTAAAAACAATCAATAATAAATTAAAAACAACAATTTTAATTGTAACTCATGATAATTCTATAGCAAAACAAACAGATCGACAATTTGAAATATATGATGGTTATTTAAAACAAAAATAATCTTGGAAATAATTTAATGTTATTTTTTTCATTATTTACAGCTATACGTTTTAGTAATATTTTTCGTAAAATCAATATTTTATCTTTTATGTCAATTATTGCAATTTTTGGCATAATCTTAGGTATTACTGTTATAATAATTGGACTAAGTGCAATTAATGGATTTGAACAAGAACTAAATAATCGCATTATTTCAGTAATTCCACATGGACAAATTTATTCAATTAAACAACCATATAAAAATTGGTATTTAGCAAAAAATAAAATTAAAAAAACACCAGGAGTCTTAGGTGTTAGTGAATATATAAATTTTATAGGAATAATTGAAAATGGTATAAAATTAAAAACAACACAAATAATGTGTATTTCACCAGAAAAACAAAATCAAATTACTAATTTACATCATTTTGTTTTAAATGATGGATGAAAACATTTTATGCAAAATAATCAATCAATTATTCTTGGAGAAGGATTAGCTAAATTATTAAATATAAAATTAAATGATTGGATTACAATAATAATACCAAATATAAAAAAAATAACAAATATACAACAAAATAATCGTATTCGTGTTCATGTTATTGGTTTTTTACGTTTAAATGGTTTTTTAGATCAACAATTTGCATTAATTACAATAAAAAATGCACAAGAATTTCTTAATTATAATAATGCTATAACTGGTTTTATAATAAAAGTAGAAGATCCTTTTAAAGCTAGTAAAATAGTTTTTAATGCTGGATTAAGAACAATGCAAAATGTTGTTGTGAAAAGTTGGATTGATGATTATGGATACATGTATAATGATATACAAACTATTCGTGGTATTTTATATTTATCAATGTTTTTAATAATAGGAGTTGCATGTTTTAATATTGTTTCAATATTAATGATAACTGTAAAAAATAAAATTATAGATATTGCAATTTTAAGATCTTTAGGTATTAAAAATAATCATATTTATAAAATTTTTTTATGGTATGGATTAATTTATGGATTAATTAGTTCATTTATTGGTATTATATTGGGTATTTTAATATCATTAAATATTACTAAAATAATAAAAAAAATAGAATTTTTAACAAAATATAATTTTCTTTCTAGTGATGTTTATTTTATAAATTTCTTACCTTCTAAGTTAAAAATAATAAACATTATTTATGTATTAGTAACAACTATCATTCTTAGTTTATTAGCTAGTTTATACCCAGCATATCGTGCAAATAAAATAAAACCTACGCATATTTTAAAAAAATAATATAAAGATATATTATATATTATTTTCCTAAAAATATTTAAATAAAAAATAAATTTTATTTAATTTAATAATTATATACAAAAAAATATAAAATTATATATATTTTTTTTTTTTTTTTTTGAAAAATATATAATTAAAAATATTACAAATATTTAAATAACAAAAAAATATTTATAAATATAAAACATTCTATATAAATTATTTTAAATAATTTAAAAAATCAGAAGCATAACCTATATAGTTTGCTGGTGTTATTTTTTTTAATCGTTCTTTTTCATATTCTGGTAAATTTAAATTATTAATAAAATTTTTTATAATTCTAGGAGTTATTTTTTTGCCGCGAGTTAATTTTTTTACTTTTTCATATGATTTATCTATTCGATAACGACGCATAACAACTTGAAGAGCTTCACCTAATATAATCCAATTTTGTTCTAATTCATTAAGTAAATTTTTTTTATTAACTTTTAATTTATTCAAACCAATTAAAGTTGATTGGTAAGCTACCAAAGAATATCCTATAGCAACACCTATATTACGTAATACAGTGGAATCGCTTAAATCTCTTTGCCAACGAGAAATAGGTAATTTATTTGACAAGTGTTTTAAAATTGAATTTGATATTCCTAAATTTCCTTCAGAATTTTCAAAATTAATAGGATTAATTTTATGAGGCATGGTCGACGACCCAATTTCATGTATATATTTTTTTTGTTTAAAATGATTTAACGCGATATACCCCCAAATATCTTGATCAAAATTTAAAATTATAGTATTAAAACGAATTATACAATCAAAAAATTCAGACATATAATCATGCGGTTCAATTTGCGTTGTAAATGGATTCCATTTTAATCCTAATGACGTAATAAATTCTTCGCTTATTTTATGCCATCTTATATCAGGGTAAGCAATCATATGAGCATTATAATTGCCAACAGCACCATTTATTTTCGCCAAAATTTCAGTTTGTTCAAATTGAACATATTGTCGTTTTAAACGATATACTATATTTGCAAATTCTTTACCAACTGTAGATGGTGTAGCAGGTTGACCATGAGTACGAGATAATAATGGTATATTTTTATATTTTAACGCCATAGTTTTTATTGTATTAATAATTTGCTGCCATTTTGGTAATAAAATTTTTTCACGTGTAATTTTTAACATTAATGCATATGATATATTATTAATATCTTCAGATGTACAAGCGAAATGAAAAAAATCAGAAATTTTACATAATTCATTAATAGAAGAAACTTTTTCTTTTAAAAAATATTCTACTGCTTTTATATCATGATTAGTAATACGTTCGATTTCCTTAATACGTATAGCATCTTGTTCAGAAAAATTTGAAATAATTTTATTTAAATATAAAATTGCAGATTTACTTAATAAAGAAACTTCTTTTATTTTTTCTATTTCTGAAATTTTTTTTAACCAAAAAATTTCTACTTGAACACGAAATTTTAATAAACCAAATTCACTAAATATAGGACGTAATACACTTACTTTATCAGCATATCTACCATCAATAGGAGAAATAGCACTAAGTGAAGATAATTTCATTAAAAGCCTCAAAATTATTTTTATAATTATTTAAATCTTTGTTTAATGAAAACATTAAATATCTAATGAATAATAGAATCAATAACCCCGCCGCCAATACAAACTTCATTTATATAAAAAACTGCAGATTGCCCGGGAGTAACAGCTGACACAGGATAATCAAAATTTACTTTTATATTATTTTTATTAATTTTAATAATTGTACAAGGTATATCAGATTGTCTATAACGTGTTTTTACAACACAACGTAATTGTGTTATTTCTTCTCTGTTCACCCAATATAACTGTTGTGCGATTAAACCTGACGACATTAAACGAGGATGTTTATTATCTTGTGCAACAATAAGTTGGTTTTTTTTTATATTTTTATCAATTACATACCAAGGTTTTTCTAAAGCGTTTTTAATACCTCCTATTCCAAGTCCTTTGCGTTGCCCTAGAGTATAATACATTATACCATTATGTTGTCCAATAATTTTACCATCATCAGTAATAATTTCCCCTGGTTTTATTTTTAAATAATAACTTAAAAAATTAAAAAAATTACGTTTACCAATAAAACATATTCCTGTAGAATCTTTTTTTTTAGCTGTAATTAAATTAATTTTTGATGCTATATATCGTACTTTTGTTTTATTAAGATTTCCTATAGGAAAAATACATTTAGATATTTGTTTATAGCTAAGTGTATATAGAAAATAACTTTGATCTTTATTTTTATCTGATCCGCGTAATAATTGACTTTTTCCATTAATATTTCTATTACGAACATAATGTCCAGTTGCGATATAATCTGCTTTAAAGTTTTTAATAGCAAAATTAAAAAAATCTTTAAATTTAATTTCCTTATTACATAAAATATCAGGATTTGGTGTTCTACCAGTTTCATATTCTGATAAAAAATGTTTAAATACTTTATTCCAATATTCTGATGAAAAATTTATTGTATGCAATTCAATATTTAATTTATCACAAACAGAAATAGCATCCGCTAAATCAATTGATGAAGAACAATAATTAACATTATCATCTTCTTCCCAATTTTTCATGAATAAACCTATAACTTCATATCCGTATTGTTTTAATAAATAAGCAGATACAGATGAATCAACACCACCAGACATAGCTATAACAACTTTTTTTTGTTTTTTATTAAACATAATATATTAAACTAAAATTTTAGATTTTTTTATTATGAAAACACTTTAAAAAATATTTTTTTTTAATTGTTAATATTAATAATCAAATAAATAAAAATAATAATATTTTTTTATAAAAGAACATTATTATAATAAAAATATTTTAAATGAATTATATAAAAAAATATATTTTAAAAACAATTATAAAAATAATTAGTAATAAAATAAAATTAATTATATTTATTTTATAAATATACCAAATAAAAAAATAAAAAAATAATTTTTGTGAATTTTAATTAAATTAAACAAATAACTATTAATTAAATATTTTTTATATAAATATTTAATTAACGAAAATCATATTTCATAATTATAAAAATTACTTTTTACAAAAATAACTTCATATATAAAACAATTTATTTTTATAAAAAAATAAAACAATAATTAATTAAAAATAATGAAAAAAAATTTTATAAAATAATAAAATTAAAAAAAATCGTTTTATTATAAATTATTTACATTAATCAATATGATTTGTTATTTTATTTTCAAAATGTATATAAATTAAAATAATTAATTTTATAAAAATAAATATATATTTAAAAAAATAATTTATTTATTAGATTTCTAATTATATATAAGTATTATATAATAATTAAATAGAATATATAATAAAAACATTTAAAAATTTTATATATAAATATTTTTTAAAAATTAAATAACATAAAATTAATAAACTATTAATATTAATATTTTTTTATAATTATTTAAAATATTTTAAATTATAAATTTAAAATATTTTAAAAACAAAAAAAAATAATAAATATATTATATATATAATAATATAAAATACAATTATTTTGTATAAAAATTAAGGAAAATATATATGGATATTATTTTTATTGAACAATTATTAGTTTTTACTAAAATCGGTATATATGATTGGGAACAAAAAATAGAACAAAAATTAATTTTAAATATTGAACTTGGATATATAAAAAATCATTTTTTTTTCAAAAAAAAAGCTAAACATTATTTGGATTATGAAAAAGTAAGTAAATTAATTATTTTATATTTAAAAAAAAATAAATTTAATTTAATAGAAGAAGTAGCAGAAAAAATTGCAAATTTATTAATTATAAATTTTAAAAGTCCTTGGGTTCGTGTCAAAGTTTTAAAACCACATGCTATAGCATATGCAAATCAAGTTGGAGTTATTATTGAAAGAAAAAAAATATATAAATAATATTTTTAAATTAGATTTTTAATGTTTTTAATTAATAGTTATTTTTTTTAAAATTATAAAAAATTCTCTTTTAAAAAATATATTCATAAAAAAATACTTTTAAAATACTTTAAAATTTAAATTAACTAACATATATTATAATTAACATAATAATTTATTTATATAAAAATTATTCTTTTTAATTATAATATATAAAATTTTAATAAAATAATAATAATTTTTATTAATATTTTATATTTTATAAAAATATTTTTGGTGAAAAAATGAATATTAGTTTAATTACAGCAATGTCTATCAATAAAGTAATTGGTATAAAAAAAAAAATACCATGAAATTTAACAAATGAGTTAGCTTGGTTTAAAAAAAATACATTAAATAAACCAATAATTATGGGACGGGTTACTTATGAATCTATAGGACATCCATTAATAAAACGCATTAACATAGTCATAAGCAATAAAAAACATATTAATAAAAAAAATATTTTTTGGGCATCTTCTATAAGAAAAGCATTAGAAATTGCAAACAAAGCTAAAAATCATAAAGAAATTATGATTATTGGTGGTAGTAAAATATATCAACAATTTTTACCATTAGCAAATAAACTTTATTTAACTCAAATTAATATTAAAATTCCTGGTGATACATTTTTCCCTTCATATAATATTAATAATTGGGATTTAATATATAATAAATATCATAAGGCTGATAAAAATAATACATATAGTTATTATACAAAAATATTTAAAAAAAATATTTTTAAATAAAAAATATTTTATTTTTTTTGATAAGATTTTTGATAATAAAATTTTTTTTTATCCCAATGATATAATGCTAAATACCCACCCCAACAGCAACCTCTATCCATAGCAAATATATTTTCTGGTGTGTATTTTCCATCTAATGAAGCTCAATGTCCAAAAAATAATGAATATTCTTTAGGTATTTTTCTTATAAAATAAAACCAAGGTTTAATAAATGAAAAATATTTTTTAGGAGTATCTTTATGAAACATATCAAGTTGTCCATCCAAAAAACAATAACGTAACTTTGTTAATGCATTTACAATAAAACATAACTCAGATAAACCTGATAGTTTTTTTGACCAATTAATTGATTCATAATCATATATTGAATTCACAAATAATTGATAATTATCACTAGATAATATATTTTCTATTTTTTTTGCACATATACATACAGTTTCAAGATCTCATTTAGGAAAAATTCCTGCATGAGTCATTATTATTTTTTTTTCTTTATCAATTTGTAATAACGGTTGACAACGTAACCAATTTATTAAATCATTAAAATCAGATGAATATATTATTTTATTAAAATTATGTTTATTTTTTATACAATTAATTTTAGAATATTTTTTTATCAAATGTAAATCATGATTACCAAGAACAATACGAACAGAAGATTTAAGTGATTTTATATAACGCAATACATTAAGTGATTCAGGTCCTCGTGAAACTAAATCACCTGTTAACCATAATGTATCTAATTGTGGATTAAATTTAACAAAATTTAACAATGCACATAATTCATTATAACAACCATGAACATCACCTATAATATATGTAGACATAATATTTCATGTAAAATTTATATAACATCAAGATAATTAGACATTTTACAATACTCTTCAAAAGAAATATTTTCAGCACGTAATTCTGGATTTATATTTAAATTAATAAGCTGATTGACATTAAAATACTTTTTTAAGCTATTTTTTATAGTTTTACGACGATTATTAAATGCTTGTTTTGTAATAAATTTTAATAAATTAATATTTTTAACAAAATATTGTTTTTTTTTATGAGGAACTAATTTAACAAAAGAAGAATAAACTTTTGGTATAGGAATAAAAGATGTAGGTAAAACTTCTAATATTGGAATAACATTACAATAATACTGTATGATTACGCTTAAACTACCATAATTTTTATTACCAGGTTTTGCTATTAATCTATTTACTACTTCTTTTTGTAACATAAAATGCATATCAAAAATTAAATTATTAAATTTAAATAAATAAAAAATTAATTGTGTAGATATATTATAAGGTAAATTACCAAAAATACGAATAGATTGCCCTTTTTGTTTTGCAAATAAACCAAAATTAAACATCATAGCATTTTTATGAATAACTGTTATTTTATTTTTTAAGAAACTATTTGATATTAAATATTTTACTAAATTAGAATCAATTTCTATAACTGTTATATTATTTATTTTATTGCATATAACTTTTGTCAAAGATCCAAAACCAGGTCCAATTTCAATAATAGATTGATCAGGTTTCGGATCTATAATATTAACTATATTTTTTATAACAAAATTATCAATCAAAAAATTTTGTCCAAAACATTTACGAATTAAATGTCCTTTATAAATTTGATTTTTCATTGATATTGAATACGATTTGAATCGCTAAATTTAATGCATTTAAAAAACTTTTAGAACTAGCTTTAGAAGTTCCTGCAAGATTAAGTGCTGTACCATGATCAACAGAAGTTCTAATAACTGGAAGACCTAAAGTAATATTTACTAATTCTCCAAAATTTTTATATTTTAATGCAGGAATACCTTGATCATGATACATAACCAAAATAACATCAGAATAAGTAAAATTTTTATATAAAAATAAAGTATCAGAAGAAATAGGTCCAATTAAATTAATACCATTAGTTTTTAATTTATTTAAAACTGGTTTTATAATATCTATTTCTTCTGTACCAATATAACCATCATCACCTGCATGTGGGTTTAACCCACAAACATAAATTTTAGGTGATTTTATATTAAATTTTAATTTTAATTCATTATTTAGAACAGTAATTATTTTAAATAAATTTTCTTTAGTAATAGCTTTAGATACATCTTTTAATCTTAAATGCGTTGTAACTAAAGCAACTTTTAAATATTTTGAAACAAACATCATAACAACATGTTCACAACAACTATACTTAGCAAAAAATTCTGTATGACCAGTAAAATTTATACCTGCTTTATTAATAATACCTTTATGCACAGGCCCAGTTACAATAGCAGAAAATTCTCCATTTAAACATCCATCATAAGATCTTAATAAAGTTTTAATTACATATGCACTATTTTTTACATCTAAAATACCAGTTTTTACTGGAACATTTAATTTAACAGGTAAAACGAATAATGTTTTAGCAATATGATTTTCATAAATAATATCAGATGAATATTCTTTTATTTTTATTGATAAATTTAATTGTTTACTTCTAATAAATAATAATTCGGGATCAATACAAGCTACTATTGGTACTGTTAATTTTTTTTGAATAATTTGTATAAGTAAATCTGGACCAATACCAGCTGGTTCTCCAGCTGTTATTATAATAGGTTTAATTTTCATTTTTTAAATAAAATTATTAAAAATTTTTATGTATGAAGTGGAAACTTGTTCTTGAATCCAGTTTTCTACTTCATCATTTAATTTACGATTAAATAATATATTATATGCTTCTTCATAATTGACAAATTTTGTTTTATTAATACTACGTATATCTTCTAATTGAATTAAATGCCAACCTATATTTGTATTAATAGGTTTACTTAATTCACCTTTTTTTAATTTTATTAATATATCAAAAAATTTTGGATGATATATTTCAATCATATTCCAACCTAATTCACCTCCTTTTGACGAAGTATTTAAATCTTCAGAATATTTTTCCGCAGCATTTGAAAAAGAAATATTACCATTCAAAATTTCATTAGAAATTTTGAATAATTTTTCTTTTACTTGTTCATCATTAATTATCGGGGATACTTTTATTAAAATATGACGTACTTTTGCTTCAGTAACAAATATATTTTTATCAACAAAAAATATATTATTAATACGAAAAATACTATATCCAGCATTTGAAAATATTGGACCGATAATTTCACCATTTTTTGCTTTTTTTATTTTCTCTAAAATTTTAATAGGTAATTTTTCTAATTCTAACAAATTAATTTTTTTTATTTTTAACACATTAGGATTTTTATAAAAAATAATTCTTAATTTATTTAAATCAATATTATTTTTTAATTTATTTAAAATATTTTTTAATAATATAGTATTCAATCGTTTTTTATCTGTTTTTTTTGAAAATGAAATTAAAATATGATCAATATCAAGTTTTATTTTATTATTTTTTTTAAAAATAATTTGTTTTATAACAGTATCGACTTCTTTTGGAGAAATTATAATTTTATGTTTAACTGCATCAGTTTGTGTTTTATAAATTAATATTTCTTTACGAATTTCTTCAGTATATTTATTTAAATCGTTTTGTTTTTTATTTATTATACTATTTTTATTAAATAATCTTTTTATAATAGAATCAATTTCTTCTTGAAGAATATTAATTTGCATTTGTTTTGCTTTTTGTAAAATAATACGTTCTTTTATAAGTTTATCAAGAATTTGACTACGTAAAATATATAAATTATAATCCTTTTGATTTATATTTTTCATAGTTATTTTAGATGTATTAATTATCTTATTAAGTTCGCTTTCTAATATAACTTCATTATTAACAATTGCAATAATTTTATCTATTTGTTGTGGTGAACCAAACGTTTTACAACTTATTAATATTAATATAAAAAAAACAATTATATAATTATTCATTATAATCCTATAAAATTATCAACAAAAAAATATTATTTTATTTTTTTTAAAAAAGTAAACGATATGGAATTATACCTTTATTGAATAATTCTTGTTTATTTAAATTTTTTTTATTATCAAATCCTTTAAGTTCTACATTTATTAATATTTTATTATAATATTCACTATTAAAATTTTTATTTTTCCAAACAATTTTATTTTCATATCCTAAATTGATTAATAAACACGAAGTGTTATATTGTAAACCAAATAATTTACTAGATAATTGTTTTTGTTTTGTGTCAAAATAATAAGATCCAAAAAAATTCCAAAATTTATTTAAAGGATAATTTAATATTATTCCAAGTTGTGAAATATTATTTAAATACTTTTTTTTAACAAAATTATGATAATTATCATTAGTTGAATTTAAAAATATATTTTGAATATAATTATGATTAATAAAACGATAATTTAATTGTATTAATTGATTTGAATTTACATAATATTCAGCTGCTGAATTACCAAATGTTATATTACCTATATTTGAATCATATTGTAATTCTCCACGAATACCAAAGTTTTTATTTAATCTCCACATTAAATTACTTACTAATAAAATAGAATTCATATTATTATTATTTTTATTTTTTATAAAATTATTTAAATTTTCAATATCATATGTTTTTAGATTGTAAATTTGACCAATAGAAAAATTAAATTTTTCAAAAAAATATTTATCATATAAAGTAGTTTTTAAACCAGTAATAATTTTATTAGCAGAAGCTATTCGATCTAAACCGCTATAAATTTTATCACGAAATATACCAATATAGTCTAATGATAATAATGTTGAATCAAAATTATTTATTTTATTTTGATTTTTATATGGAATATAAATATATTGAATATGAGGTTCTAGTATATATATATATTTACTTCCATTAAAAAAATCACGTTCTAAAATCATTTTGAAATCACTTTTTAACATCGGTAAAATTCGAAATATATTTTTATTAAATTTTTTATTTAAATATATATATGATGAACTATTATTATATTTTGTAGTAAATAATTTAAAAGTATTATTTATAGTAACATATTTATTAGGAACAGTTATATTTAATTCTGGTTCTAAATGTAATCTTGTTGTATATATATCCTTATTACTAACATTAACAAATTTAGTTGCTTGCATATAAGTTTTAACGTTAAATATATTTAAATTATTTTTATAAAAATTAAAATCTATTTGAGGTTCAGTTTTATATACATATTCATCCGTATTTTCTGTAAATATTTGAAATTGTTTTTTTATAATTTTCGCGTTTAAATTATAATTAGAATAACCAATTACAAATTTTTGTTTAGTATAACCGTCTGTAGTGTCACCATACAAAGAACTAAAGTCTACAAAATATTGAAAATCACTAACTTTTGTATAATCTACAAAAAAAAATAAATTCTTTGAATAATTATCTTGGTTATCTAAATGCAACAACCATCTACTATTGTTATCACGAATATTACATTTTTCATATCCTTTATCTTTTATATATTTATAATCGTACTTTAAAAAATCAAAAACAATATTTCCTGTTTCTGTTTTTGTTAAATAATTAAATTTATTATTTATTTTAATACCACGATTAGTAATAAATTCAGGTGTTATAGTAGCATTAAAATTCTTAGAAAAATTTATATAATAAGGCAAAGAAAATTCTAAACCATTATTACTTGAATACTTTTCTATTGGAATCAAAAAACCAGTTCTATTTTTAGATATTGAAAATTTTATATAAGGACTATAAAAAATTGGCAAATAACCAATACGAAACTGTGAATTCCAAATTTTAACTAATTCTTTTTTATGGTCAATAATTATTTTTGAACCTAATATACTCCAATTATTATCTTTTTCTAAACAAGTAGTAAAAGTACAATTATCCATTATTGCAAATCTATTTTTATCACGTATTTTTATTTTTTTAGCTTTTCCTCTTATTTTATTATTTATAAATAAATATTCACTATTATTAATATCAAAATTTTTATTATTTAAATTATAAAAAGCAGATAAACCTTTTAAAAAAATTTGTTTATCGTAATAAATAACATTACCTGTTGCAAATGCTTTTCTAACAGGATTTAATTCTATTGTTTGTGTTAATTTTACGCTATCAGCTATTAATACTTGATTTTCTTTTTTTATATTAACATCACCTTTATAATTAAAAAAATTAGGATATTCGAAAATAAAATTTTTAGATGTTATATATATAGGTGAAATATTATTATCATTATTAATATTTTCTTTTGTTAATAAAGGAAATAACATACTTTCTTGTTTTACATTAGCGTTAGCATTTTGTAAAAGAAATATTCTTATAAAAAAAATAATCATAATAAATAAAATAAATATTTTTTTTTTAAAAAAAATCATATAATTCATAATATTAAATATTAAAAAATTTAAATTCATAAAGTTTATAAAAATATAATTTATCAATGTAAATTAATTTATAATCAAAAATATTTTATAAAAAATATTAACATATAAAATAAAGTATACTTTATAAACATAAAAGCAAAATAATTTTTTATAAAAATATTTCATTTTAATAAATAATTAATATTTTTTAAAATAAAATATTTACATTAATGAATTAAAATATTATACTGATTAATGATTAATATAATATTTTTACAATATCTATATAAAATATTTTTTTATTTATTCAGTTATATAATAACAAAAATAAAAAATATTTTTTTTTAGAGATAATTCAATGATTGATAATAATGGTTTTCGTAAAAATGTAGGAATTATAATCTGCAATCGTTATGAACAAGTATTATGGGCTCGTAGATATGGTAAATATTCATGGCAATTTCCACAAGGTGGGGTTGATTATGGTGAATCTAGTAAACAAACAATGTATCGTGAATTGTATGAAGAAATTGGGTTATTACATAATAATGTAAAACTTTTAGCATTTAACAATCATTGGTTATGTTATAAATTACCTAAGCATTTAATACGTTGGAATAAAAAACCTATTTGTATTGGACAAAAACAAAAATGGTTTTTACTTGAATTTAAATGCAATGAATCTGATATCAATATGCAAAATAATAAATCTCCAGAATTTGATAGTTGGAAATGGGTTAGTTATTGGTATCCTATCAGATATATAGTTTCATTTAAACGAGAAGTTTATAGATTAATTATGAAAAAATTTTCTTCAATTGTTATATCTTTAAAAACAAATATAAATTAAAAAACAAAAAAAATTTTTATTTAAATTTAATTCGCTAAATTACAAAATTTTTTATGATAATTAAATTAAAAATTTAAATTCTTGATTTAAGTATCATATATATCTTTTTTTAACTTAAATTATTTTAATATAAAATAAATATCTTATTTTTTAAATATTAATATAAATAATGGATAATAAATATTTAGAATTTCCTAATATTTCTCCAATAATTTTTTCAATTGGCCCAATATCTATTTATTGGTATGGATTAATGTATCTATTTGCTCTTTTATTTGCATTATGGCTTGCTAATCGACGTTCTGAGAAATATGGTTTTAAAAAAAATGAAATTGAAAACATAATTTATCTTGGATTTATAGGTATTTTTATAGGTGGGCGTATTGGTTACGTTTTATTTTATAATATCCAAGATTTTTTAAATGATAAATTTTATATATTTAAGGTGTGGAATGGTGGAATGTCTTTCCATGGTGGATTAATTGGAGCAATTTTATCAATTATGTGGTATTCTTATTATAAGAATAAACACTTTTTATATATTTCTGATTTTATTGTCCCACTTGTACCATTTGGTTTAGGAATTGGACGTATAGGTAATTTTATTAACGGAGAATTATATGGACGTTTTACACTTAATACACCATGGGCAATTTTATTTCCTAATTCAATAATTAAAGATATTGAACTTGCAATAAAAGATAATTCTTTATTTAAAGTTATCGATCAATATGGTGTATTACCAAGACACCCATCGCAACTATATGAAATGTTTTTAGAAGGAATTTTATTATTTTTTATACTAAATTTATTTATTTTAAAACAACGTCCAACTGGAAGTGTTTCAGCTTTATTTTTATTTAGCTATGCTTTTTTTCGTTTTATTGTTGAATTTTTCAGAGAACCTGATATACAATTAGGTTTATTTAATGGGATTAGTATGGGACAAATACTATCTATTCCAATGATTATTATTGGAATAATAATGTTTATTTTAAGTTATAAAAATATTTTATATAAAAAATAAAAATTTAAAAAAATATGAAATCATATCTTGATTTATGTAAAAAAATTATTAATGAAGGACAATGGATTAAAAATAATAGAACAGGAATGCGTTGTTTAACAATTATAAACGTTGATTTAGAATATGATGTTAAAAATAATCATTTTCCACTTATTACAACACGAAAAAGTTTTTATAAAACAGCCATTGCTGAATTAATCGGTTATTTACGTGGATATGATAGTGCAGCTCAATTTCGAAAAATTGGTTGTAACACTTGGAATGCTAATGCAAATAAAAATAAGGCATGGTTAAAAAATCCTAATCGTAAATATAAAGATGATATGGGTCGCGTTTATGGTGTTCAAGGTCGAAAATGGCAACGAGTAGACGGGACAAAATACGATCAATTAAAAAAAGTAATTAATAATTTAAAAAATGGAATTGATGATAGAGCTGAAATCATTACTTTTTTTAATCCAGGAGAAATTGAACTAGGCTGTTTGCGTCCATGTATGCATACTCATACTTTTTCTTTACTTAAAGATACTTTGTATTTAACATCATATCAAAGAAGTTGTGATGTTCCTATTGGACTTAATTTTAATCAAGTTCATTGTTTTGTTTTATTAATGCTAATGGCTCAACTTACTAATCATAAAGCCGGTAAAGCATATCATAAAATCGTAAATGCACATATTTACGAAAATCAATTAGATTTATTACAAAATATTCAATTAAAACGCAATCCTTTACCTTTACCATCATTAATTATTAATCCTAAAATTAAAAAATTAGAAGATATTGAAAATTGGGTAACTGTAAATGATTTTAGTGTACAAAATTATAAACATCATGAAATAATTAAATATCCATTTACAATATAAATATTTAATACTTTATATGTAAACTTAAATGTTTATACAATTTTAATTATATTTAAACTAATTTATTATAATGTATATGTTATTATTTAAAATTTTAAAAAAATATTTTTATTAATTATATATAAATATAATTAAAATTTATTTTTTTAAAATTACTTTAAATGTGTTTTGATTTTATCAAAATAAACTTTTATTTTTTGAGGAGTAATCATTCTTCGATCATCATCTAATACAATACCACCAACATCTGAAGCAATACATTGAGCTGATTGTAACATTAATTTAAAATTTTGTTCAGCTTCACCATAACAAGGAATAATCATAAATATAGTTACACCAAGAGTGGTTAACTCAAACATAGTTTTTATATCAAAATAACCTGGTTTAATCATATTAGCTAAACTAAACAAAATAGGACCACTACCAGATAAATTAACATGTCTATGAAAAATTTTTTTTTTACCAAATTTAAATCCAATTTGGATAATGCTTTTTAATAAAGAATCACCATGTAAAAGTTTGCCTTGATGAGCTGATACATGAAGAATTAAAATTATTTTTTCATTTTTTGTTAAATCTTCAATTTTTTTAAATTTTATTTTTTCTTTATTAATAAAACCTTCTTGTTTTTCATAATTTATTTTTATTTTTTCTTTTGGAATATTTATATTTTTATTTATAGAAAAAATTTTATTATTAATATCGCTATATTTTTTTTTATATATTTTATTATATAGAAGATTATTTGATAATGAAACTGAACTAAAACCAATATTTGTTTTAATGTTATCTTTAATTTCTGCTTGTGGTTTTTTATGTTTATATTTTTTATTAATTACTTTACTATTATCAATCGCTTTATTATGATTTAAAAATGTTTTATCATAAAATAATTTTGAACGTTCTTTACTGTTAGTCCATAAACCATGAAATAGCAAAACAATAATTGCTATTATAAATACGATTATTAAAATTAGTCGTAAATCTTGCATTTATTGTAATCTCTAAAATATTTAAAATATATTTATAAAAAAATATTTAATATATAATTATTTTATTTTATTTTTTTTATTTTTAATATTTATTAAATAACAATTTATTATATAAATTATTACAGTCTAATAGTTAAAAATATTAAAATCAATTAAAATAATTTTATTACTTTATCTTATTAACGTAGGTTAAAATAACATTATTTTTATTTATAAAAATAATGTTTTATTTATAATTCTTATTTATTTTATATACATATGGATTTTTATTTTCTTTAAAAGAAATAGTAATCAAAAAACCAAAAATATTTAACGAGCGTCTAAAAAAACAAATTAAATAACGTTTATAATTACAAGGTATATCATATAATTTTCTTCCATGAATAATTATGGTAAATGGATTTCTACTTCCTATATGTGCATATTTCATTTTTATTTTTTTTTTATAAATAAAAGGTAATGGATGTTTTTCTTCAGCTTTTTTCAAAATACGAGTTAATAGTGATGTTTTATAATTACTATTATATAAACTATAAGTTTCATTAATAGATAAAAACAAATCATCTATACCTTTTCCAGATAAAGCAGATACAAAATGAATCCTTATAAAATCAATAAAACTAAAACGTGAATAAAAATTATTTTTAATCAAATTAAAATTTAAAGATTTAATCTTATCTGATTTATTTACAACAATTATTAAAGAACGACCAGATTTTAATATAAAATTAGATAACAATAAATCTTGATTTGAAACACCTAAACAAGCATCAATCAACATTAAAACAACATTAGCATTTTTAATTGATTTTAATGTTTGGGATACTGAAAATTTTTCAATTATCCCTGTTATTTTAGTTCGTTTACGAACACCAGCAGTATCAATTAAAATATAATTTTGTTTTTTATAATTTGTTTGTATATAAATACTATCACGTGTAGTTCCTGGAATATCAGATGTAATAACACGATTTTCTTTTAAAATATAATTAATTAATGTAGATTTACCAACATTTGGTTTTCCAACAATTGCTATTTTTATATACGATATAATATCTTTATTATTTTTTTTATATTTTTTTATTCTATGATATTCTTTTTTTAAATTTAAAAGTACTTGTTGATTTTTTAATTTAAAAAAATACATAAAACAAAATTTAATCAATTCAAATAAACTTTTTTTATCTGAATTAATATAATACATATCACTAATTCCTAAAGTATAAAAATTATCAATAATAATATTGTTATTTACTTTATTAATAAGTAAATATATTTTTTTTTTAGTTTTATGTAAATATTTTGCAATATCCTTATCTGTTGATGTTAAACCTTCTTTTGCATCAACAACAAAAAAAATAATATTTGCTTCTTCTATTGCTAAAAAAGATTGTATAATTTCATTATTTTTTATATTTTTTATATTATCAATACCACATGTGTCAATAACTGTAATTTTTTTTCCTTTTAATGTGAAATTGCCATATTTTCTATCTCTAGTCACTCCATAATAATCAGATACAATTGCATCTTTTGTACGAGTAATCCAATTAAATAAAGTAGATTTTCCAACATTTGAACGTCCTATTAATGCTAATATAGGAATCATTGTTATTCCTTAATATAAAATAATATTTGTAATTATAATCAATTTTATTTTTATAAAAAATTAAATTTTTAATAAATAAACAGTGCCATTTTCTGTTTGAACCATCAATTTATCATCAAATTGTATCGGACGAATTTTAATTGCAGAATTATCTATTTTATTTATAGATACAAAATTACCATTAATAGTATTCAACCAATATAAATATCCTTCCTTATCGCCAAAAACTAGATAACCATTAAACATTTCCGGTGGAGATAAACAATTATTTATTAATTTATCTTGTATCCATAAAGTTTTTCCATCTGTTTTACGTATAGATAACACACGATCATTTAAATCAATGATGTAAATATTCTCACCTGAAATAATCATATCATTTATTGAAGATAAATTTTTTTTCCATAAGACTTCTCCAGAAAATATATCTAATGATAATAATATATTATCACAGGTAATCACATATAATTTACCATAATCAATAATAGGACTTGAATCTATATCATTAAATTTGTTAATAGTATTCATTTTAATTAATTGAAAAATATATTTTTTCCAAATTAATTCTCCTTGTGATAAAGATATTGCATTTATACTACCATCATCACCACAAACGATTATAGTTTCAAATGAAATAATTGGTGTAGATTCACCACGCAATGATAATAATTTCATAAATAAACTTACAGTCCATTTTATTTTCCCAGTTTTTATATCTATAGACTGTAATTGACCACTGTTTGTATATATAATTAATAAATTATTATAAACAATAGGTTTGGATAAAATTTCACCATTAACTTGAGTTTTCCAAAATATTTGACCGTTTTTTTTATTTAACGCAATAACAATTCCACGTTCAGTACCAATAATAATTTTATTATTATAAATAGTTAAACCACTAGATAGTAACGCAGATGTTTTTGAAGAAAAAAAAGAATTATTAATTGATAAATCTATATGCCAAAGTTCTTTGCTATTATTTATTTCGAATGCTTTTACTACACCTTCACGATTTGCTATATAAATAATTGAATCTTCCAATACTGGAGAAAGTTTTGAATAAAAATTTTTAGTTTTATTTTTAATTTTTTTTTTAAATAATATAGTTGGTGTAAATAAACTATTAAACTTAGATTTTTCAAATAAAAAAATTTTTTGCTTAACAGAACAACTTATAAATAAAATAAAAATTATTGATAATATTAAAGTTTTTTTATATAATTGCATAATTATAAAATTATAATGAAATTAAAAAAACTGATTTAATTTTAACATTAAAATAGTTTTAACGAATTTAGAATTTTCATTCTCTAAACCTATAGTATATGTTTTTTTTGAATTTATTTTATCTCCTTTTAATAAAAAGGCATCACCAAGTGTGATATTTGATATAGATTTCCATGATTTATTTTTAATATTAGAAATAAAAAAAATTGCTTTATCAGCATCACCTTGTTCAAGTTTAATTCTTGCAATACGTAAATTTACTAAATCTTTAATAATTAAATTTGTAGTATTAGATAAAATTTCAACTAAAATTTTTTCTGCATTTTTAAAATCACCGTTATTAACTGCTAATCTAGCTATTTCAAAACCTATAAAAAAACTATAAATATCATCTTTTTTAATTATATTTTTTTCTTTTATTTCAATGTATTTTAAATTATTATTATATAATTGTGAACTTAAAAATTCATATTGTTTTATTTTATATTGTAATTTTTGATGTTTACCTGATTCAAAATAATTCCAAAAAAACATACTAATAAAAAAAATAATTATTCCTATGATTAATATAGAACAATAATAAATAAAACAGTGTTTATTACTAGTTTTTTTTATATAATTCATTTTTTTTCCTTTAATATAATAATTTAGAAATATATAAAATTACTTTTTCTTGAGAAATAGTTTTTTGTATTTTTGTATATAAATTTTTAATTGTTATTTGATTTTTTTGAATTTCATTTTCACCTAAAATTAAAACAATTTTAGCTCCTTGTTTATTAGCTTGAGATAATTGTTTTTTTAAATTATTACAAGAATAATCTATAAATAAACGTAAAGAAGGAAAACTATCACGAATTTTTTCAGAAATCATTATAGCTATATGTTTGTTATTTTTATTGCAAAACGAAGCAAAATAAATATCAATTTCAGAAAAATTTTCAATAAATTTAGGATTTGTTTCTTGTATTAATAATATTAATCGTTCCATACCAATTGCAAAACCAATTGCTGGTGTTTTTTTTCCTCCTAATTCTTTTATTAAATTATCATATCGTCCACCTGCACAAATAGTTTTTTTTAATCCAAATGTATCTGTTACCCATTCAAAAACTGTATCATTATAATAATCAAGACCTCGTATTAAACGTTGATTTATATAATATTTAACCCCAACAAGATCTAATAAATTACATAAATCTTTAAAATGAAATTTTGATTTTGAATCAATATAATTAAATAATTTAGGAGCATCATTTAATAAATTTTGAATATCTTGATTTTTAGAATCTAATATACGTAATGGGTTACTATATATACGAGATTTAGATTCATTATCTAATTTATTTTTATTACATTCAAAAAATTTTATTAAAATACTACGATATTTAATACGTGTTTCTAATGATCCAATTGAATTTAATTCTAAATTTAAAACTTTATCGATACCAAAT
Source organism: Candidatus Providencia siddallii (assembly GCF_964026685.1). Classification (NCBI taxonomy): domain Bacteria; kingdom Pseudomonadati; phylum Pseudomonadota; class Gammaproteobacteria; order Enterobacterales; family Morganellaceae; genus Providencia; species Candidatus Providencia siddallii. The sequence goes on from NZ_OZ034688.1 coordinate 441,579, forward strand.
ATTTTCCATAAACGAGATACAATTAAAATTAATTCTATCTCAATATAAAAATCAGATAAACCAAATACTTCTACACCAAATTGATAAAATTGTCTATAGCGACATTTTTGTGGTCGTTCATAACGAAACATTTGACCTAAATACCATAAACGTTGTTCATTATTATTACGTAATAAACCATGTTCAATACATGCTCGTACACAACTAGCTGTATTTTCAGGTCTTAACGTAATACTTTCATTATTTCGATCATTAAAAGTATACATTTCTTTTTCAACAACATCAGTAATTACACCTATTGCTCTATTAAATAAAATTGTTTTTTCTAAAATAGGAGTACGAATTTCATGAAAACCATAACTAGATATAACATTTTTTAATATTAATTCAATTTTTTGCCATATTTTAGTTGTAGCTGGTAAATAATCATTCATACCACGAATAGATTGAATATTTCTTTTCACTTTTAATTATCTTATTTAATTTTTTAATTAATTTCATATTTAAAGTTTTTTATAAAAAAATATTTTTATAAAATATTTTTTATTTTAATGAACCAATTTTATATCTAATTTTTTTTTCAAGATTTTCAATAATATTATTATTATCAAAACGTTCTTTTTGACGTATACCATCTATATAAAAACTACTTTTTGTTTTTATACCTACTACACCAATGGTAGAATTTTTCGCTTCTCCTAATCCATTAACTACACAACCAATAATAGAAACATCCATTGGAACAACAATATCTTCTAAACGCTTTTCTAATTCATTCACAGTACCTACAACATCAAACTCTTGTCTAGAACAAGTTGGACAAGCAATAAAATTGATCCCTCTTGAACGAATACGTAAAGATTTTAAAATATTAATAGCGACTTTAACCTCTTCTATAGGATTCGCAGCTAATGAAACTCGAAAAGTATCACCTATTCCTTCTGATAATAACATTCCTATACCAATAGCAGATTTAATAGAACCTATACGTACACTACCAGCTTCAGTTATACCTAAATGTAATGGTTGCTCTATTTTTTTTGATAAAATTCTATAAGAATTTACAGATAAAAAAACATCAGATGCTTTTGCACTAACTTTTATTTTTGTAAAATTAAATTTATTTAAAAGATCTATATTTTTTATAACTGATTCAACAATAGCTTCTGATGTATTTTTTTTATATTTTTTTTGAATATCTTTTTCCAAAGATCCAGCATTAACACCTATACGAATAGGAATATTATAATAAGTAGCACAATCCACAATTTGACGAATACGTAATTTATTACCAATATTACCAGGATTAATACGTAAACAATCAGCACCATTTTCAATAACTTTTAATGCAATACGATAATCAAAATGAACATCAGCTACTAAAGGGGTATCAACATTTTTTTTTATTTTTTTAAAAGCGTCGGCTGCATCCATTGTTGGAACAGAAATACGAACAATATCTACACCTGCTTTTTCAAGCAATTTAATTTGACTAATAGTTGTATTAATATCAATTGTTTTTGTATTAGTCATAGATTGAATAGATATTGGAGCATTATCTCCGATAGGAATCTTTCCTACATTAATTCGAATTGTTTTTCGTCTTTTTATTGATGATTTATTACACATTTAAAAGAGTTCCTAAATTTTAAAAAATAAAAACTATTTAAAAATATGATATTTATATATAATTTTAAATTATGGTATAATGATTCTTATTGAGCGATTAGTATTTATGGAATGATTAAAATTAATCATTTTATTTTGAAAAAAAATAATAACATTAATAGGTGCTCCTATATTTAAACTATATGGTATTATTCCGTATAACTCAAGTTTATCACCATTATTTTTTATACCACTAAATAAAATTTTTTTATTTGCATCACGTACTTCTAACCAACATGTTCCTAAAAATTTTAAATTTAATAAATTTGAGTTTTCATATAACATATCATTATCTTTTATATATTGTATATTATCTGTAATTTCTGTTATTGAATTTATTAATTTATTATCTAAATTTTTTTTTGTTATTTTTTCATCCAATAAATTATTATATCCAAAAATATCTTTTAAATTTTTATTTTTGAATGAAAAAAATGAATTAAAAAAATAAACTAATGATTTATTATATTTTAAACTTATTTTTTCATAATTATTTATCATAAATAATAACACATTACTTTCTTTGTTATAATATTTTAATAAATGGATTCCAATAATAAAAAAAAATATAATAAACAATATAATTTTTATTAAATAAAATTTATATTGTTTATATTTTTTTATAAAAATAAAAGATTTTTTGTCATTTAATGGCACAGATGAAATATCAACAATACTTTTTGTATTTAATAAAATATTAATATCATGTTCAGATATACCTACAAAACGAGCATATAAACGTATATAACCACGTAAAAACGTAGGTTCAACACCGTAAGGTTGAATATCTTGTTCTATCTCATTTACAGTACTAGTTTTGAGACATAATTGTTTAGCAATATTTTCAACAGTCAATCCTAAACGTTTACGTTCTTGAGATAATCTTTGACCTATTGTAAGAATTGTTATATCTTTTATATCTTTTTTAATAATCATTTTTTCAATAACACTATTTATTTTTTTTTAATTTATAACATCAATATTTCACCATAAATTTATAATTAAAATTAAATTAATTACGAAAATTATTTTTAAAATATTTCATACAAATAATATTAAACAAAAATATTTTAAATCATTTCAATTAATAGCAAAAAATATTTTTGTTTGTTATAATATTTAACAATTATTAAAAATTATATTTTATATAAAAAAATAATAAATAAAAAATAATTTTTATATTTTTAACATTTTTAAATTTAAAAAATTATTTAATAATATAATTTTTATTTTTAAAATATCTAAAATAATACATTTAATATCTTTTTGTGTAAAATTAAAAATTAATTATTATTAATAATAATATACTTCTATAGTAAAATATTATTTTTAATAAAAAAAATAAAATTCATACAATAATAATATATTATTACATTCTAAAATTTAGAATTCAATTATAATTAATAATTATTAAGATATTAATTATTATTAATGGTTTTTAAATGATATAATCTATACAAAATTATATTTAAATTATAATTTTTATATATAAAGCTTATAAAATTATTATTTTTTATAACAAACAACTTTAAATAAAACTATATACAGCTATATATCATAATTTTAATTTTTTTTATATAAAAATTATAAATTACAACTTTTAAAAAATTTAAACATATTTTCTTATTAATAATATAATATACTTTAATTTTAATATATATATTGTATACTTTATATAATAAAAACATTTCTTAAAATTAATGTGATAGTTAAAATTTACAGTATTTATTATCTTAAATTTTAAAAAAACTTTAATATAATATTTATTAAAAATAATTTATAAATTTTAATTATTTTAATTTTTAAAAACCATTTTTTTAAAAAAATTCAAAATAATTTTTATAATTAAATATTGATTTTATTTCGCTTTATTTATTAAAAAATTTGCTATTGTTCTAACACCAATTCCAGTTGCACCAACAGACCATAAATTAGATTGTGATTCACAATATGATGCAGAACAATCAATATGAATCCAATTTTCTTGATATTTTTCTACAAAATAAGATAAAAAAGCAGCAGCTGTACTCGCCCCAGCAGTATTTTGAACGGAAACATTATTTAAATCAGCAAAATTAGATTGTAGTTGTTTACGATGAAAACTATCTAAAGGTAAACGCCAAAATAATTCATATTCTTGATTAGAAGATTTTATAAAATCTTTAATTAAATTATCATTAAAACAAAAAATAGCATGATAATCATTACCAACTGCAACAGTTGCTGCACCAGTTAATGTCGCAGCATCAATTATTATTGATGGATTTTCTCTGCTAGCATCAATTAAACCATCAGCAAGAATTAATCTTCCTTCTGCATCAGTATTTGTAATTTCAACTGATTTTCCATTACGATAATGAATAATATCACCTAATTTATATGCATTGCCACTAATCATATTATCAGCTATACATAAAAATATTTTAACTCGTTCTTTAAAACCACGAGTAATAGCAAGAGCTAATGCTCCAACCAAAATTGCAGCCCCCCCCATATCTGCTTTCATTGATTTCATTGAAGACGACGATTTTAAACTATACCCACCTGAATCAAAAGTAATAGCTTTTCCAACTAAACATGCAAACACAGGAGCATCAACACTATTATGTGGATTATAATCCAAAGTTAAAAATATAGGATCTCTATTTGAAGCACAACCAACAGCATAAATACCAATATATTTTTTCTTTAATAAATCTTTTCCTTTAATTATATTACATTTAATTTTTTGTAAAGTAATAGTATTCAATAAATTTATTGTTTTTTCAGATAATTTTTCGGGTCCTAATTCATTAGATGATAAATTAATAATATCACGCACCCAATCAATAATACGAACGCGATTATTTAATTCAATATATTCCGATTCTAATAATTGAGGCCATTTTATAGTTTTAATATTTTTAGGAGAACGATAACCTTGCCAAAAAGCCCAACAATTTTCTAAATTCCAATATTTACCAATTAAAGCAACATTATATATACCATAATCATCAATTTTACGTCCTGCTATTTGTAATTTATGTAATTCATTTTCATTTTTTAAATGTATTTTTATATTATTAATTCCAAAACTTAATAATGATTTCTTCTTTAAATATTCATCTGCAGGTTCTAATGAAATTACTATTGACATAATTTTCATTTTATTTTTTTCTCTTTTTAATATAATTTTAAAAAAAATTTTTTATATATAATAAAATATTAATATAATATTTATAAAATTATTATTTTTATTAAAAAATAAATTTAATTAATATTTAATTTATTGTTTATATTTATTTAAAATTAATTACTTAATAATATATTTTCAACACAATATATAAAATAATATAAGTTTTAATATTATAAAGTATTTTTTTAAAAAAAACTATAAAATTTCATATAAAATTATTTTTATTTTTTTTATTTATTATTTTAATTTTTTTAATAAAATATTTTATTAATATTTTATTTTAAAAATATTTAATTTATTAAAAAATATTTGTTTTAAATGTTAAATTATATTAAATATATTTTTTAAAATAATTTTTTATATCTTAAAAAAATATTATTTACATAACAATTTTATTGTTTAAATATTTAAAATATCAAATTAATTCTGTTTTATAAAAAAATATTTATATATAATTCTATCATATGTATAGCTTTAATAAATAAAAATATTTAATAATAAAATAAATTATTTAAAATAAAAAAATATAAAAATATTTATATTGAAAATACTATTATAAAATATATAATAATAATTATTTTATATAAAAATATTTATGAATAAAAACATTAAAAAAATAAAAAATAAAATTAAAATTTTAAAAAAACTAATACAACATCACAATTATTTATATTATAATCTTAATAATCCAAAAATATCTGATCATGAATATGATACCTTATTAAGAAAACTTAATATTTTTGAAAAATCTTTTCCTGAACTAATAACAAAAGATTCTCCTTCTAAAACTATAGGTGCATCACCATCACTTAACTTTAATAAAAATTACCATAAAACCCCAATGTTATCATTAAATAACGTTTTTAATGATAAAGAATTTTTAAATTTTAATGAAAATATAAAAAATCGATTAAACATTAAAACAGAAATATCATTTTGTTGTGAATTGAAATTTGATGGATTAGCGATAAATTTATTATATAAAAATAAAAAATTAATACAAGCTTCTACTCGTGGAGATGGGTTTATTGGAGAAGATGTAACAACAAATATAAAAACTATTCCTAGTATTCCTATATTTTTGATAGGTGATGAAATTCCAAATTTATTAGAAATTCGTGGCGAAATATTTATGCCAAAAAATAATTTTGAATATTTAAATAAAAATTTAATTAAAGCTAATAAAAAAACATTTTCAAATACACGAAATGCTGCAGCAGGTTCTATTAGACAAAATAATCCTTCCATAACAGCTGAAAGATCATTAAATTTTTATTGTTATGGACATGGCTTTATAGAAAATGATAATTTACCAAATAGTCATTATAAACGACTAATGAAATTTAAATCATGGGGTATACCGGTTAATGAATATGTTCAATTACTAACAGGAGACCAATTAGCATTGAATTTTTATTATAAAATTAAAAAAATTAAAAATGATTTTAATTTTGATATTGATGGTGTAGTTATAAAAGTTGATTCTATACTTTTTCAAAAAAAACTCGGTTTTGTATCAAAAGCACCAAAATGGGCTATAGCTTTTAAATATCCTGTAAAAAAAAAAAATACATTATTAAAAGATGTAATTTTTAAAGTTGGTCGAACTGGAATAATAACTCCAGTAGCAAAACTTGATCCAATAGAAATTGATGGTGTAATCATAAAAAATGCTTCATTATATAACGAAAACGAAATAAAAAAATTAAATATTCATATTGGTGACACTGTTGTAATACAACGAGCTGGAAACGTAATTCCTAAAATAACTGATGTTATTTTAAATAAACGTCAATATAATAATCAAAAAATTATATTCCCAAAATATTGTCCTGTGTGTGCTTCTGAAATAAAAAAAGAAAAAGCATTTTTTCGTTGTACAGGATTATTAATTTGTAAAGCTCAACGCGAACAAGCATTAAAACATTTTGTTTCTAGTAAAGCATTAAATATAATTGGCATAGGAGAAAAAATCATAAAAAAATTAATAAAAGAAGAAATCGTAAAATCACCAGTCGATTTATATCAACTTACTATTGATAATTTTTCTAAAATTAACGGTATTGATATAAAATCTGGACAAAATTTAATTAATTCAATAGAAAAATCAAAAAAAACAACACTAACAAGATTTATTTATTCGTTAGGTATTCAAAAAGTTGGTATAACAACTGCAGCTAATTTAGTTGAAAAATATTCTACTTTAGAATCAATTATGAATGCCGATTTAATTTCATTAAAAAATATACCTAATATAGGTGATATAGTTTCAAAAAATATAATAAATTTTTTTAAAAATAAAAATAATCAAATTATAATTAATAATTTAATATATAAATCAAAAATTTATTGGCCTGAAAAAAAACTTTTAAAAAAACAAGATGTTAATATTCAATTTATATATAAAAATGTAGTATTAACAGGATCAACAAAAACAATTACACGAAATCAAATAATAAATAAATTACTTTTGTTAAAAGCAAAATTCTCAAATAAAATATCTAAAAATACTGATTTAATTATTATTGGGAAAAATCCTTCTAAAATTAAATTATCAATAGCAAATAAACAATGTATTAAAATTATTGATGAAAATGAATTAATTCAATTACTTAATTTTAAAAAATAAATTATTTTAAAAAAATATAAAAAAATAATATATCTTATATGTACACAATAATATTAATATTAAAATTAATTTGTATGAAGCTAAGCGGATTTGAACCGCTTATACTTTGTATTTTATGTAAATCTTCTTTTAATTGAATTATAGATTTTAAAAATAATCTTATTATATTCGATAATTAATCAAATATTTTTAAAAATCATAATTTTTTATTTAAAATAAAATTTAATGCTTTTTCAATACGAGAAACTGAACGAAATTTACCAATTATATAAATAATAATATACAAATTAGGTGTTTTAGTAATTCCAGTTATTGCTATACGTAATGGCATACAAATTTTACCCATACTAACTTTAAACTTAATAACAGCATTTTTTACTACTTGTTCAATATTTTTATGATTCCAATCTTTAATTAAATTTAATTTGCTTTTTATTTCTTCTAAAAAAATATATGATGTTTTATTTAAATATTTTTTTGCATCATCAAAATTAAAATCATTAAATTCTTCATAAAAATAAATACATGATTTAGCCATTTCTTTCAACGTTTTACAACGATTTTTAAATAAATTAACTAATTCGATTAAACTCGGCCCATCATTTATATCAATATTTTGTTTTTTTATATGCCATTTTAGATGATTAGCTACTTCTTCAGATGGTAATGTATTAATATAATAATGATTTAACCATAATAATTTATTAAAATTAAATGAGCTAGATGATTTATTAACATCATCAATACTAAAATATTTTTTCATTTCTTCAAGACTAAAAATCTCTTGATCACCATGTGACCAACCAAGCCTAACTAAATGATTTAATATAGCTTGCGGTAAAAATCCATTTTCACGATACTGTAAAATACTAACAGTATTATTACGTTTAGATAATTTTTTACCATCATCATTTAAAATTAATGAAACATGAGCATATTCAGGTATAGGAGCTTTTAATGCATTTAAAATATTAATTTGACGAGGAGTATTATTAATATGTTCTTCACCACGAATAACATGAGTAATATTCATATCCCAATCATCAATTACAACGCAAAAATTATATGTAAAAGAACCATCAGAACGTTGAATAATTAAATCATCAAGCTCTTGATTTTTAAATTCAATAAAACCGCGAATTTTATCATTAAAAATAACCGAGCCTTTATCAGGATTTAAAAAACGCACAACATATGATTTATTTAAAAAATTATCATTTACATAATTACGACAAAATCCATCATAACGAGGTTTTTTATTATTTAATATTTGTTTTTTACGCAAATTTTCTAAACGTTCTCTTGAACAATAGCAACGATAAGCAGTACCATTATTTAACATTTGTTCAATAATTTCATTATAACGTTTTAATCGTTTAGTTTGATAAAATAATTCTCCATCCCAATTTAAATTTAACCAATTCATACTATCTATAATAACATCAATAGATTTTTGATTTGAACGTTTTAAATCTGTATCTTCTATACGTAGAATAAATTCTCCTTGATTTTGTCTACTAAATAACCAAGAAAACAAAGCTGTACGAATACTTCCAATATGTAAATAACCTGTTGGACTTGGTGCAAAACGAGTTTTAACTTTTTTCATCAAAATATTCCTTATGTTTATAAAATATTTTATAATATAAAATATTATTTTTATATTTTTTAAAAAACAAAATTTTACAATGAAATAACATTCATATATTTTAAATAAATAAAATAAAAAATTATTTTTTAAAAATGAATTTTATATAAAAATTTTTTATAAAAAAAATATATATAAAAATTATTTTATCTAATAAAACTAAAATAATTTATTTTTTATCAAAAAATAAATTAAAAAATATATTGACTATAAACATTTTATTATTAATAATAAATTTTAATAAATAGGGCGATTAGCTCAGATGGAAGAGCATCTCCCTTACAAGGAGAGGGTCACTGGTTCAAATCCAGTATCGCCCATAATAAAATAATATCAAAATATAAAAAAATATATTAAGTAATCTTTTATATAAAATAATGTTTATTATATATATTACATTAATATAACAAACAAAGTATATAAATGGGTCGTTAGCTCAGATGGTAGAGCAGTTGACTTTTAATCAATTGGTCACAGGTTCAAATCCTGTACGACCCAATTAGTTAATATATTTATATTTTTAAATATTAAAAAAATAATTATAAATAATATTTCATCTAATATTAATATCTGATAATTAGTTCTTAATACTTAATTAAAAAATATTTTAAGAATATTTAACATTTTAAAATTAACATAATAATATCCTTTATAGTAATCAAATTTACAAAAAACTATTAAGAAGAGTTTATTATATCCATTTAACTAAGAGGATTTATCTATATAAAAATTTATCTTAAAACAAATAAAATTAATATTTTATATTTATAAAAAATAAATTAATATAAAATTATTATATAAAACTAAAATTTTTACAAAATTTTTTATATAATTATAAATTATATCGTAGAATATAAAATATATAATTATATATTTTATATAAAATTTAAAAATATTTTTATAAAATTATTTTTTTATTAATTTAACTGTAAACTTCATTTCGTTATAATAACAAAAAATATAGTTTTATTTATTGTATTAAAAATAAAAAATATAATAAATAAAAAAATATAAAAATAAAAAAAAGATAATTTTAATGTCTATAATAAAAATGACTGATTTAGATTTAACGAAAAAAAAAGTTTTTATCCGTTCTGATCTAAATGTACCAATAAAAAATAATAAAATCATATCTGATGCACGAATTTTAGCATCATTACCAACAATTGACTTTGCTATTAAAAAAAAAGCAAAAGTAATTGTAGCTTCCCATATAGGAAATCCTATTGAAGGTGAATATAATCATAATTTTTCAATGAAACCAATTGTAAATTGGTTTATAAAAAATACGAATTATCATGTTTTTTTTGAAAAAAACTTTTTAAATAAAATTAATATTAATAATGGAGAACTATTTTTTTTAGAAAATGTTCGTTTTAATAAAGGAGAAAAAAATAATGATATAAAACTAGCAAAACAATATGCTGCATTATGTGATATCTATGTATTAGATGCTTTTGGAACATCTCATCGTATTCATGCTTCAACACATAATATTGCAAAATATTCCCCTGTTTCTTGTGCTGGGATTTTATTATGTAATGAATTAAACGCTTTAAATAAAGCATTAGTTTGCCCTGAAAGACCTATGGTTGCTATTGTAGGAGGTTCTAAAATTTCTAGTAAATTTAAAACATTATATTCATTATCTAAAAAAGTAGATCAACTTATTGTTGGCGGTGGTATAGCTAATACTTTTATTGCAGCAAAAGGAAATAATGTTGGACTATCATTATATGAAAAAAATATGATTTCAAAAATAAAAGAAATATTAAAAAATTGCCAAGTTATCATTCCAAATGATGTTAGAGTAACAAATAAATTTTCAAAAAATGCAATAGCAATTTCAAAAAAAAATTCTGAAATTAAAAATAATGATAAAATCCTAGATTTAGGAGATGAATCAATAGAAAACATAGTAAAAATTATAAAAAAAGCAAAAACTATTATTTGGAATGGACCATTAGGAATGTTCGAACTTCCTAATTTTTGTCAAGGAACAAAAGCATTAGCAGAAGCAATTGCTGAAAATAATGGTTTTTCTATTGCAGGAGGGGGTGATACTTTAGCTGCAATCGAATTATTTAATATTTCAAATAAAATTTCATATATATCAACTGGTGGTGGTGCTTTTATTGAATTTATTACAAAAAAAAAATTACCAACTATTACAATGTTAAAAAAATGTGCTAAAAAATATAAACTATAGGATTCTACATGTCTAAAATTTTAAATTTTATTAAACCTGGTGTAGTTACTGGATATGATATACAAAAAATTTTTTTATTTGCAAAGGAAAATAATTTTGCAATTCCAGCTATAAATTGTGTAAATACAGATTCAATTAATGCAACACTTGAAGCTGCTTCTGAAATGAGAGCACCTGTTATAATTCAGTTTTCAAATGGAGGATCTAATTTTATTGCGGGTCAAGGATTAAAAACTAAAGATCAAAAATCAGCTATTTCTGGTGCTATTTCTGGTGCTAATCACATACATCAAATGGCTAAACATTATTGTATTCCAGTAATTATTCATACAGATCATTGCCCATATGAATTATTACCTTGAATTGATGGTTTATTAAGTGCAGATGAAAAATATTATGCAAAAAATGGAAAAACATTATTTTCGTCATATATGATTGATTTATCTAAAAATAATTTATATCAAAATATTGAAATCTGTTCTAAATATTTAATGCGTATGAGTAAAATCAATATGACATTAGAAATTGAATTAGGTTGTACAGGTGGTGAAGAAGATGGAATAAACAATAACATAATAAATAATTCAGAATTATATACTCAACCAAAAGATGTTTTATATGCATATGAAAAATTACATACAATTAGTAATAATTTCATTATTGCTGCATCATTTGGTAATGTTCATGGTGTATATAAACCAGGTAATATTAAATTAAAACCTAAAATTTTATTTGACTCACAAAAATATATTTCTAAAAAATTTAATTTACCTAAAAATAGTTTAAATTTTGTTTTTCATGGTGGTTCTGGTTCAAGTGATAAAGAAATTATGGAAGCAATAAGTTACGGTGTTATTAAAATAAATATAGATACAGATACACAATGGGCATTTTGGCACGGTACTTTAAAATATTATAAACAAAATTCTGAATATTTACAAAAACAATTAGGTACTACAAAAGATTTATACCATCCAAATAAAAAATATTACGATCCTCGTGTATGGTTACGTAAAAGTCAAGAATCAATGATATCATGCTTAAAAGAGATTTTTCATAAATTTAATTGTAAAAATGTACTTTAATTAATAAAAATAATTATATCATTTATTTTAAATACGAAAATACTGTTTAAATAAAAAATATCAATTTTATGTTATAAAATTGATATTTTTATTAACATATTAATACATAATATATATAAAATATATTTAAATTTTTTTAAAAAACACCTTGTTCAATCATCGCATCTGCTACCTTTACAAAACTTGCAATATTAGCTCCTTTAATATAATTAATTTTATTTTGTTTATCACTAAATTTAACACATTGATCATGTATATTTAACATAATACGTTTTAAATATAAATCAACTTTTTTAGCATCCCAATTTAAACGAGAAGAATTTTGAGCCATTTCAAACCCAGAAACTGCTACCCCACCAGCATTTGCAGCTTTACCTGGAGCAAATAATACACCAGATTTTAAAAATAAATTAACTGCTAATGCAGTAGTTGGCATATTTGCGCCTTCAGCCACAGCTTTTATGCCGTTTTTAATTAAGTTTTTTGCATCTTCTATATCTATTTCATTTTGAGTAGCACATGGAAACGCTATATCTACAGGAACACACCACGGTTTTTGATTAGGTAAATATTTTAACGAAAATTCTTTAGAATATTCTTCAATACGTCCATATCTATTTTTAATTGTTTTTAAACGTAATAATTTTTCAAGTGTAAAACCATCTTTATCTACTACAGTACCATTAGAATCTGATGCAGTAATTACTATTGCACCTAATTCTATACATTTTTCAATAGTATACTGAGCTACATTACCAGATCCAGATACTGATACACGCATATTTTCTAAATTTAAATTATGTTTATTTAACATTACATCAGTAAAATAAACTAATCCGTAACCAGTTGACTCAGGACGAATAAAACTACCTCCAAATGATAATCCTTTACCAGTAAAAACACAAGATGTGTTATTTGATAATTTTTTCATCATTCCTACCATAAAACCTATTTCGCGAATTCCAACTCCAATATCACCTGCAGGAATATCTGTATCTTGACCTAAATGACGATAAAGTTCAATCATTAATGATTGACAAAAACGCATTATTTCATTTGAACTTTTACCTTTAGGATTAAAATCAGAACCACCTTTACCGCCACCCATAGGAAGAGTTGTTAATGCATTTTTAAATATCTGTTCAAATCCAAGAAATTTTAAAATTGATAAATTAACAGTTGGATGAAATCTCATACCTCCTTTAAAAGGACCAATTGCAGAATTAAATTGTACACGCCATGCTCTATTAATATTTGTTCTGCATTTATCATCAACCCAAGCAACACGAAATTGAATAATTCTTTCAGGTTCTACAAAACGTTCTAATAAACCTTTATCACAATATTTAGTATTTTGTTCTAAAAATGGCCAAATCGAAGAAAAAACTTCACTTATCACCTGTAAAAATTCATTTTGAAACGGATCTTTTTTTTGTGTATATTCTAAAAATGAAGACAATGAATACGTCATTTATATATCCTATATAATAAATTTATTTTACATTTTAAAATATTTAATAATAAAACATAAACACTTAAACACATATTAATATAATATGATATTTTTTTATATAAAATATTTTTAAAAAACATAAAATAAACAATTTTAAACATTTAAAGGTACAATTAATATATCTACTTGAATTTTATCAATTAATTTACGAGCTGATGATGTCAATTTACTCCAAAAATCTTGATGATGTCCACAAATTACAACATTTATATTATATTTTTTTACAACGTCTTCAAGAACTTGACATAAATCACCATTAGCAATTAATATTTTTTCTATACAATATCCAGATTTCATCACTAAATCTTTAAATATACTATTATTAGTATAGTTATTTTTATCTTTTTTTATATTTTTTTTATTAATATTAATTATTCCAGTATAAGGCGCTAAATAATTAATATCAACATGAATTACTGAAACTTTAGACTGATAAGGTTTTGCTATAGAAATAGCTTTTTTAATTAAAATTTCACTATCAGGGGATAAATCTATAGCAACAAGTATATGTTTATAATACATAACATGTTTCCTTATTAATACTATTAATTATAATAAAAATTATATATTAATTTTGTTAATAATTAAATTAAATTTAATTATTAACAAAACAGTAATAAAATCCAATATAATATACTAGATAATAAAATAGACATTGGTAATGTTAACAACCATGTTAAAATGACACTTTTTACAGTTTTTATTTGCAAACCATATCCATCAGCTAACATTGCTCCAGCAACTGCAGAAGATAAAACTTGTGTTGTTGATACCGGCATACCAGTATAACTAGCTATACCAATAGAAACACCAGCAGTTAATTGTGCAGATACTCCTTGTGCATAAGTAATACATTTTTTTCCTATTTTTTCACCAATCGTAATAGATATTCTTTTCCAACCAAACATAGTACCAAAAGATAATGATAAAGCAACAATAATAATAATCCAAAGTGGTGAATATTCAATAGGTTTTAAAAGATCAAAGCTAATCTTTTTTAATAAATTTGAATCTTTATCATTAGTTTCTGGTAAATTAGCAATAAAATTAGCAATACCAGATATACATATTAATAAACTACGAACATGTTTTTTTTGTTCTAATGTTAATTTATTATAATTTTTGATATTAACCAACAAACTTTGAGCTTGATTTAAAATAGATGTTATTGCCACATTAACATCATTTATTTTATATATAAAATTTTTAATTTCATTGTTATCTTTTAAAGATTTTTTTATTTTACTATCAAATTTTAAATTATGAATTAAATGATATTGTTGCATACAAACAATTGCATTATAAGTTTTTGTAATATCATTCTTATTGGAATTTATATTTATAATAAAATCTGAAGGTGCTATACAAATTAATACAAGCATTATAATACCTATGCCTTTTTGTCCATCATTGGCTCCATGAGAAAAACTTACACCAATAGCAGAAAAAATAAGTGCTATACGAATCCAAAAAGTAGGTTTATGTTTATCATATTTTTTTTTATCTTTATTTACTTTTAAATAATTAGTATGATATTTTTTAATTTTTTCATAATAAAAACGAAAAATAAAAATTATAAAAGAAGATATTATAAAACCTATAATTGGAGAAATTATTAATGATATAAGAATATTAATCATTTTTGGTATATTTAAAGCATTAACAATTGATACTTTTGTAACTATAGAATTAGTTATACAAACACCTATAGTAGCACCAATTAAAGTATGCGAACTTGATGCAGGAATACCTAAATACCAAGTAGCTAAATTCCAAACAATAGCTGATAATAATAATGAAAACAACATTATTATCCCATAAAAAGGAGTTACATTAAATAAAAAATTAGTTGGCAATAAATGAACAATAGCATATGCAACACTTAATCCACCTAATAAAACACCGAAAAAGTTAAAAATTCCAGACATAATAACTGCTAATCTAGCACTCATTGCTTTTGTATAAATAATAATAGCTACCGCATTTGCGGTATCATGAAAACCATTGATAGCTTCATAAAATAATACAAATAATAGTACTAAAATTATTAGTAAACATGTATGAAATTCCAAATTAATAAAAAAATGAAACATAAGTTTTAAATACACTATTTATTAGATATTAATAATTAAATTATTTTCGAAATTATTTTTTTAATAAAATTTTTATAAAACTATTTAATATTTATTATTTTATATTATTTTATAAAAAATAAAAAAATAAAATTTTAAATTATTTACTACATATAAAATTTTCACAAATTCAATTTTTGAAAAATAATTAACAATTAATTAAAATACACAATTTTAATTAATTGTTAATTTAATAACATGTTATATAAATATTATGTTTTGTCTATAAAATTAAATATTTCTTATAATTAAAAAATTAATATTAAATTAATTATATTTTCATTATATTAATAAAATAATCAACAAAATATATTAAAACTTAAATATAAATTAATATGATTAATATATTATATTTGTGGACCAAATTTAATCAACATTTTCCCTTTTATTGAATCAGTATATTTATAAAAATTATCAATAAAACATTTAGCTAGATATTTAGCTTTATCAATCCATTCAGATTCATTTTTGTAACTACTACGTGGATCAAAAAAATATTTTTCAATACCAAATATTTTTTTTGGTATAATTAAATTAAAAATTGGTAAAATATCCACACCAAATTTTTCAATGTTATCGTTTAAAATTAAATCAATAATCATACGAGTTTTTTTAATTGAAATACGTTCACCTTTGTTATTCCAACCAGTATTAACTAAAAAAGCTTTTGCGTTTACTTTTTTCATTCGATTTGCTAATATTTCAGTATATCGTATTGGATGCAATGATAAAAATGCTGAGCCAAAACATGCAGAAAAAGTTGGCATATGTTTTTTAATACCGCATTCTGTTCCTGCTATTTTTGATGTAAATCCAGATAAAAAATAATATTGTGTTTGTTCTAATGTTAGAATAGATACTAATGGAAGTACCCCAAAAGCATCAGCTGTTAGAAAAATAACTTTTGTTGGATGTCCTGCTTTAGATATAGGTTTAACTATATTTTTAATATAATTGATTGGATAAGAAACACGAGTATTTTCTGTTTTTGAACTATTATAAAAATCAACAGATCCATCTGATAAAACTATTACATTTTCTAGTAAAGCGTCTCGTTTGATAGCATTAAAAATATCTGGTTCATTTTTTTTAGATAAATTAATAGTTTTTGCATAACAACCTCCTTCAAAATTAAATACACCATTACAATCCCATCCATGTTCATCGTCACCAATTAACTTTCGTTTAGAATCATTAGATAAAGTTGTTTTACCAGTTCCTGATAAACCAAAAAAAATTGCTGCATCACCTTTTTTACTAACATTAGCAGAACAATGCATTGATGCTATTCCTTTTAACGGTAACAAATAATTCATAATAAAAAACATTCCTTTTTTCATCTCGCCACCATACCAAGAACCACCTATAAGTTGCATACGCTCTGTTAAATTAAAAACAATAAAGTTTTCGGAATTTAATCCTTGTTCTTTTCAGTTTGGATTTACACATTTAGATGCATTCATAACAATAAAATTAGGTTTAAAATTAATTAAATCTTTATTATTCGGTCTTATAAACATATTTTTTACAAAATGAGCTTGCCATGCTACTTCTGTAATAAATCTAACCTTTAAACGAGTATCTATATTTGCACCACAAAAAGCATCTACAATAAATAATTTTTTATTAGATAATTGTTTACATACTAAACATTTTAATTTCATCCAAATTTCTTTTGATATTGATTTATTGTCATTTATTATTTTATTATTATCAGTCCACCATATAGTATCCTTAGTTATATCATCATATACAATATATTTATCTTTCGGAGAACGACCTGTAAATTTTCCTGTATCAACAGCTACAGCACCAAAAGTTGTTATTGTTCCACGTTCTAATCCATTAAGTTCTGGTTTTGTTTCTTCCTTTAATAAAAATTTATAACTAGGATTGCAAATTATTTCTTTTACGTTTAAAATGCCATAATTTTCAAGTGATTTTAAAATCATAACTCTACTATTCATTATACTATTCCTTATATAAAATATAATTACTATAAAATTATTTATAATATAGTTAAAAAATAAAAATAAAAATAAATTATTTTATAATTTTAATTTATATAATTTAATTATATTTAAACATATTAAATTTATTAAATAATCAGTAACAAATTATTTACATCCAATTATTTTATAATATAAAACTATATAAATTATTTTTTTAATTTTTAAAAATATTTAACCAAGAAATATATGATATTATCAAATTAACATAATAAATTTATTTTTAAGAAAAAATATTTTTTTAAAATTATTAAAAATATCAAATAATATAAATATAAATATTATTTGATATTTATATTTGATTATTTTTATGTAAAATTTTACAAAATAATTTTTATAAAATTTTACATAAAAATAAATAAAAATATATATATAATTAAAATCTATTTAAAATTATAAAAAACAATATAAAAAAATTATGATTAATTTAAAAAAACCAAAAATATTAAATATACAAAATATTATAAAATCTAAATTATTTAATATTCAATCTGTTGCACTTGAGTTTAGTAATGGTGTTAAACGAACTTATGAAAGAATGAAACCAAATAATAATGAATCAATATTAGTTATACCAATAATAAATAAAAAAATAATTTTAATATATGAATATGCGGTTGGAATTGAAAATTATGAATTAGGTTTTCCAAAAGGTTCTATTAATTCAAAAGAATCAATATTTGAAGCTGCACAACGTGAACTAAAAGAAGAAATAGGTTATGGAGCTAATATAATCACCTCTTTAGCAAAATTAACTATATCACCATCTTATTTTTCTTATCAAATGAATATTCTTATTGCACAAAATCTTTATAATGAAAAACTTAATGGTGATGAACCAGAACCATTATTACAAATCAAATGGCCTATTTCTAAAATGATGCATTTACTAAATCATCCGAATTTTAACGAAGCTAGAAATATTAGCGCACTTTTTTATTTAGAACGATTTTTAAAAAAAGATGCTTAAAATTATATAATATATTTAAAATAATTCTTCTCGATCAGAATTATCTTCTGTAAATATAGGTAATTCAAGTTCTTTTATTTCATAATCCTTTGGTTCCGTTCCTTCAATATAATATTCTTTAAGAGAAGAACCTAATTTACCAGTTTTATCATCTATAGAAACAGATATTATTCCTCTTGGTGGTAATATTTTTCTTATTGGAACACCAATTAAAACTGTTTTCATAAAATCATTCCAAATTGGTTGAGCACTTTTTGCTCCAACTTCTACTCCATACATATGAGTATTGCCTAATGTTCGTTTATTATCATCAAAACCTATCCATGCAGTAGCAACTATATTCGGGGCATAACCAGAAAACCATGCATCTTTCGAATTATTAGTTGTTCCTGTTTTACCACCAATATCCCGTCTGCCCATAAAAATTTTAGCAGAACGCCATCCAGTACCCAACCAATTTGATTCACCATATATATTTGTCATCATAGCATTTTTTATTAAAAAAGCAATTTGTTCGTTAATAACATAAGGAGCACATATATTTTTTAAATTATTTTGATATTTTTTATTTTTTAATGTATCAATTACTTTATTATTATAAATAACATCATTTGTTTTAATTAATTCATCTATTATTTTATCTTTCAAAAGTTCTTTTTCAAAATTATCATATGATATTTGTGTATTAATATAATTAGAACATATAGTCTTAGGAGTTGTTTTAAAAATAACTTGTTTTTTATTATTTTCTATTTTTGAAATATAGTAAGGATCAATTAAATATCCACCATTTACTATAACTGAGTAAGCTCGTACCAATTGTAACGGGGTAAATGAAGATACACCTAATGCAATTGATTCTGTATTATTAATATTTTCTAAAGGAAAACCGAAACGTGTTAAATAATTAGAAGCATATTCTATGCCAATAGCTCGTATCATTCTTACCATGACAACATTTTTAGATTGACCTAAACCTTGACGTAAACGTATAAGACCATCATATTTTGCTGGAGAATTTTTTGGACGCCAATTTGAATTTTTACCTGAATCCCATCTACTAATTGGTGCGTCATTAATTAATGATGATAACGTCATACCTTTATCAATTGCAGCTGCATATAAAAATGGTTTTATACTAGAACCAACTTGTCTTAACGATTGAGTAACACGATTAAATTTACTTAAATTAAAATTAAATCCACCTACTAATGTAGTAATTGCTCCATTATTCGGATTTAAAGCAATAAAAGCTGCATTTACATCTGGAATCTGAGATAAATACCATTCATTTTTTATTTTTCTAACCCAAATTTGTTCTCCAGCATGAATTACATTATTAATCATCATTGGTGGTATTCCTTGTTTTTCGTCAGAAATAAACCTACGAGCCCATCTAACACCTTTCATAGTAATTACTTCTTGTGACCCGTTAGATAATAATATATTTGCACTATTTTTAAAAACAGAAAGTACCACTGCAGGTTCTAATTCCATATATTTAGAAATTTCTTTCAATTTTTTAAGTATTTTACTAATTCCCCAAGAAGACTCTCCAGATTTCCATAATATTTCTGAAGCACCTCTGTAACCATGTCTTTCATCATAATTAATAACATTATTTTGTACAGCATTTATAGCTGCTAATTGGTGTTTACTAATTATTGTAGTATATACTTTATATCCATCAATATATGCATTTTCCCCGTATTTATTATATAACGTTTGACGAACCATTTCTGATAAATATGGTGCATTAACTTCAATTTTTGCAATATGATAAAATGTTTTTATTTTTTCTTTTTTAGCATAATTATATTGATTTTTTGTAATATAACCTTCTTCAAACATACGTAAAAGAACTATATTTCGCCTATTAGTAGCACGATTATAGGAATAAAACGGGTTAAATGTTGAAGGTGCTTTCGGTAAACCTGCAATCATTGCTATTTCATTTAAAGTTAACTTATCAACTGTCTTACCAAAATATACATATGCTGCTGCTCCAACACCATATGCACGATTTCCTAAATAAATTTTATTTAAATATAATTCTATAATTTCATTTTTGGTAAATAATTGCTCTATACGAATTGCTAAGAAAACTTCTTTAGCTTTACGTAAAAATGTTTTTTCTGGACTTAAATAAAAATTTCTTGCAAGTTGTTGAGTTATAGTGCTTGCGCCTTGAGAAGGATATCCTGATATTATTAACATTATTAAAGCACGAAAAATACCTATAACATCAATACCATGATGATCATAATAACGACGATCTTCTATGGCAATAAAAGCCTGAACCATTAGTAATGGAATTTCGTTTAACATTACTGGGACACAATGCTTTTCACCGTATTGAGCCATTAACTTATTATCTGCACTAAATATTTTCAATGGAACCTGAAGATGAATATCTTTCATCATTGTTACATCTGGTAATGATTTTTCTACATACTTATATACACAATAAATAAATATAGCTCCAAAAAAGATACAACAAAAGACAAAAACAAAAAAATATTTAACAAACTTCATTTTAAAAATTCCAAATTTTAATATTTACTCAATAATAAAAATATAAAACAATATAATAAAATGTTTATTAATTTATTAAATAATTATATATAATTAAAATTTATTAATTTTTATTTTTATAAAACTTATTCAATAAATATTTATATGTAAAATTAATATATAATACTAATTTATTTTTAAAACTTCATAATATTTGTATCATATAAAAACATTTTTCTAAATATTCATTTATTATATTACATACTTTGTGTAAAATATAAAAAATATTTTTATTTAAAAATATTCGTATTAATTTTTTTAAAAAAAATAAAAAAACAAAATTATATACTTTATATTTATAGAATTATTTATAAAAAAAATAAAAACTTGCAATTATTTTACATAAATAAAATATAAAAATCATAAAATTATATAATAAATTGTAATTTAATTACAAAAAATTAAATTTAATATTTTATAAGTATTATAATAAATAAATTATTACAAAACAAAAACATAATGATAAATTAAAATATTGTATCAATAATAACATGAGTAATTATATTTTAATATAAAAAATAAATAAATATATATTTTTATCTTTGTAATAAACTTACAAAAATAAAATATCAAAAAAATAACTATTTTTTTATAAAGCGATAATTATTTTATAAAAAATATTTTTAATTAATATATAAAAACAAAATAATTGATATTACAACAAAATAATTTTATTATTTAATTAAATTAATATGTTTATCAAAAAAAATTATTTAATTTATTATTCAAATAACAACTATTTAAAACATATAAATAATTAAACTATTTATATTATAATTAATATAAGAAATAAATATATGACAGAAAAACGCAATATTATTTTAGTTGGACCAATGGGATCAGGAAAAACTACTATTGGACGTCAATTATCTAAACAACTAAATATGGATTTTTTTGATTCTGATTATGAGATAGAAAAACAAACAGGTGTTGATATAAGCTGGATATTTGATTTAGAAGGTGAAAACGGTTTTAGAAAAAGAGAAAAAAAAATCATTAATAAACTTACAAAAAAACAAGGTATTATTTTAGCAACTGGTGGCGGAACTATAAAACTTAAAGAAATACGCAATCGTTTGTCAATTTGTGGTGTTGTTATATATTTAAAAACAAGTATTGAAACACAACTTTCTCGTACAAATTTTAATAATAAACGCCCGTTATTACAAATTAACTCTCGTGAAATCCTTCAAAAATTATCAAACGAACGAAACCCAATGTATAAAGAAATAGCTGATATAACTATTCACACAGATAAACAAAAAACAAAAACTGTTACTTATAAAGTTATTGAATTATTAAAAAAAAAATATTATTTATTTTAATAATATAAAAATGGAAATAAAAAATGACGAAATATTGTATTACAATAAATGACGTTAATTATCCAGTAAAAATAATAAAAAATTTATATCATAAAATTAATATATTTAAACAATTAATTTCAACAAAACAAATTATAATAATTACAAATAAAACAATAAAAACATTTTATTTAAAAACAATAAAAAATATTTTTAAAAATACAGTTATTAAAATAGATTCAATTATTATTCCAGATGGAGAAAAATATAAAAATTTATCAATTATAAATAATATTATTACTAAATTACTAAAAAAAAAATATACTAAAAATATTACTTTGTTAGCTTTAGGTGGTGGAGTTATTGGTGATATTACTGGTTTTGTAGCATCAATATATAAACGCGGTGTACAATTTATTCAAGTACCAACAACATTGCTTTCACAAGTAGATTCTTCTATTGGTGGAAAAGTAGGTGTTAATCATATTTTAGGAAAAAATATGATTGGAACGTTTTATAAACCAACTTCTGTTATAATAAATTTAGATTTTTTAAAAACATTACCAAAAAGAGAATTATACTCAGGTTTTGCTGAAGTAATTAAATATTCTATTATTTTAGATAAAGCTTTTTTTAATTGGTTAGAAAATAATATTAATCTTTTATTACAACTTAATAAAGAAGCAATAGAATATTGTGTTTATAAATGTTGTAAGTTAAAATTAAAAATAGTTTCAATTGATGAAAAAGAAAAAAAATCATTACGTACATTACTTAATTTTGGGCATACATTTGGTCACGCAATTGAAACATATATGTGTTATGGTACATGGTTACATGGAGAAGCTATTTCAGTAGGAATTGCAATTGCAACAAAAATATCTGAATTAAAAAAACAAATAACATCAAAAGAAGCTAATAGAATAATTACACTTTTAAAACAAGCACATTTACCAATAAAAGGTCCTTTTGAAATGAAACCTAATCATTATATCACTTACATGATAAATGATAAAAAAAATATAAATAACAAAATTAATTTAATACTACCAATATCAATTGGAAAATCTATAATATATCAGAATATCGATATAAAAACTATCACACTAGCTATATCTTATTTAAAATAATATAAACTATAATTTAATATATTTTATAAAAAATATTTTTATTATAAAAATATAAAATTTAATCTAAACATAGTTATTTGATTATTTTAAATACTTATATTTAATATATTATTTAAATATAAAATATATAAAATAATCATATGATAAATATGATATATTATATTAAATCAATGCTTAAGATATAAAAAAATAAAAATAAATAAAATTCTATAAAATATTTTTAAATACATATTTAAATGTAAAATTATTAAATATTTTAATATTATTTATAAATATAAAAAATTAATAATTTTATTAAATATTTTAATTTTAAATTTTTTTAATAAACAAAAATTTAAAATTAAAATGTATTCTTAGGATCAAATATGAAAAAATTTATTATTTCTTCATCTATTTTATCTGCTGATTTTGCACGTTTAGGAGAAGATATAAATAAAGTTCTTATAGCTGGTGCAGATAAAATACATTTTGATGTTATGGATAATCATTATGTGCCAAATTTAACATTTGGTCCACAAGTTTTTAAATCACTAAATGATTATGGAATTACAGCTCCAATAGATATACATCTAATGGTTAAACCAATTGATCGTATAATATATGACTTTATAAAAGTTGGTGCTAAACATATAATTTTCCATCCAGAAACAAGTAAAAATATTAAAAAAACTTTAGAATTAATTAAAGATTATGGATGCACTTCAGGATTAGCATTAAATCCAAAAACATCATTTAATTATCTTGAATCTGTAATGGATAAAATTAATACAATATTACTTATGTCTGTAAATCCTGGATTTGAAGGACAATTATTTATCCCAAATACATTAAATAAAATACGTCAACTTCGAAAAAAAATAAACGATAGTAAATATAAAATTAATTTAGAAATTGACGGTGGGATAAAAATAAATAATATTTTATCAATCGCAAACGCTGGAGCAAATATATTCGTTATAGGTTCTGCAATTTTTCATCAAAAAAATTATAAATATGTTATAGATGAAATAAACAATAAACTATTAAAAAACTCTAATTAAAATATTTTTTCTGATATTTTAATTAATAAAAAGTTATTAAATATATATAATATAAAATTATTTTAAAAATATAAATAAAATTAACAAATGAAAACTTTTATAAAAAAACAAATAGTATTTAGCGGTACACAACCTTCCGGTAAATTAACTATAGGTAATTATATAGGCGCTTTACGACAATGGGTTAAATTGCAAAATAATTACGATTGTATTTATTGTATAGCAGATCAACATTCTTTAACTATTAAACAAGATCCAAAAAAAATACATAAAAAAATATTTGATACTTTAGCAATATATTTAGCATGTGGTATAGAACCTAAAAAAAGTATTATCTTTACTCAATCTCATGTTCCACAACATTCGCAATTAAACTGGATATTAAATTGTTTTACGTATTTTGGTGAATTAACTAGAATGACACAATTTAAAGATAAAATAATTAAGCAAATTAAAAATATTAATTCTGGTTTATTTAATTATCCTGTTTTAATGGCATCAGATATATTAATTTATCAAACTAATAAAGTACCAGTTGGTATCGATCAAAAACAACATATTGAATTATGCAGAAATATTGCTAAACGTTTTAATAAAATATATGGAAAAATATTTTCCATACCAGAACAACTTATCGATTACGAAAATAATAAATCAACTATAATGGGATTACAAGAACCAACAAAAAAAATGTCTAAATCTGATTTAAATATAAACAATATAATAACTTTAATGGATAATCCAAAGATTATATCAAAAAAAATTAAATATGCTTTAACTGATTCTGAAAAACAAGAAAATAATATTTATTATGATATTAAAAATAAACCAGGAATTTCAAATTTATTAAATATTTTATCAGGATTTACTGGTAAAAAAATTACTGATTTGGAAAATGAATTTAAAGGTTATAAATATAATTTTTTAAAAAATACTGTATCTGATGTAATTTCTAATTTCTTAATTGAAATACAAAAACAATTTAATTACATTAGAAAAGATGAAATTTTACTTAAAGAAATTATAAAAAATGGAGCTCAAAAAGCAATTGAACGCGCACAAATTACTTTAAATAAAGTATATGAGATAATTGGTTTTATAAAAATACATTAATTTTATAATTTTTTATATAAATATAAAAAACAAATTTATATTTAATTAATATAAACATTCAATATAATAATGAAATTATAATTGATATATAATATAAAATTATCGCATTTACAAAATTAACAAATAGTAATTCTTAATTTTAATTACTATTTGTTATTAAATTTACAATTTATATTTTTAATTCAAATCTATTACTAGCTTCATACCAATTAATCACAGACCAAAACGTTTTTACATAATCAGAACGACGATTTTGAAATTTGAGATAATATGCATGTTCCCATAGATCTAAACAAAATATAGGATATTCATAATTTTCTAAAATATTTTTTTTCATTAATAATGTATCTTGATTATTTGTAGATACAATGTCTAATTTTTTATTACTTTTCAAAATTAACCATACCCATCCAGAACCAAAATGTTTTATAGCTATTTTTTCAAAATTTTCCTTAAAATTTTCAATACTACCAAAATTACAATTAATAGTTTCTTTTAATTTTCCTTCTAATACACTTCCTAATCCTAAACATTTCCAAAAAAAACTATGATTTAAATGGCCGCCTATATTATTACGTAATAATAAATATTTATCACAAGAAAGTATATTTAATTTTTCAATTAAATTATCAAATTCTAAATTAGAAAATTCAGGTAATTTTTTTAATTCAGAATTTATGTTATTAACATATGTTTGATGATGTTTAGTATAATGAATTTCCATAGTCATTTTATCAAAAAAAGGTTCTAACGCATCATATTTATATGATAATTCAGGTAATTTACAATTCATTTAATTCTCCATAACATATTAAAATATAATAATTTTATTATAAAAATATATATTTTGCTAAAATAATTTTATTAAAAAATATTTTATGATATATAAAATCAACATTTTAATATTATAAATTTAATTTTAAAAAAAATAAATTTTATTAATATATTTTAAAATAAATAAAACATAATTTTTCATTAATTAAAAAAAACAAAAAAAATATAAAATACTTTAAAATTTAATTGAATTATTTTAAAATATATTTATAAATTTTACTACAAAAAATTATTTATAATAAATAACATATATCAAAAAAATACTAAATTAATTTTTTACAGATACATTAATTATAAAAAATAATTGAATATTTAATATAAAATTAATATATTTATTTAAAATAAACCAAATATTTTAACAACGAATTTTCAACGCATCAATATTATAAAATTATTATTAATATTTTATTTTTTATTATCAACAAAATTGTTTTTAACAATATAAATAAATCAAATTAAAATAATTAATTTTATAATACAAAAATATTTTTTTTAAAACAATTAAATTATATTATTAATTTAATTAATAATAAAGTTATCATAATAATAATTATTATTATGATAACTTTATATCTTTTTTATTAATTGTTTTTTTTATATAAGTTTTAAATTCAGTAAACCCACCAATATATTTTTTATCAATAAAAATTTGTGGAATTGTTTCAATTTTTTTACCAACTATTTTAAATAATTCTTCTTCAGTTATACCTTCCGAATAAATATCAATAAATTTATAATCAAATCCACTATTTATACTTTTAATTTTTTCAGAAAGTTCTTTAGCAAAAATACAATATTTACAATTATTACTACCAAAAATAACAGCGTACATTTTATCTCCTTTTAAAAAAATATTTTATATTTCTTATAAAAAATAAAATTTATATAAAATATTTAAATAAGTAATTTATTTAAATTAAAAAAATATTTTATATAACACATAAAAATCAAAACTAATATTTAAATAAATAATATATATATTTTAAAAAATTATTTTTTTAAAAAACTACAAAATAACATTTAACAACTAATTATATATTATATACAATATTTTATATTTTATACTTTTTTTAATTTTTAATTAAAAATTAATATATAATAATATTTTTTACAAAAATTATATAATAAATTAATTATCTATGTAAATAATTAAAATCTATATATTATGAAATTAATACGAATACCAGCATTAAAAGATAATATAATTTGAATTTTATTAAATAATAATCAACAATGTATAATAATAGATCCTTCTGAATCTAAAAATGTATTAAAAATAATTATATCTAAACAACTAAATCCAATTGCTATTCTATTAACTCATCATCATAGCGATCATGTAAATGGTGTAATAAATATATTAAATATTTTTCCAAAAATATTAATTTTTGGACCAAAAGAAATTTTAAATCAAAAAATAACAAAATACGTTAACAATGATGATAAATTAAATTTTGATAATTTTAATATTAAAGTAATTTCATTACCAGGTCACACATTAGGACATGTTGCTTTTTATCAACCTCCATATTTATTTTCCGGTGATGTTTTATTTTCAGGAGGATGCGGACGTGTTGTTGACGGGACATATGAACAACTCTTTAATTCTATAAAAAAAATAACACTGTTACCAAATGATACAATTATTTGTTATGCTCACGAATATACGCTAAATAATTTAAAATTTGCTAAATATATTTGGCCAGAAAATAAAATAATTTCAAAATATCAAAAAAAAATAATTAAAAAAATTTTAAATAAAAAAAATATTTTTACAACTTTAAAAATAGAAAAAAAAATCAATATTTTTCTTCAATGTAATAATTTAAAATTACAAAAAAAATTACAAATTAAAAATCCTTCTGAAAAATCCATTTTTAGTTTTTTACGTAAATTGAAAGATAAATATTACATTTTTTAAAAATAATTTTTTTATAAAATATATCCATCAAAAAAATTATAAATATTTTATTTAATAAGAGTGCTTTTATTAAAAATAATATAATATTTAAAATAAATTAATATATTATTTTTTATATAATAGTATTTATTAAAAAAATAAATATAAAATTTAATAAAAACTTTTTATTTTTTTTATAAAAATATTAATGAAATTAATATAAAACTAAAATATACTTTTAAAATTACTATAAAAAAAATTGGATTTTATGAATTAATATATTAATGATATTTATAAAACATTTAAAATTATCATTTATAATACAAATTATTTATATTGTAATATTAATATATATTTTATATAATAAATGTCAATAAATGCATAAAAATTACATAATTATAAATAATTAATAAAATTTAATTTATTATTTTTATTTTTTATAATAAAAATATTTTTTAATAAATGTAATTATTAATTAATTTATAATTTTTATTAAAATAAAATAACGTATGACAAAATCAGATTATTTAATGCGCTTAAGAAAATGCACAACCATTAACACACTTGAACGTATTATAGAAAAAAACAAATACGAATTATCAGATGATGAATTAGAATTATTTAATTCAGCAGCAGATCATAGACTTGCAGAATTAACAATGAATAAACTTTATGATAAAATTCCTGCTTCAGTTTGGAAATTTGTTCGTTAATTTTTAAAAAAAATTTAAGTTTTAACGTATTTAAAATTTCGGAAATCTTGCTATATCAATCTCGTCGATATAAAATCAATTATGGCTGCTTTCTTCCGAACCTGACCTGATTAACTAATCAATATCACAAGCATACAACAAGACTTCCTTCTTTATTAAATCATTTTTATAACAAAATATCAATAGTAAAACCAATATTTTATTATTTTAATATACATTGATCATTTAATAAAATATATTAATAATACAATTAATTATGATTTTTAAAAAAATTATAATTTTTATTGCAATTTAGTTTTATTATTTCTTCATATATTATTTTACATAATTATATACTTTTAATCCAAAACTAAATATAAAACAAATAAATAATATATAAATTACTGTGATCTATAATATATAATACACTTATAAAAATTTAATAAATTTTATTAAATTAATATAGTATATACAATTATTTAAAATATAATATAATTATAAAAATAAATTATTTTATTTTTATAAAACAAATATACTATTTATTAACAAAAAATTTTATTTTTGCGTTTTGACGAAGATTTGACATAAAAATATCGTTAATTGTAAAATTCATGGCTTTTTGATATTCAGTTAATAATTGTTTTAATTCATATTTCGTTGGTTCATTTAAAATAATCTTATTAAGTTTTATAAGAACTAAATTTTCAAATTCATCACGAACAACAGTATAAGATGGATTATTTTTAACTGGAGGTGACATTTCCATAGTTGCATTAATAATTGCATTTTGTGAAATTAATCTAGAAACAATTTGTTTATTTGTAAAAAACATATTTAATTTTTTTAAATAAACATCACCTTTACCAATTTTAAAAGCATCTAATAATTTTTTACCTTCTTTTTTTAATTCTTCATTTGTTTTTTTTATTCTTATTAATTCATAAATTTCATTTTTTACTTCATTTAATAATTTTATATATTCATGTTTACGTTTTATTATATGAATAATGAATATTTTATTATCATTTTTAATATCAATTAAATCAAATCTTGTATTTTTTGATTTTTGTTTATTAATTTCTTTATCATCAAAAATCTTTTTAATAACTTTTGTAATATTTAACTCAGCAGGCGGGGTATTACGTCCAAACCAATTTGTTGTTTTAAATTTCAATTTATTAGTTTTAATTAAATATAATAATTTATTATCGTCATACAATGATTTACTAATATTGTATTTTAATTTATTAAATATTTTTATTCTTTTTTCTTCTAATAAAATATTTTTAATAAGATGTTTTACTGTAAATAATGGCTTTATTTTTTTTGGCTTTATATCAACTAAACTAAAAATAACATAATTTTCCTGTGACTTAATTGGAACAGAAAATTGACCTTTTTTTGTTAAATTAGCAGAAATAATTTCATTTGGTGTAGAATCCGCTTCCATCCATCCTATAATACCATTATTTTTTGCTGTAAATTTATCTGTCGATTTTTTTAATGCCAACAAAGCAAAATTTTCACCATTTTTTAATTTATTAACTATATCAATAGCTTCATTTTTTGAAGAAACTTGTATTAAACCATATTTTTTTTGCTCAGGAAATGTATATTTATTTAAATTTTTTTTATAATAAGATTTTATATCTTTATCTGATATTGTTAATTTTTGTATTTCTTTAGGATTTATATCTATATAATTAACTTTTACTTGTTCAGGTGAAACAAAAAAATTTTTATTTTTATCATAATATGTTTTAATTTCTTCTTCTAAAACTATTTGTTTTTTTTTAATATTAGAAAATGGCAAAATAGACGTATTTATTTCTCTTTTTTGCATGAATAATTTAGCATATTTTTTTATTTCTGAAGGTAATACAAAATCACTACCTATAAATGATTTAACAAAATAAGTACGAATAAGATTCATTCGAATCTGTTCAGCAAAGTCATCAGCATTAATATTATATTTATTTAGTATTTCACGATATTTATTACTATTAAAATGATTATTTTTAAAAAAAATTGGCATAGCAAAAATTATTTTTTCTATTTGTTTATCACTAACTGTAAAATTTAATTTTTTAGCATATTGATCTATCAATTCATTATTAATTAAATTATCCAAAACTTGATTACGTAATAAATTCATATTTTCTTCATTATTTATTACTTCTGAAAACCTATCACCTAAATATTCTTGTAATAATTTACGCTCTTGTTGAAAAGATTGCTGTAGTTGTTCATTTGTAATTTTTTGTCCGTTAACTTCTACTATTTTATTACTATGTTCATTAAAATTTTTTACCATAATACCTGTTATTATTAATGATAAAATCATTATAATTACTAATATTTTAATAAAAAAATTACTTCTTTTTTTATATATATTTTTAATCATAAATAAAATCCCAATTTTATTTTTTTTAAATGTATCTATAATTACATTTATTTATTTCATATAAATAATATAATTTTAAAATTAAACAGAAACGCACCATTTTATATGGTGCGTATATATATTAAAAATATTTCAAAAACACTTCATTAATTTTAAAAAAATATAAAAATTTAAATTTTTTCAATAAAATATATTAATATATAAAATATTAATATTTATAAAATTAATATTTTTTATAAAACTACATTAATAATTTTAAATATATTTATATAATATTTAATATATTTATTTTATTAATAATTATTAATTATTAACAAATCTACATTTTTAATAAAAATAATTAATAATTTAATATAAATATTAATTTAATACATAATAAAAATATAAAAAAACAATATTTACAAAATATTTAATTTAATATTTTGTAATTTTTAATAAGGATTATTTACAAAAGCTAAAAAAAATACTTCTTCAATTGTTTTAACTAAATGAATTTTAAAATTAGATATCGCATTTTTAGGAATTTCTTCAAGATCGCGTTTATTATCTTCTGGAAGAATAACAACTTTTATACCACCACGATGTGCTGCTAATAATTTTTCTTTTAAACCACCAATAGGTATTACCAAACCTCTTAAAGTAATTTCACCAGTCATAGCAACATCAGATCTAACAGGATTACCTGTTAAACAAGATACTAAAGCTGTTGACATTGCTATACCAGCACTAGGACCATCTTTTGGTGTTGCACCTTCAGGAACATGTACATGAATATCACATTTTTCATAAAAATCATCATTTATACCAAGTTTTTTAGCTCGAGCACGAACAACAGTTAAAGCTGTTTGAATAGATTCTTGCATAACTTCTCCGAGTGAACCTGTATAAGTTAATTTACCTTTTCCTGGAACACATGCAGTTTCAATAGTTAACAAATCACCACCAACTTCTGTCCAAGCTAAACCTGTTACTTGACCGATACGATTTTCAGTATCTGCTCTACCATAATCAAAACGATAAATACCTAAAAAATCTTTTAAATTGTCTATATTAATTTTTATTTGCTTTATATTTTTATCTGTTAAAAAAATTTTAACAGCTTTACGGCATAATTTTGAAATATCTCGCTCTAAATTACGAACACCTGCTTCTCGTGTATAGTAACGAATAATACCAATTAATGCACTATCATCAATAATCAATTCACCTTTTTTTAAAGCATTTCGACGTAATTGTTTTGACAAAAGATGTTTTTTAGCTATATTTAATTTTTCTTCTTCAGTATACCCCGATAATCTAATAACTTCCATTCTATCTAATAATGGTGCAGGTATCTTCATTGAATTTGATGTTGCTACAAACATAACATCAGAAAGATCATAATCAACTTCCAAATAATGATCATTAAAAGAAATATTTTGTTCTGGATCTAAAACTTCTAATAAAGCAAAAGCTGGATCACCACGCATATCAAAAGACATTTTATCAATTTCATCTAATAAAAACAAAGGATTTTTAACACCAACTTTTGCCATCTTTTGAATTAATTTACCAGGCATAGAACCGATATAAGTTCTTCGATGACCACGAATTTCTGCTTCATCACGAACACCACCAAGAGCCATGCGTGTATATTTACGACCAGTTGCTTTAGCAATAGACTGACCAAGTGATGTTTTACCTACACCTGGTGGCCCTACTAAACATAAAATAGGTCCTTTTATTTTATTTGATCTACTTTGAACTGCAAGATATTCTAAAATACGATCTTTTACATGTTTTAACCCATAATGATCAACATCAAGCATTTCTTGAGCTTTTATTAAATCTTTTTTTACTTTACTTCGTTTATACCATGGTACTTGTATTATCCAATCAATATAACTACGAACAACAGTTGCTTCAGCTGACATTGGTGACATCATTTTTAATTTTTGTAATTCTGATTCAGCTTTTTCTTTTACTTCTTTTGGCATTTTAGAATCTTCAATTTTACGTTTTAAAGATTCATATTCATCTGGAATATCATCCATTTCTCCAAGTTCTTTTTGTATAGCCTTAATTTGTTCATTTAAGTAATATTCACGTTGACTTTTTTCCATCTGTTTTTTTACACGATTACGTATACGTTTTTCAACTTGTAACATTTCAGTTTCAGTTTCCATGGTCAACATAAGAAACTCAACTCGTTTTTTTATATTTACCATTTCTAAAACTTTTTGTTTATCAATTAATTTCAATGGCATATGTGAAGCAATTGTATCAATTAATTTATCTAATTGATCATGATTTATCATATGTAATGAAGTAAGAACTTCATGTGGAATTTTTTTGTTTAATTTAATATAATTTTCAAATTGACTAATAATAGTACGATATAAAACTTCATTTCCTTTTTCATTAATAAATTTAGTTTTATAAAGTTCAGATTTTACTAAATCCGAATCATAAATTGTACTTAATATTGATTTTGTTAATTCTGGAGCTAAATATTCAGCTTGCGCTAAAAAATATTTACCATTATCAATTAAATTAATAATACGAGCACGTTTTAATCCTTCAACTAAAACTTTAACAGTACCGTCAGGTAATTTTAACATTTGAAGTACAAAAGACACTGTACCAACTGTAAATAAATCGTCAACACCAGGATCATCAGTTATAGCTTCTTTCTGTGCAACTAATATCACTTGTTTATCATTATTTATTGCAACTTCCAAACTATAAATAGATTTTTCACGACCAACAAATAAAGGAATAACCATATGAGGGTATACCACTACATCACGCAGAGGCAATACTGGCATTTCAAGACAATCGGAACGCTCTAGATTCATAAAGCTCTCTCTTCGTTTAGTTAACGTAGTAGTTTAATATTTTTGAATATAAAGTAAAATTACTTAAAAATAATAAAATAATAATTTTTAAAATAAACATAATGAACATAAAAAATTTTTAATAACTATAATTAATTATTTATAAAATTATTTTTAATTAAAACATTATCATTAAATTTTTGTTTTTTATTAGATTTTTCATAAAAATATAAAGGATCAGAATTATTATTAACTACATTTTCATCAATTAAAATTTTTTCAACTTTTTTTGTAGAGGGAACATCATACATAGTATTTAACAATATGTTTTCAAGAATAGAACGAAGTCCTCTTGCTCCTGTTTTATGTAATAATGCTTTTTGAGCTATAGCTTTAATAGCATTATCACAAAATTCAAGTTTAATTCCATCCATTGCAAATAAAGTTTTATACTGTTTTATTAATGCATTTTTAGGTTTCTTTAAAATTTGAATTAAAGTATTTTCATTTAATTCATCTAAAGATATAATAATAGGAAGACGACCAATAAATTCAGGAATCAAACCAAATTTAATTAAATCTTCAGTTTCTATTTTAGATAATAATTCATTTTTTGTCTTTATACTAGATTCATTTTTAAGATTTGCAGCAAAACCAATACCAAAAGACATATTTAAACGACGTTTTATAATTTTATCCAAACCAATAAAAGTACCACCACAAATAAATAAAATTTTAGAAGTATCAACTTGTAAAAAATCTTGTTCTGGATGTTTTCTTCCACCTTTTGGCGGGACTGAAGCAATAGTACCTTCAATAATTTTTAACAAAGCTTGTTGTACACCTTCACCTGAAACATCACGAGTAATTGATGGGTTGCTTGATTTACGAGAAATTTTATCAATTTCATCTATATAAATAATCCCACGTTCAGCTTTTTTAACATCATAATTACACTTTTGTAATAATTTTTGAATTATATTTTCAACATCTTCTCCTACATAACCAGCTTCTGTTAATGTAGTTGCATCTGCTATTGCAAAAGGTAAATCTAAATAACGCGCTAACGTTGTAGCTAATAATGTTTTACCACTTCCTGTAGGTCCAATTAATAATACATTACTTTTATCTAATTCAACTTCATTTTTTTGTTCATAATAATGAAATAAACGCTTATAGTGATTGTAAACTGTTACAGCTAACATTTTTTTAGCTTGTTCTTGTCCAATTACATAATTATCAAGATAAGTTTTAATTTTATATGGTACTGGAAAACCATTTTTTTTAAAATTAAAAATAAAACTATTATGATCTTTATTAATAATTTCTATGAATAAATTTACACATTCATCACAAATATAAACTAAAATTCCTGCAATTAATTTTCTTACTTCATTCTGACTTTTTCCGCAGAAAGAACAAGATAAAATTTTTTTTATTCCTTCTTTGCGTTTATCTATCATCAATTAACCTCATAAATTATTACTATGTTAAATAATACAATAAATATTAACGATAATTATATATTTTATCTACTAAACCATATTCTTTTGCTTCATTAGAAGATAAAAAACAATCACGTTCTGTATCATAATTTATTTTTTCAATAGATTGACCTGTATGATAAGCCATTAATTCATTTATTTTTTGTTTTATTTTTACAATTTCTTTAGCATGAATTTCAATATCTGTTACCTGTCCATTATAACAACCTATAGGTTGATGAATCATAATTTTTGAATTTGGTAAACAAAAACGTTTTCCTTTAGTCCCAGCACATAATAAAAATGCACCCATTGAACAAGCTTGACCAATACAAATAGTACTAACATCAGATTTTATAAATTGCATAGTATCATAAATTGACATACCGGAAGTAATTATTCCACCAGGTGAATTTATATAAAGTTGAATGTCTTTATCAGGTCCTTCTGATTCAAGAAATAACATTTGTGCAATAATTAAATTTGCTAATCCATCTTCTATTTGTCCAGTTAAAAAAATAATACGTTCCTTTAATAAACGCGAATAAATATCAAATGAACGTTCACCAATAGATGTCTGTTCAATAACCATAGGGATAAGATTATTTTGAAAATATTGTTTTTTACTATCATAAAAATAAGACATCAAAAACTCCTAATAAAAATTTATAATTATTTTTTTGTAAAAAAATTACATATTATTATTTTATATTTATCAAAATAATATATGATAAATAATATACTTTATAAAAAATTTTATAAATTTTTAAAATATTTATTAATATATAAAAACTTTTTAAACAAAAAAATATTTATATTCAATAAAATATTTTTTTAAAATATTTTAAATAAAAACTTTTATATAAATAAACAAATAATACCAAATTATAAATTATTTTAGTATTTTATTAATCGAATAAATTAGTTTTATTTATAAAATCATCAAAATTGATTTTTATTTCATTAATTTTTACAATTGACAATATGCTTTCAATAGCTTGTTTTTCTAAAACTAAATTACGAATATTATCTATATTTTTTTCATTATTAATTAATTTTTTTGAATCTTTATTTTTAAATAAATTTTTATTAATTAAAGTTTTAACACGTTCTTCATCTACTATAAGTTGATTTTTATCAATAATTTCCCTTATTATAAAATTATCAATAACATTTTGTCTTATATATTTTTCTAACGTTTTATACGAAAAATTTTTAATTTTTTGTTTATTTTTATTTATAAAAAAATTTTTATTTAAAAAATTATCAATTTCTTGTTTTATTAAAAAAGAAGAAAATGAAAATTTATTAATTTTATTTAAAATACTTAAAATTTGTTTTTTAATAGATTTATAAATCAATTCTTCTAATTCATGTTCTATATTAAGACGTAATTTAAATTTTAAACTATCTAAAGAATTATCGGTAACACCAAATTTTTTTATAAAATCTTCAGTAAAATTAGGTATATCACATTGTTCTATTTTTTTTAAAGTTATACTATATTTAATATTTTTACCTTTTATATCTTTAATATGATAATCTTTAGGAATTTTAATTTTTATATCAAATTTTTCGCCTACTTTACGACCAATAATAGATTTTTCAAAATCTAACAACATTTTACCAATACCAATAATTAATACAAAATCTTTAGCACTATTACAACTAAATTCTTTATCATCAATATAACCAACATAATCAATTGTTATCCGTGAACAAAATGATGCTTTTTTAACATTTTTCCATTTCGCTTGATTCATATATAATTTTTCTAATACAATACTTAAATCTTCATTATTTATGGAAATAACATATTTTTTAATTTCAAATTTTTCTATTCCTTTTAATTTTATTTCAGGAAAAATTTCAAATTCAGCAGAATAAATTAAATCTTTGTTTTTATCAAATTCGATTAAATGATAACTAGGATCATTAGATATTTTAATTTTTTGTTCAAAAACTATTTTAAAAAAATTTTGTTGCATTACATTTACTAAAACATCTTGTGTAATATTTTTTTTATATAATTGTTTTACAATATTAATTGGAGCCTTACCTTTACGAAA
This sequence comes from Candidatus Providencia siddallii, assembly GCF_964026685.1. Taxonomy (NCBI): domain Bacteria; kingdom Pseudomonadati; phylum Pseudomonadota; class Gammaproteobacteria; order Enterobacterales; family Morganellaceae; genus Providencia; species Candidatus Providencia siddallii. Next base: position 479,977 of record NZ_OZ034688.1, read on the forward strand.
ACCATTTATTTGTACTTTTTTAGCAATAAAAAGAAGTTCATTATTTATTTTTTTTTTAATTTCTAAAGAAGGTATTGTAATAGTTATAGAACGTTTTAATCCATTAATAACATCTATAGAAACTTGCATTTTTCACCTCAAAAATAAATCTTTACTAAATAAAATCTTTATTAATTTTATAATTAAATTATAATTTTTTTTAAAATTTAAATTACAAAATTATAATTTAAAATTATATTAATATTTTAATAATTTCAAATTATTCAAAATTAATTATATTAATACCAAAACATAAAATATTAATTTATATTTATTATAACATAGTTTTACTTATACTAAAAAAAACAATTTTTTAATTTTCATTAAAAAATATTAACAAATATATTTTTACTTCTAATTTGATAAATTAAATATTACTGTAAAAATTACAAATTATATAACATATTTAAAATTTTTTATTTAATTTTATATTGATTTAATATCATTATACATATAAAATTTAATTTAAAATACAAAACTAAAATTAAAAATTTAAAATTATGTTAAAAAAAATTTATTTATTTATTTTTATATTATTTATTACTACTAGTTGTTCACAAAAAAGACATGTTGTATCTCTTGAACCTAAAATTATATTGCCTATTCAAAAAATATTTTCAAATTCTACTTCAATTAATATAAATATCATTGACAATAGAGTTAAAAAATTTTTAAGCGAAATTAATCATAATGGTAAATTATTAACTATTAATTTATCTCGTGATCCTACTTATCTAATGAAAGAAGTAATTGAAAAACAAATGATAGCCCGTGGATTAAAAATAAAATCACCTTCACATTTTAATGTATTTGTTCAATTTAATAAATTAGAAGCAAAAATATATGAAGGAACTTTACATCACAATATAATTGTAAATTCAAGCATAAATTTAATAATTACGGCTCCAAACGGGTTAATAAAAACTCGTTCATATACAAGAAAATTTAGCACACAAGAATTACTATCGGCAAATAATATAAAAATTCAAAATGCAGTAAATAATACATTAACAGATTTAATCAGTGATATGGCTAATGATCAAGAAATACTAGATTTTATAAATCAAAATCTATAATATATTTTCTTAAAATTATCTTTTTTAAAAAATTAAATTTTAAACATTTAACATATATAACATTATATTATAAAAAAACAAATTTTTATCAAAAAAATAATATTTTATAAATGCATATCTTAAAAAATAATGAAAATAACTGTTATTGGTTGTGGTTCAATTGGGAAAATATTATTAGCACATCTTACTTTATGCGGGCATAATACACAAGGTTGGATAAAATCAAAATTAAAATCTAATTTTTTTGTATATGTAAAAAAATATAATATAGATTTTTTTCAAAAACCAATTATATGTAATAAAATAAATCATTTATCTAATAGCAAATTAATTATAGTTTGTTTGAAAGCATGGAACATATCTAACGTTATTTTACCATTACTTCAAATTATCCCAAAAAATACAGCTATTTTATTACTACATAATGGAATGGGTGTTTTTGATAAAATAAATGAATTAGATCATCCATTTTTAGTTGGCGTAACTACACATGCAGCATGGCAAAAAAATAACAAAGTTTTTCACGTAACAAATGGAGTAACAGATATAGGACCAATAAATAAAGCTGCAAAATCTTTCTGTTATATAGCTAATATTTTAAATAAAGCAATACCAATTGTAAATTGGCATGATCAAATATCAACTATATGCTGGCGTAAATTAGCAGTTAATTGCGTAATAAATCCACTTACAGTTATCTACAATTGTAAAAATGGTGATTTAAAACAATATAAAAAACAAATAAATAATATAATCTTTGAAATTCATCAAGTTATGATTAAATGTGGAATTATAATAAACAAAAACAAATTAATTGAATATATATATGATACAATTAACAAAACAACAAATAACTATTCATCAATGTTACAAGATATCAAAAACAATAAAAAAACTGAAATCGATTATATTACTGGTTACATAATAAAACAAGCAAAAAAATACAACATAAAAACACCAAAAAATAACTATTTATACTATTTTATAAAAAAAATAGAAAATGTAAAATTAAAATACATAAAATAAACAATAATTTTATATATTCAAAAATACTTAAAATTTCAATTAAGGTCGATAAATTTTTATGTTAAAAAATCCTTTTTCATTAAGAATTAAAGCTTGCAGACGACTCATAATACCGCGTTCACAATATAATAAATAAGTTTTGTTTTTTGGTAAAATAGGAAATTGTGTATTCAATTTATAAAATGGTATATGTTTTATTTCTACTCCTTTTATAAATAAAGGTTTAGTTTTATATTCATCTATTGTTCTTATATCTAAAATAATTTCATTTTTTGAAAAAATTTTATTAACTACTTCAACTTTTAAATTTACTTTTATTTTTTTAAAAAAAAATTGATTAAAATCAACATATTCAACACTTTTAATTGCAACATCTAAAATATTATAATCAATTTTATTTTCTTCTGTTTCAATAGAAGATTGAATTGCTTTTGCTGTTTGTTTTTTTAAAAATTTTGTACAATATTCAGGTATATTTTTCGTAAATTTTTCTGTTCCAATCTTACGAGATATTTCAATAATAACTTCTTTGTCATAAGCAATTAATGGTCTTAATACAATTAAACTCGAAATATTATTTATAATATTTAAATTAATTATTGTTTGACTAGAAACCTGACCTAATGACTCACCGGTTGCTATTGCTTGTATATTATAATGTTTTGCTATTTTAGATGCAGCTTTTATCATCATACGTTTTAAAATTATACTGATTTGATCAGATTTTACCTTTTTAATAATCTCAGAAACTAAAAATTTAAAATCTATAATAAAAAATTTGACATTATGAGTGCTACCAAAACGTTTCCATAAATAATATGCTATTTCTTTTACTTTTATTTCATATTCGATATTTCCTATATTAAAAAAACAATAATGTACACAACAACCACGACGAATTAACATATAACTAGAAACACATGAGTCAATACCACCTGAAATTAATGATAAAACATTTTCTTGAGTTCCAATTGGAAAACCACCTATCCCATTAAAACGAGATTTTACTATAAATAAAATATTATCTTTTATCTCTAAATGTATAGTAATATCTTGATTTTTTAATTTTACAATAGATGATTTTATAGAATTATTTAACATAAAACCAATATAACTTTCAGCTTCAATAGAAGAAAACTTATGTTTTCCTTTACGTTTTACACGAACACAAAATGTTTTATTTTTTAATTGAATTGAATAAATTGAATACACTTCTTTAAAAATATCATCAAGATTCAAAAACGTTTTTTTTTCTACTTCTAAAAAATAATTGATACCAGGAATACGAGTAAGTTCATCGCATATTTTATCATATTTTGATAAATCATAAATGTATACTTCAATATAATCCCATTTGCGAACAACTAATATTTCTTTACTAATCTTCTTTAATATATTATTAATATTATTAGTAAGAGTTCTAATAAAATATAATCTAACTGATTTACTTTTTATAGTTATTTCTGAAAATAACTTAATAATAAAATTCATAGTTAACTTAAAATTATAATAATTAGTAATTATATAAAATAACTTAGTATTTCATATATAAAATACCATAAAATATTTTATTTTCTTGATAAAGAATAATAATAAATTGTAAGTATATAAATACTAAGTTAATCTTATATGAAATTAATTCTATCAAATGATATAATACTAAGGATTAAAATATGACAAAAGAAAAAAATAAACAAACTCAAATTAGTTTTGAAAATTCACTTAAAGAACTTGAAGATATTGTTACATTACTAGAATCTGGAAAATTATCACTAGAAGAAGCTATTAATAAATTTGAACAAGGTATTAAAATTGTTAAAACAGGACAAGATATTTTACAAAAAGCAGAACAACGAGTACAAATTTTACTAAGCGATAATGAAAATAAATCACTTGAAAATTTTCAACCTAACATACAATAAATTATGCCTGAAAAAAAAATAAAAAGTTTCAATTTTTATCAAAAACAAATTTATAATAGAATAAACAATTATTTATTAACTTTTCTTAATAAATTACCTTTGGTTAATTCAAAATTAATAGAAGTAATTAAATATGGCACGTTATTAGGCGGTAAACGATTACGTCCATTTTTAACATATGCTGTAGGCTCTATGTTTGGAATAAGCAAAAAAAAATTAGATGCCCCTGCAGCAGCTGTTGAATGTATTCACGCATATTCTTTAATTCATGATGATTTACCATCAATGGATAATGATTTTCAACGACGTAATAAACCAGCTTGTCATATTAAATATGGTGAAGGAATTTCTATTTTAGCTGGTGATTCATTACAAGCATTAGCATTTCATTTGCTCTCTACAGCACAAATATCTAATATAAATAATATGGATCGTATAAAAATGATATCTGAACTAGCACAAGCAAGTGGTATTATTGGTATGTGTGGTGGACAATCATTAGATCTTTATACAAAAAATAAAAATATTAACTACGAACAACTTAAATATATTTATAAACATAAAACAGTAGCACTTATTCGAGCTGCTGTTCGCTTAGGAGCTTATGCAGCTGGATCAATTAGTAATAAATTAATACCAATTTTAGATAAATATTCTGAATCTTTTGGATTAGCATTTCAAATTCAAGACGATATTTTAGATTTTTTATATGATAAAAATAAAATAACAAAAAAACAACAATATAATTTTAAAAATTATAAATGTACTAATATAACAAAACTTGAATCAAAATTATCTAAAAAAATACATGAATTATATCAAGATGCTCTATTAACTTTAGAAACTATTCAAAGTTATAGTTATAATACAAATATGTTAAAAGCTATAACAAATTTTGTTATAAAACATAAAAATTAAAATTATTCTTTTCAACTTTAACATATATAAAAAATAATTACAACATTTACTTAGTTATATAAAAAAAATAAAATAAATTTTTTATAAATAAAAATTTTTATATTGATAATATAACTTGATATTTTTTAGTTATAAATGAGCATCTAAATGATTGATACTATTAAATATCCAACACTATCTATTATAGAAACACCTAATGATTTACGTTTGTTACCTAAAAAAAGTTTACCTAAACTTTGCGACGAACTTAGACAATTTTTACTTAACAGTGTTAGCAAATCTAGCGGACATTTTGCATCAGGACTTGGTGCTATTGAAATAACAGTTGCAACACATTATATTTATAATACTCCTTTCGATAGTTTAATTTGGGATGTTGGGCATCAAGCTTATCCACATAAAATTTTAACTGGACGTCGAAATAAAATAGATACAATTCGTAAAAAAAATGGTTTACATGCGTTTCCATGAAGAAATGAAAGTGAATATGATGTACTTAGCGTTGGACATTCATCAACATCTATAAGTGCTAGTTTAGGTATAGCTATTACTGCGCAAAAAGAAAATATAAATCGAAAAACAGTTTGTATAATTGGAGATGGGGCTATTACAGCAGGTATTGCATTTGAAGCTATGAATCACGCAGGAGATATAGCACCTAATATGTTAATCATTTTAAATGATAATGATATGTCCATTTCTGAAAATGTAGGAGCTTTAAATAATCATTTATCCAATTTACTTTCTATAACTATATACAATAATACACAATATAAAAACAGAAAAAAAACTTTTATTAATATTCAACAAACAAAAAATTTTTTTAAAAAAAATAATAACATTAAAAATGCAATTCCACCTGGAATAATGTTTAAAGAACTAGGATTTAATTATACAGGTCCTGTAGATGGACATGATGTAATTAAATTAACAAAAATTTTAAAAAAAATACGAAACTTAAATGGTCCTCAATTTTTACATATTTTAACAAAAAAAGGTCGTGGATATGAACCTGCTGAAAAAGACCCAATTAGTTGGCACTCTGTACCAAAATTTGATCTAAGTACATATAGCTTACCAAAAATTAAAGAAACAACACCTACATTTTCAAAAATATTTGGAGACTGGTTATGTGAAGTAGCAAAAAACGATAAAAAATTAATAGCAATTACACCAGCAATGTGTGAAGGATCAGGAATGGCTATTTTTTCAAAAAAATATCCAAAACAATATTTTGATGTTGCTATAGCTGAACAACATGCTGTTACATTTGCTGCTGGGTTAGCTATAGGAGGATATAAACCGATAATTGCTATTTACTCAACTTTTTTACAACGTGCATATGATCAAGTTATTCATGATATAGCAATACAAAAATTACCAATAATGTTTGCTATTGATCGTGCCGGTATTGTTGGAGGTGATGGTGAAACCCATCAAGGATCATTCGATATTTCATTTTTACGATGTATCCCAACAATGATTATTATGACTCCAAGCGATGAAAACGAATGTCGTTTGATGTTACACACTGGTTATCACTATAAAAATGGACCAACAGCTGTACGTTATCCTAGAGGTATAGGTACTGGTACAAAATTACAACCATTAAAACAATTATCTATTGGAAAAGGAGTTATACGACGACAAGGTAAAAAAATAGCAATACTATGTTTCGGAACTCTTTTAAAAAATGCTTTAAAAGCAGCAAATAAATTAAACGCAACAGTTGTAGATATGCGTTTTGCTAAACCACTTGATAAAATATTAATTTTAAAAATAATAAATAATCATAGTATATTAGTCACATTAGAAGAAAATGCAATAATTGGTGGAGCCGGCAGTGGTGTAAATGAATTTTTATTACAAGAAAAAAAAATATTGCCAATCCTAAATTTAGGATTACCTGATTCTTTTATTCCGCAAGGAGATCAAGAAGAATTAACTATAGATCTTGGTTTGGATTCCAACGGGATAATAAAATCAATTAATAATTATTTAAAAAAATAAATATTAACCTTTTGTTTTTTTTTAATAATTTATTATATTATTGATAATATAATAAATTTGTTTTTATCAAAAAAATACTAAATTAAAATTAAATATCAATAGTTTTATTAAAAAATTAAAAAAAATAAAATATATAAAACTAAAACAATATTAAATCATACATATTATAATATTATTCAAAAAACAAAAAATATAAAATACTTTGTTTTTATATAAAATAATTAATTTAATTATATTAAATTTTAATTTTTCAATAAAATATCTTAATAAAATATAAATTTTATATAAAAAAATTTTATCTAAAATATTATAACTTATAGTAATAATACTATGTTATATTTAAAATATTAATAATATATTATTATATATATAAATAATTACACATGAAAAAATTGCTGCAATAATATCATCAATCATAATACCAAAACCATTTATAACTTTTTTATCAAAAAAACAAATTGGCCATGGTTTTAATATATCAAAAACACGAAAAACAAAAAAAGCAATGAAAATTCACTTAAATTCAATACTAGGAATACTCATTAATGTTATCCAAATACCTATAAATTCATCAAATACTATACTATAATGATCATGAATCTTAATATTATTTTGTTTACAAAATATACAACCAATAAAAAAACCAATTATTATTACAATCCAAATTGTAAAAGTAGAAAATATTTTTGTCATTAAAATCCAAAAAAATATTGCAATAAAAGTTCCAAATGTCCCAGAAAATTTTGGAAATAATAACCCACTACCAAAACCTGTTACAACTATATAAAATATATTTTTTATATTTAATATTTTTTTTATTTTTTTACTAATTTTTATTAATAATAAAATGTTCAAAACCATTAAAAGTTATATCAACTTCTTCATTGTTATAATAGTAACGAATACCATTAGATTGCGATTTTATTGTACCGATACAAGTAAAATCAACACTAAAACGTTTTAATGTTGTTTCTAATAAATCTTTATTAACTTTAGATATTGTAAAACATAATTCATAATCATCACCACCACTTAATGACCATAAACGATTTTGTTCAAATGTAGTATTTTGTTTTAATGCTTCTGATTGAGGTAAATTATTAATATCAATACACGCACCACAACAACTTGCATTTAAAATATGTTTTATATCAGAAACCAAACCATCAGAAATATCAATAGCTGAAGATGCGATATTCCGTAAAATTTTACCTTCTAAAATACGTGCTTTAGGTCTTAAATAACGATTAATTAAATATTTTTTATAAAATGTATTTTCAACTTTTAATTCATTTTTTAAAATAGCAAGACCGGCAGCACTATCACCTAGTGTACCAGTAATATAAATAAAATCTCCATTTTGTGCACCAGATCTAGATAATTCCATTCCAATTGGAATATAACCATAAACAGTATACGTTATGCTCATAGGTCCACGAGTAGTATCACCACCAATTAATTGCATTCCATAATAATTTAATTGTTTAAAAAAAATATTACTAAAATTTTCTATCCAATTAAAATCTATAAAAGGTAAAGTGATAGCTAAAGATATCCAAACAGGATCAGCCCCCATAGCAGCAAGATCACTTAAACTTGAAGCTAATGTTTTATAAGCAATATCATCTGGTGAAATATTAGGTAAAAAATGAATACCAGAAACAAATGTATCCGTACTAATTGCTAATTGTTGTTTATCTGGTATCACAACAACAGCACAATCATCTCCGATACCAATATTTACATCTCGCCTATTCTTTTTTTGACGATCAAAATAATCCCAAATAAGATTAAATTCACTATATAACATTATAATTTTCCATTTTAAAAAAAATTATTTTATAAATTTATTTATTTTATATTAATTATATAAAATATAATAACTAGTTTATTTTTCACGATTAATTATATGAATTATTTTATCTAATACACCATTAATAAATTTATAACTATATTCAGATCCAAAAATTTTAGCTAATTCAATACCTTCATTAATTATAACTTTATAAGGTATATCTTTACGATAAATTAATTCATATATTGAAAGACGTAAAATTGCTTTTTCTATTTGTCCTAAATTATTAAAATCACGAGATAACAAAGGTATCATTAAACTATCAAGTTTTCTTACATTATTTGTAATTCCAAAAATTAATTCATAAAAATAAGTTGTATCAATATTTGATATTGTGCATTCATCACTAAAATCATATTCAATTTTAGTAATTGGATTTTTAGAAATTTGCCACGAATAAATTATTTGTACTACACGTTTTCGAGCTCGAGTACGAGCAATAAGTTTCATTATTTTCCTCTTAAAAAAGAGATATAAAAATAATTTATTTGATTTTATTTATTTTTAATCTTATTAATTACATTAATCATTTCTAATGCAGTTAACGCTGCTTCAACACCTTTATTACCTAATTTACTACCAGATCGTTCAATAGCTTGTTCAATATTTTCAGTAGTTAAAATACCTAAGGCAATTGGGATTTCATTATTAATTCCAATACTAGAAATAGAAGAAATACAATCATTTGATAAATATTTAAAATGTTTTGTATTACCACGAATAATAGTACCTAATGCAATAATTGCATCATATTTTTTAGATTTTGCTAAAATTTTTATAATTAATGGTAATTCATAAACACCTGGAACCCAAATAACGGTTATATTATTTTTTAATATTTGACCTATTCGTTCTAAAGAATCAATAGCACCCTCCAATAATTTGTCATTAATAAAATGATTAAATCGTGCAACTATCACAGCTATAAATGAATTTGTAGCTGTAAGTGTACCTTTTATAATATTCATATTATTTTCCATAAAAATTATTTTTTATTATAAATTGTAATACGTAAATCATTACCTATTTTTTTTATATTTGAAAATTTAAATTTAGGAGCATCAGATATAATATTAATTCCAGAAAAATCAACTAAATTACAAGCATCTTTACCAAAAAATTTAGGAGCAATATAAATAATTAATTCATCAAATAAATTAAATTTTATTAACGAAGTAGCAAATTTAGAACCAGATTCAACTAAAATAGTATTAATTTTTTTACTACCTAATTTTATCATTAAATTTATTAAATTATTATATTGATATTCAAAATTAAAAAATACTTCTTCTACATCGCCTTTCCATTTAATATCATTATGTAAACATGAGCGAATTAATAAACATTTTCCTTCTAATTGTGTTATTTTATGATTTGGAGTAATTAAATTTTTTTTATCTAAAACTATACGTATAGGTTGCCGTAATTGTTTTTCTTTGTAGTCTTCTTTTATATTCAATGGAAGTTCATGCCAACGTACAGTTAAAGAAGGATTATCAATTATAACAGTTTTACTTGTAGTTAAAATAGCACATGATTCAGAACGTAATTTTTGTACATCTTTTCTAGAATCTATACATGTAATCCATTTACTTTTTCCTGATTTAAGTGCAATTTTACCATCTAAAGAACAAGCAAGTTTTAATCTAATATAAGGTATACCTGTACGCATTCGCTTAATAAAACCACGATTAATAGTTTCAGCTTTTTTTAAAAAAACATTTTTTTTTATTTTTAATCCAGCTTTTAAAAGCATATTTATACCCATACCTGATACTTTTGGGTTTGGATCTTTCATTGCAACTACAACACGACTTACACCTGCTTTAATTAAAGCTTTTGCACATGGAGGGGTATGTCCATAATGACTACAAGGCTCTAATGTAACATATACTGTTGCATTTTTAGCTTTTTCTTTTGCCATTTCTAATGCTAATATTTCCGCATGAGCATTACCTGTTTTTTGATGAAAACCTTCACCAACTATTACATTATTTTTTACAATTACACATCCGACATTAGGATTAGGTGTAACAGTAAATCGACCTTTTTGTGCTATTTCAAGAGCACGATTCATATAAAATTGATCTTTATACATTATTTATTACATTCCAATTTATCAATTTCTTCCCAAAACTCATTAACATCTTTAAAACTACGATAAACAGAAACAAAACGTATATATGCAACTTTATCAATTTTTTTTAATTCATTCATAACTAATTTCCCAATAAATTTAGATTTCACCTCTCGTTCACCTATAGAACGCAACTGATTTTTAATATTACTAATCGCAGATTCAATAGAATATAAATCAATATTTCGTTTTTCTAAAGCTTTTAACATACTTATACTAAGTTTTTTTTCGTCAAAAGGTTCACGTATTTTATCATTTTTAATTATACGTGGCATTATAAGTTCTATTATTTCAAATGTAGTAAAACGTTCATTACAAATTTGACATTTTCGTCTACGACGAACTTTTGTTTCACTACAAAATAAACGAGAATTAATAACTTTTGTATTAATTGCAAAACAAAATGGACAACGCATAATTTTTCCTGATAACATTTATAAATAAATAACATATTTAAAATAATTATTCATTATTAAACATCAGATATTAATATAATGATTATAAATTTAATGTAATATTAATTTTACTTAAAACTTTCTTAGTTTTAAATATTTATATTTTATAATATTTAAAATAATAATTAAAACTTAAATATTTTAAATAAAAAAATATTTTTAATTATTAAATAACGTATATAAGTATGAAAAAAATAAAACAACATTTTTATTTTTTTAATAATTTTAATAAAAATTAAAAAAATAATTAAATATATTAAACTTTATTAAAAAATATTTTATAATAAAACATTAAATAAATAAAAATCAATTTTTATTATAAAATAATATTTAAAATATTATTTATTTTAATAGATATTAAAATTATTTGATTATATATCAATACAATATTATATATTAAATACAATTATTTTAATATTATATATTTTAAAATTAAAATAAAATATTTAATATTATTTAAAATAATTAAAAACATTTTTTTATATTTTAATCTAATATATATTAATATTATATTTACAATGATATTTATATTAAAATTTTATTAAAATTATTTAATAATAATCACTTATTAAAAATAATAAAATATATTAAAACATTAAATTTTATTATTTATATATACTAAAATATTTAAAAAAATTTTATTAACTTAATTAAACATAATCTTAAATTTTTAAAATATATATATTATATATAATTTTTTTAAAAAATAATCTTTTTTAAAATGAAAGAAATTTGTTTTGATTATCCATAATAAGATATCTTTTAAATTAAAATAAATATTTTTATATATTTAATTAATATATTTATTTAAAAAATATATTTTTAAAATAAAAAATTAATATTCATTTAAATATATTTATTTTATGATAAAATATATTTTTTAAAAAAATAAAAAACATTTTATATAAAAATATATAAGCAATAAAATAAATAAAATTTAAAATAATAAATAAGAGAGAAAAATATGACTTTAGTAGCAAGAGAAGCACCGGATTTTATAGCCCCAGCTGTTCTTAGTAATGGTGAAATAATTAAAAATTTTCATTTAAAAAATCATTTAAAAAATCATTTAGCAATAATTTTCTTTTGGCCGATGGATTTTACTTTTGTGTGTCCTTCAGAATTAATTGCATTTAATAATCGTTACGAAAAATTTAAAGAACAAGAAGTAAAAATCATTGGTATTTCTTCTGATTCTGAATTTGTACATAACGCATGGCGTAAAACATCAATAAATAATGGTGGTATTGGAAAAATTAAATTTCCTATGATTGCTGATACTAAACATGAAATTATGAAATCTTATAAAATTGAACATCCAGAAGAAGGAGTTGCTTTACGTGCTTCTTTTCTTATTGATAAAAAAGGAATTGTTCGTCATCAAATAATAAATGATTTAGCATTTGGCCGTAACATTGACGAAATGCTTCGTATGGTTGATGCATTACAATTTCACGAAAAAAATGGAGAAGCTTGTCCTGCTCAATGGGAAAAAGGAAAAGAAGGAATCAATACAACCGAAAGAGGAATAGCAAATTTTTTAATAAAAAATGCAAATAATCTTTAATTTTTTATAGTATTTAATGCGGATTAATTAATTCGCATTAAATATTACATAGTTTTTGCTTTATATATAAAACAATAATTAATTAATTATAGATATAATATATAACTAATAATCTATATTAGATTACAATAAATAAATTTATTTTATAATATTAAATAAAAAATATTTTTAATAATGAATTATTTCAAAAAATAATTATGTAAAAAAAATACAAAATAAAACTTAATATTATCTTATACAAATTTTTATCTAATAGTATTAAAATTAACTATAAATTTAATTTCTAATATTATTTTAAATAACTTAACAATATTTAAAAAATTAAACTCATAAATTAATAGTTTTCTATATCAATTATTATTTATAATTAACATATTTATATAAAATATTATTCTATAAAAATAAATAAAATTTTATATAAATATATAAAAATTAAAAACTAAAAAAATATAAAAAAATAATTTTATCAAGGATATTTAATAATGACAAAATTTGAAAAATTTCTTTTTGAACAAAAATTTCATTCTAAAACAGAATATGAAATAAACGAATTAATATTATCAATAATATTAGCAGCAAAATTTATTCAACACAAAATAAACTCACCTAAATTTAAAAATATATTAAAAAATAATGATAATAATATAAATATTCAAGGTGAAATACAAATGAAATTAGATCAATATGCAAATAATAAATTTAAACATATTTTAAAATTTCAAAAAAATGTTGCAGGGCTCGTATCTGAAGAAGAAGAAAATATCATTATTTTTGATAACGACCGTGCAAAAAAAGCTAAATATATAATTTTAATTGACCCACTTGATGGTTCTTCAAATATAGATGTCAATATTCCAATTGGAACAATTTTTTCTATTTATCAACGCGTCACGCCAATTGGTTTTTTAATAGATAAAAATGATTTTCTTCAACCTGGAAATAAACAAATAGCAGCTGGTTATATACTTTATGGAGCTTCAACTATATTAGTTTTTACAACAGGTTATGGAGTGAACATATATACATATGATTCATCTTTAGGAGTTTTTATTTTATCTCAAAAAAAAATAATATATCCACAAAAAGATTTAATTTATTCTATAAATGAAAGTAACTATTTTAGTTTTTCAAAAGAAATAAAAAAATATATTAAATATTGTCAAAAACAAAATAAAATTATTGAAAATTATTATATTTCACGATATGTTGGGTCTCTTGTTGCGGATTTTCATCGTAATTTAATAAAAGGAGGAATTTATATTTATCCAAATACAATAAAATACCCAACTGGGAAACTTCGTTTATTATATGAATGCAATCCAATCGCATTTTTAGCTGAACAAGCTGAAGGCAAGGCTAGTAATGGTACAAGTCGAATTTTAGATATCATTCCAAATAAATTACATCAACGTTCACAATTAATTGTAGGAACAAAATCAATGGTAAATAAAGTTGAATACTTTATAAATAAACTTTAATAAAATTAAAAATATATTTTGCTAAATTTTACTTTTAAAGTATACAAATTTTAAAAACAATATAAATATAATTTTCAAAATAATTTATTATAAAGGAAATTTTATGAATTTAGATAAAGTTCAAACAGGAAAAAATCCTCCTGAAGATATTTATGTTATTATAGAAATTTCTGCAAATGCAAATCCTATAAAATACGAAGTAGATAAAAAATCTGGAGCATTATTTGTAGATCGTTTTATATTAACCACAATGTTTTATCCATGTAATTATGGATATATTAACAAAACATTATCTTTAGATGGTGATCCACTTGATGCATTAGTTCCTACTCCATATCCTATACAATCAGGTTCAATAATTTATTGCAGACCGATTGGAACATTAGAAATGATAGATGAATCAGGTGAAGATTTAAAAATAATTGCGGTTCCTCATAATAAATTAATAAAAGAATATAATCTCATAAAAGATATAAAAGATTTATCAAAATTACTTAAAAAACAATTAATTCATTTTTTTACACATTATAAAGAACTAGAAGAAAAAAAATGGGTTAAAGTTAAAGGATGGGGTGATAAAAATAAAGCAAAACAAGAAATAATTTCTTCTATAGAAAGATATAAAAATAATCTTTTATAAAATATATTTTATACAATATATATAAAATTATTGTAAATATATATAATTAAAAATCAAATTGATAAATAATATCTAAAGCATGATTTATACCAGAAACCACCTCTAAATAAAGTTTAGGTATCAATTGATAACGTAATGTTAATGTTGCTAAAGAATCAAAAATCCCAACACCATATTTTATTTGTAAATCATTAGTAATTTTACCAGTTACAATAACTTGTGAATCGTTACCTAATCCTTTTAAATCTAATGTTAAATCAGATAAACCTAATATTTTACCTATTTTATCAATTAACACCCCGCTTTTTGCAATACTTAATCCAATTAATATTGATTTCATATAAGAACTTGTTATACTATTTGAATTTATACCTTCTCCTTTTATTAAATAAGAAAAAGCTTCTTGTTGTGTTTTAAACGGTTCAGAAAATACATTAATTTTAATATTATCTGCAAAACCTATAAAATTAACACCAGCAATAACACCATCAGATGTATTATCTGGATTACGAATAGCTTCAAAATTTAAAAATGGTTGATCAATAGAACCAGAAAACAAAATTTGACCTTTTCGAATTAATAAATCTTGACCATACGTAGAAAAATGACCAGATTGAATATCTACTTGTCCATTAACATGTAATCCATATATATTTTGAATAACATTCAATAATCCATTCAAACGAACATCCAATCCAAATGCATTTAATTTAACATCATTACCAATTTTTATTTTTAAATTAGTACAAATAGGTAAAAAAAATAATTTTTTTGTAATTTGTTTATCTTTTTCATCTAACATAATAACATCTGATGATTGATTAATAATAGATATTGGTATTTCATTAACAAAAATTCTTGAGGAAGGAAAATCTATTGTTCCATTTATTGTTAATAATGAAGATGAAAATTTTAAAACAACATCCATTTGAACATCTGTTTGAATTATTGGTAAAAATGTAAAATATAAATTTTTACCTTTTAATACAAGTTTAGCATCTAATAAATTAATATTTTTCCAATTTAATTTACAATGAAAATTTAAAAAACCTTCATATGTATTTAATTCTCCTTTTAATATTGAATCAATACCATTAAATATAATTTTTAAATTTCCATTTCTAATAACAATTGGTATTTCTGAAGATTCTATTTTTATATTAGAAATATATATATTTCCATAAATTAATGGATTAATTATTGTCCCTTTTAAAATTAAATTAGTATTAAATTCACAATTTATAATTTTTTTATTTTTGATAAAATACTTACCAATATTAATTGGAAGATGTTTTATTTCAATCTGACCAAACAATAAATTATTTTTTTTTATATTAGAAATTTGTATTCTACTTTTTAATTTAATTAAATTATTTTTTTTTGATAAAACATCAATATAAATTTTATTTTTTTCTATATACATATTTAAATTTATTGAATTTAATTCAATAGGAATATATATATCTTCAGTAATTTTTGTTATTTTAATTTTTTCTCCTTGTAAATTTATATTTATTTTCGGAAAATTAAATAAATTATCAAAAATTATATTTATTTTACCAAAAAATAAACCATTAATACGAATATTTTTAGATATAAATGATTCAAAAATTTTTGCATCTAAACGATCTAATACAATATTAAAATCAATATATTTTATTATTTCAGATAATTTTAATAAAACACAAATTTTATTAAAATTATCTAATAAAAAATTACTTCCAATGAATTTTCGTGTATGTTTTATATTTTTAAAAAACGTTTTTTCTTCTAATTGATATTTACTAGTAATATTTTTATATATAATATTTATTAAATTTTCATAAATATCTTTAATCGAATAATTATTTTTTTTTGTTAAAATAATACATCCTTTAATTTGATTACTAACTACGTATATTTTAAAATTATTTATTTTTTTATTATTTTTAATATAAAATATTATTTCTTTTAAAATAAAATTAGATCTTTTGAAATCATATAAAAAAATAGAAAATTCATTATTTATTTTTTTATCTGTAGAAAGCATTCCTTTTATTTTAATATTTTTTATATAAATATTATTTTTAAAATTTAAATTATAAATATTAAAATTTATAAAAGTTTTGATAATTCCAAAATTATTAAATAATTTTATGTTGCAATTAATAATACTATTTTTTTTAAAAAATAATTTTTCATTTAAAAATATATTTAATTTAATATTAAAATTATGTTTGTTTATAATAATACCATTTATTTTTAAATGATTTTTACCTAAAAATAAATTAAATTGTTTAATGCTTAATATACTATTAGAATTATATTCTATTTTACTATTAAATTTTAATTTTCTATTTTTAATAATCCCATCTAAAAAAAAATTATAAATATTAAATGTTATTTTTTTTTCATATATTTTTCCATTTATTGCCGCTTTACCTTTAATTTTTAAAGGAAAACCATCATATTTTTCATTTAAATTAATTTTTGAAAAACTTAATATAAAATTCCAATTTATGATTTTATTAAAATTAATAAAACCAGTAATATTACTATTTATTTGTGAAGTAATTAAACGAAATGATTTTATTTTTAATTGTTTTTTATTGAAATCACATTCAATATTTAATTTTGATAGAATTGGTTTTTTTTTAATTATTACTTTATTTAAAATAATATCGTTATAAAAAAAATTACTATTCAAATTTAAATGTATATCATTTAAATTTAAAATAAATGATTTTGTTTTTAACAAATTTGCTTTTATTTCCAAAATAGAATCAATTAATCCATGTATTTTTAATATAAAATATAATTTATCAAATAAATCACATTTAATAGAAAAAATATTTTTTTTATTATTTAAATATTTTAATTTATTAAAATTATAAATACCGTCTAAAGATATTAAAAATTTATTTTTTATTGATAAAATTCCAGACAAAAATATATTTATTTCTGACGTATTTATATTAATTTTTTTTAAAAATATTTTTTTTTCCTTATTAAAAATAATAAAATTAAAATTATTAATTATTAATTTTTTATTTTTTTTAAATATAAAATTTTGATTAAATATTTTATTAATATTTAAATTAATAGGAATTACAATTTTATTTGGCTTTATTAAAAATAACTTACTTAAAATATTTTTAATTTGATTAGAAAAAAAATCATAATTATTAAATGAAGTTTTTAAAATAAAATATTTTTTTGTAAAATTTAATAAATCAATTTTTATATCAACAACATCAGTTTTAATAATATTAATATTTTTTTTTTTCCATAAAAAATGAATAATTGTTTTACCTGAATCAATATTAATATCATTAATATTTAAAACAGAAGAAATTATATATAATTTATTTAAACGTATAGTAAAAAAACGATTTATTTTCTTTAAAAAATCTAAATCTGATATATCATTAAAAAATAAAGAATTTTGTATATTAATATTAATTTTATCAATTTTTAATGTTTCAATATAAAATTCTCTTTTTATTAATCTATTCGGACAAATTTTAACTTTAATTTCATTAGAATTAATATCTATATTATTTGTTTTATATTTTATATTATATAATCTTAAATTTTTTATATTTCCTTTTATAGATTTTATAGTTAATTCAGGTATAAAATATTTTGTTCCTATATTAACAAAAAAATTCAATCCTGATTCTGTATATAATAAAAAACTTAAACTAGCAAAAATAATAATAAAAACCAATATTAGTGAAATAATTAAATATTTCAAAAATTTTGATAAAATCACAATTCAGCTCCTAAACTAACATAGAACTGTATTTTATCATTAATTAAATTATTGATTGATTTTGCGAAATCAAACTTTATTGGACCTACTGGGGATACCAAACGAATACCAATCCCTGTACCTATTTTAAATTTATTTATTTCAATATTATTAACTGCTTCACCTATGTCTATAAAAACTGCACCCCACCAACTATTAATAAAATTATATTGATATTCAGCTGAAACAAATAATAATTTTGATGCACCTGTTAATTTACCATAATTATCTTCAAGAGAATTTTTTTGATAATCATAACCTCTAATTTTTCAATCACCTTCAGCAAAAAAGCGTAAATCAAGTGGTATTTTTTCAAAATTATTAGTTAAAATTAAACCTAAATTACTACATATAACAAATCTATGTCTATATATTGGAGTTCTAATCAAAACATGTTTTGTTTGTAAAACAAAAAAATCAACATCTGATTTCCAAATATTATTAGAATAATCAATTGAATAACTTTGACTATCCCCTCATATTGGCATCACACCACCATGTTGTCTAATACGACTTATATTTGAACCTAAGTAAATCAACATAGTTTTATTACTTATATTTGCTTGAATAAAATTACTTAACATCCAACGAGTATATAAACTATAATGCCAACCATTAGAAAAATTTAAATTACGAGATATATTAAATGTAACTGTATCAGATTGCATATTATTTAAATTTATACGTTTTAATCCAGTTTGAATAATATAAAATTGCTCAAGTGGGTTTACTTTTAATGGAATTTTTAAAAAAGTATCTAATAATTGTTCATGTTTTGCTATACTAATACTTGAAGTTAAATTTTGACCATAAGAATTTATCCAGGGTTTATTTCATGTTAC
Source organism: Candidatus Providencia siddallii (assembly GCF_964026685.1). Lineage (NCBI taxonomy): Bacteria > Pseudomonadati > Pseudomonadota > Gammaproteobacteria > Enterobacterales > Morganellaceae > Providencia > Candidatus Providencia siddallii. The sequence continues at coordinate 499,735 of NZ_OZ034688.1, forward strand.
TTTAAAACGAGGACCAACATCAGTTGAATATCCAACACCTAACTCAATAAAATTTTTAGATTTAGGTGTAACTACAACTTCAATAGGTATATCATAAGAATTAAATTTTTTAATATTAGAAATAACTGGTATAACATTAACAAAAGAAAACCAATTTGTTTCAAGTAATCGATTATGAAATTCTGCTATTTTTTCAGATGAATAATAATCTTTATATTTAAATGTAGTTATATTATTTAAATAATCTTTATGAATTTGAGAAGATTTATATGATATTTTACCAAACTTATAACGTTTACCGCTATCAAAATTAAAATTCCAATAAGATGAATGATTATTAAGTGAAATATACAATTGACTTTTTTTCATTACTGCATCAAAATAACCTTTACTTATAGCTAATTTACTAAATTTATTTTTTAAAAAATCATAATCACCATCATTTTGAATTTCTCCAATTTTAGGAACATATTTTGCAATTATTTTTTTAAAATCAAAATCATTTTTAACTTCACCTTCTAATTTTATATTTACTTGTTTTAATAAAATCGGTTTTCCTAAAATAACTTTTATAGTTAAAATAGAAATAACAGGATAATTATTTTTCAAATAATTAAATTTAATCTTAGAATCATAATAACCTAATGGTTTTAAACCGTCTTTAATTATTTTTTCTAAACGAGAATAAAAATAATTATTTATTATAATTTCATCTTTTGTAATAGAATTAAGTTCATCTTTAACATTGTCATAAAGTTTTTTTTCAAGTCCTTCAACATTAATAATAAAATTTTTTGAATATACGGTATAAACACCAATTATAAAATAAAAAATACAAATTAAAAAATATTTCGACACTTATACCCCTATAATAGGTTATTAATTTTATTATAATTTCATATTAATATGACTATATAAATGATATCTACATAAAAATTTTGTATATATTAAATAACATTAAAAATGTTTTATATTAAAAAAATAAAAACTTATAAAATAAATTTAAAAAAAATATAAAAAAAAGAAATCTTATAAAGATAAAATAAAATATAAAATATTACTATTATTTGGTAAAATATTTTTAAATTAAATTTATTATATAAAATATAATATCTTATATAATAAATTTAATTTTTTATAAAAATAAATTAATATAAAATTTTTCAAATAAATTATATCAATATATATATTTTGTAAAACATTAATTGAATTAATTTATTACATATTAAAATATATATAATTAAAATTTTTTTAATTATATATATTTTAATATGTAATAAATTATAAAAAAATATTTAACCAATAGTTTTAATACAAATTTTTATAAAAATTATTAAAATAAATAAATATTATTATTTAAAAATACAAATATTTATTTTATAAAATACAAAATTATAACGTAATTATAATTTTGTATTATTAATATTATTTTTACAAAAAATTATATTTAATATATTAAAATTACTTTTACATAAAAAATATAAAATATATTTATCTTAATAAAATTTTATAAATATAATTATATAAAATATTATCTTATCAAAATCTATTATGATATAACATTAATCAATATTTTATATATTACCAAACAAAACTAAATATATTAAAAAACAATTAATTTTATATAATTAAAATATTAAATAAATTGATTTATATAACAATTTTATATAATATATTTGTAAAATTAATTACGTCCTACAGGATTTGAACCTGTGACCTACGGCTTAGAAGGCCGTTGCTCTATCCAGCTAAGCTAAGGACGCATATATTGTATAAAATAAAAAATGACAGTAATTATATATCTATTTTTTAATAGATTCAATAATTTTTTATAAAATTTTCATATACTTTATACAAATAGGTTTTAAAAAATAAATGATAGCAAAAATTATTAATGGAAAAAAAATTGCTAAAAAAATTAAAAAAGATATCAGCAAAAAAATACAACTATATTTATTATTAGGAAAACGTAATCCAGGATTAGCAGTAATTTTAGTTGGAATAAATGCTATTTCTCAAATTTATATAAATTGTAAACGACGTGCTTGCAAAGAAGTAGGTATATTATCTTTTTTTTATAATTTACCTAATTTTACAACAGAAAACGAATTATTAAATTTAATAGATGTTTTAAATAAAAATAATAAAATTGATGGAATTTTAATTCAACTACCATTACCTAATAATATAAATAATGATAAAATCATAAAACATATTCATCCAAATAAAGATGTTGATGGTTTTCATCCATATAACTTAGGCAGATTATGTCAACGCAATCCTAATTTGCGTCCATGTACACCAAAAGGGATAATAACTTTACTTAAATATTATAATATTAAAACTTATGGACTTAACGCAGTTATTGTTGGTGCATCAAATATTGTTGGTCGTCCTATGTGTCTTGAATTATTATTAGCCGGGTGTACTACAACTATTACTCACCGTTTTACTAAAAATTTAAAAAAACATATTGTTAATGCAGATTTATTAATTGTTGCTGTAGGTAAACCAAATTTCATTCCTGGAAAATGGATAAAAAAAGGCACCATTGTTATTGATGTTGGTATAAATCGTCTAAATAATGGTAAATTAATAGGAGATGTAAATTTTTTTGAAGCTTCAAAACGTGCTTATTTGATAACACCAGTTCCTGGTGGCGTCGGGCCAATGACGGTTGCATCACTTATACAAAATACTTTACAAGCATACAAAATACATAATATTACTTAAATTTAAAACATGTTTAAATATAAAAAACAAAAATAATAAAATCAACTTGTATTATATAATATTTTATTATATAATTTTATTTTGTATAAAAATTGATAAAATATTATTTTTTTCTCCAAAATGTTTTTTCATTTTTATCTTCTAAAATAATACCGACTTCAAATAACCTATTTCGTATAACATCCGCAAGATGCCAATTTTTATTTTTACGAGCATAAGCACGTTGCTTTATTAAACTTTCGATATTATTATTTATTTTTTGTATATTATTTTTTTTTAAAAAATTTTCTGGATTGTTATTTAATAACCCTAATATACCTCCTAACTCACGTAATTGTGCAGCAATAACATTAGCTTCGTAAAACATATTTTTATATTTTAATTGATTAATTTTATATGCCATATCAAATAAAACAGAATACGCTAATGGGGTATTGAAATCATCATTCATAGCATCATAAAAATTTTTTTTAAATTTTCCGTTTTTAATAGGAATTAAATTAATATCCGTATCTAATAATGAATTATATAATCTTTTTAATGAAAAATATGCTTGTTTTAAATTCTCTTTAGAATAATTTAAACTACTTCTATAATGAGAAGATAATAAAAAAAAACGCAATACTTCCGCATCATAATCTTTAAGAATATCACGAATAGTAATAAATTTATTTAAAGATTTAGACATTTTTTTTTCATTTATTGTAACCATTCCAGAATGCATCCAATAATTAACATATTTACAATTATATATACTAACAGATTGTGCTATTTCGTTTTCATGATGAGGAAAAATCAAATCACAGCCTCCACCATGAATATCAAAATGATTACCTAATATTATATTATTCATCACTGAACATTCAATATGCCAACCAGGACGTCCTTTGCCTCAAGGTGAGTTTCAACTTGGTTCGTTTTTTTTTGACATTTTCCATAATACAAAATCCATTTCATTATTTTTTATATTAAAATATTTAATGTGTTTTCCTGTTTTTAATTTATTTAAGTTTTGACCTGATAATATTCCATAACTATGATATGTTTTTACATCAAACATAACATCACCATTTTTTGCAACATAAGAATGTCCAGATTTAATTAATTTTTCAATAAAAATAATAATGTCATTTATATAATGTGTAACACGTGGTTCTTTATCTGGAGGTAAAATATTCAATAAACTAAAATCTTTATTCATTTCTACAAACATACGATTTGTTAAATCATTAACACTTTCATTATTCTTTGTTGCACGTTGAATAATTTTATCATCAATATCTGTAATATTACGTACATAAGTTAATTTATAACCTAAATGACGTAAATAACGACTAATAACATCAAAAATAATAAATGTTCTTGCATGTCCAATATGACATAAATCATATAGTGTAATGCCACATACATACATACCAATATTTTTTTTATGAATAGGTTTAAATTCTTCTTTTTTTCGACTTAAAGTATTAAAAATTTGCAACATTTTATTTTCCAACAATAATAAATTATTATATTTTAAAATTTAAATGAAACAATTTAATTTTTTAAATATAAAAAGTAAAATAATTACAAAAAAATAAATATATAGTATAAAATACTATTATTAAATTAATATTTAGTAAATTAAATATATGTCTGCATATATTATTTCTGATTTACATTTAAATAAAGATAAACCTTTAATAACATTAAATTTTTTGAGATTTATTCAAAAATATCTTACATATTATGATGATTTATACATTATTGGTGATTTTTTTGATTATTGGATAGGAGATGATGATAACAATAAATTACATCAAAAAATTGCATTTTCACTTAAACAATTAAATTTAAGAAATATAAATTGCTATTTTATTCATGGTAACAGAGATTTTTTAATTGGTAATTTTTATGCAGAACAATGTGGTATGAAAATTTTACCTCAAGAAACACTATTAAATATTTATAATAAACGCATTGTAATTTTACATGGTGATACATTATGTACAAATGATATTGAATATCAAAAATATAGAAAAAAAATATATAAACCTTATTTACAAAATATTTTCCTTAAATTACCACTTTTTATTCGTCATAAAATTGCAAAAAAAATAAAAAATAAAACTAAAGATGCTAATATATCAAAATCAAAATTTATCGTAGATGTAAATTTACAATCAGTTATAAACACATTTAATAAACATAAAGCACAATGGATAATACATGGGCACACTCATAAACCTGCTATTCATAAAATATATATAAATAATAAAATACATTACCGTGGTGTATTAGACGCATGGTGTAATAAAAATTCTACTTTTATTATCAATAATAAAGGAATAAAATTATTATTCTTCTAAAAAAATAAAAACACAAAAATAAAATATTCAAATTATTAAAATTCATGATATATTTTATAATTAAGTAATTTTTATTTTTTTTAATATTTTATATTGTTGGGATAAAATTAAAATGATAATACAAAATCACAACATTCAATCTAAACCAAAAATAGCAATTGTTATGGGATCTAAAAAAGATTGGATAACAATGCAATATTCTGCTAACATATTGACAGAATTACAATTAACATTTCATGTTGAAATAATCTCAGCACATAGAACTCCAAATAAATTATTTTCATTTGCAGAAAATTCTAAAAAAAATGGTTTTCATATAATTATTGCTGGCGCAGGCGGGGCAGCACATTTACCTGGAATGCTAGCTTCTAAAACGCTTTTACCTGTATTAGGTGTACCTATACAAAGTACAGCATTAAATGGGATTGATAGTCTTTATTCAATATTACAAATGCCAAAAGGTATACCAGTAGGAACTCTTGCTATAGGAGTTTCTGGTGCCGTTAATGCTTCATTATTAGCTGCACAAATTTTAGCGATTAATGATATGTCAATATTTAATAAACTATCTATATGGAGAAAATCACAAACAAATGATATATTAAACAATCCTGATCCAAGGATCATAAAATGAAATCAATTTACGTTATAGGTGATGGTCAATTAGGACGTATGTTAAAACAAGCAGGTGAACCTTTAGGTATAAAAGTTTTTTTAATTGGATTAAATAGTAATTTAGATTTTACTTCTTATAAACAAACTATAATAACAAATGAAATTGAACATTGGTCTAATACTTCATTAATCGAAAAATTATATAAACATAATTCTTTCATAAACAATCATATTTTAAAATATTTAACAGATAGATGCTCACAAAAAAAAATATTTGATTCTTTGAAATTATCTACCGCAAATTGGTCTTTATTAAAATCTCCTAAACAATTAAATGAATTATTTTTAAAATTAGGAAATTTTTTAATAATAAAAATTAGAACTGGTGGATATAATGGTAAAGGTCAAATACATATAAGTTCTAAAAAAAAAACAAATATTCCAACTGAATTATATGGAAAATGTATTGTAGAACAAAAAATTAAATTTGATTCTGAAATATCTATTATTGGAGCACGTAATAAAAATAATAAAACTGTTTTTTACCCTATTACTTATAATTTACATAAAAATGGTATTTTACAAGCTAGTGTTGCTTTTCCGAAACAAAATAATTTTTTACAAAAACAAGCTCAAACAATGTTGAAAACAATAATGGACGAATTAAATTATATTGGTGTAATGACTATGGAATGTTTTGTTGTTAATAATAAATTATTAATAAATGAAATTGCGCCACGTGTACATAATAGCGGTCATTGAACTCAAAACGGGGCTTCTATTAGCCAATTTGAATTACATTTAAGAAGTATTTTGAATTTACCAATTTTTTCTCCTGAAGTAAACAACCCAGCAGTAATAATAAATTTAATTGGTATTAATATTAATATAAATTGGTTATCTTTACCATTAATACATCTTCATTGGTATGAAAAAAAAATTTTTCCAAATAGAAAAGTTGGACATTTAAATCTTTCACATTATAAATCTGATTTTTTTATTTCAAATTTAAATTCTTTAATTAATTTACTACCAAAATCTTATAAAAAAACTATAGATTGGATAAAAAATAAACTACAATTATACTTTAATAATTAAAATAATTTTTTTATAATTTTTTTAAAAAAAAATCATATTTCATAATTTATGAAATATGATTTTAAAAAAAATAAATATATCAACACTAAAATAAAAAATAAAAAAAATTACTTTTAGAAAAAATATACTTATTAAAAAACTATATTACTATTTTATCTTAAAAATATTTCTTATTAAAAAATTACCAATAACCTAATATTTTCCACCACATACCACCAATAAATAACCAAATTATTAAATTAATAAAACTTACAATAAAACCAGTTTTCCACCATTCACCTAATGTAGTATAACCAGAACCAAAAATAATAGGAGCAGTCCCCGTACCATAATGTGTAATAGACATCATTAAAGACGACGAAAAGGATAAAATTAACCCTAAAAACATTGCTGGAGCCCCAATTGATAACCCAGCTGCAAAAAATGCACTAAACATTGCTGTAATATGTGCTGTTGTACTAGCAAAGAAATAATGAGAATATACATATATTAACAATAAAATTAACATTCCATAAAACCAATTAATTCCCATGCTATGAATAATAGTTCCTACTGTTAATGACATCCATTTTATCAAACCTAGTTTACCAAGATAAGTTGCCATCATCACAAGTGCTGAAAACCAAATTATTGTATCCCAAGCACCTTTGTTTTTAAGAACATCATCCCAACTAATTACTCCTGTAATCAACAACAAACTTAATCCAATAAACGCAGCAGTTGTTGGGTTTATAGTAAACATAGGACCAAATATCATTGATGGAACACCAATCCACATTATTAATAACAATAAAAAAATACCAATAGTAATTTTTTCAGCTGTTGAAATAGGACCTAAATTACGTATACATTCTTTAGCAAAATTAGGAGCGTCAGGTGTTGAAGTAATTTCAGGTTTATATAGAACATATATAATTAAAGGTGTAAGTATTAATGATATTATAGCTGGAACAAATGCAGCGATAGCCCACATACTCCACGTAATCATATTACCATGATTAGTTTCATTAACTATCAAATTAACAATTAAAGGATTTGGAGCAGTTGCAGTGATAAACATAGCAGACGTAATTGGATTAATATTATAATTAACAAGAGCTAAATAGCGACCTATTTTACTAGAAGTCCCATCTTCAGCTTTTGAATTAAAACTATTAGATATAGAACGCATAATTGGATGAATTATTCCACCACCACGAGCTGTATTACTAGGTGTAATAGGAGCTAATATTGTTTCAGCAAAAGCAAGCGAATAAGCAATTCCTAAAGTTTTTTTACCAAATAACGAAATTATATAATATCCAATACGAGATCCTAATCCAGTTTTATTTAAACTAATAGAAATCATAATTGAAATACCTATTAGCCAAATTAAATCATTAGAAAAACCACTTAATGCATCAACTATCGCTCCTTTAAATGATCCTGAATTAGTTACACCAGTTAAGGCAACTAAAGAAATAGCAATTATTGAAACAGCTCCAATTGGTAAAACTTTACCAATAATTGCAGCAATAGTACCTACAAATAAAGCTAAAAGATGCCATGCATTCGAATCAACTGCATTTGGAATCGGGATTAAAAACCAGATTATTAATGATATTGCAACTACAATTAAAAATGGTATTAATTTTAATGGCGTTAATTTATTCATAATTATATCCATACAAATTTATAAAATCTAATACGTTTAAATTTTAAACAAAAACATTTTTATAAAAAACAATAATTAATAATTATTAAAAAAATATTTTTTAATATAAACATATTTTTTATAAAATCAAATAATATTTTAGAAAAAATAAAAAAACAAAAATATAAAACAATATGTATTAAATATATTATTAAAATTTTATGTTTATACAATACTAATTATTTAATATCATTTTATGAATTATAATAAAATAACATATTATTAAGTATATTTTTAAAAAAAATAAATACCTATATTTATATTAATAAAAATAATAATTAAACATATAATTTTACATTTTATTATTTAATTAATTATATTTTCTAAAAAAATATTTTTTTTAATTTTTAATTAATACAATAATTAAAAAAATAAAATTTAAAAAAAATATTTTTATTTAAAAAATATAAGATCATATAGAAAACTAATTATTTATGATTAATATAAAATATTAAAAAAAAATTTACATAGTAATTTTACACAAAAATAAAAAAATAGATTATTTTTAATAAAAAACTAAATATAATTTTTTAATACAATATCAAAACATTAATTATAATGTACGATTAATATCATTAAACAAAAAAAATTACATAAAGTAATTTAATGATTACTTATATATAAAAATATTTTATATTATAAATATAACTAAATTTTAAAAAAAATTATATTTAATATTTTTTTATAGATATTTTAAGAAAATAATTTGTTTAAAAGTATAGTTACTGATATAAAATATAATATATATAATTAATTTATAACTACATTAAAAACTGCACATGGAACTAAAATGTTAATTTTTGATTTTAAAAAAATAGGAAAAAAAGTAATTAATATTGAATATAAAGCTATTTGTAACCTTGACCAAAGTATAAATGATAATTTTAATCATGTTTGTCAATCAATTTTTTATTGTAAAGGTAAAATTATTGTAATGGGTATGGGGAAATCTGGACATATAGGACGTAAGATTGCTGCTACTTTTTCTAGCACTGGAACGCCATCATTTTTCATTCATCCAGCAGAAGCTAAACATGGAGATTTAGGAGTAATTACAAAACAAGACATTGTCTTAGCTATTTCAAATTCAGGTGAATCTGATGAAATTTTAGATTTAATTCCTTCTTTTAAAAAAAATAAAATAAAGTTAATATGCATAACTAATAATTCTAATAGTAAAATGGGAAAATATGCAGATATTCACTTAAATATAAACATAACACAAGAAGCATGTCCATTAGGGTTAGCTCCAACTACTAGCACCACTGCAACATTAATAATAGGTGATGCTTTAGCAATTGCCTTATTAACTGCAAGAGGATTTACAGCAGCTGATTTTGCAATATCTCATCCTGGAGGAGCTCTTGGAAAAAAACATTTACTTTTAGTTAGTGACGTAATGAAAGTAGGAAATGATATACCTTGTATAAACAAAAATGCTTCATTAAATGAAGCATTAACTGAAATTAATAATAAAAAAATTGGTATGACAGTAATTTGCGATGATGATATGAATATTAATGGCGTTTTTACTAATAGTGATTTGCATAGAATATTCAATTCTACAATTGATTTTAATAAAATTAAAATTTCAGATCTAATGACATCTGGCGGCATTAGAGTTAGACCAGATATATTAGCAATAGAAGCAATGAAGCTAATGAAAACAAAACATATTACATCTCTATTAGTTGCTAAAAATAACAAATTAATAGGTGTACTTAATATACATAATTTACTTAAAATAAATTTTTTATAAAAACTAAAAAAAATGAAATTAAACTCATATTATAATTTTTTGAATTTTCTTAATTTAAAAAAATTTATAAAAATAAAATTACTTATATGTGATGTTGATGGTGTTATGTCTGATGGATCATTTTATATTGGTAATAATGAAGAATTAAAAATTTTCAATGCTCAAGATGGATATGGTATACATTATTTATTAAAAAATAACATTCAAGTTGCAATTATTACAGAAAAAAAAACAAAATTACTTAAAAAAAGATCTAATAATTTAGGTATAAAACATATTTATCAAGGTCAAAAAAATAAACTTTTAATCTATAATAAATTATTAAATATCTTAAAAATAAAAAAAAAAGAAATTGCTTATATTGGAGATGATTTAAATGATTTATCAATTATTAAAAAAGTAGGTTTATCTATAGCTGTAGCAAATGCTCATCCAATGTTACAATTAAATGTAGATTACATAACAAATAACCACGGAGGTAAAGGTGCAATCCGTGAAGTATGTGATTTAATTCTTTTTTCTCAAGGAAAATTAGAAAAAACTTACAAAATTAATTATAATTAATGAATATTTTTAAAAAATGGTCAATTATTATTTTATTTTTTATAACAATCCCACTTATTATATTAAATATAAAAAATAAAATGTTTTTTACTAAAATTGATCAAAAAAAAAATAACGATCAACCTGATCATCAAATAAATAATTCTACAACATTCATATATTCTACAAATGGGAATTTAATATATAAATTTTTTTCAGATAAAACAAATAATTATAATAAAAAAAAAACCACTTTGTTTTTAAATCCAATTTTAATAACTTATAATAAAAAAGGAATTCCAACATGAAAAATAAAATCACTAAAAAGTAAATTAATAAACACTAATATAATTTATTTCTACAATAATGTACAAATAAACAATCTCATAAAAAAAACAATAATTCAACAAATTACAACTAAAAATGCAATATTTAATTTAACAACAAAAGATTTTTTTTCTGATGAAAAAACAATTATTATTGGCCATAATTTATTATCTAATAGTTTAAAAATAAAAATAAATTTTTGTAACGAAACAATTGAATTAATAAAAGATGTAAAAACTTCTTATAAAATAAAAAAATAAAATGAATAAAATAATTCTTTTTTTAAAAAAAATAATTATAATTTATATTACAATTATCAGTTTTCCGCTTATAGCATTAAAAAATGATATTCAACAGCAATTAAATATATTTTCAAATAAACAATTTATTGATTTTAAAAAAAATATCACAATGTTTTCAAACAATGTTGTAATTAAACAAGGAACTATAAATATAAAAGCAGATAAAGTAATAATTACTCATCAAAAAAATAATAATAATAAAATTACTATAGAAGCTTTTGGGGCTCCAATAACTTTTCATCAATTACAAGATAATGGAAATATAATTAAAGGAAATTCAAAACAAGCTAGATATGAAGTTGATAAAAAACTTATTATATTAAAAGGAAATGCGCATCTTGAACAATTAGATAATAACATTTCTAGCGATATAATCACATATATTATTTCAAAACAAAAAATAGAAGCTTTTAGTAATAAAGGAAATCATGTAACTACAATTTTATATCCAAAACAATTAAAAAATAATTTTTAACTATTTTAACAAATAAAAAATTAAAACAAAAAATAAAATGACAAAATTAATTGGAAAAAATTTAATTAAAAAATATAAAAATCGTACAATAATTAATAATATCACTATTGAAGTGAATTCAAAAGAAATAGTTGGTTTATTAGGTCCAAATGGAGCAGGTAAAACAACAGCTTTTTATATAATGGTAGGAATCATTCAGGTAGACAATGGTAAAATTATGATTGATTCTAAAGATATTACATTATTTCCTCTTCATGAAAGAGCAAAACTAGGAATTGGTTATTTACCTCAAGAGCCTTGCATATTTAGACGATTAAATGTCTATGATAATTTAATGGCAATTTTTGAAATAAGACAAGATTTAAATTTAAAACAACGAAAAGAAAAAACTGAAAAACTAATGGAAAGGTTTAATTTAAAACATATATATAATAATATGGGATATTCGCTTTCTGGTGGAGAACGACGAAGAGTAGAAATAGCAAGAGCTGTTGCAGCAAATCCAAAATTTATTTTATTAGATGAACCTTTTGCTGGTGTAGATCCAATATCTATACTTGATATAAAAAAAATAATTAAAGATCTTTGTAATTATGGTATTGGGATACTTATTACAGATCATAATGTACGTGAAACATTAGATGTTTGTAAAAAAGCATATATAGTAAATCAAGGTGAAATAATAGCTAATGGGAAACCAATAAATATACTTAACAATGAACAAGTAAAACGTGTTTATCTAGGAGATAATTTTCATTTATAAAATATTAAATAATTATTAAAATGAATAAAATATCACTGTTTTATATAAAAAAATATAGATATCTTATTTATTTTTTTTACAAAAATTACATATTAAATATTAAAAAACTAAAGAAAAATAAATAGTATTATAAAATAAAAAAATGATATTTTTAAAAATTTATTCATACATCAATAATGTCATTATAATTTTTAATAAAATAACATCAAAAAACAATAAAATATCAGTTCATTTAAAAACTCAACAAAAAAAATAAAAAAAGGAGTATTATAATGATGCTGATAATTATTAGTGGATGTTCTGGTTCTGGAAAATCTGTTGCATTACATACATTAGAAGATATCGGGTTCTACTGTGTAGATAATTTACCTGTTAATTTATTACCAGAATTAACATTCTTATTAGCCAAAAAAAAAATTTTCAACAGCAGTAAGCATTGATATACGTAATATACCAAACAATTTTAAAATATTTGAAAAAACTATAAATAAACTACCATCAATTTTTTTTCATCAATTATTATTTTTAGATGCTAATTATAATACAATTATTAAAAGATATAGTGACACTAGAAGAATACATCCGTTATTTAATAAAAATTTATTACTTGAAAAAGCAATTAAAAAAGAAAATAAAATTTTAGAACAAATCAGATCTTGTACTGATTTAATAATAGATACTTCAGAAATGTCTGTTCATGAATTATTAGAAACTATAAAAAATCGTTTAGTTGGTAAACATAAACGAAAATTAACTATAATATTTAAATCATTTGGTTTTAAATATGGTCTTCCAATTGATGCAGATTATGTATTTGATGTAAGATTTTTACCTAATCCTTATTGAAACTTAAAATTACGTTCAATAACTGGTCTTGACAATCCTGTTAAAAATTTTTTAGATAAAAACACCGAAATATATAATTTTATTTATCAAACTAAAAATTATATAAAATTATGGCTTCCAATGTTAGAAACAAATAATCGTAGTTATTTAACTATTGCTATAGGTTGCACTGGCGGAAAACATTGTTCAGTATATATAGTAGAACAATTAGTTAAATATTTTCGTTCTAATGGTAAAAATGTTCAATCATATCATAGAACACTAGAAAAAATAAAAAACATTAAAATTTTAGTATTAATATTAACAATATATTATTTTTAATAAAAATATTTATCTATTACAAACATTGTAATAGATAATAAATTACAAAATTTATATTTTATATTAATAAAATTTTAATTATTTTTTTAAGAAATATATTTTTATTTTTTTTTTTTTTTTTTTTTTTTAAAAAATTAAATAAATTAATTTTAAAAAAAATAACATCTAATCAATATATAAAAATATCAAAAATATTAACAATTAATTTTTTTAAAAAATAAAAATAATAATGGCCATATAAAACCATTAATTACACAATTTAAAAATATTTTTAAAGAAAAAAATATATCAAAAAACAAATATTCAATAATAAACGTAACTAAATTTTGAACAATAGTAAATAAAATAACTAATAAAATCTGTTGCCATAAAGTTATATTACGAAATAATTGTTCTTTATATGTTAAAAAATAACAAATTATACTAAATAATAATGCATTTATACCTAATACATAACCTTGAATAAAATCAACAATAATGCCCAAAAAAAAACTAACCCATATACCAATCAAACAAGGTGAAATTATTAACCAATAAAATAAAACTAAAAATAACAATGTAGGACGATATATAATAAACTCTTTAGGCCATAATATAAATTCTAAAATAAAAGCAACAAAAAAAGATAAAAAAACAAAAGTATATTTATCTTCACTTAAAATTTTATTCACATTTAAAACACCAAATATTATAACAAAACTATCTTTTAACTAAATTAATTTTATTAAAACGATAGTTAGCTGAACGATATACATCAGAAATATCAGATAAAGTTTTTATTTTTCTTTTATTAACCCATAACAATAAAACATAACGTAATCTTTTTAATTCTGCATATGGTTTTACAAAAATAACTCTACATGCACGTTGTATATCATATTTAATATTAATAACAACACCAACTGGATAACCTTCTGGAAATTTATTCCCTAAACTAGATGTAACTAATATATCTCCGATACGAATATCATTTTTTCCTTGCCAATAACACAATAAAAAATCATCTAAACAACCATTACCTGAAGCAATCATACGAATATCATTACGTAAAACTTGTACAGGCAAAGCATGTGATATATCACAAATCAATAACACACGGCTATTAAACTTATTAACGCTGATTACTTGCCCAACTATACCTTTATCATTTATAATTGGTTGCCCATCATACACTCCATCAATAAATCCTCTGTCAATAACTATTTGATCTCGATAATACGTTTTTGTATTTGAAATAACTTCTGCCATCATTACACGTTCTTCTTGAAGTAAAGGTGCGCCTAATAATTTTTTTAATTTAAAATTTTCTTCTTTTAAATGATTAAAAAGAAGAAAATTTGCATTTTTTAAAAATAACTCTTTACGTAATAATTTATTTTCAAATTGAATTTGTCTTTTATATGAAAATTTTTCTAATGCATTATTAAATATTTTTATAGAAGTATTACTTAATAAATAAAATGGATTAGCAATCATATCTAAATAATTTCGAATTATATTTAAAAATTCAAATTTCAAATCAATAGATATAATTATCAAAGCAATAAATATTGCAGAAGAAATACGAAAATGTAATGACGAATCACGTCTAAAAATTGATTTCATTTATAAAACTTTTAATATTAAAAAATACTAATTTAAAAACAATATTAAAAACTTTTTAATTTTTTAATCTTCACTAAATAAATCACCACTATGAATATCTATCATATCTAAAGCTTTACCACCACCACGAGCAACACATGTTAAAGGATCTTCAGCTATAATAACTGGAATACCTGTTTCTTCCATTAATAATCTATCTAAATTACGTAATAAAGCGCCACCACCAGTTAAAACCATGCCTCTTTCTGAAATATCAGAAGCAAGTTCCGGAGGACATTGTTCTAATGCTAACATAACAGCACTAACAATCCCTGATAAAGGTTCTTGTAACGCTTCTAAAATTTCATTTGAATTTATTTTGAAACCACGTGGAACGCCCTCTGCAATATTACGACCACGTACTTCAATTTCATTAATTTCATTAGTTTGAAAAGCTGATCCAATTCCATGTTTAATACGTTCAGCTGTGGCTTCACCAATTAACGAACCATAATTTTTACGAACATAACTAATTATAGATTCATCAAAACGATCTCCACCTATTCTTACTGAAGAAGAATAAACTACACCATTTAATGATATTACAGCTACTTCTGTTGTGCCTCCACCTATATCTACAACCATTGAACCAGTTGCTTCTGAAACAGGTAATCCTGCACCAATCGCTGCTGCCATTGGTTCTTCAATTAAGAATACCTCTCTAGCTCCAGCACTTAAAGCTGACTCACGAATAGCTTTTCGTTCCACTTGAGTTGCACCTACAGGAACACAAACTAATACCCTAGGGCTTGGCCTTAATAAACTGTTACTATGAACTTGTTTTATAAAATATTGCAACATTTTTTCTGTAAGAAAAAAATCAGCAATAACACCATCTTTCATTGGTCTGATAGCCGAAATATTTCCAGGAGTACGACCTAACATTTGTTTAGCTTCTCCACCAACTGCTGCAACACTTTTTTGAGCACCAGATCGATCTTGACGAATTGCTACAACAGATGGCTCATTTAATTTTACACCTTGTCCTTTTACATAAATTAAAGTATTAGCTGTACCTAAATCAATTGAAAGATCATTAGAAAATATGCCGCGAAATTTTTTAAACATAATAAAAAATCACCTATGTTTTTAAAACAAATTAAACTAATTTTTCCATTAAGAATTAAATTAATCAAAACTAACTTACATATAATATTATTATTTCAAAATTTTAAAAAATAAAATACATAAATATTACAAAAATAAAATAACATATTTTAAAATAATAAAAAACACAAGATATAAAATCATCATTTTTAATATTACAAAAATACATTTTATATGCTTTTATTTTTAAAAAAAATAAATATAATTATATATCAAGTAATGTATTAAACTAATAGTATTTATTACTACAATATAAAAGAATAATATATAAAATACATTAATATTTATTTTTTTTAAAATAAAATATACAAAATATTAAAATTTTATATTAATAATACAATAAAATTTATTTAATAACAACTAATTATTTTCATAAAATAAATACTATTCTTATATAAAATAAAAAAATAAAAAACTTTTTATTAAAATGTAAATAACAAAAAAATATTAATACAAATCCATTTATCATATTATTAATAAACTTATCAAGTTATAACATAATGACAAAAAAAAATCATATTTTACTTTTAAATGGTCCAAATTTAAATTTATTAGGAATTCGTGAACCTAATAAATATACTAATATTAGTCTTAAAAAAATTATAAATAAACTAACAAAAGAAGCCATAAAATTAAATGTTAATCTAAGCCATTTTCAATCAAATGCAGAACATAAACTAATTAATAAAATTCATTGTGCACAAAAAAATCATATTGATTTTATTTTGATTAATCCAGCTGCTTTTACACATACAAGTATAGCTATATTAGATGCAATATTATCAGTGTGTATTCCATTTATTGAAATACATTTAACTAACATTTATGCTAGAGAAAGTTTTCGTCAAAAATCTTTTTTTTCTAATAAAGCTATAGGAGTGATATGTGGATTAGGTGCAGATGGTTATAGTTTTGCTTTACAAACAGCGGTAAAACACTTAATTTTAATTAAAACAACTAAAAATACGGAATAATATTAATGAATATTCGAAAAATTAAAAAAATAATTGAATTAATCGAAAAAAGTAATATTTCTGAATTAGAAATTTGTGAAGGAGAAGAATCATTACGAATAAATCGCGATTTATCTCTTAATAAAACAACACATAAACAATATTGTTTAACAACAAATTCATCTGAACATAATATTACTAATAAAAATATTAATTTAGAAAAAAATACTAATCAAACTGTACTATCTACAGAACATAAAGTTTTATCACCAATAGTTGGAACTTTTTATCGAGCTCTAAACCCAAAAGCAAAACCTTTTGTAGAAATTGGACAAAAAGTAACAATAGGAGATCCTATTTGCATTATTGAAGCAATGAAAATGATGAATCAAATAGAAGCAGACAAAACAGGTACAATAAAAGCTATTTTATTACAAAACGGTGATACTGTAGAATTTAACGAACCATTAATTATCATTGAATAATAAGGCAAATGTGTTATGTTAAAAAAAATTCTTATAGCTAATCGTGGAGAAATAGCATTGCGCATATTGCGTGCTTGTAAAGAATTAGAAATAAAAACTGTAGCAATTTATTCTACATCTGATAAATCACTAAAACATGTTTTACTAGCTGATGAAACTATTTGTATAGGATCAAGTAAACCAAAAAACAGTTATTTAAATATTCCAGCTATTATCTCTGCAGCTGAAATTACAGGAGCTCAAGCTATACATCCAGGATACGGATTTTTAGCTGAAAACGCAAATTTTGCAGAACAAATTGAAAATTCAGGATTTATTTTTATAGGACCAAAAGCTAAAACAATTAGATTAATGGGAGATAAAATCTCTGCAATTAAAATTATGAAAAACGTAAACATACCATGTTTACCTGGATCTTATAATGCACTAGATAATAATATAAAAAAAAATAAATATATTGCAAATAAAATTGGATATCCAATAATTATAAAATCATCAGGAGGAGGTGGTGGGCGTGGAATGCGTGTTGTTTTTAATGAAAAAGATTTAGAATCTTCAATATATCTTACACGAGCAGAAGCAAAATCTTCATTTAATAACGATATAGTTTATATGGAAAAATATCTTAAAAATCCACGTCACATAGAGATTCAAATTATTTCTGATGGACAAGGAAATGCAATATATTTACCTGAACGCGAATGTTCAATACAACGTCGTCATCAAAAAATAATAGAAGAATCACCATCTATTTGTATTACAGATGAACACCGAAATAATATTAGTAAATTATGTATTAATGCATGTATTGAAAATGGTTATAGAGGTATAGGTACTTTTGAATTTTTATTTGAAAATAACAATTTCTATTTTATAGAAATGAACACTCGTATTCAAGTTGAACATCCTATTACAGAAATGATAACAGGAATTGATTTAATAAAAGAACAAATTAATATAGCTTCAGGACTAAAATTATCTATAAAACAAAAAGATATTTTAATTCGCGGTAATGCTATTGAATGTAGAATTAATGCAGAAGATTACAAAACTTTTATTCCTAGTCCTGGTAAAATTATTAATTTTCACCCGCCAGGTGGATTTGGTATACGATGGGATTCTCATATTTATACAGGATACACTATTCCATCACATTATGATTCATTAATTGGAAAATTAATAAGTTATGGAGAAAATCGTAAAATTGCTATTTCTAAAATGAAAAATGCATTAACAGAATTAATTATTGATGGAATAAAAACAAATATAAAATTAAACAAAATAATTATAAACAACAAAAATTTTAAAATAGGTAATATTAATATTAATTATTTAGAAAATGAAATAATACAATCCATTATTTAAACAAATATAACATACCGCTATATTTAAATTTTGCGGTATGTTTAAAAAAATAAAAAACTTAAAATTTAATAAAATTAAAAAAATATAAAATAATAATAATTATTATACTGATTAAAATCTATTTTTTTATGAAATATATCAATAATTTAACATTGTTTGTAATTACTTTTATATTTATTATTTTTTTAATTATTATACTTTAATTATAATTTAATTTTATTAATATTATTGAAAACCTAAAAATAATAATTATAATTATTATTATATAATCAAAATTTTTATAAAACAACACTTATATAATTCTTATATCAAATTTCTTATTAACTTTATACAATAAAATATTTATAATACAAAATACATTGTTTAAAACAATAATATTTTATATAACGTTTTTAAATAAAATATTATAAACTAAATAATTTTATAATTTTTAAAATATTAAAATTTTTTAAAACATATAAAATATATTTAAAAATTATAAAAAATTTCATAAAATACAAACTAAATTAAGAGCCAACAGAATCATGTTTGAAAAAAACGTAAACTTCAAATTATTAATTAATGCAAATATTGCTTCACAAAACCAAATAACTAAAAAACCACTACGTGATTCAGTTAAACAAGCATTAAAAAACTATTTTTCTCAATCAAGTAATCAAAATATAAAAAATTTATATGAATTAGTTTTAACTGAAATAGAACAACCTTTATTAGATATGGTCATGCAATACTCTAGAGGTAATCAAACAAAAGCAGCATTAATTATGGGTATAAATAGAGGAACATTACGTAAAAAATTAAAAAAATATGGTATGAATTAAAATATTTCTATTAAAAAGTTTTTATATTATACGTTAATAACATTATTAAAAATTAATATTAATTTTTAATAAAAATTATTCACATACAAAACTATCAATTAAATTACACAAAGCATTATATGAGTTAAATAATAAAATAATTATCAAAATTAATAAAACAATCAATTTATAAAAAAATATATTTAATATATTATAACATTAATAAATTAAATTATATATAAAATTAATTATATATTTTAAATAAATTTTTAAAATTTTTTAAAAAACAATAATTTTATATCATAAATATAATAAATGTTTTATTAGACTAAAATAAATTTATATAAAAAAATAAAAAAATAATATAAATTAATAAGTTATCATTGTATTTTATTAATTAATTTTCAAATTATATTATTTTATATTTAGTATAAAATAATATATGACATAAAAAAATAAATGTTATAAAAATATGAAATATTTAACAAATATATGTATAAAATTAAGGAATTAACAAGTGAAAGTAACAATTTTAGGTGCAGCAGGTGGAATAGGTCAAGCATTATCCCTTCTTCTTAAAAATAAATTACCATCAAATTCAGAACTTTCTTTATACGATATATCACCAATAACACCAGGTATTGCAATGGATTTAAACCATATCCCAACTAATATAAAAGTTACTGGTTTTTCTAATGGAAACATAAAAAATGCATTACAAAATAGTAATGTTGTTTTTATATCAGCTGGTATTCCTCGTAAACAAAATATGAATCGTAATGATTTATTATATATCAATTCAAATATTATAAAAAACCTCGTAAAAAAAATTGCTGAAATATCTCCAAAAGCAATAATTTGTATTATAACAAATCCTATAAATATAACAGTAGTTATAGCTGCTGAAACTCTTAAAAAAGCAGGTGTTTATGATAAAAAAAAATTATTAGGAGTAACTACATTAGATATTATGCGTTCAAACACTTTTGTATCTAATTTAAAAAATAAAAACGTAAAAAAAATAGATGTTTTAGTTATAGGAGGACATTCAAGTTCTACTATTTTACCTTTGTTATCACAAATAAATAAAATTAATTTTACTAAAAAAGAAATTATTTTATTAACTAAACAAATAAAAAATGCTGGAAATGAAGTAATAAAAGCAAAAGCTGGCAATTGTTCAGCTACATTATCAATGGGGCAAGCAGCTACACGTCTTTGTTTATCCATTATTCGAGGTTTATATGGTGAAAAAAATATTTCTGAATGTATATATACAGAAAGCGAATTAGGATATTCTCGTTTTTTTGCTCAACCAGTTATTTTTGGTAAAAATGGAATTGAAAAATATTTACCAATTGGAAAATTAAGTTTATTTGAAGAAAAAATATTAGTAGAAATCATTGATTCATTAAAAAATGATATAAAATTAGGCGAAAATTTTTTTAAAAATTAATTTTTTAGTTACATATAAATAATTATATTTATAACATATCTAAACTATTTTATTTTTAAAAAAATCTTTTTAAAAAAGATCTTATATTTTTTTAAATGAACTACAATTATAATAATATAAAAAAAATAAATTAACGAAAATTTAATTTATTAATAAATAATAAATTTTAAAATTCTATTTTTTTACAATTATATATTTTTATCTATTAAATTTTATTATCCAGTAAATAATACAATAAATAGATAATATTTAAAATATTTTAATAGAATTCTTAATAATAATTTTAAATTACAAATAATTAAAAAATTAACATAATATAAATATACTTAATTCTAATTCAAATAATTATATAAAAATATATTTAAAAATAATTAAAATACATTATAAAAAAACAAAAATACTATTCAATAATTAAATCATAAAAAAATATTTGTTTACTAAATAACATATTTATAGAATATAAATTCTTATATTTTATTTTACCTTTTATTTAAAATTTTTATTACTTAATTTAAAAAAATAACTTTTAAAATATTTTCTAATTAAAAATCAACATTTCATAACAATATATGCTAAATCTATTAAAGCTGTTTTATAAATTGAATCATCAATTATATTTAATGATTCTATAGCTTTTTGACTTTCGTTTTTTGCTTTTAAATAAGTATATTCTAAAGAACCATATTTTTTCATAATTTTAAGTATTTTTTTTAAAAAACGACGATTTTTACCATATTTAATTATTTCTCGAATAAATTCAGATTCTTTTTTACTGCTATAATTTAAAGCATGTAATAATGGCAAAGTCATTTTACCTTCATTAAGATCATCACCAATATTTTTACCTATATGTATACAATTAGAACCATAATCTAAAAGATCATCAATTAATTGAAAAGCTGTGCCAATATAACGTCCATAATTTTGTAAAGCTTTTTCTTGTTCTGGTTGAGCATTTGCTAAAATTGCAGAAGAATGAGAAGTAGCTTCAAATAAACACGCCGTTTTATTATAAATAATTTGCATATATTCTTTTTCAGAAATATTAGGATTATTACAACTCATTAATTGTAAAACTTCACCTTTTGCTACTATATTTGCAGCTCCTGACATTAATTTTAAAACTGACATAGAATTAAGATCTATCATCATTTTAAACGATAATGTATAAATAAAATCTCCAACTAAAATACTTGAAGCGTTACCAAAAATTATATTAGCTGTTTTTTTACCACGTCTTATACAAGATTCATCTACAACATCATCATGTAATAAAGTTGCTGTATGAATAAATTCAATTAAAGCAGCAATTTTAATATGCTTATTTCCAGTATATCCTAACGATTTTCCTACTAAAATAGCAATTATTGGACGAATTCGTTTCCCGCCGCTATTAACAATATAATTTCCTAATTGTTTTATTAATAAAATATCAGAATTCAATTTATTGAAAATGATTTTATTTACAGCTAACATATCATCACTTATTAACTTTATAATATAATCTAAATCTTGAAACTTATTCATAAATCAATTTTATTTACTTTTATATATAAAACAAAATAATAAACATAAATTATTGTAATATGATATCATTAATAATAAAATTATTAAACGATATATTAAAATAATATATTTATATTAAAATATTAATATATAAAAAAATTAATTTTTCTAAAATAAAACACATTATATACTTGTATTATTATACTTATCTCGTAATATATTATTTTATTAAAAAAATCTAAATTTATTTTTAATTAAAATATTAAATATACAAAATGGAGTTTTATTATGTATGCAGTTTTTCAAAATGGCGGTAAACAATATAAAATTGAAAAAGAACAAACTATCCGACTGGAAAAACTAAATATCACAGTAGGAACAATTGTTGATTTTAAAAATGTTTTAATGATATACAACGGATCTGAATGTCAATTAGGAACTCCTATAATTAATAATGCAAAAATAAAAGCAGAAATAATAGCACATGGTCGTAATAAAAAAATAAAAATTATTAAATTTAATCGACGTAAACATAGTCGAAAACAACAAGGACATCGACAGTATTTTACTGATGTTAAAATAATTGATATTATTAAAAAATAAAATAGGAAAAACAAATGGCTCATAAAAAAGCAGGTGGGTCTACTCGTAATGGACGTGATTCAAACGCGAAACGTCTTGGTGTTAAACGATTCGGAGGTGAAAAAATATTATCAGGTAATATTATTGTTAGACAACGAGGAACAAAATTTCATGCTGGAAAAAATGTAGGTTGCGGTAGAGACCACACTTTATATGCATTAACTAACGGGATAATAAAATTTAAAACAAAAGGTTTAAAAAAAAGAAAATATGTAATAATTAAAACTTAATAACTATTTAAAAACATATAAAATTTATCATTTTTTTTTATTAAAAAAAATTTTAAAATATAACAAATTAAATAATTATGAAATTTATAGATGAAGCAGAAATATTAGTAATAGCTGGTAATGGCGGAAATGGTTGTATTAGTTTCAGACGTGAGAAATATGTGCCAAAAGGTGGTCCAGACGGTGGAGATGGTGGTGATGGCGGCGATGTTTATTTGCAAGCTAACAAAGATCTTAATACATTAATTGATTGTTGTTTTGAAAAAATATTTCGTGCTGACAATGGACAAAATGGACATAGTTGTAAATGTACTGGAAAACGAGGAAAAGATATTACAATTAAAATTCCTATAGGAACACGTGTAAAAAATATTGATACAAATGAAATAATTTGTGATATGACAAAACATAATCAACATCATATGATAGCAAAAGGTGGTTCTCATGGAATAGGTAATACCCGTTTCAAAACATCTACTAATCAAACTCCAAGAAAATGTACTATTGGAAAAAAAGGTGAAAAAAGAAAAATTTTACTAGAATTAATACTATTAGCTGATGTTGGAACACTTGGAATGCCAAACGCTGGGAAATCCACTTTTGTTAGTTCTATTTCTTCTTCTAAACCAAAAATTGCAGATTATCCATTTACAACATTAACACCTAGTTTAGCTGTAGTATCAGTAAATCATAAACAAAGTTTTGTTATAGCAGATATTCCAGGATTAATAAAAGGAGCGGCAGAAGGTGCTGGTATTGGCATTCGTTTTTTAAAACATTTAGAACGCTGTCATTTATTATTACATTTAGTTGACATTGCACCAATTGATAATTCAATTCCAATTGATAATATAAAAACAATTTTAAAAGAACTAAAAAAATATAATAAAAAATTAACAACTAAAACACAATGGTTAATATTTAATAAAATAGATTTGTTACCTAAAGATGAATATCAAAAACAAATTGAAAAAATAATAAAAGAAATCAACTGGACAAATAAATACTATATGATATCTGCTATTAACAATAAAGGTGTTAAAAAATTATGTGTAGATATAATGAATTTTATTATTAAAAGTAAATCTACAAAATTACAAACAAAAGATGATAATAACGACAAAAACAAAATTGATTTTTTATGGTAAATTATTTAATTTTAAAAACGTAAAATTATCTTATTAAAAATAAATATTTAAAAAACAAAAAAAAATAATTTTGCTTATAAAAAAACATTAATACAAAAAAATAATTTTTATAAATAATCAAATTTCAATTTAAAATATTAATTTTTTAACAAAATTAACTATTAACGATTGTAATCGTATATTAAAAACTAGTATAATATAAAAAAATCAAAAAATATTTTTCATTTTTATTTAAATTACAATATATTTCAATAAAGAACATTATTTTAAATATTTCAAATTTTTAAATATATTATACAAAATAATTTACTCTTTAACATATATATAATTATTTTTAAAAATACAAATTTATAATGTTTATTTTTATCGTAAATATATGTTTTATTTATTAAAAAATAAAGGTATTTATTAATGAAATATATCCCAATGACAATATTAGGTGCTGATAAATTAAAAAAAGAATTAAACTATTTAAAACATATTAAACGTAAGGAAATTATAATATCAATTTCTGAAGCACGCGAACATGGTGATTTAAAAGAAAATGCTGAATATCATGCAGCTCGCGAACAACAAAGTTTTTGTGAAAACAAAATTCAAAACATTGAAAGTAAACTATCAAAAGCTCAAATAATTGATATAACAAAAATTACAAATAATGGACATGTAATTTTTGGTACGACAGTTACAATATTAAATTTAAAAACAAATGAAAAACTAATTTATCGTATTGTTGGTGATGATGAAGCAGATATAAAAATAAATTTAATTTCTATAAATTCACCAATTGCTCGAGGTTTAATAAGAAAAAAAATAAACGATGTAGTATTGATTAAAACTCCTAGAGAAAACATTAAATTTAAAATATTAAATGTTGAACATATATAATTATTTTTTTTGATTAAATATATTAACAGTCTTATGTTAATATTAAAAAAACAATTCGTATTATTTCAATATAAAAATAATTTATGTTATATAAAATTTAATTTAAAAATAAAATAAATACCAATTTATTTTTTAAAAAATTCTATAATTTTTATTTAAAGTATTGAAAATTAATATTTTATCACCAGTTTACTTATAACATATTTGAATAAATGAATAAAAAAAAACATTCAGCAAGTTCAAATCGTTGGCTGAAAAGACATCAAAACGATATATATTTTAAAGAAGCAAAAAAAAAAAATTACGCTCACGTGCATGGTTTAAATTAAAAGAAATTCAACAAAATTACAACATTTTTAAACCAGGAATGACAATTATTGATCTAGGATCTACACCTGGAAGTTGGTCAAAATATGTAATAAACAAATTAAATAATAATTGTAGTATAATTGCGTGTGATCTTTTACCAATGAAACCAATTATTGGAGTCAATTTTTTACAAGGAGATTTTCGTGATAAAATAACTTTAACTAAAATATTATCACTAATAGACAATAAAAAAGCGGACGTAATTATGTCTGATATGTTACCTAATATGAGTGGAATAGCTTCTATTGATATTCCTGCTTCTATACATTTATCAAATTTAGCGCTAAATATGTGTCATATTACTTTAAAACCTAAAGGAAACTTTATAGTAAAAATATTAAATGGCGATGGATTTCAAGAATACTTTAAAAATGTAAATAATGTTTTTATAAAAACATATATTCATAAACCAAAATCTTCTAGAAAACAATCGCGAGAACAATATATTATAGCAACAGGATTAAAAATATAGTTTTTTTAACACTATTCATTACAATTGTAATATGAGGTTAATTCTTTGAATGACATGGCGAAAAACCTGATACTCTGGTTAGTAATCGCGATTATTTTAATGTCATTGTTTCAAAACTTTGGAACTAGCGATTCAAATAATCGAAAAGTAGATTACTCAACATTTATCAATGAGTTATCTCAAGATCAGATACGCGAAGTTCGAATTACTGGTCGTGAATTAAATATAAAAAAAGTTGATAACAGCAAATATATAACTTATCTTCCAATGCATGATGAAAAACTGTTAGATACATTGATAAATAAACGTGTAACTGTAATTGGTGAACCACCAGAAGAACCTAGTTTATTAACATCTATTTTTATTTCTTGGTTTCCAATGCTTTTATTAATTGGTGTATGGATTTTTTTTATGCGACAAATACAAGGAAGTGGAGGAAAAGGTGCAATGTCATTTGGTAAAAGTAAAGCTAAAATGCTTTCAGAAAATCAAATTAAAACAACTTTTGCTGATGTCGCAGGATGTGATGAAGCAAAAGAAGAAGTTATAGAAATTGTAGAATTTTTAAAAGAACCAAATCGCTTTCAAAAACTTGGTGGAAAAATTCCAAAAGGAATTTTAATGATTGGGTTACCTGGCACAGGTAAAACACTATTAGCAAAAGCTATAGCAGGTGAAGCAAAAGTACCATTTTTTACTATTTCAGGTTCTGATTTTGTTGAAATGTTTGTTGGAGTTGGTGCATCTCGTGTTCGAGATATGTTTGAACAAGCAAAAAAATCTGCTCCATGTATAATTTTTATTGATGAAATAGATGCAGTTGGACGTCAACGTGGAATAGGTTTAGGAGGAGGACACGATGAACGCGAACAAACATTAAATCAAATGCTAGTTGAAATGGATGGATTTGAAGGAAATGAAGGTATCATAGTTATTGCAGCAACTAATCGTGCTGATGTACTTGATCCGGCTTTATTACGACCTGGGCGTTTTGATCGCCAAGTTATTGTTAACTTACCAGATGTTCGTGGACGCGAACAAATTCTAAAAGTACATATGCGAAATGTGCCAATAGATCCTAATGTAGACATTTTTATTCTTGCTAGAGCAACTCCAGGTTTTTCAGGTGCAGAATTAGCAAACTTAGTAAATGAAGCTGCATTATTTGCAGCACGTGATAATAAACATACTGTATCAATGATTGAATTAGAAAAAGCCAGAGATAAAGTTTGGATGGGAGCAGAACGACGTTCGCTTATGATGACTGAAGAACAAAAAGAATCAACAGCTTACCATGAAAGCGGCCATATGATAATAGGACATTTAATGCCTGAACATGATCCTGTTCATAAAGTTACTATAGTTCCACGAGGACAAGCACTTGGTGTTGCACTTTTTTTACCTGAAAATGATAATGTTAGTCGTAGTAGATTAAAACTTGAAAGTATTATTGCTACAGCATATGCAGGTAGAATTGCTGAAGAATTAATTTATGGAAAATATAAAATCACTACAGGTGCTTCCTCAGATATTCAATTTGCTACAAATACAGCTCGTAATATGGTTACACAATGGGGGTTTTCTGATCGTTTAGGACCAATGCAATATTCTAAAGAAGAATGCAATGGACTATTAAATCAATCTTCAGGAGCATGTTCAAATATTTCAGATGAAACAGCTCGTATTGTTGATGGAGAAATTAAAATTATTCTTGATCGTTGCTATCAAATTGCATATAAAACTTTAAAAGAAAATATTGATATCTTACATGCAACTAAAGAAGCTTTATTAAAATATGAAACTATTAACATATCGCAAATTGATGATTTGATGAATCGTCGCAAAGTACGAGATCCTATTGGATGGAATAACAATAATAAAAACTAATAATAAAACCTATTATATTTAATACAAAAGAATATTTTTATAAATAAAATATCAAAATTTAATAAATCAAAACAATAGAATAAAAAACAAAGTAATAATATTAATCAATTAACATTAATAAAAATTAAAATAACTTATTTTAAAAACTAAAAAATGCAAATTAATTCCAAAGGACGAATACTTGATTTATCAATACCTCGTGTTATGGGTATTTTAAATATTACACCAGATTCTTTTTCAGACGGCGGGAAATACCTTAATCACAATGCTGCATTAAATCACGCATCCAAAATGATTAATGAAGGAGCTTCTATTATTGACATAGGAGGGGAATCAACAAGACCAGGTTACAAAAAAATTTCTATTAATGAAGAATTAGATAGAATATTACCTATTATTGAATTAATACACAATCGTTTTGACATATGAATTTCTGTAGATACATATAAAGCTAAAGTTATGGAAGAAGCAGCAAAAATTGGTATTCATATGATTAATGATATTTATTCTTTACATGAAAAAAATACACTAAAAACAGCAATTCAAATAAATCTACCTATTTGCATTATGCATATAAATAAATATCAAAAATTTTTTTTAAAAACAAAAAAAAATAAAAATTCAATTTTTGATATTAAATTTTTTTTTAAAAAAGAAATAAAACGTTGTGTTGATTCAGGAATTAAAAAAAATCAATTAATAATAGATCCGGGATTTGGTTTTCAAAAAACATTAAATGATAACTATAATATTTTATCAAATTTAAAAAAACTTCATAAATTTAAATTACCAATTTTAGTAGGAATGTCACGTAAAACTATGATTGGAAATCTATTAAATATTCCACCTAATAAAAGACTTATTGGAAGTATAACTTGTTCAGTAATAGCTGCAATGCAAGGAATACATATAATACGTGCTCATGATGTAAAAGAAACAATAGAAGCTATAAAAATAGTTCAAAAAACACTTATAAAAAAAAACGGAATACAATATGTATAGTAGAAAATTTTTTGGAACTGATGGTATTCGTGGTAAAGTTGGTAAAAAACCAATAACTCCAGAATTTATTTTAAAATTAGGTTGAGCAGCAGGAAAGTTACTTACTAAACATGGTTCACGTAAAATTATTATAGGTAAAGATACACGATTTTCTTGTTATATGTTAGAAACATCACTAGAAGCTGGATTGTTATCTGCTGGTGTATCTACTATATTTACAGGAATAATACCAACTCCTGCTATTGCTTATTTAACACGTGTATTGAATGTTGATGCTGGTATTGTAATTTCTGCTTCTCATAATCCTTATTATGATAATGGAATAAAATTTTTTTCAGTAAATGGAACAAAATTACCAGATAAAATTGAAAAAGCAATTGAATTAGAAATGGAAAAACAAATTACATGTGTTGAATCTTCTGAACTAGGACGTTCAGATCATATTACAGATGCTACTGGTCGATATATAGAATTTTGCAAGAGTACTTTTTCAAATAAATTAAACCTCTCTAATTTAAAACTTGTGATTGATTGTGCGAACGGGGCCACATACAATATAGCCCCAAACGTATTTCGCGAACTAGGAGCTGAAGTTGTAACAATTAACTGCGAACCAAATGGTTTTAATATTAATAAAACAACAGATATTAGTTTATTACAACAAAAAGTTTTAGAAGAAAAAGCAAATGTTGGTCTATCTTTTGATGGTGATGGAGATCGTGTTATAATGGTTGATCATCTATGTAAAAAAATAGATGGAGATCAAATTGCATATATAATTATTCGTGAATCATTACGTCAAAATAAATTAAAAGGAGGTATGGTTGGTACTTTAATGAGTAATATTGGATTAGAAATTGCTTTAAAAAAATTAGGAATTCCTTTTGAACGTTCAAAAGTAGGTGATCGATATATTTTTAAAAAATTACAAGAAAAAAAATGGCGTATAGGAGCTGAAAACTCAGGACATGTAATTTTATTAGATAAAACAACTACTGGAGACGGTATAATAGCTGGGTTACAAGTACTTAATGCTATTGTAAAAAATAATACTAGTTTGAATGAATTATGTAATGAAATAAAATTATTACCACAAATATTAGTTAACGTTAATTTTAAAGGTAAAAATAATCCTTTAAAAAATAATTCAATAATTACAACATGTATTAAAATAGAAAAAGAATTTAACGGAAAAGGTCGTGTTTTATTAAGAAAATCAGGCACTGAACCAGTAATTCGAATAATGGTAGAAGGAGAAAATAAAAGTGTAATATCAGCATTAGCTTATCGTATCGCTAATATGATTGAAAATTTCATATAATATAACAAAAATATTTTTTATTTCTAAAAACATATTTTTTTTAAAAATAAGCTTGATTATTTAATTAGTTTTACTTATTATATAATTAATTTTTGTAAACATTTAGGAAGATTTAAATGTACACATTTTTTTTAATTGCTTACTTATTAATAGCAATTTGTTTAATTAGTTTGATAATGTTACAACAAGGTAAAAATAGCGATATGTGCTCATCTGGAGCAATTTCATCAACAACTTTATTTGGATCATCAGGTTCAGATAATTTTATTACAAAAACAACAGGAATATTAGCAACTATATTTTTTATTATTAATTTAATAATTGTAAATATAACTGCTAACGTTTTTAATGTAAAAAATAAAAAATGGGAAAATATTAGTGAATCAACAAAAAATTTTAAAAATATTAAAACATATGAAAATATTAACGATATACCTAAATAATACTACTTTTATTTAGTGCCGAGGTGGTGAAATTGGTATACACGCTACCTTGAGGTGGTGGTGCCTATAAAATGGCTTACGGGTTCAAATCCCGTTCTCGGCATAATTTTCAAAACCATTTATTTAATATTTATACATTTAATAGCGGGGTGGAGCAGTACGGTAGCTCGTCGGGCTCATAACCCGAAGGTCGTTGGTTCAAATCCAACCCCCGCAACCACTTTTTAAAATACTAGATACCATATATCTAAAAATTGTATCAAAGTATTAAACCCCGAAATTCGGGGTTTTTATTTAATAAATTTTAAAAAATATTTTATAAATATTAAAAAAAATCAAAATTATTCCAATTAAAAACTTAATTAAATTTTAATTAAACACATAGTAAATTATTACTATAAATGTATGCGTTAAAATAATATATTTTATATTAGCGATATCAAAAAGATAAAGTTTCATTTTGTGAAGTTCAATGAGGCAGTCTAAATGAACAAAGATATTATTGCTGTTATAGAATCAGTTTCTAATGAAAAATCTTTACCTCGTGAAAAAATTTTTGAAGTTTTAGAAATTGCTTTAACAACTGCAACTAAAAAAAAATATAATCAAGAAATTGATATACGTGTTAAAATTAATAGAAAATCAGGAGAATTAAACACATTTCGTTACTGGCAAATAGTTAATGAAGTAACAATACCAACTCGTGAAATAACACTTGAAGCTGCAAAATTTGAAAATTTAAATTTTCAACTTGGTGATTATGTAGAAGAAGAAATTGAATCAATTACATCTGATAGAATAACTACGCAAACAGCAAAACAAGTAATTGTTCAAAAAGTTCGAGAAGCTGAACGAGCAATGATTATAGAACAATTTAGAAATCAACGAGGAAAAATAATTACAGCTCAAATAAAAAAAATTAATCGTGAAAATATTATACTAGATCTTGGTAATAATGCTGAAGCATTATTACTTCGAGAAGATACGTTACCAAAAGAAAATTTTCGTATTAATGATAGAATACGAGGAATTTTATATGATATTCGTAACGAATCTCGAATACAACAACTTTTCATTAGTCGTTCAAAAACTGAAATGTTAATTGAATTATTTCGAATTGAAGTTCCAGAAATTGCTGAAGAACTTATTGAAATAAAAGCAGCTGCACGTGATCCAGGATCAAGAGCTAAAATTGCAGTAAAAACTAAAGATAAACGAATTGATCCAGTTGGAGCTTGTGTCGGTATGCGAGGATCTAGAGTTCAAACAATTTCAAGTGAATTATGCGGTGAAAAAATTGATATAGTACTATGGGATGAAAATCCTGCTCAATTTGTAATCAATGCAATGGCACCTGCAGATGTAAGATCTATTATCGTAGATGAAGATAAATATATAATGGATGTTGCTGTTGAAAATAATAATTTAGCTCAAGCAATTGGACGTAATGGACAAAATGTTCGTTTAGCTACTCAATTACTTAAAATACATAGAAATAACGATAAATGGGAATTAAATGTTATGACAACAGAAGAATTAAACTTAAAACAACAAACAGAAATACATTGTTCTATTAAAACTTTTACAAAATACCTTAATATCGATGAAAATTTTGCTAATAAACTTGCTGAAGAAGGATTTTCTACATTAGAAGAACTAGCATATATACCAACTACTGAACTTTTAAAAACTAAAATATTTGATGAAAAAAATGTTAAAATTATACAAGAAAAAGCAAAAGATGCCATTAATACAATAAAATTAACCCAAAAAGAAAATTTAAAAAATAATCAACCAACAAATGATTTATTAAATCTTAACGGTATGAATCATACTATTGCTTATAATTTAGCTAATCATGGAATATATACAATAGAATCTCTTGCTGAACAAAGTATTGATGATTTAACAGATATAAAAAATCTAGATAGTAATAAAGCAGGTGAACTTATCATGACAGCACGTAATATTTGCTGGTTTAGAAATGATACATAGATATTGCAACAGGAAAACGGCATGACAGAAACTATAAAATCATTAGCAACAAAAATTGATATTACAACGGATTGTTTAATAAAACAATTTGATAAAATAGGAATTAAAAAAAATAAAAACGATTCTATTTCTATAATTGAAAAAAAAACATTGTTAAATTACTTAAACAAAAAACAAGACACATCAAAACAACAAATAAAATTAACAATTCAACGAAAAACACGCAGTACATTAAACGTGCCAATTATAGGAGGAAAAAGCAAATTAATAAATATTGAAGTACGTAAAAAACGAACATATATCAATCGCATTACAGATGAAATCAAAACAGAAGAATTTAAAGAATATGAATTAAAAGAATCATCTAAAATCGAAAATGAAATAAAAGAAAAATCAATAGAAAATATAATAAAAAATAAAATAAACATAAATATTAAAGATGAAATAACAAACAAAAAAATTCACTTAGTAAATAAAAAAGAAAAAAACAAAAAAAATGAATATAACCAAAAAATAGAAAAAACACAAAAAAATAACATTCGACATATAAACAACTTAAAAAATAAAACAGAATTAAATCGTATAAATGAAAAAAATACAAAAACATTAGAAGAGCGAAATAATATACGAAATTATAATGACAAAAAACTTAATCATAACCATTATATAAATTATAATTATAATATCTTAAATGAAAATGACAAAAATGAAAAAGAAAAACGTCATCTACGTAATCGCTCTAATAAAATAATTCGTAATAAAAAGAAAAATAATAAATTTTCTGAAAAAATATATAAAAAAGAAGAACACGCTATTAGTCGTTTAATAAACAATCCAAAAGAAAAACAACGAAAAAATAATTTCTTACAACAAGTTTTTACCAAACCAGTTTCTACTATAAATAAAAATGTAATAATTGGCGAAACAATTACTATAAGAGAACTTGCTAATAAAATGGCAATAAAAAGTTCTCAAGTAATAAAAACAATGATAAAAATGGGAGCAATGGCAACTATAAATCAAATAATAGATCAAGAAACTGCACAATTAGTTGTTGAAGAAATGGGACATAATGTTATTTTACGAAAAGAAAACGAACTAGAAGAATCAATATTAAAAGATAGAGATATTGGTGTTGCAATTCAAAAACCACGTGCACCAATCGTAACAATAATGGGTCATGTTGATCATGGCAAAACATCACTTCTTGATTATATTCGTTCAACAAAAATCGCACATAAAGAAGCCGGTGGGATTACACAACATATAGGAGCATATCACGTAAAAACAAAAAAAGGGATAATCACATTTTTAGATACACCTGGACATGCAGCATTTACATCAATGCGTTCACGTGGAACTAAAGTAACAGATATAGTTGTACTAGTTGTCGCTGCTGATGACGGAGTAATGCCTCAGACAATAGAAGCTATACAGCATGCTAAAGCAGCTAATGTACCAATTATTGTAGCTATAAATAAAATTGATAAAGTAAATTCAAATCCAGATCGCATAAAAAACGAACTATCCAAATATGACATTATACCAGAATGTTGGGGTGGAAAAACTCAATTTATTGAAGTATCAGCTAAAAAAGGCATTGGAATAGATATACTACTTGATTCTATTTTAATACAAGCAAAAATATTAGAATTAAAAACAATATATACAGGTATGGCAAGAGGTGTTGTTATTGAATCTTATTTAGATAAAGGACGTGGACCTGTAGCAACAATTCTTGTTCAAGAAGGAACTTTAAATAAAGGAGATATAATTTTATGCGGTTTTGAATATGGACGTATTAGAGCTATGAGAGATGAATTTGGTAAAGATGTTAAATCAGCTGAACCTTCAATTCCAATTGAAATATTTGGATTATCAAACATACCTTCAGCCGGTGATAAAGCTTCTGTAGTACGAGATGAAAAAAAAGCACGTGAAGTAGCTTTATATAGACAAGGAAAATTTCGCGATATTAAACTAGATCGTCAACAAAAATCTAAACTAAAAAATATATTTTCTAACACAAAAGAAAACAAAATTTCCGAATTAAATATCATTTTAAAAACTGACGTTCAAGGTATTTGTGAAGCTATTAAAAATTCTTTAAAAAAATTATCAAATGATAAAGTAAAAATAAAAATAATATTTTCTGGAGTAGGTAATATTACAGAAACAGATGCAACATTAGCTATAGCATCTAATGCAATTATATTAGGATTCAATGTCAAACCTGAAACTTCTGCTAAACGTTTTATTGAAAACGAAAATATTAATTTTCAATACTATTCAGTTATTTACAATTTAATAGATGATATAAAACAATCAATGCTAGGAATGATAAAACCAGAATATAAACATAAAATAATAGGTATAGCTAAAGTAAAAAATATATTTAAATCAACAAAATCTACTACAATTGCAGGCTGCATAGTAATAGAAGGAATAATTAATCGCAATAATTTAATTCATATTTTAAGAAATGATATTATTATTCATGAAGGTGAAATTGAATCACTACGTCGTTTCAAAGATGATGTTAATGAAGTATATAATGGAACAGAATGTGGTATTGGAATAAAAAATTTTAATAATATATGTATCAATGATATTATTAAAGTTTTAAAAGTTATTGAAATAAAACATTCTATAAATAATTAATAATAACTATGGTTGGTGTAATGACAAAAAAATCTATACGTAATAAACAAATTTCACAAGAAATACAAAAAAAAATTGGAATTATTTTACAACGTAAAATAAATGATCAACGTATATATATGACTAATATTTCTAATGTTATATTATCAAAAGATATTGCATACTGCAAAGTTTTTGTGACTTTTTCAAATATTGAAAATAACAAAAACAAAACTAAAATAATTATTGAAAAAATTAAAATTATTAATAAAGCTTCTGGTTTTATACAATATTTATTATGTAAATCTATTAATTTACGTATTACACCAAAAATATTTTTTATATATGATAATTCTTTAGAAAAAATAAAAAAAATATACAATTTAATTTCAAAATCAATAGAAAAAAAATAAATAATAAAATTTATAATAAAAAATGAAAAATAGTAAAAAAAGAAATATAAACGGTACAATACTATTGGATAAACCAATTTGCATTTCTTCAAATAAAGCATTACAAAAAATTAAACAACTATTTAATGCTAAAAAAGCAGGACACACAGGAACATTAGATCCTATAGCAACCGGAATGTTACCTATTTGTTTTGGAGAAGCAACAAAATTTTCACAATTTTTACTAAATTCAAATAAAGAATATATAGTTATCGCTAAATTAGGACAACGTACAGATACATCAGATTCATATGGAAAAATTATCAATGAACGAAAAGTTAATTTCATAAAAGAAGATCTTTATTCAGCTTTAAATTCTTTTAAAGGAAAAACTTTTCAAATACCACCAATGTATTCTGCTTTAAAATATAAAGGGAAACCTATGTATAAATATGCAAAAAAAGGAATTATAATTAATAGATCCCCACGTTTAATTACAATTAATAAAATAAAATACATTCGTTTAGAAAACAATGAATTAGAATTAGAAATACATTGTTTAAAAGGAACATATATTCGTACTATTATTGATGATTTAGGAGAACTTTTAGGTTGTGGAGCACATGTAATTTATCTACGAAGAACAAAAATATATAATTATCAAAATAATCAAATGATAAAAATTGAAAAATTAATATCTTTAAAAACACAAATAAATGAAGGAAATGGTTCTTATGAATCTTTATTAGATACATTGTTATTACCAATTGATTCAGGAATAACACATCTTCCAGTTATAAAATTAAATAAAAATAATGAAAAACGATTTATATATGGCCAGTGTATATATACTAGATTTAAAAATTCATATGCTGAACAAATTATTAGAGTTTTAAATAAAGATCAAAATTTTTTAGGTATTGCTTTGATTAACAAAAACGGTGATATTTTTCCAAAACGTTTAGTAAATTACTATAAACAATAATATACATAACAATTACTTTTATTGCATTATATTTATAATATAAGTAGAATATAAAACTTAATTTTTAAAATAAATATTGGAGTTTTTTATGTCTCTAAATAATGAAGCAAAATCTAAAATTATTTCTGAATTCAGTAGGTATAAAAACGATACAGGTTCAAGTGAAGTTCAAATTGCTTTATTAACTGCAAAAATTAAACATTTAAACAATCATTTTAAAGAACATAAAAAAGATCACCATAGTCGTCGTGGATTACTTAATATGGTTGCAAAAAGACGACGTTTGCAAACTTATTTTAAAAAAAAAAATATTACAAAATACATCAATTTAATTGATCGTCTTGATATACGTCGTTAAATTATTTAATTTTTAAAATGGGGCTAAAGCCCCGTTTTATTCAAATTAATAGACTTAAATAAAATTCAAAATAAATGTTTAATATAATTCTTAATTTATCTCTTTATTACATCTGAGCTACTCATATAATAAAAAATTACATAAACTTAATATTTTTATTTAGTAAAACATATCAAATAATATATCTATATTACTAAATATATAATTATTCTAATAATCTTAATAAAGGGTAATATTGTGTTAAATCCTATTGTTTGTAAATTTAAATATGGACAACATACTGTTTCAATAGAAACAGGTATGATTGCACGTCAATCAACCGCAGCTGTTATGGTTAATATGGATGATACAGCTGTATTTGTTACTATAATGATTCAAAAAAAAATTAAAGAAAATCAAGAATTTTTCCCTTTAACAGTTAATTATCAAGAACGCAGTTATGCTGCAGGTCGAATTCCAGGAAATTTTTTTAGACGTGAAGGACGCCCATCTGAATGTGAAATTCTAACATCTCGTTTAATAGATCGCCCTTTAAGACCATTGTTTCCATCAGGTTTTTTAAATGAAGTACAAATAATTGCAACTGTAGTTTCTGTTAATCCTCAAATTAATCCAGATATTGTTTCCATTATTGGAGCATCGGCTGCATTAACAATATCTGGTATACCATTTAAAGGACCAATAGGAGCAGCACGTGTTGGATTTATAAATGATCAATATATTTTAAATCCAACATTAGATGAATTAAAATCTAGTAATCTAAACCTAATTGTTGCAGGTACAAAAAATGCTATATTGATGGTTGAATCTGAATCTAATTTATTAAGCGAAGAAAAAATTTTGGGTGCAATAATGTTTGGTCAAGAACAACAACAAATCATTATTCAAAATATAAATGAATTATCTAAAAAAATTGAAAAAGAAAAATGGGAATGGCAAGAAAAAACAATTAATAAAAACATACAAAATCGTATTATAGAATTAGCAGAAAAAAGAATAAGTAATGCATATCGTTTAACTAATAAACAAGAACGTTATGCATCAATTAATTTAATAAAAGAAGAAATAATTTCAATTGTAACATTAGAATACGAACATATTAATTTTTTTGAAATCACGGAAATTTTTAATAATTTAGAAAGAAAAATAGTTAGAACTCGTATTATTAAAGGAAAACTTCGAATTGACGGTCGCGAAAAAGATATGGTTAGAGCTCTAGATATACGAACTGGGGTACTACCTCGTACTCATGGATCAGCGTTGTTTACTCGTGGTGAAACACAAGCTTTAGTAACAGTAACTTTAGGAACTGATCGTGATGCACAAGTAATAGATCATTTAATGGGAGAATATACTGATCGATTTTTATTTCATTATAATTTTCCTCCTTATTCTGTTGGAGAAATTGGTATAATAGGTTCACCTAAACGAAGAGAAATTGGTCATGGTCGTCTAGCAAAACGCAGCATATTAGCTGTTATGCCAAAACATAATGATTTTCCATATACTGTTCGTATCGTATCTGAAATTACAGAATCTAATGGATCATCATCTATGGCTTCTGTATGTGGTGCATCATTAGCTCTTATGGATGCAGGTGTTCCAATAAAAACTGCAATTGCAGGTATTGCAATGGGATTAATAAAAGAAGGTAATGATTTCGTTGTTTTATCTGATATATTAGGTGATGAAGATCATTTAGGAGATATCGATTTTAAAGTAGCCGGTGGTCGAGAAGGAATTACCTCTTTACAAATGGATATAAAAATAGAAGGTATAACTCGTGAAATAATACAAATAGCCTTAAATCAAGCAAAAGGAGCTAGATTGCATATATTAAATACAATGGAACAAGCTATTGATAAACCAAGAAAAGAAATTTCTGAATTTGCACCTCGTATTTATACTATAAAAATAAACCCAGATAAAATAAAAGACGTAATAGGCAAAGGTGGTTCAGTAATAAGATCATTAACAGAAGAAACAAACACAATAATTGAAATAGAAGATAATGGAATAGTAAAAATAGCAGCAATTGATAGTTTTAAAGCAAAAGAAGCAATACGTCTAATTGAAAAAATTACAGCAGAAATTGAAGTTGGGCATATTTATCAAGGTAAAATTACACGAATTGTTGATTTTGGTGCTTTTGTTTCAATAAATGGGGGAAAAGAAGGTTTAGTACATATTTCACAAATTATTGATAAAAGAATAGAAAAAATAACTGATCATATAAAAACTGGACAAAATGTATCAGTTAAAGTATTAGAAATAGATCGTCAAGGTCGTATGCGTTTAAGCATAAAAGAAGCTATTACAACAAAATTTAATAATATATAAAATATTTAATAATTTAACTTAGCATAAAATCTAATTTACAATTACTAAAATTAATAATACAAGAGAAATAACACGTTGAACAATATTTATATTAAAAAAATATTTTTTTTTACTCATATTTTATTAACGTTAATTATTTTTAACATCGGCTGTAATAGTAATAAATATGATAAAAAAAAATTTTTGCAATTCCACTTCAACCTACATTACAACAAGAAATAGTATTGACTCGTATAGAACAAATTCTTACGAGTCATTCATTAAGCAATTATGAATATGGACAACTTTTATATGAACGTGGCGTAATATACGATAGTTTAGGTTTAAAAACGTTAGCACGTAATGATTTTTTAAAAGTCTTAAATATACGTCCTGATATACCAGAAATTTTTAATTTTCTTGGTATATATTTTATACAATCTGGTAATTATGAAAATGCTTATGAAGCTTTTGATTCTGCTTTAGAACTTAATCCAAACTACAGATCTGTATTAATGAATCGAGGAATAGCTTTATATTATGGAGGTAGATATAAATTAGCACAAGAAGATCTACTAAATTATTATAAAATAGATCCAAATGATCCATTTAGAAGTTTATGGCTTTATATTATAGAAAATAATATAAATAAAAAAAAAGCTAAAGATAATCTTATTTATAGATTTAATAATGCTAAAAAAGAATCATTTGGATGAAATCTTGTAGAATATTATATTGGTTATATTAATAACAACATACTAATAAACCGTTTAAAAAAAAAAATTACTAATAATGTTTTATTGGCTGAATATCTTAGTAGAATAAATTTCTACTTAGGAAAATATTATTTATATATGGAAGATAAAGATAACGCAATAATTTCATTTAAACTAAGCATAGCAAATAATGTACATTACTTTATAGAACATAGATGTTCATTATTAGAATTATCAATTCTAAATTACGAAAAAAATAATTAAAACTTGTTATATTATAACATAAAATATTTTATATAAACTTACTGATATAAATAAAAAATATGAGGCACTTACATGTCTAATAAAATCAATATTTCTTTCACTGATTTAGGAATACCTATATATATTCTAAAAGCATTGGATGATTTAGGGTATAAAACCCCATCTCCAATTCAAGAACAATGTATTCCATTATTAATGAAAGGAAAAGATGTATTAGGTATAGCGCAAACTGGAAGCGGTAAAACCGCTGCATTTGGTTTACCATTATTAAATAACATCGATATATCTGTAAAAGCTCCACAAATTTTAATTTTAGCACCAACTCGAGAATTAGCTGTACAAATTGCTGAATCAATGAGTAATTTTTCTAAATATATTAATCACATTAACGTTGTAGTATTATACGGAGGTCAAAAATACGATATTCAACTTCGTACTTTACGTCAAAAACCACAAATTGTTGTTGGTACACCAGGACGTCTTTTAGATCACTTAAAACGAGGTACATTAAAACTTGATAAATTAAAATGTATTGTAATAGATGAAGCTGATGAAATGCTTAGAATGGGTTTTATTGAAGATGTTGAAAATATAATGAATCAAATACCAAAAAAACATCAAACAGCATTATTCTCAGCAACTATGCCAGAAGCAATTAAACGTATTACACAACGCTTTATGAAAGAACCAAAAGAAATACGTATTAAATCTAATATTACAACTCGTCCAAATATAAATCAAAGTTATTGGACAGTTTATGCTATGCGTAAAAATGAAGCATTAGTTAGATTTTTAGAAATAGAAGATTTTGATGCAGCTATTATTTTTGTTAAAACTAAAAATGCAACATTAGAAGTAGCTGAATCTCTAGAACGAAATGGTTATAATAGCGCAGCATTAAATGGGGATATGAATCAAACATTACGAGAACAAACATTAGAACGCTTTAAAGACGGTCGTTTAGATATTTTAATTGCAACAGATGTAGCAGCTAGAGGTCTTGATGTTAGTCGTATAAGTTTAGTTGTTAACTATGATATTCCAATGGATGCTGAATCATATGTTCATAGAATAGGACGAACAGGACGTGCAGGACGAACAGGACGTGCATTATTATTTGTTGAAAATCGTGAACGTCGATTATTACGTAATGTTGAACGTACTATTAAAATAACAATACCTGAAGTAAAATTACCAAATGCAGAACTATTAAGCAAACATAGACAAGCAAAATTTATTAAAAAAATTCAACAACAATTAAAAAGTAAAGATTTAGATAAATATCGTAAATTATTAACAAAAATATCTACAGAAAACATTGATTTAGAAACATTAGCAGCAGCATTATTAAAAATAGCTCAAGGAAAACGAAGTTTAATTTTACCACCAGATACTCCGAAAAAAATATATAATGAATTCAATAATCGTAATGTTAGACGATATAATATTAAACGTTCTAATTTTATAGAATCTAATAAAAATAATGAACAATATTCTAATTTTAAAAAAATGGAAAAATATCGTATTGAAGTTGGTCGAGATGATGGAGTAGAAGTTCGTCATATTATTGGAGCAATTGCAAACGAAGGAGATATAAACAGTCGTTATATTGGAAATATAAAACTATTTAATAGTCATTCAATTATAGAATTACCAAAAGGTATAAAAAATCATGTTTTAATGCATTTAAATCGTACTTATATTTTAAACAAACCAATACAAATTCAATTAATTAGTAATAAAAAAACTTTTGAACATAACAAACATAATACAATTACATATAAAAACATAAACAACAAAAATTATTATTTAAATTCTACTAATAATTCTTACCGACGTAATTTTAATAGACGTAGTTCAAGATAAAACTAATAATTATTAATATGATACTTAGTATTCAAAATACTTAATATCATATTAATATCTTAAAAAATTACTTAATAATTCATATCCATATTCAGTTAAAATACTTTCAGGATGAAATTGAATACCTTCAACAGGAAATTTTTTATGACAAATTCCCATGATTTCGTCAATTTTATTATCAACTAAAGACCAAGCAGTTATTAAAAAAGAATCAGGAACAGTATCTTTTTTAATAACTAAAGAATGATATCTAATAACAGTAAATGATTTTTTAATATTTTTAAATACACCGTAATTATTGTGATTAATTAAAGATTTTTTACCATGCATTATTTTTTTTGCTTTTACTATAGTAGCGCCAAATGCTTGTCCTATTGCTTGATGACCAAGACAAATACCTAAAATAGGTATTTTCCCAGCAAAATGTTTTATTACTTCAATAGATATTCCAGCTTTATTTGGAACACATGGTCCTGGTGATATAACAATATGCGTGAATAAATTATGTTCAATATCCTTTATAGTAATATTATCATTACGTTTTACTGTAACAGATGCTCCTAATTCAGAAAAATACTGATAAAGATTATATGTAAATGAATCATAATTATCTATAATTAATAAAAACATAATATACCACTAATTTTATTATTATTTAACAAATAATATTTTATAAAAAATTAATTATTAATATATTTATTAATTATATAAAATATTAAATTTTATTAATTAAAAATTTAACTAATTCTGAATAATCTTTTCCATAATTTGTTAATTCTTCAGTAAAAAAAACATCATTACATATTTTATATTTACCATTAACAAAAAATGAAGGCACACTTTGTAAATTTAAATGTTTCGCTGCATTTTGTTGTTTTTTTATAATTGATTTAACTAAAAAACTATTAACTATATAATTATATTTTTTATTAGATACATTAACTTTAACAAAAGCGTTGATAATATCATTTTTATTTTTTATAGTTTTTGTTTTTATTATTCCTTCAAAAAAAATTGGTATCATCTTATCTTCTATTTTTAATGCAATAGCAACTGCCCATGCCTTTGTAAGCTCTTTACCTAACGGACCAAAAAAATCAACATGATACCTTTCAATTTTTATACTACTTGGCAAATTTTTTTTTATTTCTTGTG
Organism: Candidatus Providencia siddallii; assembly: GCF_964026685.1. Taxonomy (NCBI): domain Bacteria; kingdom Pseudomonadati; phylum Pseudomonadota; class Gammaproteobacteria; order Enterobacterales; family Morganellaceae; genus Providencia; species Candidatus Providencia siddallii. The sequence continues at coordinate 543,969 of NZ_OZ034688.1, forward strand.
GTATTTTATAAAAACATTCAAATTCATAACAGTGAATACAATAAAAAGAAAAAAATTCAAGAATTTTTGGTATGTTATTAACATTTTTAATTTTTATATATTCATTTCCTTCTATATATTCTTTTGAATATATATTTAAAGATATTAAAACAAAAAATACAAATAATATATTCTTTTTCACAAAATAATCTCATTATATATCAAATATTTTTTATTAATTTTTTTATAAAATTAATAATCTAAAATAATTATTACAGTACAATACTTATCTATTAATTTTTTAATTTTTTTAAAAAAATTAAAAAATAATAAAAAAATCATTTATTTAATCTTAGTTAAATAATTATAAAAATTATTTTTTAACGTATTGTAACAAATTCTTCTGCAATTGTTGGATGAATTGCAATTGTATTATCAAAATCTTTTTTAGTAGCACCAATTCTTAATGCAACAACAAAACCTTGTAAAATTTCATCCATACCAAAACCAATACCATGAATACCTATAATTTTTTCATTATCATTAATGCAAACCAATTTTAATCTACAAGGTATATTTTGTAAAGTAATAGAAGTATACATAGAATTAAAGGTAGATGTATATATTTTTACATTATTAAAACCATATTTTTTAATAGCTTGAAATTCAGTAAGACCAACAGCGCAAATAGGTGGGTTAAAAAATACTACAGTTGGAACTGTATTATAATCTAAATACATATTACAACTATTATTAAATAAACGTTTTGATAAATTACGACCAGCTGTAACAGCAACAGGAGCTAGTTTAACAGTATTTGTATTATCACCAACAGCATATATATTTTTAATATTAGTATTTTGATACTTATCTACTTTTATATAACCATATTCATCAAGTTTTACACCAGTAACTTCGATATTTAAATTATTTGTCATAGGTTTTCGACCAACAGCCCAAATTAAAACATCTACTATATATTCATTATTATTTTCTAATTTTAATGTTAAAGAATTATTATCATTTTTTATAATTTCTTTTAAAATAGAATTATTATGTAAAATAATTCCTTTTATATTCATTATTTCTATTAAAGTTTTTTTTATTATTGAATCAAATGAACGCAAAGGTATATTTTTACGAATAAATAAATGAGTTTCAACACCTAATGAATTTAATATCCCAGCTATTTCAATAGCTATATAACCAGCACCAATAATGGCAACACGTTTAGGTAATTTTTTTAATTCAAAAAAACCATCAGATGTTATACCATACTCTGAACCACGTATTTCAGGTACAAATGGATAACTACCAGATGAAATTAAAATATGATCAGCACTATAAAACTCGTTATTAACTTTTAATGTATTTTTATCAATAAAACTCCCAAATCCTTTTATTATAGTTATATTATTCTTTTTAAGAATTTCATAATAACTTTGAGAAACACGATTAATATAATTATTACGTATTTTAATTAATTTTTTTAGATCAAAATTACTTTTTAATATATCAAATCCATAATTAGCAGCATAAAAATTAATAATTTCAGAAATATTTGATGCATACCACATAATTTTTTTTGGAACACATCCTAAATTAACACAAGTTCCTCCTAATTTTTTACCTTCAATTAAAGCACATTTTTTACCATATATTGATGCATATTTTATTGAACTAATACCACCACTACCACCTCCAATTACAATATAATCATAATGTCTATTCATATTTTTTTTAATCCTATATTTTATAAAATTTCTTTATATCTTGTTAAAATAAAAAAATACATTTTAATATTTATTTTTAAAATATATAAAATAAACACTTGTTTATATTTTATAAATAAACATTTTTAATATTAATTAAAATTTAATAATTAAATTTTAATTAATATTAAAAATATAAAATATTATTAAAATATTTAATTAAATTTAAAATATTTTTATATTATACATATAAAAAATATTTTTTTAAAAAAACAATATTAATATTTATTTAAAATTTAAAAAAATTATTTTTTTTAAAAACTAATACTTATTATTTTGTATTTTTATTGTTATATCCTATATTACGATTATAATTCTTTACCAATAAACCAATTTCATCATCTTGATGAAATTTAGATACATAAAGATTTTTTGTACATTTTACTATTTTTAATTCAATTGCAATTTGTCGTAACGGTCTTATAATAATTCTATTAATACACCATGTCATAACAATAACAATAATCAATGTTAATAATAAATATATAGTCATCATCAAAGCAATCATATTTAATATAAAACGATATATACAACTATGATCTATTTGTAATATTAAACAATGTTTTGATTTATTTTGAAAATCTTTAATATTATTTTGATATAATGGGATTGTAATTTCACTTGGAATATCTATAAAATACATAGCCCAATCGGGTATTTGTTTTTTTGAAAAAAAAAACAAATCAATAATATCAACATCATCAATTGTAACAATAACTTTATTTATAAAAGCATATATTTTTAATATACTTAAAAGATTTTTGGTATTGTTTAAATCTGATTTAGATAATGAATCATTTAATGGTTTTTGAATTTGATTTGCAATATTATTTAACTGTTCTATATAACTTTTTTTTTGTTGTTCTAATAAAAAATTAAATTGAATAGATAAAAAAACAGCTAATAAAAACATGGTAATAAGAAAAAAAACATTCATACTTTTTAATGTTAACGAGCGTCGGACTTTTATGTTCATTTTAATGTAACTCATGATTAGGAATATTTAAAACATAGTTGTTATAACAATTACAATTTTTTTAAAAAATATTTTCAAAAAAAATTAATTATATAAAAATATAAAATCACACTAAAATAAAAAATTATAGTTTTTAACCTTATTCAATAAAATATTGACTTATATATACAAAAATAAATATAACTGTATTATTATCTTTATTTTAAAAAATTATTTAATAAATATAAAAATAAATATTTATTAATATTATAAAATATAATACCATTTAAAACTATTTTTATATTTAAAACAATTCTATAAAAATTTTAAAAATACTTATAGTTTTTATACAAAATGAAAACAAAACCAAATTTTATAGAAAAATAAAAAATACTTTTCTATAAAATTTGGTTTTTTATTAATATACTAATTTAAAATTCAAATTTTTTTATAAAATTATATAAAATATTATAATCCATATTATTTATATCAAAAAAAAATTAACTGAGTAACTAGTAATAAAAACTTTAAAATAAAATATATTTAATTAATAATTATTACAATATATAAATATATTTAAATTAATATTAAAAAATAATAATATAAAAATAAATGAAAAATTTTAATAAAAAAACAATTTATATTAATTTAACAATACACTATAAAAACTTAACAAATTTTTTTATAAAATTTATATTTTTTATTAAAAATTTAATTTAAAATAATAAACAAAATCAAATCAGTGTATTTATATTGAATAAATTATTGTTTAAAACAAAAAATATAAAATTATATTTTTTTATAAAATATTGATAATATTTTATTTATATACATTTTATAAAACTATTAATTTTAACAAATATTTATTATGTAAATATTACAAATAAAATATATTTAATAATTTTATATAAAATTATTAAATATAATAAATATACTTATTAATAAAAATATATTTTTAATTTTAAAAAAATAAAATATTTAAAAATAATTATTTTATATGTTTATATATTAAATATATAAAAATAATTATTTTAATAAAGATATATCAGCAATTTTTAAAAATAATTCCTGTAAATAATTAAGTAAAGTTAAACGATTAATACGAATCTCTTTATTTTCATCCAATATTTTTACCTTTTCAAAAAAAATATTAATATTTTTATAAAACGATAAAAGTTCAATTAAAGATTCTTTATAATTTTTGTTTATAAAAACTAAACTTAATTTAATTTGTAATAAAATTATATTAATTGCAAATCTAACTTCTTCAGGAGAGTTCATAATAGAAATTAATATTTTATCTGATAATGATTCTTTTGATTTATTAAGTATATTAGATATACGTTTATTTGTTATAATTAATTGTTGAGAATCTTTTAAAGAACAAAAATAATCAACAGCTTTAATTCTAAGATCAAAATCATAAGGTTGTGTTAAATTACATGCTAATACAGATTGTATAATATTAATTTTATATCCTATATATTTATACCAAAACAATAATCTTGCAAACATAAAATTAATAACATCATTAACAACATTAACATTACTTAATTTATCACCATATAAATAAACAGATTTTTGAACTATTTTCAATAAATCAATAGAATAACAATTTTTAATAATAATACGTAACACACCAATAGCAGCTCTACGTAAAGCAAATGGATCATTGTCACCTTTAAAATTTTTTTTAATACCTAAAATACCAACTAAATTATCAATTTTTTCTGCAATAGAAAGTGAATCAGATACTTTTGTAGATGGCAGTTTATCATCAAAAAAACTAGGTTTATATTGTTCTTTTAAGGCTAATGCAACATCTTTATGTTCACCATCACGTAATGCATAATACATTCCTATTATACCTTGCATATTTGTATATTCAAAAACCATATTAGTTAATAAATCACATTTTGATAATATAGCAGCACGAGATACATGATCTATATTCGCATTTATTTTTTTTGCAATATAAATTGATAATAATTTTAAACGAAACGTTTTATCAAATAATGTACCTAATTTATTATAAAATAAAACAGACTTTAAATTATACAAATTATCTTTTAAATGAATTTTTTTATCCATTTTTAAAAAAAATTCAATATCGGATAAACGAGAATTCATAACTTTTTCATTTCCAATTATAATTTCTTTTGAATTAGAAGATTCAATATTTGAAACAAAAATAAAATTTGGTATTAAATAATTATTTTTGTCATAAATAAAAAAACATCTTTGATTTTTTTTAAGGTTATAAATTAATTCTTCCAAAGGAATTTCTAAAAATTTTTTTTTAAAATTACCAATTAATATAACAGGCCATTCTATTATTGATGTTATTTCATCAATTAAATCATCGTTTTTTAAATATACTTTTCCACCTAATTTTTTTGCTATTCTTTTAATTTCATATATAATAATTCTTTTTCGTTCTTCATAATCAGCAATAACTTTCCCATATTTACGTAAAATATCAGGATATTCATTAGCATCATTAATAATTAATTTAGTTTTACCCATAAAACGATGTCCAAAAATATTACGCTTACTATTAACACCTAAAATTTTACCTTTTATTAAATCTTTACCTAAAATCATAGTTATAGTACGAATAGGACGAATAAACTGAATATCTTTATTTGACCAACGCATTGATTTAACAATATTTAAATTACAAATAGATTTTTTAACAACATTAACTAATAATTCTTTAATATTTTTACTTTTTTCTATATAACGATAAACCAACCATTCTCCTTTTTCTGTAACAATACGTTCAGCTTGATTTATTGAAATATTACAACTATATGCCCAAGCTTTACCAATTTTAGTTGGTATTCCATTTGAATCAAAAGCTTGAAAAACAGCAGGACCACGTTTTTCAATTTTATGATAAAACCGTAACAAAGATAAATTTAAAATTTTTAATGCTAAACGACGAGATGTAGCAAACCATTTTACATCACCATGAATTATATTAACTTTTTTAAGTTCTATTAAAAAATTATTTTTAAAAGATTCTGCTAATATTTTTAATTCTTTAGGAGGTAATTCTTCAGTACCAATTTCTATTAAAAAAGTTTTTTTTATCATAAAATCCTTATTTTTTAAAAAGCATAGGAAAACCGAGCGATTTACGATGAGAAAGATACAATTCACCTATATTTTTGCTTAAATTACGTATTCGCAAAATATAATGTTTACGTTCAGTTATAGAAAAAACTTTACGTGCGTCAAGTAAATTAAAAATATGAGATGCTTTTAATACACGTTCATATGCTGGAAATAGTAAAGGTTTCTTTAAAAAAAGTAAATATTTAACTTCTTTTTCATATTCATCAAAACTTTTAAAAAGAAAATCAACATTTGTATGTTCAAAATTATAACAGGATTGTTCAACTTCATTATGATAATGAATATCACCATAAGTAATTTTACCAAAAACACCATCTGACCAAACAATATCATAGATATTATCAACTTTTTGAATACACATAGCAATACGCTCAAGTCCGTAAGTGATCTCACCAGAAATAGGTTTGCATTCAATACCACACATTTGTTGAAAATAAGTAAATTGAGTTATTTCCATACCATTTAATAATACTTCTCAACCTATCCCCCATGCTCCAAGCGTTGGATTTTCCCAATTATCTTCAAGAAAACATATATCATGAACATTTAAATCAATTCCTATTTTTTTTAATGAATCTATATATAAATTCTGAATGTTATCAAACGATGGTTTTATAACAACTTGAAATTGATAATATTGTTGTAAACGATTTGGATTACCACCATATCTTCCATCACTAGGCCTACGAGATACTTGAACATAAGCAACAGCAATAGGTTCAGGCCCTAAAGAATTTAAACATGTTATAGGATGAGATGTACCTGCTCCTACTTCAATATCTAACGATTGAATAATCGTACAACCTTGCTTTATCCAATAATTTTGTAAAGTTAAAATAAGACCCTGAAATGTTTTTTTATCAAATTTAAACATAACAACCTTAAAATACAAAATTCAACATATTTAATTCTACTATTTTAAAAAAATTAAGTATATTACTTTATTTAAAATTTAAAATATAACTAAAACATATTATTTATACATAAATAACTATTTTTATAACAAAAAAAATATAATGATCAACAATCATTAAAATAATTATTTAAATTTCCAATGAATTTAATTTTTAACTATTATATTTTAAAATATATCATAAATTATTTATAATTTTTATTATTAAGCTAACTTAATAATAAATTATTTAAAATAAATAAAAAATAAATATAATTTTTATTAACATAAAACTATATTTAAAATATAAATTTATTTTATAATTTAAATAAAATATTTACAATTATAAACATAATATTTTAAATAATAAAATTATATAAAATCTAAAAAATATTTATTTTATTCAAATATTAAAAATAAAAAATATTTATAATAAATTATAAATAACAATTACAATACTTTTATTATATTAATCATATAAAAATATTAAATAATATTTTACTATTATAGATAAAATGTATTTTATCTTTTTATATTATATAAAATAATTAAAAAAATTAATAAAATTAAATTACTTTTAAAATTTTTTTTATTAAATTAATCACAATTAATTTTACAAACTTATTTTAAAACAAAACTTGTTATTTTTAATTTAAAACAAATATAATATACACATGAATATAAAAAAAATAAAATATTTAATTTTATTAAATAATAATATAATATATATAAAATAGTTAAAAATAATTTAAATTAAAAAATATTTTTACCAACAATAAAAATATTTTTTAATTTAAACAAATATTTTATAAAATTAAATAATTTTGATTAATAAACAATTAATAATTTTAAACACCTTAAAAATATAACATTATAAAATATAAATTAATATAATATAAAAAATATAATTAAAACATGTAAAAAAATAAATCAAATTATTATAGAATTAATATTATGTAAAAAAATAAAAATATCAAAACAATTTTATATAATTAATAAGCATTTGTTTTAATAAATATAATTTATACATAAAACCACAAAATTTTAATATTTATTAAAATATATTTTATAAAATTTATATAATAAAAAAATTAAAAAATCGTAATTTTACATTTAAAATAAAATAAATATATTTTAAATTATTTTAATTACAAATAAAAATTTATTACAAACTATAAATATTTTATTAATTTTTTTTATTATTTTTATATATAAATATTTTTATAAATACATATTTAAAATTTAAAAAAAACTACTTATTATATTTTATAAATATTATACTAATATATAAAACTAATAAAATTACATTATTTATATTTAGAAAATATTAATATAAATATATAAATAAATAATAAAAATTAATAATTTTAGGAAAGACAATTGATAATACATAAAAATGCAGGAAATATTCCTACTCAAAACGATTTAATAAATATTGCTCAACTTATAGCAAAATATTACACAGAAAAACCAAATCCAAAAAATAAAACTCAAATTATAAAATTCGGTACATCTGGACACAGAGGAATTTCATTAAACAAAAATTTCAATGAAAATCATATTATATCCATTGCGCAATCAATAGTTAATTTAAGAAAAAAATATGGTATAACAGGTCCTTGTTATATAGGAAAAGATACTCATGCATTATCAGAAGCTGCATTTATTAGTATAATTGAAGTATTCGTGGCAAATAAAATTAAAATAATTATACAAAAAATAAATGGCTTTACTCCAACACCTGTTATTTCAAATATGATTTTAAAACACAATGAAAATAATTTAGATATTTCAGATGGTATTATAATAACAGCTTCTCATAATCCTCCTGAATATGGCGGAATAAAATACAATTATAAAAATGGTGGCCCAGCAAATATATATTTAACATCTATAATTGAAAACAACGCTAATAAATTTCTTATTAATAATCTTAATGGTATAAAACGATTAAATTTTAAAAAATCATTAAAAAATAAATATATTATAGAAAAAGACTTTGTTTTACCTTATGTTTCATCACTAAATAAAGTTATAGATATAAAATCTATTTTTGAATCTAAACTTAAAATGGCTGTTGACCCTTTAGGTGGATCTGGTATCGAATATTGGAAATATATATCAAAATATTATCAATTAAATATTGAAATACTTAATGATCAAATAGATCAAACGTTTCGATTTATACCTTTAGACTATGACGGTGTTATTCGTATGGATTGTTCATCTTACTGGACAATGAACAAACTTTTAAAAAAAAGAAATAAATTTGATTTACTATTTGCTAATGATCCTGATCATGATCGCCATGCTATTATTACACCTGAAGGTTTAATGAACCCTAACCATTATTTAACAGTAGCAATCAATTATTTATTCCATCATAGACCTTTATGGAATAAAAACATTTCAGTTGGAAAAACAATAGTATCTAGTTCTATGATAGATTATATAGTTAAAAACATAAATCGCAAACTAATAGAAGTTTCAGTAGGATTTAAATGGTTTGTTAATGGTTTGTTTTGTGGAAAAATAGGTTTTGCTGGAGAAGAAAGCGCAGGTGCTTCATTTCTTAGAATAGATGGAAAACCTTGGTCAACAGATAAAGATGGCATCATATTATGCTTATTAGCAGCTGAAATAACAGCAGTTACTGGTAAATCTCCACAACAACATTATAATGAATTATCAAAAAAATTTGGTTCACCAATATATAAACGTACACAAATAAAAATTAATAATACAAAATTAATAAAATTAAAAAAATTTTTTCTTAAAAGTTCTTTAATTAATAAATTTGCCGGAGATAAAATAATTAAATATTTTAAAATACCTCCTAGTAATAAAACATCTATCGGTGGGTTTAAAATTATTACAAATCATAGTTGGATAGCAATTAGACAATCAGAAACAGATGAAACGTTTAAAATTTATTTTGAAAGTTTCAATGGTAAAGAACATCTTAATATAATGGAAGAAGAATTTATTAATCTTATTAAAGATAATATTAATTAATATATAAAATACTATTTATATTTTTTTAATTTTTAAAATTTAAAATTAATTCATATAAAATATTAAATTAAAATTTAAATATTAATTTTTTACTAAAATAAAATATATTTGAAAATTTAATGGAAAAAAAATGAATAAAATTTATAATTTTAGCGCAGGTCCAGCAATGCTTCCTGTAGATGTTATGAAAGAAGCTAAAAAAGAATTCTGTAATTTTAATGGATTAGGAATTTCTATAATAGAAATAAGCCATCGAGAAAAAATTTTTATTAAAATAGCAACAGAAACAGAAGAAAATTTACGTGAATTATTAAATATTCCAAAAAATTACAAAGTATTATTTTGTCATGGAGGAGCTAGGACACAATTTTCTATTATACCAATGAATTTATTAGAAAAAAAAACAAAAACTGACTATATTATTAGCGGATATTGGTCTGAATATGCTGCAAAAGAAGCAAAAAAATATTGCAATGTTAATATTATAAAAATAATCGAAGAAAAAAATGGAAAACTTAGTTTAAAAAAAATAAACAAATGGAAAATAACTAACGATTCAGCATATATTCACTATTGTCCAAATGAAACAATTAGTGGTTTAAGTATTCATGAAGATCCTTTATTTCTAAAAAATAAAATTATAATAGCAGATTATTCTTCTTCTATTTTATCTAAACCTATTGATGTTAGTCTTTATGGTATTATTTATGCTAGTGCACAAAAAAATATTGGTCCTTCTGGAATAACAATTGTAATAATTCGAGAAGATTTACTTTTAAGAAACTCATCGATAACGCCATCAGTATTTAATTATAATATATTATCAAAACACAAATCTATGTTTAATACACCTCCAACTTTTGCATGGTATCTATCTGGTATGGTATTAAAATGGTTAAAAAAACAAGGTGGTTTACAAGAAATAGCTAAAAAAAATTATGAAAAATCAAAATTACTTTATAACACTATTGATAATAGTGACTTTTACTTTAATAATATCACAAAAAAAAATCGCTCTTTAATGAATATACCATTTAAAACAAAAGAACCTAAATTAGATTTAATCTTTATAAAAGAAGCAAAAAAACAAGGTTTACATTCATTAAAAGGACATAAAATATTAGGTGGTATTAGAGCATCAATCTATAATGCAATGCCAATAGATGGAGTTCAAGCTTTAGTGGATTTTATGAATGATTTTAAATACCGTCATTCATAAAAATTAACTTATTTTTTTATAATTCAAGATTATGAATTTTATAACATTAAAACCAATACATTTAATTAATGGAACAATTAAATTACCAGGTTCAAAAAGTATATCAAATAGAGTATTGCTGTTATCTAGCATGGCAAAAGGAACTACTACACTTATAAATCTATTAAACAGTGATGATATAAAATATATGTTTAATGCTTTAAATAAATTAAATATCGTTTTCAATTTAACTAAAAATAAAACACGTTGTCAAATAAATGGAACAGGAAAATCTTTATACTCAAATAAAAAATTAAAAATCTTTCTTGGTAACTCTGGAACATCAATGAGATTTTTAACAGCTGCCCTTTCTCTATCTAAAAACAACATTATTCTTACTGGAAATAAACGCATGAAAAAACGTCCAATTGGACATTTAGTTGATGCATTAAGATGTTGCGGCGCAAAAATTAATTATTTAAATAAAAAAAATTATCCTCCGATTCATTTAAATGGCGGTTTTATTGGAGGAATAATTTCTTTAGATGGTTCTATTTCAAGTCAATTTTTAAGTGCTTTTTTAATGATAAGCCCATTGGCTAAAAAAGATACAACTATTACAATTAAAAATAAATTAGTTTCTAAACCTTATATAGATATGACTATAACATTAATGAAAACATACGGAGTACTTGTTGAAAACTATAAATATCAAATTTTTTTTATTAAAAGTCAACAACAATATACATCACCTAATAATTATTATATAGAAGGAGATGCTTCGTCTGCATCATATTTTTTAGCAGCAGCAGCAATAAAAGGTGGAAAAGTTCGTGTAATAGGCGTTGGACGTAATAGTTTACAAGGAGATATAAAATTTGCTAATATTTTAAAAAAAATGGGAGCAATAATTCGTTGGAATAATAATTCCATAGAATGTGAAAAATTTATACTTAAAGGTATTAATATAAACATGAACTCAACTCCTGATATAGCAATGACAATTGCTTTAGTAGCTATTTTTGCAAAAGGGAAAACAATTATTAAAAATATATACAATTGAAAAATAAAAGAATCAGATAGATTGCATACTATTTCTACTGAATTACGAAAAATTGGGGCAAAAATAAAAAAAGGAAATGATTATATTCATATTTATCCACCAAAAAAAATTAATTATGCTAGAATAAAAACTTATGACGATCATAGAATTGCTATGTGTTTTTCACTTATAGCTCTATCAGATACCCCAGTAACAATTTTAAATTGTAATTGCGTAAAAAAAACATTTCCTAATTATTTTAATGAATTTATAAAACTAAGTTGAAATAATTCATTTAAATATTTATATTAAATTTTTTTAATTTAAATTTATGTAAAACAAATCATACAATTTATAATTTAAGGAAAATTATGCCAATAATTATACCTGTAATAACAATTGATGGAACAAGTAGTTCAGGTAAAGGAACAGTTTGCAATATATTATCTAATGAACTTAAATGGAATTTTTTAGACTCAGGTATAATTTATCGAACATTAGCATTAGCAGCAATATATAAAAAAATAAATACAAAATCAGAAAATTCATTAGTATCATTAATAATAAATTTAAATGTACGTTTTGTTTTTAATAAACATATTGCTAAAATTTTTTTAGATGGTAAAGATATTACAGATAAAATTAGAAATGAAAATATTAGTATTTTAGCATCAAAAATAGCAACTTTTAAAAAAGTTAGACATGCTTTATTATTTCTTCAACGTTCTTTTAGAAAATTACCTGGACTTATCGCTGATGGTCGTGATATGGGCACTGTAGTTTTTCCTGATGCATCAGTAAAAATTTTTTTAGATGCTTCATTACAAATACGCACTAAACGACGAATGAAACAATTACAAAAAAAAGGATTATATATAAATTTTGAAGATCTTTTAAAAAAAATAAAAGAACGTGATCTACGAGATCACAACAGAGAATTTAATCCTCTTATTGCTGCAAAAAATTCATTAATACTAGATTCTTCTAAAATGTCAATTGAAGAAATTATTAAAGTTATAAAAAATTATATAAAAAAAAAATATAATTATTATTATATATAAAATTTTATAAATTAATATATTATGTAATACATAATTATTTTTAAAAATACATTATACAACTAAGGATTGTTGTATGACACATAAAATAACTACAATTATTGCTGGATGCTAAATGTACGTTTATATAAAATTTTGAAATTATAAAGATGACTGAATCATTTGCTAAACTCTTTGAAGAATCTTTAAAATATATTAAAACACGTCCTGGTTCTATTATTAACGGCACAATTATTTCTATAGATAAAGATGTCGTTATAGTTGATGCTGGGTTAAAATCAGAATCATCGATACCAATAGAACAATTTAAAAATTCTAATAATGAATTAGAAATTAAAATTAATGATAAAATTGATGTAACTTTAGATACAATAGAAGATGGATTTGGTGAAACGATTTTATCTCGTGAAAAAGCAAAACGTCATGAATCATGGTTAAAATTAGAAAAAGCTTATGAAAAATCTGAAATTATAACTGGAATTATTAATAGTAAAGTTAAAGGTGGATTTACTGTAGAATTAAATAATATTCGAGCTTTTTTACCAGGATCATTAGTAGATATACGACCAATTCGTGATACAACTATATTAGAAGGAAAAGAACTTGAACTAAAAGTAATAAAATTAGACAAAAAACGAAATAATGTTGTAGTTTCAAGACGTGCTGTAATTGAATCAGAAAACAGTGTCGAACGAAACCAACTTTTAGAAAAGTTACAAGAAGGAATGGAAATTAAAGGTATTGTTAAAAATCTTACTGATTATGGAGCTTTTGTAGATTTAGGCGGTGTAGATGGGTTATTACATATAACAGATATGGCATGGAAACGTGTTAAACATCCAAACGAAATTGTTAATGTTAGTGATGAAATTAATGTTAAAATTTTAAAATTTGATAAAGAACGTATAAGAGTATCACTAGGACTAAAACAATTAGGAGAAGATCCTTGGGTCTTAATAGCAAAACGTTATCCAGAAGGAAGTAAATTAACTGGACGTGTTACTAACTTAACTGATTATGGATGTTTTGTTGAAATAGAAGAAGGTATTGAAGGTTTAGTACATGTTTCAGAAATGGACTGGACCAATAAAAATATTCATCCTTCCAAAGTTGTTAATATTAATGATATTATTGAAATAATGGTTTTAAATATTGATGAAGAACGAAGAAGAATTTCATTAGGGATAAAACAATGCAATTGTAATCCATGGAAAAAATTTGCAGAAACACATAATAAAGGTGATTCTGTAAAAGGAAAAATAAAATCAATAACTGATTTTGGAATTTTTATTGGTTTAGATGGTAATATAGATGGACTTGTGCACTTATCTGATATTTCTTGGATTACAAATGGTGAAGAAGCAGTTCGTAACTATACAAAAGGTGATGAAATATCTGCAATTGTTTTACAAGTAGATGCAGAACGTGAACGTATATCATTAGGGATAAAACAGTTATATGAAGATCCATTTAATAATTATTTATCAAATATAAAAAAAGGAAATATAATTTCTGGTGAAATAATATCAATAGATAATAAAAACGCAATTGTTAAAATAAGTGAAGGTATAGAAGGTTGTATACGATTACAAGATTTTTCAAAAGATCATATTAATGATTTATCTAAAATATTATCTATTGGTGATAATATAAATGCCAAATATATTGGAGTTGATCGTAAAAATAGAATAATTAATTTATCTATTCGAACTAAAGAAGAAAATGAAGAAAAAAACAACATTGTAACAGCAAATAAAAAAGAAATATCCAATTTTAATCATAATACCATGGTTGAAGCTTTTAAAGCAGCTAAGGAAAATAATTAATATTTTTTAAAATAAAAAAAAGAAAAATGACAAAATCAAAATTAATTGAAAAAATAGCTAATAATCAATCTAAATTTTCATCGAAAATAATAAAAAATACTATTAAAGAGTTACTTGAGTATATAACTAATTCACTAGCTTCTGGTAAACGTATTGAAATCCGTAATTTTGGAAGTTTTTATCTTCACTATCGTAGACCACGTATCGGGCGTAACCCAAAAACAGGAAAACAAATTAAATTAAAAGGTAAATATATACCACATTTTAAAGCAAGCAAAATACTGCGTGAACGTATAAATAATTAAAATAAATAACTATAATTATAAAAATAAAACTTATAAGTTATAATATAAATATAAAAATTAAACAGCACTTACATTTTTATTAGTGCTGCATTAAAAATAAAATTCAATACATAAATATCTTATTAAATATTTTATTATTTAAAAATATATTTTTAAATTTTTTTATATCATATATATCATATAATGCATATATTTATATAAACGTATAATTTTTTATATTATAAATAGAAATATAAAATACTAAATATAAATAATCATAAATTATATAAACAAATATTAAAATTTAATTAAATGAAATATATATAATAAAATGATTATGATAGATTTTATAACAACTAATGGACAAAAAAAAACTTTATATAAAAAAAACATTTCGTAGATTATGGCCAAATATTTCGCCGTTTAAATCAAGATTAATAATTGCATCAATAGCTCTTATGATAAATGCTGCTAGTGATGCTTTTATGATTTCATTATTAAAACCTTTACTAGATGAAAGTTTTCATAAAACAGAAAATAATATTTTCAAATTACTTCCTATAGTAGTATTAGGTTTAATAACGATTCGTGGGATATCAGCATTTATATCTACTTATTGCATCTCCTGGGTAGCAGGAAAAGTTGTTATGAATATGAGAAGAAAATTATTTCAACATATGATAGGTATGCCTGTTAGTTTTTTTGATCAACAACAAACAGGTACATTACTTTCAAGAATAACATATGATTCTGAACAAATCGCCTCATCATCTTCAGGAGCATTAATAACTATAATTCGTGAAAGCACTTATATTGTAGGTCTTTTTATAGTTATGTTTTATTATAATTGGTTATTATCATTAATTTTAATAATAATATCTCCTGCTGTTTTTATTACAATTCATATTGTTTCAAATCGTTTTCGTCAAATTAGCAAAAATATGCAAACTAGTATGGGAAATATTACATCAAGTACTGAACAAATGTTAAAAGGACATAAAGAAATTTTAATTTTTGGAGGGCAAAAAATTGAAACAAAACGATTCAATATGATTAGTAATAATATACGTTGTCAAAATATGAAAATGATAACTGCTTCTGCAATCTCAGATCCAATTATTCAACTAATAGCATCAGTTGCGTTAGCACTTATTTTATATTCTGTAAGTTTTCCAGAAATTCGAAATCAATTAACTCCTGGAACTATTGCTGTAATTTTTTCTACAATGTTTGCATTAATGAGACCTTTAAAGTCATTAACTAATGTTAATTCGCAATTTCAACAAGGAATGGTAGCTTCACAAACTTTATTTAACATTTTAGATAGTGCACAAGAAAAAAATGAAGGAACAAAAATATTAAAAACAATAAAAGGAAATATAGAGTTTGTAAATGTAACATTTACATATGCTACTAAAGATCATCCAACATTAGAAGATATTTCATTTAAATTACCAGCTGGTAAATCTATAGCATTAGTTGGACCTTCAGGCTCAGGAAAATCAACAATAGTAAATTTATTTACACGATTTTATGAAATAGATAAAGGAAGTATACGTATTGATGGTAATGATATTCGTGATTATACATTAGAATCATTACGTAACAAAGTTGCTTTGGTATCACAACATGTTTATTTATTTAATGATACAATTGCTAATAATATTGCATATGCAACAAACATTGATTATAGTAATGAACTAATAGAAAAAGCAGCAAAAGCTGCTTATGCAATGGATTTTGTCTCTAAATTGGATAAAGGGTTAAATACAATAATTGGAGAAAATGGTGTTACGCTTTCCGGCGGTCAACGACAACGGATTGCTATTGCTAGAGCTTTATTACGAGATGCTCCTATCTTAATTTTAGACGAAGCAACATCGTCATTAGATACTGAATCTGAACGTAAAATTCAATCGGCATTAAATAAACTTCAAAAAAATAGAACATCTTTAATTATTGCTCATAGACTTTCAACTATCAAAAATGCAGATGAAATTCTAGTTGTTCAAGAAGGTAAAATTATAGAACGAGGAGATCATATAACATTATTAAAAAAAAATGGAGCTTATGCTCATCTACACAAAATACACTTCAATCAATAATAGAACAAATTTGGTTTAATAAATCATGGTTATATATATTATTAATACCATTATCTTTTTTATACGAGCTCATAATATTCTTAAAAAAAATAAGTTATAAAATAAAATTATTACGTTCATGGAAATCACCTATTCCTGTGATTATTGTTGGTAATATTACAATAGGAGGTAATGGTAAAACTCCTGTAGTTATATGGTTAGTTGAATCATTAAAAAAAGAAGGGTATAAAGTTGGAGTTATATCAAGAGGATATAAAGGAAAAACAAAAAAATATCCATTAATTGTTGACAGCAATACCACAACACAAACTGCTGGAGATGAACCTATATTAATTTTTCAACGTACAAAAGTACCTATAGCTGTTGCTCCAAAACGAAAAAAAGCAATACAAACATTATTAAATAAATTTATTTTAGATGTGATTATAACAGATGATGGGTTACAACATTATGCATTACAACGTGATTATGAAATTATAGTGATTGATGGACAGAGACGTTTTGGAAATGGATTTTTATTACCAGCAGGACCTATGCGTGAACGCAAAAATAGATTAACAAAAGTAAATGCATTAATTATTAATGGTGGTAATTCAATAGAAAAAGAAATAGAAATGTCTCTTGAAGGAAATTTTTGTATAAATCTTTTAACAAAAAAAATATGTAAAATTACAGATTTTAATTCTGTTGTTGCTATAGCAGGAATTGGTTTTCCTTATCGCTTTTTTATGTATTTAAAAAACAAAGGATTAATTTTGATTAATACTTATGCTTTTTCTGATCATAAATATTATAAATTACAAGAACTTATTTCTTTAACAAAACAAAATGAAATTTTATTTATGACAGAAAAAGATGCTGTTAAATGTCAAAATTTTGCTCAAAACAATTGGTGGTACGTACCAATATATGCTAAATTAAATAAACAAAAATCTAAAATAATTTTAAAAGAAATAAAAAAAATTATTTTAAAAAAAAATTTAAAAAACATTAATTATTGATATAATATATCAATATAAACAATTTTTATAAAAAGCCAATGTTTACTATTATTATACCTGCTAGATATTCTTCAACACGTTTACCAGGAAAACCTCTCATAGATATCAACGGTAAACCAATGATTGTTAGAGTAATGGAACAAGCTATAAAATCTAATGCAAAAAGAATAATTATTGCAACAGATCATAAAGATATTGCTAACGTTATAACTAAAAACGGCGGAGAAATTTGTATGACAAATAACTACCATCGTTCTGGTATAGAACGAATAGCAGAAGTAATAAATATTTATAAATTTTCAGATGATGAAATTATTGTTAATGTACAAGGCGATGAACCATTTATTCCACCAGAAAACATTAATAAAATAGCATATGATTTTTTAAATAAAAAAACTAACATGATTACGCTTGCCACTCATATTAAAAAAAGTCAAGATTTTTTAAATTCTAATATAGTAAAAGTTGTTATAGATAAACAAAATTATGCTATTTATTTTTCTAGATCTCCAATACCATGAAATGCAAAATATTTGTTTACAAAAAGTAAAAATACTAATAATTTATTACGTCATATAGGAATTTATGCTTATAATGCTGGATTTATACGTCATTATATCAATTTAGAACCTAGTCCATTAGAAAAAATAGAAAAATTAGAACAAAATAGAGTTTTATGGCATAGAGAAAAAATATATGTTAGTATTGTTAAAAAATATTATAATCATAGTATAGATACTTTAGAAGATCTAAAATCTATTAAAAACTTTAACTAAAAAACTAATAATATTTTAAAAATATTTAAATTTAATATAAAAATAAATATAATTAATTATAACCTTAAAACACATTGATATTAAATAATTATAGCATATATAATATATCTAAAAATCTAATAAGTTTTTTAACAAAAATTATTAATATAACAAAATGTTTTTATTAATATTTTATTATATTAATAATTTAAATATCTTGTTTTTATGAAATATTTTTATAATTTTTAAATACATATATGAAATATACTATCATCCCAGTAACACCATTAATGCAAAATTGCCATATATTTTGGAATATAAATTCAAAAAAAGCTGTAATAGTAGATCCAGGTGGTGATGCAAAAAAAATAATTTCTATTATTAATTTTAATAAATTAAAACCAATAAAAATATTGTTAACCCACGGGCATTTTGATCATATAAGTGCTTCGTCATTTATTTCTAATCATTTTTCAATACCAATTTACGGACCACAAAAAGAAGATTTATTTTTAATAAAAAACTTAACTAAACAAAATACAATGTTTCAAACTGATAATTATAAAGAATTTACTCCAGATTATTGGTTAAATGAAGGAGATAAAATTTTTTGTGATAATCTTATATTTGATGTATTACATTGTCCTGGACATACACCAGGACATATAATTTTTATAAATTTTTTTTACAAAATTATTTCTGTCGGTGATATATTATTTAAAGGAACAATAGGACGAACTGATTTACCAAGAAGTAATTATAAAGATCTCATTAATTCAATTAAGAAAAAAATACTACCGTTAGGAAATAATTACTATTTTATTCCAGGACATGGTGAAATATCAAATATTGGTCATGAAATAAAAACTAATTCATTTTTATTTTAAAATATAAAATATATTTAACAATATATTTTATTATAAATGTAATACCAAAATTTTAATTTATTTTTATTAAATTATTAATAACTTTTATAATATTTCAGTAAATAAATAATATATTAATTTTATTGAATATTAATTTATTTATTTAATAAATTAATATTAATATAAAATATACTATAATACACTCACAAGTGAATTACATAAGTATTCAATATTCTTTAAAGTAATTCCAGCAACATTTATTCGACCAGAATTAATCATATAAATACCAAATTTATCACGAAGACATTTTATTTGTAAATTTGTTAAACCACTTAAAGAAAACATGCCATATTGTTTTTTTATAAAACTAAAATCTACTTTCACATCTTTTTTTTCTAATATTTCAACTAATTTATTACGAATAAATTTAATTCGATTGCGCATAATAGTTAATTCGTTTATCCAATCTTCTCGTAATAATTTATTATTTAAAATAGTAGTTACTATTGCTGCTCCATGTGCTGGAGGTGTAGAATAATGTGAACGAACAATAGATTTTATGTGACTAAGTACATTATTTGCGATATCATTATCTTTTGTAACAAAAGTACAAGCACCAACACGATCATTATATAAACCAAAATTTTTTGAAAACGAACTTGCTATAATTATTTCAGGGTTATTTTTAACAAAAATACGTAAGCCATTAACATCTTCATCTAAACTTTTATAAAAACCTTGATACGCAAAATCAAAAACAGGTAAAATATTTTTTTTCGAACAAAATTCAGAAAGTCTTACCCATTGATCAAAATTTAAATCAACCCCCGTTGGATTATGACAACAACCGTGTAAAACAACAACATCTCCATCGATAGCATGCGATAAATCATTTAACATACAATCAAAATTTATATTATGATTAACATCATCATAATAATTATAAGTCATAACTTTAAAACCAGAAGATTTAAAAATATTTTTATGATTAGGCCAACCTGGATTGCTAATCCATACAAAATTAACTTTAGTTTGTTTAGCAATAAAATCAGCGGCAATACGTAAAGCGCCAGTACCACCTACAGTTTGAACTGTACAAGCACGATTGGATATTATTATTTCATGATTAAACCCAAATAATAATTCTTGAGTTATACGATTAAATTCTTTTATTCCTTCAATAGAAAGATAATTTTTATTATCTTTATCACGTAACAAAAAAGTTTCAGCTTTTTTTACACTATTAAGTATTAATGTTTTCCCATTATTATCTTTATAAATCCCAATACCTAAATTAATTTTATTAATACGTAAATCAGAATTAAAATCATCTAAAACACCTAAAATAGGATCTTCCTTAATAAAAATAATTTTTTCAAACATATTTTTAGTCCAAAATAATTATAACTAAAAAACAAAATTTAAATAAATTACACATAATAATTTAATTATTTAAAACTTATTTAAAAACTTTAAAACCAAAAATAAATATAGCTTATATAATTTTATTAATTCTAATTTAAATTTTATAAGAAAAACCTAAACCAATTAAATTATCAGTATTTATACTCATTTCTTTAATAAAATCTGTGTTTTTCAATAAATTTATTTTATAATCAACAACCATATAAATATTCTTATTAAAAACATAATAAGAACCAATAGAAATATATTTTAAAATATTTTTATTATCATAAATATCTAAATTTTTACATTTTGACTTAATAAATGCAAAAGACGGTTTTAAACCAGAATCAAATAAATATTGTACTACAAATTCAGTATTTTTTGTTTTATTCGCAATATAATTAGTTTTACCAAAATGAGATACATTTAATGCTTCACCGTACATCGCTGCAAAATACAAATTATTTCTATCTAATTTACTACCAATATTCCATGCTTGAGCATTGCTATCGTAAGCAAAATCTTTAATTTTTTGCATCTCAGGACGAATAGAATTAAAATAACTACCACCTAAAGTTAAACCATTACCAATTGAATAAGTACTTGAAATTCCATAGCCTTCACAGTTATCCCTATAATATAAATCAATATTATTATTATTTTCAATATTTTTAGCTTGATATTGTAACGCCAAATTCAAACCTTTTATATAACCAAAACCATTTTTATTTCTATATGTTAATAGATTTCTATTGCGACCAGTCATATAAGTATCAGTTTGAGAAATTGAATCACCGCCCCAAATTGGCAACACATCAGTCCATGATGATATATCATATATTATACCATAATTACGACCATAATCTATAGAACTTAAATCAACAAATTTCAAACCTATATATGATAAACGATTTTTAACAATATTATTATCCTCGCCTTTATTAATTTTAGTTTCATATTCAAAATTAACAAAACCTATTAAATCATCAATAATTTGTTTATCACCTTTAACTCCAAAACGAACACGTGAATTATCAATATCATCTATTTTAATACCAGAATTACCTTTTGCATTAGAAATGGAATGACGTATATTAATTTTAGCATTAATGTCTAATTTATTATTATTTTTATTATAAATTTCAATTGCATTAACTTTATTTATACTAAACAAAAACAACATAAATAATGCGATAATATTATTCTTCATTGTTTTACCTTATTTAAATATTATTTAAAATCCTTAATAAATCTATTTTTTATACTAAAAAATAATAATTTTAATTTACAAAAAAAAAAAAAAAAAAAAAATAAATTTATTTACTAAAAATACTTTTTTTATAAAAAATAAAAATATAAAACCAAAATTTTCAAAAGTACTTTTTTTAATAAAAAATTAATTTTTTATTAATATAAAACTGATTAAAAATCTATATTTTTTGGTGTACGTGGAAAAGGAATTACTTCTCGTAAATTTTTCAAACCAGTAACATATGCTACTAAACGTTCAAAACCAACACCAAAACCAGAATGAGGCACTGTGCCATAAGAACGAAGATCACGATACCATTTATAATTTTCTTTTTTTATATTCATTTCATTTAAACGTATATCTAACATATCTAAACGTTCTTCGCGTTGTGAACCTCCAATTATTTCACCTATATCTTGCATTAAAACATCCATAGATGCTACTGTTTTTTTATCTTTATTAATTCTCATATAAAAAGCTTTTATATCTTTTGGATAATTTTTTACAATTACAGGGATTTTAAAATAACATTCTGTTAAATAACGTTCGTGTTCAGAAGAAAAATCAATTCCCCAACTAATTGGTTTTTTAAAAAAATTCTCATGTTTTTTAAGTATTTTTATAGCATCTGTATATTCAATTTGAATAAAATCAATATCTTTAATTTTTTCAAGACGAGAAATAACATTTTTATTAAAATTATTGACAAAAAAATTTAAATCGTCTAAACATTTATGAAGTACTTCAGAAAAAATATACTTTAACATTTTTTCTGCAATAACAATAATATCACTTAAAGTTGCAAATGCAACTTCAGGTTCTATCATCCAAAATTCGGCTAAATGTCTACTTGTATTTGAATTTTCTGCTCTAAAAACAGGCCCAAAAGTATAAACTTTACTAATAGCTGTAGCATAAGCTTCACAATTTAACTGTCCAGATACACTTAAAAATGCTTCGCGACCAAAAAAATCTTTACTAAAATCAATTTCATTTTTACCATTACGATATAATTCATTGTAATTTAATGTAGAAACTCTAAACATTTCACCTGCTCCTTCAGTATCAGAAGCAGTAATAATAGGTGTTGTAATCCAAAAATAACCTTGATCACTAAAAAAACGATGAATAGATTGAGCTATTACATGACGAATACGAGCAACTGCACCAATTAAACTAGTACGTGGCCGCAAATGAGCAACTTCACGTAAATATTCAACTGTATGATATTTAGCTGATATTGGATATGTATCAGGATTTTTAACCCAACCAACAACATTTACTTTAATAGCTTTTATCTCAAAATTTTGATTTTGAAATGGAGAATTTTTTATAATTCCTGTTATTATAACTGAACAAGCTGTAGTAAGTAATAAAACTTCAGTTTTATAATTAGATAAATTATTATTTACAATAACTTGTATTGATTTATTACAAGATCCATCATAAATAGTAAGAAAAGAAAAACCTGCTTTTGAATCCCTTCTGTTACGTACCCATCCTTGAATAGTAACTTTTGAATTAACAATTATTTTATTTTGTATAATATCAACTACAGAAACAACATTCATAAAAACTCACTCTTAATTTTTGAAAAAATAATATATTTATAAAACATTTAATGTTTTGTTAAACTTTTTAATATTTATTTATTTTTCTATTACATAATATACTATAAAAAACAAACATTTAGTATCAACTTTATTTAATAACATATCCAACTTATTTTTTTATTTAAAATTATATATTTATAAATATCGAAATAATTATAAATTTCAATTAATTTTCAAAATATTTAATAAAATTAATTTTTATATATCAAATAACAATACATCATATTAAAATTTTTTATAAAAAAACTATATGATTTTTATATTTAATTGTTTTAATATAAAATTAATTACATTATAAAAAATAAAATGTTTCTTAAATTAAATATTATACTATTTTAAATTATATAACTATTTTACATATAAAAATACGTTTATATGTACAATAAATAAATTAAAATTTATAATATTATTTATTCAAAAAAAATAATACAATATAAAACATATTACAAATATAAGTTTAATAAATAAATTTTATTTATTGAATTTATATGATTACTAAAAAATTAATTTTTATTAAAAATATATTGTTTTATTTTTCTAAAATAAATCAATATATAAAACAATGTATTTTTTAAGAAAATTTTAAAAAAACAATTTAAAACGATATTCAACAGCATTATTAAGAAGTTTTATAATTTGTTCAGTATCTTCCCATCCAATACACGGATCAGTAATTGATTGTCCATAAACTAAAGATTTTTTTAAAGAAATACTTTGTGAACCTTCAATTAAAAAACTTTCTAACATAACACCGCTAATTATAGTAGAACCGTTTTTAATCTGATTAGCAATATTATAAGCAACTTTTAATTGTTTTCGATAATTTTTTTGACAATTACCATGACTAAAATCAACCAATAAATGTTCTGGTAAATTAAATTTACGCAATTTATTAGAAACATAAGAAAGTTTTTTAAAATCATAATTTGGATTTTTTCCACCACGTACAACTATATGTCCATAAGGATTACCTTTAGTTTTATATGCAACCAATTGTCCATTTTTATCTTGTGATAAAAATATATGTGTTGTTCTTGATGAAAGAATAGCATCAATAGCAATTTTTATGCAACCTTTAGTACTATTTTTAAATCCAATTGGGAACGATAAAGCAGAAGCCATTCCTCGATGAATTTGACTTTCAACTGTACGAGCACCGATTGCCCCCCAACTAATAAGATCTGATATATATTGAACTATAATAGTATCAAGAAATTCTGTGGCAACAGGTAAACCAATTTCATTTATTTTTAAAAGAAGCTTTCTAGCTAACTTAATACCAATATTTATTTTATATGAATTATCTATATTAGGATCAAAAATTAAACCTTTCCAACCAATTACAGTACGTGGTTTTTCAAAATATGTACGCATAATGATTTCAAGATATTTTTTATATCTTTTACGTAATATATTAAGTCTTTTTGCATACTCAATAGCAGAGTTTATATCATGAATAGAACATGGACCTACGATAACCAATAATCGAAAATCATTTTTAAATAATATCTTTCTAATTCGTTTACGTGCATTTATTACATTTTTAAAAATTTTTTCAGAAATAGAAATTTCATTTATAAGATTCTCTGGTGTTATTAATTTATCTATCTTAAATACACGTAATTTATCAATTCTATATAATTTATCTAACATTTTAATATAAAAACATTTTTATTTTTATTTTTAAATAATATCAAACTATAATTTCAATTAAATATACTATATATTGTAAAAAATCAATATTTCAAAAATTCAATTTTGTTAACCAATATCAAACAATAAATTATATATACAATAAAAATATTTTATTAATTCAAATAAAATATTAATGCGCTATATGAAAATATTTTTTTAAATATATAACTAAAAAATTTAAAAAAAATAATAAAATATTAAATAATAATTAAATTAACATAAGTAATATATTTTACTTTAAAAGTAATAATCTAATAAAAACAAAAACATAATAAAATTATAAATAATAATATAAAAACTAAGAATGCTAATACATAATATTCATTATATAGATATTCACAATAAAAAAACAAAACTATTTAATATATTGAATATTAAGAATTTTTTTTACTTTTTATTAATACTTAATAATTACATAAAATAAATTAAAATTATTTTTTTAGTTAAATATTATTTTATTAATAATTTATATAATTCAAATATAAGTTTTAAAAATAAAACATCAAAATTTACTTTTTAATACATCTAAAATAATATAATATGTTAATTTAATAGAAAAAATAACTTTTAAATAACTAAATTATAAAATTTTAATAACAATTTTATTATTAAAAAACACTTGATGTATTACAATTTATACGTATATTATTATTTATAGGTTTTTAAATACATAAAAAATTTACTAGATAGAACTTAAAATGAATATTGTTAATATGTTTAAAATAAACATATTAATTTAAATCAATATGTTTAAAAACTATATCATTTTATATTTAAAAATATCTTAGCAAACATATTTTTATAAAATACATAATTTAAGTAAATTAAACATTATATATAAATATGATTTAAAAACGATTTATGATTTTGTTTTTTTTAAATATTTTATTTTTATATATTAATACAACTAATATATTTTTAACAAAATACAATCTTTTAAAATAATACTAGAAATAAAATAACAATTTTTAACATTATATAATAATAAAATTATTTTTTTTGATAAAATGTTAACAAAATGATAAATTAAGAGGTTAATATGAATGATTGTATAAAAAAAAAACAATATATTAAAAAAAAATGGAAAGGAATTAGTATAACATATAATGCAGCAAAACAAATAAAAAAAATAATGACACAAAATCCAAATGCAAAAGGTATTTTATTTAACATAAAACAATACGGATGTGCAGGTTTTGGATACATTTTTGAAATAATAGAAAAACCAACAAATAATTATTTATCATTTGAACTAGATGGAACATATATTTATTCACCAAAAGAAGCAATGCCATTTATTGATGGCACAATAGTAGATTTTGTTCAAGAAGGACTTAATCAAACGTTCAAATTTAACAACCCAAAAGCTCAACATGCCTGTGGATGCGGACATAGTTTTAGAGTTTAACATATAAAAATAATATTATGTCATATAGCAATATAAAAATTAATAATGACGTTCAAAATTTAATAAATATCAAATATTATAAAGAAGGTTTTTATACTGAAATAGCATCTGATATAATAAAAAAAGGAATTAATGAAAAAATTATTAAAATTATTTCTAAAAAACGAAATGAACCTGAATGGATGTTACAATTTAGAATTGAAGCTTTTAACCAATGGAAAAAAATGAAAGAACCACATTGGTCAAAAGCAAAATATCCAAAATTAAATTACCAAAACTATATTTATTATTCTGCACCATTATGTAATTATTGCAATAATTCTTGTGATTCTAAAAAAAATAAAAATCAAAAAAATAATTTTCTAGAAAAAAATAAATTTTTAAATCCAAAAATAAAAAAAACATTTAATAAATTAGGAATCCCACTTCATGAAAAAAAATCATCTGTAGCAATAGATGCAATTTTTGATTCTGTTTCAGTATCAACAACGTACAGTAAAGAGCTTGCTAAACAAGGTATAATTTTTAGTTCATTTAACGAAGCTATTAAAAATCATCCTGATCTAGTACAAAAATATTTAGGTACTGTTGTTTCAAACAGCGATAATTTTTTTGCAGCATTAAATGCAGCAGTAGCATCAGATGGTACTTTTGTATATATTCCAAAAGGAATTCGTTGCCCAATGGAATTATCAACTTACTTTCGAATTAATTCAGCAAAAACAAATCAATTTGAACGAACAATATTAATTGCTGATGAAGATAGTTATGTGAGCTATATAGAAGGATGTTCAGCACCTGCACACAATAATTATCAACTGCACGCTGCAGTTGTTGAAGTAATTATTCACAAAAATGCTGAAGTAAAATATTCAACTATACAAAATTGGTTTTCTGGATTTAATAATAAAAAAAACGATGGAATATTAAATTTTGTAACAAAACGAGCTTTATGTAAAGGCGAAAATTCTAAAATGTCTTGGACGCAATTTGAAACTGGATCAGCTATAACTTGAAAATATCCAAGTGTTATTTTAAAAGGAGATAATTCAATTGGTGAATTTTTTTCTATAGCATTAACAAATGGAAAACAACAAGCTGATACAGGAACAAAAATGATACATATAGGAAAAAATACAAAATCAACGATAATTTCAAAAGGAATTTCTGCTGGTAATAGTCAAAATACTTACCGTGGACTTGTAAAGATCTTTCCAAGTGCAAATAATGCACGAAATTTTACACGATGTGACTCTATGCTTATAGGATCAAAATGTATTGCTAATACTTTTCCATATATAAAAGTAAAAAATAATACAGTTCAATTAGAACATGAAGCAACAACTTCAAAAATAAGCGAAGATCAACTTTTTTATTGCTTGCAACGTGGAATTAATGAAGATTCTGCTATAACAATGATTATAAATGGATTTTGTAAAGATGTTTTCACAAAACTTCCATTAGAATTTGCTATAGAAGCACAAAAATTACTAGCAATTAACTTGGAATACTCAGTTGGTTAACTATAATGTTAAACAACAAAAGGCATATTAATATGTTAAGTGTTAAAAATTTACACGTTAGTGTAGAAAACAATAAAATTTTAAAAGGATTATCACTAGATGTAAAACATGGTGAAATACATGCTATTATGGGACCTAATGGTTCTGGTAAAAGCACATTTTCATCAACATTAATAGGCAAAGATGAATATAAAATAGAAAAAGGTGAAATTATTTTTAAAGGAAAAAATCTTTTAAAAATGACACCGGAAATACGTGCATGCGAAGGAATATTTTCAGCTTTTCAATATCCAGTTGAAATTCCTGGAATAACTAATTATTTTTTTTTACAAACATCAATCAATTCTATTAGAAAATATAGAAATCAAAAAGTATTAGATCCTTGTGATTTTCAAGATTTTATTAAAAATAAAATAAAATCACTAAATATGTCTGAAAATTTATTAAAACGTTTTGTAAACGTCGGTTTTTCTGGAGGAGAAAAAAAACAAAATGATATTTTACAAATGGCTATACTTGAACCACAATTATGTATTTTAGATGAAACTGATTCAGGATTAGATATAGATGCTTTAAAAAATATCGCTAAAGGAATAAATTCTTTACGAACAAAAACCCGTTCATTTATAATTATAACTCATTACCAAAGAATTTTAAATTATATTCAACCTGATTTCGTTCATATTTTACATAATGGGAGAATAATTAAATCCGGCGATTTTAATTTAGCAAAAACATTAGAGGAGCATGGTTATGATTTATTTATCAATAAATAATAAAAAAGAAAAAAAACGTGCTCAAATAAAAACTATTAATACAAAGATAATAACATTATTTAATACACTCTTAAATGAAAATAAAAAAAGATATTCAAAACATATAAAAAAACACTGAAAAATAGCAAAAAAAATATGTTTTTCAGCAATAAATCATAAAGAATGGTATTATTCAATACTAAATTATATTTCAAGTTCAAAATATCAATTAAATAATTTTAAAAATATCAATAAAAAAAAAATTAAAGAACTCTCTTTACAATTAGATTCTTATAAAATAGTACTAATAAATGGTTGTTTTGATAAAAAATTAAGTTCAACTAATATGGGTCCATTTAAAATTTCAAACACACAACATGTATTACCAAAAGCAATAAAAAGTAATTTTTTTTTACATATCAATGAATGTTTTGTAAATAAACCATTATTTATATATTTATCGGCAAATAATTTTATTGAAAAACCATTATATTTATTAAATATTTCAAGTGGAAGTAATAAACAAGAAATTAGTATAAATCAATATCGTTATCACTTAATTATAGATACAAACAGTAAAGCATATGTAATTGAACATTTTGTTAGCTTAAATAAAAAAAATCATATTACCGGTGGACGTTTAACTGTTGAAATAAAAGATAATTCTGAATACAATCATTTTAAATTAAATGATGAAAACAATCAAGCTAAACATTTTTCTGATAATGATATTTTTATAGGAAAAAATAATAAAATAAAAAGTAATAATTTTTTATTAGGAGGTTTTTTAACTCGTAATAGTATAAATTCTTGCATAAATGGAAAACACTCTGAATTAGAAATAAATAGTTTATTAATACCTAAAAATAATGAAATAATAGATATTCAAACATATGTTGAACATAAAAAAAGTTTATGCAATAGTAATCAATTACATAAAATAATAGGAATGGATAAAAGCAAATCTATATTTAATGGTCTAATAAAAGTAAAACCGATTGCAATAAAAACAAATGCTAAAATGACTAGCAATACATTACTTTTAGGTGAACAAGCAAAAGTTTATAGTAAACCACAATTAGAAATTTATACAGATGACGTTAAATGTAATCATGGTACAACAGTAGATTATATAAATAAAGAACAATTATTTTATATGTGTTCTAGAGGAATTAATAATAAAATTGCAAAAAAAATGATAATATTTTCTGTTGCTACTAAATTAACAGACACAATTAATTTAAAAGAATTAAAACAAGCTGTAATAAAAAAAATACACCAACGTTTAATTGAGATTTAAAAAACTATGATATTTGATGTTAAAAATATAAAAAAAGATTTTCCTTTTTTTTCACAATTTATAAATAATCATCCTATAGTTTATTTAGATAGCGCAGCAAGTGCACAAAAACCTATACAAGTAATAAAAAAACAATCAGATTTTACTTTATATAAATATTCTGCTGTGCATCGTGGAATACACACTCTAAGTGCAAATGCTACTAAAATGATAGAAGATATTCGAAAAAAAGCAGCAAATTTTATAAATGCTTTTTCTAGTGAAGAAATTATATTTGTAAAAGGAACAACAGAAGCTATTAATTTAATAGCAAATAGTTTCGGTCGTAATTTTTTTTTAAAAGGCGATAACATTATTATTACAGAAATGGAACATCATTCCAACATTGTTCCATGGTATATTTTAGCTGAACAAATTAATATTACTATCAAAATAGTACATATTTATAATAATGGGGAATTAAATTTAAATGAATTATATAATTTAATTGATTCTCGTACACGTTTATTAAGTTTAACTCATATTTCAAATGTATTAGGAACTGTAAATCCAATACAAAAAATTATAAAAAAAGCAAAATCAATAGCAAAAAAAAAAGGTGTTTACCTATATGTTTTAATTGATGGTGCACAAGGCATAGTTCATAAAAAAATAAATGTTCAAGAAATAGATTGTGATTTTTATGTATTTTCTGGACATAAATTATATGGGCCAACAGGAATTGGGATATTATATGGAAAAGAAAATATTCTTAAAAAAATGCCACCTTGGGAAGGTGGAGGAGCTATGATTAAAGATGTTAATTTTAATAATAAAATTACATTCATAGATTCACCTTGGCGCTTTGAAGCTGGAACACCAAACATAAGTGCTATTATTGGTTTAGGAGCCGTTTTTGATTATCTTATTAAAATAAATTTAACAAATATTTTTATACATGAAATAAATATAATAAAATATACACTAGCGAAATTAAAAGAAATACCAAATATTATATTATATGGAAATGAAAAATGTGAAGGTGTATTATCATTTAATTTAGGAAGATACCATGCATACGATATAGGTTTATTATTAGATAATTATGGAATCGCAATACGCACAGGTCATCATTGTGCTATACCATTAATGAAACACTTTAATGTTACTTCAATGTGTCGCATATCTATTGGAATGTATACAACAAAAAAAGATATTGATTATTTATTTAAAACACTAAAACATATAATAACTATATTAAATTAATATATAATATTATTATTTTCAGGAAAATTAATATGTTAATATTACCGGATAAAAAAAAATTATTACTAAATTTTTCATCTTGTAATAACTGGGAAGAACGTTATTTATACATAATTAAACTTGGAAAATCTCTTCCTAAAATATCTAATTCACAAAAAAATAACTGTAATTTTATTTTAGGTTGTCAAAGTAATGTTTGGATAGATATAAAAAAACAACAAGACAAAACAATTATATTAACTGGTGATAGTGATGCTATGATAGTAAAAGGATTATTATCTATTGTTATTATATTGTTTCAAGGAAAAACAGCTAGTCAAATATTAAAACAAGATTTTGAATCTTATTTTAAACAACTTGATTTAAAACGACATCTAACAACATCACGTACTCAAGGTTTAAATTCCATAATTCGTAATATATTTACTCGTGTAAATAAATTAATATAAATATTAATATTTATATTAATAAAATTAATTTTTAATGGTGCGTCCAAGCAGATTTGAACTACTGACCCCCACTATGTCAAAGTGGTACTCTACCAAGCTGAGCTATGAACGCATTAAAAAATATTTGTCATAAATACTAATTGTATATAAAAATTATAAAAAATAAAAATATTATTTTTTCAGTTATTTATTTGATTTTAAAAAAATAAAAAAAGCAGTTTGTTTATGAATCCAATAAATTCGTGTTACAATACCAATTGCAGAAGAAGTTAATCCAATAATAAAACCAATCCAAAAACCTTTAGGACCCATAGCAAAAGTAACAATATCAGTTAAAGATAATATATAACCAAAAGGTAACCCTAAAACCCAATAAGCTGTAAATGTAATAAAAAAAATAGAACGTGTATCTTTATATCCACGTAAAATACCTGATCCAATAACTTGTATAGAATCTGAAAGTTGATAAAAAGCTGCGAATAACATTAAATTCGATGCTAATGAGACAACTTCTAAGTTTTTATTATACATAATAGCAATTGATTCACGAAATATAGCAGTAATAATTGCAGTTACACATGAAACACAAAAACCAACAACTAATCCAGTATATGATGATACTTTAGCTGCATCTATTGATCGCATACCAAGATTATAACTAACACGAATAGTTGACGCAACACCTAATGATAATGGAAAAATAAACATAATAGAACTAAAATTAAGTGCAATTTGGTGTGCAGCAACAGCAACTATTCCAAAAGGAGAAATAAATAATGCTACAACCGCAAATAACGTAACTTCAAAAAATAATGATAATCCAATTGGTAAACCTAATCTTATTATACGCTTTAAAATTAAAAATTTTGGAAATGAAAAAGAATAAACTGACACAATGTCGTAATACGCTGGAGCTTTTTTTATATACCATCTCATAATTATACACATAATCCAATAAACTGATGCAGTAGCAATTCCACAACCTACACCACCAAACGCAGGAACACCTAAACGACCATAAATAAATGTATAATTAATTGGAACATTAACAATTAAACCTATAAAACCGATAATCATTCCTGGTTTTGTTTTTGATAATCCATCGCATTGACTACGATAAACTTGATAAAATAAATAACCAGGAACACCACACATAATCGCACGAAGAAAACGAACTGATTTAAATGATAACTCATTATCAATATGTAATATATTATTTATAAAATAATTACTATTATAAAGTAAAAACATAATACAAAGTGCTAAAAAAAAAGCTAACCATAAACCTTGTTGAATTTGATCAGCAATTAATTTTCTACGACCAGAACCATTCATTTGAACAATTATAGGTGTTAATGCCATTAATACACCATGACCAAAAAGAATAATAGGCAACCAAATCGAAAGACCTATAGCAATTGCAGACATCTCAATTTCACTAACACTTCCTGCCATAACAGTATCAATAAAACCCATAGCAGTTTGTGAAAATTGAGCAAGTAAAATAGGAATTCCAATAGTTAATAAACTACGCGCTTCTATAAAATATTTCTGCACGTATACACCTTTAAATTTTTAAAATTATTAAATTATAACATAATTAAAAAAATATTTTTATTTCATATTAATTGATCTAATTATTAAAAAATATATAATATTAAAAAAATAAAAAACTAAAATTAATAATAAAACAAGGAATATTATGTTTACAGGAATTATTGAAAATACAATGCAAGTTATTAAAATAATAAAAAAAAATAATTTTCAAAAACATATTTTAGAATTTAAAAAAGAACTTTTAACTAATTTAAAAATTGGTGCATCAGTTTCACATAACGGTTGTTGTTTAACTGTGACAAAAATTAATAAAAAAAAAGTTACTTTTGATTTAATTAAAGAAACATTAAAATTAACTAATCTAAATAATATAAAAGAAGGTGATTTTATTAATATTGAACGTTCTGCAAAATACGGAGACGAAATTGGCGGACATATATTATCAGGTCATATTATAACAACTGCTAAAATAATAAATATTTCAAAATCAAAATATAATTATCAAATTTGCTTAATTCTAAAAAACTTAAATATCATGAAATATATTTCATATAAAGGTTTTATTGCTATTGATGGCATAAGTTTAACCGTAGGAGACATTAATGAAAAAAATTTTTTTATAAATTTAATCCCAGAAACAATTTTAAAAACAACTTTAGGAAAAAAAAATATAGGTGATGTAGTTAATGTTGAAATAGATTCTTACACACAAACTATCGTAAATACAATTGAGAATTTAAAAAAAATAAAAAATAATTTTATATAAAATAACTATATTTTATTTTAAATAAATAATATATAATTAATATATATAAAATATCAATACAAAAAAACTATTTATTTTATTATAAAAATATTTAAAACTATTACATAAATTTCAAAACATTTTAAAAAATTAATTCATATAAGTATTTTTTATATAAAAAAATACTTATATTTTTTTTTAAAATCAAAAACTTATATATCAGTATTAAATTTAATATCTTATTATTAAAATAAGAACAATTTAAATATTTCACTCATTATATGAGGTGAGTGATTTATATAAAATTTATATTTTTGTATGAACTGATAATTGTTTTTAGTATGACTATATTGATTATTTTTTATAAAAAACACAATTAAAAAAGTGTTTTTTGTACCACGTAATTGTTTTTTCTTAATTTATATTAATAGAGAGAATATTATGTTTAATAAAAAAATGACGTCTGTGTTATTGTCAACTGTTATTGCTGCTACAACAGTAGCTAGTATAAGTGCTCAAGCAGCTACAGTATTACAAGCAACAACTATAAACGATCATACACCTGTATCATATGTGATTTCATCTAAATAGATAAAATATATAATTACAAGTGTAAATTTTACTAATGTAATTAAAAAATTTTAATTATTTTTAATGATTTCAAAAATAATTATTTAATAAATCACATTTTATTAATAGAGATATTATAAGGATATATATCTCTATTTTATTATGTTTTTTAAAAAAATCTTTATACTAATTAATTTTATATAAAACAAAATAACAAATAAACATTATGGTTTTTTATAAAATTAAATTATTTATTTTGCATTATTAAAAAAATGATAACTATTTTAAAAATCAAAAAACAAATTAAAAATAATCCTATTTTATTATATATGAAAGGATCTCCAAAATCCCCAAGTTGTGGTTTTTCTGCAAAAGCCGCACAAACATTATGTTCTTGTGGAGAAAAATTTGCATATGTTGATGTTTTACAAAATTTAGATATCAAAAAAGAATTACCAAAATATGCAAACTGGCCAACTTTTCCTCAACTTTGGATTAATGGAGTTTTAATAGGTGGTTGCGATATTATCACGGATATGTTTATAAAAGGAGATTTACAACTTTTAATAAAAAAAACAATTAATAATTATTATAAAAATTATTAATTTATGTTCCAATATTAATTTCAATCTTAATTAAATTGAATATTGGAATTAATAGTAGTTTTATTCTTTTGATCAAAAATAGGCCATCCACCAAGTTTTTTCCATCTATTTACAATTTCACAAAATAAAAGAGCTGTACGATTTGTATCGTACAACGCACAATGAGCTTGTTTTCCATTAAACGGAATCCCAGCAGCCATACAAGCTCTAGCTAAAATTGTTTGTCCAAAAACAAGCCCACTAAGCGCTGCTGTATCAAAAGTAGCAAAAAGATGAAAAGGATTACGCTTTAAACCAGAACGATATACAGCATTCATAATAAATCCATGATCAAAATTAG
Organism: Candidatus Providencia siddallii; assembly: GCF_964026685.1. Lineage (NCBI taxonomy): Bacteria > Pseudomonadati > Pseudomonadota > Gammaproteobacteria > Enterobacterales > Morganellaceae > Providencia > Candidatus Providencia siddallii. Next base: position 580,322 of record NZ_OZ034688.1, read on the forward strand.
CATTATGCGCAACTATAATAGCTCTATTACATTCCGTACTTTTCATTCCTTTACGTATAACTTTAAAAATTGAATACAATGCATCATGTTCACTAACAGCTTCACGCAATGGATTTTCTGGATCAATTCCAGTAAAAGCTAAAGCTGATGGTTCTAAGTTTGCTCCCTCAAATGGTTTTATATTAAAATGTATTGTATCATCAATTAATAACCAACCTTCATTATCCATTTTTAAAGTAATTGCTGCAATTTCTAATAAACCATCAGTTTTTGCATTAAAACCACCAGTTTCTACATCGATAACTACAGGATAATATCCTCTAAAACGACTAACTAAAGTATTAAAATTATTTTTTAATATCAAAGATTTCATATATAAATTACTAACTTTATTTTTTTCGATTATATTATTTTTTTTAAAAAAATTACTATAATTACTGTGTTACAATATATATAAATATAAAACATTTATAAAATTATAATATTTTTTAAAATATAAAAATAAAACATTATTAATATATTTTATAAAAAAAATAAATATATAAAAAATTATAATAAATTTATTTTTTTATATTAAATTTTATTTATATTTATTATAAATAATAACACAATTAATTTTTCTGCCAATATTAACCATTAATACATATTAATGACTTATATCTACTTAAAAAATAAAATAAATTATATAAATTTTATACAAAACAACTATTTTAGTTTTACAAAAAATATTTATGTATATTATACAAAAAAAATAAAACTTAAATATAATGCATATTAATTATATTAATACTATAATCAATATTATACAAAAAAATATGTTAAAAACTATCTTAATTATTAATTTTATAAAAATACAAATAAATTTATTCTTAAATAAATGGTTAAAAATTACATATATTTTTTTATAATATTTTTTAAACAAAATATATTATAAAAAATATTTTAAATCAAAATTACAAAAATAAAAGATTATAATGAACAAAATAAATAAAATTACTATATCAAAAATACGTAGAGAATATATTAAAAACGAACTAAAACGAAGTGATTTAACACAAAATCCATTAATATTATTTAAAAAATGGTTAACAGAAGCTTGTGAATTACAGTTAACTGATCCAACAGCAATGTGCGTTGCAACCGTAGATGAAAAAGGTCAACCTTATCAACGTATAGTTTTATTAAAACATTTAGATGAAACTGGTTTGATTTTTTATACAAATATGAATAGCCGTAAAGCTAAACATATTAAAAAAAATAACAAAATAAGTTTACATTTTACTTGGAAAAAATTAGAACGTCAAGTTAATTTTATTGGAATAGCAAAACCTCTTAAAACTATGGAAATATTTAAATATTATAAAAATAGACCAAAAAATAGTAAAATTTCAGCATGGGCATCATATCAATCATCAAAAATTTCAACAAAAACAATTTTAAAAAATAAATTTTTAGAAATAAAAGAAAAATTTAAAAATAAAGAAATCCCATTACCAAGTTTTTGAGGTGGTTTTCGTATAATATTCAATAGTGTAGAATTTTGGCAAGGAGGAAAATATAGATTACATGATCGTTTTTTATATCAACTAGAAAATAATAATTGGAAAATTGATAGATTAGCACCATAAATTTTCTATTAATTAATTTTATTTTTCTGATATAATAAACATTATTTTTTTAATATATACAAAAAATTTTAAATAAATTGTTATGTCTAAAAACATTATTAATAAATTATATGAACGTGATCTTATAGTTCAACTATCTAATAAAGATAAATTAATAAAAAGATTAAAAGAAAAACAAATATCTTTATATTGTGGATTTGATCCAACATCAGATAGTTTACATATAGGACACCTTATTCCATTACTATGTTTAAATAGATTTAAACTAAAAGGGCATAAAACAATTGTATTAATTGGTGGAGCAACAGCACTAATTGGTGATCCTAGTTTTAAAAATATTGAACGCAATATAAATCAAATAGAAATAATTCAAGAATACACATTAAAAATAAAACATCAAGTTTCAAAAATTTTAAATCATAATAATGAAAAAAAAAATACAATAATTATTAACAACTATGATTGGTTTAATAAAATAAATTTATTAACATTTTTACGAGATATTGGAAAACATTTTTCAATCAATAAAATGATAAACAAAGAATTTATTAAACAACGTTTAAATCATAATAATTTAGGAATTTCTTTTACAGAATTTTCATATAATTTATTACAAAGTTATGATTTTGCTATTTTAAATAAAAATTACGATGTTGAATTACAAATTGGTGGTTCTGATCAATGGGGTAACATAATCTCAGGAATTGATTTAACAAAACGTTTAAATAAAAAACATGTTTTTGGTATTACACATCCATTAATTATAAAAAATGATGGAACTAAATTTGGAAAAAGCGAAACAGAAACAATATGGTTAGATCCAAAAAAAACAAGTCCATATAAATTTTACCAATTTTGGATTAATATTAGCGATAATGATGTTTTTAAATTTTTAAAATTTTTCACATTCATGAAATTAAATGATATTAATGAATTAGAAAAAAATCAAAAAAACAATAAAAATTATAATGCACAATATATTTTAGCAGAAAAAATAACCAAATTAGTACATGGAGAAAATAATTTCATTTCTGCTTCTCGAATTAGTAAAAATTTATTTTCAAATAAAATTTTAAATTTAACAAAATCTGATTTTGAACAATTAGAACAAGATGGTATACCATGTATAACATTACATGAAGGCATAGATTTACAACAAGCATTGGTTGAATCAAAATTATTCAAATCAAGAAATCAAGCAAGAATTGCAATAAGTTTAAATGAAGTTAGTATAAATAGTGAAAAAAAAACAGATCCATTATATATTTTTAATAATACAGATCGTTTATTTAAACACTTTACTTTAATTAAAAAAGGAAAAAAAAATAATTTTTTAATTAAATGGATTACAAAAAATTAATATAAAAATAATTTTAATTATAAAGAATTTTATATATATTTTATTATTTTATCTAAACACATTTTTACAATTCATTATAAAATATATACAAAATTTTTTATTTACACTAGATATCAATAAAATATTTTATTGTAATTTACAATTAACAATACTACAAGAAAATTAGTTTTATATAAAATTTCATAATAAAAATATTCAAAATAATTAATTTAAAACCATAATACATTAATTTTATTAAAAATATTAATATTTAAAATAAATTACAATTTAATTATAAAAAATAATAAAATAAAAATAGAAAAATAATTTTTTTGATCAATTTTTAAAAAAAAATACATTATTTAAAAAATTATATTTTAATATATATTAATAAATAAGTTATATTATAAATATTTTCAAAAATAAAAATATTTAAAAAAATAAAAACTTTTGAATTTATTTTTAAAAATGTTAATATAATAATATTAAAAATAAAATATATTATTATTTATAATTAAATATAAAAATATTATGTACAAAACAATTCTACTTCCTATAGATATTACAGAAAAAACTTTAACAAATAAAGCAATTACTCATACAATTAATCTAGCAAAATTATCAAATTCAAAAATACATTTAATTTATGTATTACCAATTTCTTTAGCTATAACAAATACTTATACATTTGGATATTCTGAAATAAAAGATTTTACAACAAAAGAAGCAAAAAAAAATATCAAAAAAATCATTGAATCTATTAATTTCCCTCATAATAACATTAGCTATACAATTAGCTTTGGAATTCCTCGTGATGAAATTATTAATACAGCTAAAAATATTAATGCAGATATTATTATTATTGGATCACGTCATCCAAATATAACAACTCATTTATTAGGTTCAACTGCCGCAAGTATTGTTCGTTATGCAAAAACATCAGTTTTAATTATTAGATAAATATGTATTTTTTTAAAAAAAATACATTAATTAATACTAAAATAAATTTTATTTTGAAGCTTATTTTAAGTATTAATTTAAAATATTTAAAATATTATACACAAATTAATTTTGTTTTTTTAATTTAATTTTTTTAAATAAAATATCGGAGGGAGAGAGATTTGAACTCTCGGATAGTTTCCCATCTACGGTTTTCAAGACCGTTGCCTTAAACCTCTCGGCCATCCCTCCAAAATATATAAAACATTATAAATATATAGATTTTATATGTAAACTATTAATTAATTTTTCTTTTAAAAAAAATATGTTAATATTTTAAATAAAAATTAATTAATATTTTTATATATATACTTTTTTAAAAAAATAAAATGATAATTTTAAATAATAAAAAAATAAAAACAAATTCACAAGGATATTTAATTAATTATAATCAATGGTCTGAAGAATTAATTTTTCTATTAGCTAAAAAAGAAAATATTAAATTAACAAAAGAACATATAGATATAATTAAATTTATTAGATCTTTTTATATACAGTTTAAAATATCTCCAAGCATTCGTTTACTTGTGGAAGAAGCAAAAAAAAAATTTGGAAAAAAAAAAGGAACCAGTATATATTTATATTATCTTTTTCCTAATGGACCAGCAAAACAAGCAACAAAATTAGCTGGTATTCCTTATCAAGTCAAATGTATTTAATATTTATTAAATAAATATAATAAATTAATAAAAAATATATTTATATTTTTTTATAACTATATATAATTAAATAATTATTTTATAAAAAAATAATTATTTATTTTATAAAAAATACTAAAAAATACATTAAAATTTTTATTTAAAATAAATATCTACTTTTTAATAAGAAATAAAATTAAATAATATAAAAATTCAAAATTAAAATATAACATTGTAATATTATAAACAATTTATTTAAACTACATATAAAATAACTAGATAATCAAAATAATTAACTTAATTAAATAATAATAACATTATTTTAGTAATATATACACAAATTAATTTTTATATAATTTAAATTAACTAATTATAATAATATTTTTCTAAAAAACACTTAAACTAATTAAATTTTTTACTATTCAATAAAATTAATTTTTAATATTTATTAAATATAATTTAATATATAAATATAATAATAATATAAATATCAATTTATATAAAATATAAATACAAAAATAAAATAATCAAAAAAACTAAAAAATTTTTTATATATTATTCAAATAATTAAATCATTAATTAATACATATATATTAAAAAACAAAGTAATTAAATTTAATTTGTTATATAATATTTAAAATATTAAAATTATTAACAATAAAAACAATAAATTTTTATAAAATTCAAAAATAATTTATTATAAAATATTTTTATACAATAAAAGATAAAACTAAAATATGAATCATAAACGTATTTATTATACAAAAAACGATTTAATCAATTCTGGAAACGGAAAACTTTTTGGATCTAAAGGTCCACCTTTACCATCAGGATATATGTTAATGATAGATAGAATCACAAATATAACCGAAAACAGTGGATTATTTAATAAAGGTTATATTGAAGCAGAATTAGATATTAATCCAAATTTATGGTTTTTTAATTGTCATTTTATAAATGATCCTGTAATGCCTGGTTGTTTAGGACTTGATGCTATGTGGCAATTAATAGGATTTTATCTTGGCTGGCTTGGCGGTGAAGGTAAAGGTCGAGCTCTTGGTGTTGACGAAGTAAAATTTATAGGTCAAATCCTACCAACATCAAAAAAAGTTATTTATCAAATTAATTTAAAACGAATAATTAATAGAAAACTAATTATGGGTTTAGCTGATGGGAAAGTTATAGTAGATAAAAAAACTATTTATACTGCAAAAAATTTAAAAGTTGGGCTATTTACAAATACCGATGTTTTTTAAAACTTTTTAATTGTTATTTTTTTATGAAAAATATAAAATAATATCTATTACTATATTTTAATATATTATATATTTAATTTTGAAATTAAATAACATAATTAATTACAATATTGCGTTTCATGCATATTAATTATTTTAAAAAAACAATTATAAAATTTTACTATTTATTTTAAATATAGTTTACTATATCTTTAATTAATTTTGGTCCAAGATAAATAAAACTAGAATAAATTTGAATTAATGATGCACCTGCTTCTATTTTTTCACGAGCTGATATTAAAGAATCAACCCCACCTACACCTATAATTGGTATTTTACCATTAGATTCACGAAAAATAATTTTAATTATTTCTGTACTTTTAAATTGAATAGGACGTCCACTTAAACCACCTTTTTCATCACAATATTTTAAACCTTGTACTAAAGAATGATTTAAAGTTGTATTTGTAGCAATAACACCATCTAATTTATATCTTATTAAACTATCAATAAATTGAATAATTTCCTCTTCAGATAAATCAGGTGAAATTTTAACTAAAATAGGAACATTTTTTTTATATTTTAAAGATAATTTTAACTGTTCTAATTTTATATTATTTAATAAATCATCTAAAAGTGAACCATATTGTAACATACGTAATTTAGGAGTATTAGGAGATGAAATATTAACAACAATATAATCTGTATAAAAAAATATTTTATTTATTAAAAATAAATAATCATCTTTACTATATTCAATTTTAGTATCCCTATTTTTTCCTATATTAACACCAATAATTCCATTGTAAGAACAATTTTTTATATTATTAATAAGATAATCTACACCTTTATTATTAAAACCCATATTATTAATAAATGCATTAGCTTTTGTTATCCTAAATAATCTTGGTTTATTATTACCAATTTGTGGTTTTGGTGTAATAGTTCCGCACTCAATAAAACCAAAACCCATTGCGCCAAATACATCTATACATTCACCATTTTTATCTAACCCAGCTGCCAATCCTAATGGGTTTTTAAAATGTAATCCCATACAATTAACCGGTTTTGATTTAATATTTTGATAAAACATTTTTTTTAAAGGTGAAATATATAATTTATTAAGTTGTTTTAAAATAAAATTATGTACATTTTCTGGATCAAATTTGAACATTATATTAGTAATAAAATTATATAACATATTCTATAACCTAAAAAATACAATTTTAAAAAAATTAACAATAATTTTTTTAATAAAAATAAAATAACAAAACTTATATTTTTAAAAGTAAAATAAAATCAAATTATATTTTAAAAAACAATTACAATTTTATTATTATAAAATAAAAATAAATAATTTTTTTATTATTTAAAAACCTAATTTTTTATTAATTTACTTTTTATTTAAAATTTTTTAATAAAACATTATATCAAAAAGTAAATTTTTATTTATAAATATATTTAAAAATTTTTATTATTAAAAAAATTAATAAAAAATTTACATTTTAAATAAAACAAAAATATATTTTCAACCATTACATTTATTTTAATAACAAACTTTATCTTATATAAAAAAACAAAATAAAAAAGAATAAACAATATTAAATTATATTTGATATTATTTAAAAAACATTTTATTTATATTACAAAACGTTAATAAAAATAAAATAATATTTGTTTTAATATAAATATTTTATATAAAACATATTAATTATACAATAAATAAATAATAACATATAATTATCTATATAATAGAATCTCCATACTTCATAGGAGATAATCCAAAATATTTAGCAATCGTTTGGCCAATATCTGCAAATGTTTTTCTATGACCAAAAAATACTGGTTTTATTTTTTTCCCATAAATTAAAATAGGAATATATTCACGTGTATGTTCAGTACCATGCCAAGTTGGGTCACATCCATGATCAGCAGTTAAAATTAACATATCATTTTTTTTTACTAAATTTATAATCTCTGGCAAACGAAAATCAAAAAATTCTAAAGCTTCTGCATAACCAAAAACATCACGACGATGACCATAAAGTGAATCAAAATCAACAAAATTAGTAAAAACAATAGTATTATCATTTGATTCTTTTATTTCTTTTATTGTCTCATCAAATAAATTGGAAATACCAGTAGCTTTAACTTTTTTAGTTATTCCAACATTAGCATAAATATCAGCAATTTTACCTATTGAAACAACTTCACCTTTTTTTTCATCAATTATTTTTTTAAACACAGTTAATGATGGCGGCTTTACTGACAAATCATAACGATTACCAGTACGAATAAAATTATTTGCATGATTACCAATAAATGGACGAGCAATAACACGACAAATATTATAACCACATTTTATTAACTCTTCACGAATAATAAAACATAAATTATATAAATTATCCAAACCATATATATTTTCATGACAAGCAACTTGAAATACAGAATCTGTAGAAGTATAAAAAATTGGTTTTTTTGTTTTTATATGTTCTTCACCTAATTCTTTTAAAATTACAGTACCTGAAGAATGACAATTACCTAAATATCCAAACAAATTTGCTTTTTTAATTAAAATATTTAATAATTTTTGTGGAAAACTATTATTTTTATTAGAAAAATAATCCCAATCAAACAGTACTGGTACACCAGCAATTTCCCAATGACCAGATGGTGTATCTTTACCGGATGAAATAGAACTTGCATAACCATATGCTCCAATAATTTTAACATTTTGATCAAGACCAATAGGAAAAAAACCACTTGCTTCTTTTGCAGCCAAACCTAAACCAAGACTATTTAAATTTGGTAAATATAACATTTTTTTTCTTTTATTTAAGTTATTATTTAAATAAAAACATGATCTTGCAATATTACCTAAAGTATTTGAACCATTATCACCAAAACTATCTGCATCGCTAGAAGATCCAATACCTAAAGAATCCAATACTATAATAAATATACGTTTCATGTAAAAATTCCTATTAAAATTTTAACTTAATAAATATTTTTAAAATTTATATGATATCTAAAAAATAAAATAAATTTTGTATATATAAAATAATTTTAATATTTAATTATTAAAAAACTTTAAAATACATAAAATTTTTTATAAAAAAATAAATTAATCTAATTAAAATTTAAATACTATATAATATGTTATAACAAAATTTGTTTAATTAATATATTAATTAAACAAATAATATATAATACAATTATAAAATATATCAGTATAAAATTAATATTTTAATTTTTTTAATGAAACTATTTTTTTTATATTTTTATAAAAAAATAACTTTTATTAATAATATAACAAAATTATTTTTTATAAAAACCTTATAATATATAAATATATATATATATATTATAAGGTTTTTATAAAACATCCTATAATATATATTATTATTTTTTTAATAAAATTAAAAAAATTATTTTTTTTTAATTTTATTTTTTTATAAATATATATTTAATAATTTTTTACTAATATATTTATTATATAAATTTAAAAATTATATTTTTAAATATAAAATAATTATAATAATTTTATTATATTTAATATAATTAATATTAATTAAAAATATTAAAAATTATATTTTTCTTAATAAAATTAATATAAAAACAATTTATATAAAATATATTTTTTATTATTTAATAATAAATACTGAATATAAATATAAATTTTTTAAATTATTTAATTCAAAAAAAATAATACTATACTAATAGTAATTAATAATTTAACTAATTTTTATTTTTTTCAATAACTAAACGTAATTTTTTCATAGCATTTTTTTCAAGTTGACGGATTCGCTCAGCTGAAACATTATATTTATTTGCTAATTCTTGTAACGTTTTTTTATTTCCATAATCTAACCAACGAGAACGTATTATGTCTTGACTTCTTGTATCTAATAAAGCAAAAGCCTTTAACAAACATTCAGTAGCATGAGTTTCCCAATTATGATTTTCAATCATATCAGCAAAATCAGATGTTTTGTCTTGTAAATATAACATAGGCAATAATGAACCATTAAAATAATTTGATTCATCATCTTCTTTTATATCAAAAGACATATCTTGAACAGACATTCGTGATTCCATTTCACGAACATCTTTACTACTAACACCTAATTCTTTTGCAACTTTATCTACTTCTTCTTGATTAAACCAACCAAAACGTTTTTTATTTTTTCTTAAATTAAAAAATAATTTACGTTGAGATTTAGTTGTAGCTACTTTTACAATTCTCCAATTACGTAAAACATATTCATGTATTTCTGATTTTATCCAATTAATAGCAAAAGAAACTAATCTAACTCCAATTTCAGGATTAAAACGACGAACTGCTTTCATTAAACCAATATTTCCTTCTTGAATTAAATCAGCTTGCGGTAGACCATATCCCGAATAACTACGAGCAATATGAATAACAAAACGTAAATGAGATAAAATTAATTGTTTCGCTGCCTTTAAATCACCATAATAATGTAAACGTTCAGCAAAATTTTTTTCTTCATCTATAGTAAGTATTGGAAAAGTATTAGCTACTCTAACATATGCTTCAATATTCCATTGCGGTATTATAGATAACGATTTTATATCATTAAACATTAAAATCCTCTATTATAAAATATATAATATTTTTAAAATATTTTAAAAAATAAAAAATACTAATTTTAATTTTTTTTAAATCTAGATTTAATAACATCAAAAAATATTAAAAACTATTTAATTAAAAAATATTTTTATTTTTATAAAAAATCAATATTTTTGATAAAAATAATTATTTTAAATATATATTTAAAATATTATAATAATTATTATCTATATATAATAATATTAAATATCTACTAATTTTTATTAAAATTAAAAATATTTTTATATAAATAAAGCATCAATAAATTCATTTGCGTTAAATATACATAAATCTTCAATATTTTCACCAACACCTATATAACGAATTGGTATATTTATTTGTTCTGCAATTGAAAAAATTACTCCACCTTTTGCTGTACTATCAAATTTTGTTAACGTAATACCAGTTAAACCAATTGCGTCATTAAAAAATTTTGCTTGATTAATAGAATTCTGTCCAATATTTGAATCTAATGTTAACATTGTTTCATGAGGGATATGTTTATCAAATTTTTTAATTACTCGTACAATTTTTTTTAATTCTTCCATTAAAAAAAATTTATTTTGCAATCGCCCAGCAGTATCTATAATAAGCACATCAATATCTTTTGATCTAGATTGTTTAATAGCTTCAAAAATCACAGAACTAGGATCTGCACCATAATGTTGAGCTATAACAGGTATTTTATTTATATTACCAAAAATCTGCAATTGTTCAATAGCTGAAACTCTAAATGTATCACCAGCTGCTAACATTATTTTTTTTCCATCTAAATTATATCTATGTGCTAATTTAGCAATTGTTGTAGTTTTACCACTTCCATTAACCCCAACCATTAAAATAACATATGGTTTTTCATTTTTTATAACTAAAGGTTTATCTACAGATATTAAAATATTTAAAAGATCTATACGTAATTTACTATATAGTAAATCAATATTTTTCAATTCTTTAGAATTGGAATGTTTGATTAATTTATTAATAATTTTACGTGTAGTAAAAAAACCAACATCAGAAACCAATAAAAATTCTTCTAATTTATTAAATAAATCATCATCAATTTTTTTATTAGTAAATAATTTAAATAAATTATAACTGAAATTTTCACGAGTTTTTATTAATCTTTTTTTAAACCTTTCAAAAAAATTATTTTTCTTTAATTTCATTTTTTCACTAAATTTTTTATCTATAATAAATTTTTATATTTAAACTTTACATTTAAATATTAACTAATTTTATTTATTAATAAATATAACCAATTTATGATAATACATTATATTACAAAATATATAACTATTAAAATTCAAAGATTATATATTTATAATATATATTAATATATATTATAAATATATAAAACAAAAAAATACTAAATAATATAAAAATTAATGAATTTATATCCAAAAAAATATAATAAAAAATTAAAAATAGTATCATATAAACAAATTAAAATAATTAGTGGGAAATGGCGCGGACGAAAATTATTTTTTCGTAGTTATAATAATTTACGACCAACAAGAAATAAAATAAAAGAAACTTTATTCAATTGGTTAAATCCTTTTATTCAAAATAGTAATTGTCTTGATTGTTTTGCAGGAACTGGTTCTTTAGGATTTGAAGCACTTTCTCGTTTTGCAAAAAGTGTAACTTTCATTGAATTAAATAAGAACAATATAAATTTTTTATTAAAAAATAAAAAACAATTACAAGCAGATAATATAACTATTATTAACAAAGATATTCTAACGATTACAAATGAAATAAAAAATATTTTTGATATAATTTTTATTGACCCACCTTTCTACAAAGGATTAATTTACAAAAGCATACAATTTTTAGAAAAAAAACAATTTTTATCAAATAAAAGTTTAATTTACATTGAATCAGAATCTAATCTAATATTAGTAAACGTACCTATAAATTGAGAATTACGTCATGAAAAAATTTCTGGACAAGTTGCTTATCGTCTTTTTTATAGAAAACAAAATATTAAATAAACATTAAAAAAATAATAAATTTTAAACAAATTTAAAAAAAACAATATTATTACTTTTTTTTACGTAATAAATAACGATATGGCTTATTTTTTACTTTTATTAACAATAATTCATGTTTCATAAAACGACAAAAATTAGGAATATCATAAATTGTAGTACTATCATCTGAAATAATTAATAAAGTATCTCCTTTTTTTATATTACGAACTGTTTTTCGAACTAACATTACTAATTCAGGACAACGTAATCCAGATGTATCAAGTGTTTTAGTAATATCAAAATATACATTACACATAAAATATATCCTGTAATTATAATATATATAAATATTATATAATCTATATATTATATATAGTATAAAACTAATAATTTTTCGTAAATTTTTTTGATTACAAAAAAACTAATTACAAACAAAATTGCTTTTTTTAATAATTAATATTATTTTATTAATTACAATTAAATATAAAATTAACATAATCTAATAAAAAAATAAATTTTATTTTAGATTTTTTATAAATATCTTCATAAAAATTAATTAATAATATTTAAAAATAATCAAATACAAATATACTCTATCTAATAACTTTTTTATTTAATTTTTTAAAAAAATAATTTTTTGCTAGTTTATTTCTTATAATACGAGCATAATCAATAATTTCATGTGCAGTTAAACCAATCGGTCCTATTCCTTCTAATACTGCTCTGTCTGCAGCAGCCCCATGAATCCAAACACCACCACAAATTGCTTCCTGAATTGGTATTTTTTGAGCTAACAAACCACCAATAATACCTGATAATACATCGCCAGTACCAGCAGTAGATAATCCATTATTACCACTGTAATTACACCATAAATCTCCATCAGGAGATGATATTAAAGTATGATAACCTTTTAATACAACCCAACAACAATATTGTTTAGATAACATTAATATTGATTTTTTCCGATTAAATTGTATTTTTTTTACATTTGTATGTAATAAACATGCTGCTTCTTTAGGATGAGGTGTGATTATACAATTTTCATGTAATTTTATATCTGATGTTATAGAAAGAATATTAAGCGCATCTGCGTCTAATAAAATATATTTTTTTTTATCTAAAACTATCATTTTTATTAAAATTGAACTTACCGGGTTAATACCTAATCCTGGACCAACAACCAAATTTGTTAATGATATATCATTTATTATCTCATTAACAGTTCTTAAAATTAATTCCGGCATACTTTCAATTAATGAAACTGCACATTTTAATTGATTAAATCCAATAATAACTTTTCCACAACCAATTTTTAAAGCAGAACACCCTGCTAAAATTATAGCTCCTATCATTCCATAAGAACCACCGATTAAACCTAATGTTCCAAACATTCCTTTATGAGAATCTTCTAATCGTAATTTTTTTAAAAAATGATAATATTTATTAATTGAATTTAAATCAATACGTTTCATTATACTGCCATTAAAATCAAAACAATTAAATTATAAAACTAATAGATATTAATTTTAAAATTAATAAAAATTATTATATCAAAAAACATAATTTAATATTTTATTATTTTTTTTAAAATTAAATAATGTTAAATAACTATTATAAAAAATAAATTTAAACATTTTAAGGTACTAATAAACTAGATGCATACGTATTTTTAGATTCAATCATATCATGAATTTTTTTTACATCTTTAAGTGAAAAAATTTGTTCTGATGGAACTATTGCTTTAAGTTTACCACTTAATAACATATCAAACAATATTTTACTTATTTTTTTTAATTCTTTTTTATTTGAAATATAATCTCTAATAGATGGTCTTGTAACATACAAAGAACCTTTTTTATTTAAAATATCTAAATTAATATTTTTTACAAAACCTGATGCATTTCCAAAACTAACCATTAATCCTCTTTTTTTTAATGAATCTAAAGAATCAAACCATGTCGTTTTACCAAAAGAATCATATACTACACGAACTTTATTTCCTTTTGTTATTTCATTTACTCTAGATACAATATTTTCATTTTTATAATTAATAACATCCCATGCTCCAAACGATTTTGCTATTATTCTTTTATTTTCTGAACCAACAACACCTATTAATTTTGCACCAATTAATTTCGCCCATTGACAAGCAATAGAACCAACACCACCGGCTGCAGCATAAAACAAAAATTTTTCATTATATTTAATTTTATAAACTTTATTAAATAAATAATAAACTGTAATACCTTTTAAAAAACAAGCTGCAGCATCTTTAAAAGAAATATTATCTGGTAAATGTACAGCAACATTTTCTTTTACATTATGAATTTCACTATATGCTCCTAATTTTCCTTGTGCATAAACTACTCTATCACCAACTTTAAAATCAATTATATTTTTACCTTTTTTTATAACAACCCCAGCAGCTTCAATCCCAAGACCACTAGGTAAATTTGTAACAGGATATAATCCATTACGCATATAAATATCTATAAAATTAATTCCTATTACATTATTTTCTACTTGAATTTCATTATATAACGGATCATTTGGTAAATATTTTTCAATCTTTAATACTTCAGATGAACCATATTTATTAAATTTAATACGTATCGCCACAATATTCTCCAATAAAAAAAACATAATTTTTTACATTATATTTTTTTATTTTTTAACTTATTATACACTATAAAATATTAATAAGATACAAAATCTAGGAATAAAAATGTCAAAAAAAATATTATCAGATTATAAAAAAAATATATTACGAGATTATCAAATTGAAAAATTAAAACTTCCACCTCATTCAATAGAAGCTGAACAATCAATTTTAGGTGGAATAATGATAGATAATGATAGATGGGATACAGTTTCTGACCGCATAACACAATCAGATTTTTTTATTAAATCTCATAAAATAATTTTTTCACAAATGAAAATTTTACTAGAACAAAATAAACCAATAGACTTAATTACACTATCTGAATCTTTAGAACAACAAGGAAAATTAGATATTGTTGGTGGCTTTTCATATTTAGCTGAATTATCAAAAAATACACCAAGTACAGTAAATATAAATGCTTATGCTGATATTGTAAGAGAACGCGCTATAGTTAGAAATATGATTTCTGTTGCTAATGAAATAGCAGACTCTGGATATGATCCAAAAGGCAGAACTAGCGAAGATTTACTTGATCTTGCAGAAAGTAAAATTTTTCAAATCGCTGAATCAAAAACAAATAAAAGTGACGGTCCAAAAATTATAGAAACTATATTAGCAGACACAATAGAAAAAATTGAAAAACTTTATAAACATCCAAACAAAGGTGTAACTGGTATTTCTACAGGTTATCAAGATCTTGATAATAAAACACTAGGATTACAAAATTCAGATTTTATTATTATAGCTGCGCGACCATCAATGGGTAAAACTACATTTGCTATGAATTTATGCGAAAATATAGCAATGACTGAAAAAAAACCAGTACTTATTTTTAGTTTAGAAATGCCAGGAAATCAAATAATGATGCGTATGTTAGCATCATTATCCCGTGTTAATCAAACACGAATACGAACAGGTCAATTAAGCGATGAAGATTGAGCTAGAATCTCAAGTACAATGAGTATATTAATGGAAAAATGTAACATGTATATAGATGATTCTTCAGGTTTAACACCAATGGATGTTAGATCACGTGCAAGACGTGTTTATCGCGACAATAATGGATTAAGTCTTATTATGATTGATTATTTACAATTAATGCGAGTACCTTCTTTAATTGAAAATCGTACTTTAGAAATAGCAGAAATTTCTCGTTCTCTAAAAGCATTAGCTAAAGAATTAAACGTACCAGTTATAACTTTATCTCAACTAAATCGTAGTCTTGAACAACGTGCTGATAAACGACCAGTTAATTCAGATTTAAGAGAATCGGGTTCTATTGAACAAGACGCAGATTTAATTATGTTTATTTATCGTGATGAAATTTACAACGATAATAGTATATTAAAAGGAGTAGCTGAAATCATCATTGGTAAACATCGAAATGGACCTGTTGGGACAATTAAATTAACATTTAATGGACAATTATCAAGATTTGATAATTATGCAGAACCAAGATATAAATTTTAATAAAAATTTTAATTTAAAATAATTACTTTATAATATAAAAAAATAATTATATAATATAAAAAATAATTTTTTATATAATAATATTATTAACTAATAAATTTTAAAAAATAAAAAAAATGAAAATAGCAACTGCTTTTATAAATCGATTAGCTATAAAAAATAATTTACAACATATAAAAAAAATTGCGCCAAATAAGAATATCATAGCAATTGTAAAAGCGAATGCTTATGGACATGGAATATTAGAAATAACAAAAACAATTCAAAATTTAGTAGATGGTTTTGGAGTTGCAAGATTAGATGAAGCATTAATTATTAGAAAATCAGGAATAACAAAACCTATTATTTTACTTGAAGGTTTTTTAACAACAAAAGATTTATCATTAATAGTCAAAAACAAACTAAATACAGTAATACACTGTAATGAACAATTAAAAATTTTAAAAAAAAGTAAAATTAATAATAAAATAAAAATATGAATGAAATTAGACGTTGGGATGTATCGTATAGGAATTTTACAAAAAGATGCAGAAAAATTTTATAACCGTTTACAACATTGCAAAAATGTACAATTACCTATCAATATTATTAGTCATTTTTCTAAAGCAAATACTCCATCTTCATCAGTTACTAAAAAACAAATTAATATATATAAAAAATTTATTTTTAATAAAAATGGAAAAAAATCAATTTCTGCTTCAGCTGGTATTTTATTATGGCCAGAGGCTCATTTTGACTATATACGTCCTGGCATTATAATGTATGGCGTCTCTCCTCAAAATAAAAAAAATGGATCAGATTTTGGTTTGCAACCTGTAATGACATTTAAAACTATACTAATTTCAATTAAAAAATATTTTGCTAATGAATATGTTGGATATGATGGAATATGAACTAGTAATAAAAACACTTATTTAGGTGTTATAGCTGTAGGATATGGTGATGGGTATAGTTTTAATTCATCATCAAAAATTCCAGTTTTAATTAACGGAAGAAAAGTTTATATTGTTGGAAAAATTTCAATGGATATGACTATTGTAGATTTAGGTGAAAATAGTACTGATAAAATAGGAGATGAAGTATTATTATGGGGTGAAAAATTACCAATCGAAGAAATTGCAAATAAAACAGGATTTTCAAATTATGAACTACTAACAAAATTAACATCACGTGTTAAAATAGAATATTTTAATTAAATAATTATTTCATAATATAATTAACTTATTTTTATTAAATAGTTAAAAAAATGTATTATTATAAGTAACAATATTTATAATATGGAAAATTAATTATAAATATAAATTATTATTTTTGAAAACTTAATATAAAATATATTAGTTATATTAATAAAAAAATAACAATAAACTAAATAAAAATTCATATTTTTATAACAAAAAAATATATTTTAAAATAAATTTTATTTTAAATTATAAAATATTGAATTTAATTAACTTAACAATAAAATATTCTATCATTACTAATAATTGCTTCGAAATATTTAGGATAAAACAAATGGCTAGCAGAGGAATAAATAAAGTAATTCTTATAGGTAATCTAGGACAAAATCCAGAAATACGTTATACACCTAATGGTATAGCTGTACTTAATTTATCTATAGCAACTTCTGATAATTGGAAAGATAAACAAACAGGTGAAAAACGAGAAAAAACTGAATGGCACCGAGTAGTAATTTTCGGTAAAATAGCCGAAATTACAAACGAATATCTAAAAAAAGGATCTCAAGTTTATATCGAAGGTTCTTTACAAACTAGAAAATGGCAAGATAAAAATGGTCAAGATCGATACATAACAGAAATTATTGTAAATATAGAGGGAACTATACAAATACTAGGAAATCGAAACAATGAAAAATTATCACATAATAATAATGAACAAAACAATTGGGACTCAAAAAAACAAACAGAAATAAATCAACAAAATCATAACAATAATAATCTTGAAAATCAATTAAAAGAAATAAATGAATTATCAGTTGATTTTGATGATGATATTCCTTTCTAATTTATAATATTTATATTATAACCTTCAAAAATTGACGGTTATAATATATTTAAACTATATAATATTTTTTATAATTTATACTTACTTTCTTTATTATCAAATAAAAACAAAAAGATTATTTTAAATTATACTTTTCTATATAATTAATATATTTTTTTTAATATATTTATTATTAATTATAAACGTTAATTGAAATTTGTATTTCAACAAAATTTTTAAAGAATTTAAAATATAAATTACTAATAATAAAAAATTAAAAACAATGAAATTAAATATAACAAATAACCATTAAATATATAATATAAATTAACTAATTTTAATATTAAATATAAATATAAGTAATATTTTATTTTTTTTTTAATAATCGGCGAGAGAGGATTCGAACCTCCGACCCACTGGTCCCAAACCAGTTGCGCTACCAAACTGCGCTACTCACCGAATTAAAACATAATTTTATAAAACGAAGGAGGGGATTTGAACCCCTATATCATTTTTAGATGCCAATACCTGAAATTAGCGCGTCTACCAATTTCGCCACCTTCGTAATAAACTTTAAATGGGTGACTAATGGGATTCGAACCCACGACAACTGGAATCACAATCCAGGGCTCTACCAACTGAGCTATAGTCACCATAAAATTTTAACGATAGCACCCGACAGGATTCGAACCTGAAATCTCTGCCTTCGGACGGCAATGCTTTATCCAAATAAGCTACGGGCGCACATTCAAAGGATAATACAATTTTATTTATTAATTGTCTATACATTTAAAAAATTTTTTAATTATTTTATTTGAATTCGATTTAATTTATTAACTAAAAAATAAATTATTGAAACAACTAATAAAAATAAAGCTCCTATAATCAAAGATAAACGAGTATCTTGATTTATAAGCATTCCAATTAAAACGCATACTAAAAAAAATAATGTAATATAATTAACCCATGGAAATAAAATTGATTTGAAATTATGATTCACAAGTTTTTCTTTATTATATTTACGAAAACGAATTTGACTTGTTAATAATACCAACCAAGGAACCATTCCTGGTAATACACTAGCACTATAAACATACA